>JBIIVD010000018.1:0-44320 GCA_044339635.1 Steroidobacteraceae bacterium | reverse complement strand
GGGCACGCGGACTACGTGAAGAACATGATCACGGGCGCGGCGCAGATGGACGGCGCGATCCTGGTGGTGTCGGCCGCTGACGGTCCGATGCCGCAGACGCGCGAGCACATCCTGCTCGCGCGCCAGGTGGGCGTTCCGTACATCGTGGTGTTCATGAACAAGGCCGACATGGTCGACGACAAGGAGCTCCTGGAGCTCGTCGAGATGGAAGTGCGCGAGCTGCTCTCGACCTACAAGTTCCCCGGCGATGACACGCCGATCGTGATCGGTTCGGCGCTGAAGGCGCTCGAGGGCGACACGAGCGAGATCGGCGTGCCTGCGGTGGTGAAGCTGGTGGCGGAGATGGACCGTTACATCCCGGTGCCGAAGCGCGACGTCGAGAAGCCGTTCCTGATGCCGGTCGAGGACGTGTTCTCGATCTCTGGCCGCGGCACGGTGGTGACGGGTCGCATCGAGCGCGGCATCGTGCGGATCAACGAAGAAGTCGAGATCATCGGCCTGAAGGACACGGTGAAGACGACCTGCACGGGCGTCGAGATGTTCCGCAAGCTGCTCGATGAGGGTCAGGCGGGCGACAACGTGGGCGTGCTGCTGCGCGGCACGAAGCGCGAGGACGTCGAGCGTGGTCAGGTCCTGGCGAAGCCGGGCAGCATCCTGCCGCACACCAAGTTCGAGTGTGAGGTGTACGTGCTGACGAAGGAGGAGGGCGGTCGTCACACGCCGTTCTTCAAGGGCTATCGTCCGCAGTTCTACTTCCGCACGACCGACGTGACCGGGACGATCGAGCTGCCGGGCGACACCGAGATGGTGATGCCGGGCGACAACATCAAGATGACGGTCGAGCTGATCGCGCCGATCGCGATGGAGGACGGTCTGCGCTTCGCGATCCGCGAAGGCGGCCGCACCGTCGGTGCCGGCGTGGTCGCGAAGATCCTGAAGTAAGGCGCCAGGCGCCCTTCCGGATCCCATTCACTTCCAGGATACCCAAAGAAAATGGCCAACCAGAACATCCGCATCAGGCTCAAGGCTTTCGACCACCGCCTGATCGACACTTCCGCGCGCGAGATCGTCGAGACGGCGAAGCGCACCGGTGCCACCGTCAAGGGGCCGGTGCCGCTGCCGACGAAGATGGAGCGCTACACGCTGCTCGTCAGCCCGCACGGCGACAAGGACGCGCGCGACCAGTTCGAGCTGCGCACCCACAAGCGCCTGATGGACATCCTCAACCCCACCGACAAGACCGTGGACGCCCTCATGCGTCTCGAGCTGCCGGCCGGCGTGGACGTGCAGATCAAGCTGAACTGATCGATGGCGCGGGTGGCCCCGGGGCGGGCCACCCGCGTCTTCCGCGACCGGTCTTCCGGGGCGGGGTGAGCGACAACGCTTGCAACCGACCCGAAGGCCGCTTAGAATTCGCGCCCCTATTTTGACCCCGGGGTTTTTTCCGGGGCGGGCCGCCGGATTCGGCGGATTCGGGCGAGGTTGGCGTCAGGGCCGGGGTCACCCCGGGCAGGGCGCCAAGACCACTCGAGGCAGTCCGCGGCATCCCGCCGCAGGCCATCTCAGGTTGTCTCCCTCCACTCCCGGGAAACCGGGGACGGTATTTTGTTGCGCACACCAATCGCAGTGTGCGCAGGAGTGATTGGCACATGACTATCGGTCTCGTCGGCCGCAAGTGCGGCATGACCCGGGTGTTCACCGAGGCGGGCGAATCCGTCCCGGTGACCGTCATCGAGGTCCTCCCGAACCGCGTCACGCAGGTCAAGACCGCCGCCAAGGACGGTTACCGCGCGATCCAGGTCACCTACGGCGCCCGCCGCCCGCAGCTGGTGGGCAAGGCGCTCTCGGGCCACTACGCCAAGGCCGGCACCGCGCCGGGCAAGGCGCTGCTCGAGTTCCGGCTCGCCGACAAGGAAGGCGACGACCTCGCCGTCGGCGCCGAGATCAAGGCCGACATCTTCAAGCCCGGCCAGGTGGTCGATGTCACGGGCACGACCATCGGCAAGGGCTTCGCCGGCACCATGAAGCGCCACAACTTCGCGGGCCACAACGCCTCGCACGGTGTCTCGGTGTCGCACCGCACCCCGGGCTCGATCGGCCAGCGCCAGACGCCGGGCCGCGTGTTCCAGGGCAAGCGCATGTCGGGCCACATGGGCGTCGCGCGCCGCACCACCGAGAACCTGAAGGTCGTCGAGGTGGATACCGAGCGCAACCTCGTCCTCGTGCGCGGCGCCGTGCCGGGCTCGGAGGGCGGCCAGGTCGTCATCCGTCCGTCGGTGAAGGCCGCGCGCCTCGCCAAGCGCAACAAGATCGTCCCGACCAAGGCGGCCGCCGCGGCCAAGCCTGGCAAGAAGTGACCGGGAGCTAGCAGGTCATGAAGATCAAGATCGCAGGCGGCTCGAACGAGCTGCAACTCTCCGAAGCCGCCTTCGGCCACGAGTACAACGAAGCGCTGGTGCACCAGGTCGTCACCGCCTACCGCAATGCGGGTCGGGCGGGCACCAAGGCCCAGCTCACCAAGGCCGAGGTCCGTGGCGGTGGCAAGAAGCCGCACAGCCAGAAGGGCACCGGTCAGGCCCGCGCCGGCTCGAGCCGCAGCCCGATCTGGGTCGGCGGTGGCCGCGCGTTCGCCGCCAAGCCGCGTGACTTCGCCCAGAAGGTCAACCGCAAGATGTACCGCGGCGCGCTGCGCTCGATGCTCTCCGAGCTCGTGCGCCAGGAGCGTCTCGTCGTCACGCAGGGCATCGACCTCGAAGCCCCCAAGACCCGCCTGCTCGCCGCGCAGCTGAAGTCCATGGCGCTCAGCCACGTGTTGATCGTGGTCGAGGCCATCGACGAGAAGCTGTTCCTCGCGGCGCGCAACCTGCCGCACGTCGAGGTGCTGCCGGTGACCGCCCTGAACCCGCTCGCGCTCGCGAGCTACGACAAGGTGCTGATGACCGTCGGCGCCGTCAAACTCATCGAGGAGCGCCTGCAATGAGCGCCGTCGTCTCCACCCTCAGCCCCGAGCGTCTGATGGGCGTGCTGCTGGCACCGCACATCACCGAAAAGACCGCGATCGCGATGCAGAACGCGAACCAGTACACGTTCCGCGTGCGCCGTGACGCCTCCAAGCCCGACATCAAGGCCGCCGTCGAGCTGATGTTCGAGGTCAAGGTCGCCGCCGTGAACGTGGTCAACGAGTCCGGCAAGACCCGCCGCTTCGGCAAGACGCCGGGCCGCACCCAGGATTGGAAGAAGGCCTACGTGAGCCTCGCGCCGGGCCAGACCATCGACTACGAATCGAGGAAGGGCTGATGGCACTCGTCAAGATGAAGCCGACGTCGCCGGGCACCCGGTTCGTCGTGAAGATCGACAAGTCGCACCTCTGGAAGGGCGGCCCGCACGAACCGTTGACCGTCCGCCAGTCCAAGACCGGTGGCCGCAACAGCTACGGTCGCATCACCACGCGCCACAAGGGCGGCGGATCGGCCCACAAGTACCGCATCATCGACCTGAAGCGCGACAAGGACGGCGTGAAGGGCATCGTCGAGCGGATCGAGCACGACCCGAACCGCACCGGCCACATCGCCCTCATCAAGTACGCCGACGGCGAGCGCCGCTACATCCTCGCGCCGAAGGGCGTGGTTCCGGGCGACGAGATCCGCTCGGGCGCCGACGCTCCGATCAAGGCCGGCAACGCCATGCAGCTGCGCCACATCCCGGTCGGCTCCACGGTGCACAACGTCGAGCTCAAGCCCGGCAAGGGCGGCCAGCTCGCCCGCAGCGCCGGCAACTCCGTGCAGTACACGGCGCGCGAGGGCATCTACGCGTACATCCGCCTGAAGTCCGGCGAGACCCGCAAGGTGCACATCGACTGCCGCGCCACCATCGGCGAGATGAGCAACGACGAGCACAACCTGCGCAGCTACGGCAAGGCCGGTGCGAAGCGTTGGCTCGGCATCCGCCCGACGGTCCGCGGCCTCGCGATGAACCCGGTCGACCACCCGCACGGCGGTGGTGAGGGCAAGTCCGGCCAGGGCAACCCGCACCCGGTCTCGCCCTGGGGCTGGAACACCAAGGGCAAGAAGACCCGCACCAACAAGCGCACGAACCACATGATCGTGCAGCGTCGCCAGAACAAGATCCGCTGAGCGGATCCCGATCCCAGGAGCACACCGTGCCGCGTTCATTGAAGAAAGGCCCGTTCGTCGACCTGCACCTCGAGAAGAAGGTGGCGGTCGCCGTCGCCAAGAACGACCGCAAGCCGATCAAGACCTGGTCGCGCCGCTCGATGGTGTTGCCGGAGATGGTGGGCCTCACCATCGCCGTGCACAACGGCAAGCAGCACATCCCGGTGCTCGTCACCGAGAACATGGTCGGCCACAAGCTCGGCGAGTTCTCGCCCACGCGCACCTTCAAGTCGCACTCGGGCGACAAGAAGGTCTCGGGCTGACCCGGGGAGACACACAGATGGAAGTCACCGCAAAACTCAAGTACGCGCGCATCTCGCCGCAGAAGTGCCGCCTCGTCGCCGACCAGGTGCGCGGCAAGGCCGTGGGCAATGCGCTCGCGACCCTGCGCTTCATGCCCAAGAAGGGCGCCGAGATCGTCCTCAAGGTGCTCGAATCCGCCGTCGCCAACGCCGAGAACAACAACGGCGCCGACATCGACGAGCTCAAGGTGCACCGCATCATGGTGGACACCGCCCCGGTGCTGAAGCGCTTCGCCGCGCGCGCCAAGGGCCGCGGCGCCCGCATCGTCAAGCGCAACAGCCACATCACCGTCGTGGTCAGCGACGGCAGGAAGGACTGATCCATGGGCCAGAAAGTCAATCCGGTCGGCATCCGCCTCGGCATCACCCGCGAGTGGACCTCGAAGTGGTACGCGCCGAAGAAGCAGTTCCCGCTGCACGTCCACACGGACTTCCGCGTCCGTGAGTTCCTGCGCAAGAAGCTCGCCGAGGCCTCCGTGTCCTCGATCCAGATCGAGCGTGCCGCCAACAAGGTGAACATCACCATCCAGACGGCGCGTCCCGGCATCGTCATCGGCAAGAAGGGCGAGGACATCGAGAAGCTGCGCCAGGAGACGGCGAAGATGCTCGGCCGCCCGGTGAGCGACATCCGCCTCAACATCGCCGAGATCCGCAAGCCGGAGCTCGACGCGAAGCTCGTCGCCGACGGCATCGCGCAGCAGATCGAGAAGCGTGTCATGTTCCGCCGCGCCATGAAGCGCGCCGTGATGAGCACGATGCGCAGCGGCGCGCTCGGCGTGAAGGTCCGCCTGTCGGGTCGCCTGAACGGTTCCGAGATCGCCCGCACCGAGAGCTCCCGCGAAGGCCGCGTCCCGCTGCACACCTTCCGCGCCGACATCGACTACGCGCTCGGCGAGGCCCGCACCACCTATGGCGTGATCGGCGTCAAGGTCTGGATCTTCAAGGGCGAGGTCTTCGAGAAGGAAGACCTGTCGAAGGCCGCTCCGGAGGCTGACGCCGCCGCTGCGGACGCCGCCGCCGCCCCGTCCGCCGCCGCGGCGTCGGTGGCCTGAGGAGCATTGCAGCCATGATGCAACCCAAGCGCACCAAGTACCGCAAGCAGTTCAAGGGCGGCAACACCGGCCTCGCGCAGCGCGGCAACTCCGTCGCCTTCGGCGATTTCGGCCTCAAGGCCACCGAGCGCGCGCGCATGACCGCGCGCGAGATCGAGGCCGCGCGCCGTGCCATGGCCCGCGCCGTGAAGCGCGGCGGCCAGATCTGGATCCGCGTGTTCCCGGACGTGCCGGTCTCCAAGAAGCCCCTCGAGGTCCGCATGGGCGCGGGCAAGGGCAACGTGGAGTACTGGGTCGCCAAGGTGAAGCCCGGCAAGATCCTCTTCGAGATGGAAGGGGTGGACGAGAAGACCGCGCGCGAGGCGTTCCGGCTGGCCGGCGCCAAGCTCTCGGTGACCACATCTTTCGTGAAGCGGCAGGTGCGCTGACATGAACGCCAAGGAACTGCGCGACAAGAACTCGCGCGATCTCAACCAGGATCTGCTCAAGGCTCGCCGCGAGCAGTTCTCGCTGCGCATGCAGCGCGCGACCGGTCAGGCGGTGAAGCCGCACGACTTCGGCCGCGTACGCAAGGACATCGCGCGCCTGAAGACGGTGCTCGCCGAGAAGGCCGCGAAGGAGTCGGGGAAGTAAACCATGACCGAAGCAACCGATAACACGGCCAAGCGCACCCTCACGGGCCGCGTGGTCAGCAACAAGATGGACAAGACCATCGCGGTCGAAGTCGAGCGCCTGGTGAAGCACCCGCGCTACGGCAAGTTCATCCGCCGCACCACCAAGCTGCTCGCGCACGACGAGGCCAACGAGTCGCGCATGGGTGACAAGGTGGCCATCGCCGAGTGCCGCCCTCTGTCGCGCCGCAAGAGCTGGCGCCTGGTGTCGGTGCTGGAGCGCGCGTCATGATCCAGCTGCAGAGCATCCTCGCGGCGGCCGACAACAGCGGCGCCAAGACCCTGATGTGCATCAAGGTGATGGGCGGCACGCGTCGCCGTTACGCCGCCGTGGGCGACGTCATCAAGGTCAGCGTCAAGGACGCGATCCCGCGCGGCAAGGTCAAGAAGGGCGAGGTGTACGACGCTGTCGTCGTGCGCACCCGCCGTGGCGTGCGCCGTCCGGACGGCTCGCTCATCAAGTTCGACGGCAACGCCGCGGTGCTGCTGTCCAACAAGCTCGAGCCGATCGGCACCCGCATCTTCGGGCCCGTGACGCGCGAGCTGCGCACCGCGCAGTTCATGAAGATCATTTCGCTGGCACCGGAAGTGCTCTGAGGCTCGTCATGAGGAAGATCCGCAAGGGTGACAACGTCATCGTCATTTCGGGCCGCGACAAGGGTCGCAAGGGCGCGGTCGTGGCCGTGCTCGAGGACGACAAGGTGCTCGTGGAGAACATCAACCGGGTGAAGCGCCACACGCGCGGCAACCCGCAGCAGAACAAGGCAGGCGGCATCCTCGAGAAGGAAGCCCCGCTGCACGTGTCGAAGGTCGCGCTGTTCAACCCCGCCACCCAGAAGGCCGACCGCGTCGGCGTGAAGGTGCTGGCGGACGGCAAGCGCGTGCGTTTCTTCAAGTCGAACGGAGAGGTCGTCGACGCCTGAGGCGTCGCGACATGGGTGACCTGCACATGGCAAGGCTACAACAGTACTACCGCGACACCGTCGTCCCGCAGCTGCGCAAGGACCTCGGCATCACCAACGCGATGGAAGTGCCGAAGATCACCAAGATCACGGTCAACATGGGCGTGGGCGAGGCCGTGGCCGACAAGAAGGTCGTCGAGGCCGCCGCCGGCGACCTGGCCAAGATCACCGGCCAGAAGCCCGTGATGTGCCAGTCCCGGAAATCCATCGCGTCCTTCAAGCTGCGCGAAGGCCTCGCGATCGGCTGCAAGGTCACGCTGCGCGGGCCGCGCATGTACGAGTTCCTCGACCGCCTCATCTCGGTCGCCATGCCCCGCATCCGCGACTTCCGCGGCGTCTCGCCGCGCTCGTTCGACGGCCGTGGCAACTACAACATGGGCGTCAAGGAACAGATCATCTTCCCCGAGATCCAGTACGACCAGATCGACCAGCTCCGGGGCATGGACATCACCATCACCACCACGGCGAAGGACGACAAGGCGGGTCGGGCTCTGCTCGAAGCCTTCAATTTCCCCTTCCGCAAGTAACAGGGCACAGAAGAACATGGCCAAGACCAGCATGGTCGAGCGCGAGAAGCGTCGCGCCGCGACCGCGAAGAAGCACGCTGCCAAGCGCACCGCCCTGAAGGCGGCGATCCGCAGCCCGAAGTCCTCGCCGGAAGAGCGCGCCGCCGCCGTCGCCGCGTTGCAGAAGATGCCGCGCGACGCGAGCCCGAGCCGTGGCCGCCGCCGCTGCGCCATCACCGGCCGGCCGCGCGGCGTGTACCGCAAGTTCGGACTCTCGCGCGTCAAGATCCGCGAGGCCGTGAACCGGGGCGAGCTGCCCGGCGTGTCCAAGGCGAGCTGGTAACGGAGCGCACGCCACATGAGCATGACCGATCCCATCGCTGACCTGCTGACCCGCATCCGCAACGCCCAGCTCGCCCGCAAGAGCGAAGTGAGCCTCGGTTCGTCGCGCCTGAAGCAGGCTGTCGTCAAGGTGCTGAAGGACGAGGGCTATGTCGCCGATTTCCGCGTCGCCGCGGACGGTGGCAAGAGCACCCTCACCATCGCGCTCAAGTATTTCGAAGGCCGCCCGGTGATCGACCGCCTCGAGCGCGTGTCGCGTCCCGGCCTGCGCATCTACCGCGGCAAGGACGAACTGCCGAAGGTGCTGGGCGGCATGGGCACCGTGATCGTCTCGACCCCGAAGGGCGTGATGACCGACAAGCAGGCGCGTGCGATCGGCCAGGGCGGCGAAGTCCTGTGCATCGTGGCCTGACGCAGCGCATCGGAGAACCAGAATGAGCCGTGTAGCCAAACAACCCGTCGCGCTGCCCCAGGGCGTGACGGCCACCATCACCGACGAGACGGTCACCGTGAAGGGTGCCAAGGGCACCATGAGCGTGGCGCTGTCGGGCGGCGTGAAGGTCGTGCAGGCCGAGAAGCAGCTCGAGCTGCGCTATGACGCCACCAACCGCATGCAGGCGGGCGCCGTGCGCGCGCACCTCGCCAACGTCGTCGCCGGCGTCAGCAAGGGCTACGAGCGCAAGCTCGAACTGGTGGGCGTCGGCTACCGTGCCGCGGTGCAGGGCAAGACCCTGAACCTCACGCTCGGCTTCTCCCACCCCATCTCCATGGACATGCCCGAGGGCATCACGGTCGAGGCGCCGAGCCAGACCGAGATCCTGCTCAAGGGCAGCGACAAGCAGCGCATCGGCCAGGTGGCCGCCGAGATCCGCGGCCTGCGTCCGCCCGAGCCCTACAAGGGCAAGGGCGTGCGCTACGCCGGCGAGAAGATCTCGCTCAAGGAAGGCAAGAAGAAGTAACCGGGCCGGTACGACGAGGACCGAACGATGCAGATCTCAAAGAAAGACCGCCGCCAGCGACGCGCCGTGCGCGCCCGGGCCCGCATCCGCGAGCTGGGCACCCCGCGGCTGACCGTGCACCGCACGCCCCGCCACATCTACGCGCAGGTGTTCGACGCCGGCGGCGCGACGGTGCTTGCGGCGGCGTCCACCGTGCAGGACGCGGTGACGGAGGGGCTCTCGGGCACCGGCAACGTCGAGGCCGCCAAGGCCGTCGGCCGCGCCATCGCCGAGCGCGCCAAGGCCGCCGGCATCAGCAAGGTCGCCTTCGACCGCGCCGGTTTCATGTACCACGGCCGCATCAAGGCGCTGGCGGAAGCCGCGCGTGAAGCGGGACTAGAGTTCTAAGGCAGGGCATCCAACATGGCACGACCCGAAAGATCCCAGGCGACCGACGACTTCCTCGAGAAGCTGGTCGCGGTGAACCGCACCTCGAAGACCGTCAAGGGCGGTCGCCAGTTCGGCTTCACGGCCCTCACCGTGGTGGGCGACGGCGCCGGCCGCGTCGGCTTCGGCTTCGGCAAGGCCCGCGAGGTGCCTGTGGCCATCTCCAAGGCCATGGCCGCCGCCCGCAAGAACATGGTCAACGTCGCGCTGCGCAACGAGACCCTGCACTACTCGGTCAAGGGCAGCCACGGCGCGACCCGCGTGCTGATGCAGCCGGCCTCGGACGGTACGGGCGTCATCGCCGGCGGCGGCATGCGCGCGGTGCTCGAGTGCGCCGGCGTGCGCAACGTGCTCGCCAAGAGCTACGGCTCGCGCAACGCGATCAACGTCGTGCGCGCCACCGTCAAGGCCCTCGCTGCGGTGCGTTCGCCCGAGGACATCGCCGCCAAGCGCGGCAAGACCCTCGAAGAGATCATGGGTTAAGGCCATGGCTTCCAAGCAGATCAAAGTCACCTTGAAGAAGAGCATCCACGGGCAGATCGCCAACATCGCCCAGTCGGTGCGTGGGCTCGGCCTTCGCCGCCGTCACCAGACGGTGACCGTGGCCGACACGCCAGAGAACCGCGGCCTCATCCGCACGGCGCGGCACCTGCTCGCCGTCGGCGAAGCCTGAGCGGAACCCTGAAGGAGCAACCAGGACATGCGCATCAATACCATCAAGCCGGCCCCGGGTTCCAAGCGCCCGCGGCTGCGCGTCGGGCGCGGCGCCTCCGCCGGCCAGGGCAAGACCTGCGGCCGTGGCGTCAAGGGCCAGCGCGCGCGCAAGGGCGGCTACCACAAGGTCGGCTTCGAAGGCGGCCAGATGCCGCTGCAGCGCCGCATGCCGAAGGTCGGCTTCCGCTCGGCCATCAAGGCCACGCGCGCCGAGGTCCGCCTCGATGAGCTCGCCAAGGTGAAGGCCGAAGTGATCGACCTCGCGGCGCTCAAGGCCGCCAACGTGGTCCCGGCGCATGCCGAGGTCGCGAAGGTCGTGCTGTCGGGCAGCATCAGCCGCGCCGTCACCCTCAAGGGCGTCGGTGCCACCAAGGGCGCCAAGGCCGCGATCGAGGCCGCCGGCGGCCGCATCGAGGCCTGAGGACACGTCATTGGCCAACACCGCAGGCAATGCAGCATCGACTCTCGCGGACGCCACCCGCTTCGGCGAGGTGCGCACGCGGCTGCTGTTCCTGATCGGTGCGCTGATCGTCTACCGCATCGGCACCTTCATCCCGGTGCCGGGCATCGATCCCGACGAGATCGCGCGGTTCTTCGAGGACAACGCGGGCACGCTGCTCGGCCTCGCCAACGTGTTCTCGGGCGGCGCCCTCGAGCGCCTGTCGATCTTCGCGATGGGCGTGATGCCCTACATCTCGGCGTCGATCATCGTGCAGCTCGTCTCGATGGTGTATCCGCCCTGGGAGGAGTACCGCAAGGAAGGCGAAGCCGGCCGGCGCAAGCTCACCCAGATCACGCGCTACGGCACGGTGCTGCTCGCCGTGTTCCAGTCGCTCGGCGCGGCCACCGCGCTGCAGAACGGCGGCATGGTCAACCAGCCGGGTTGGGCGTTCCTCTTCATCGCCACCATCACCATGACCACCGGGACCATGTTCCTGATGTGGCTCGGTGAGCAGGTCACCGAGCGCGGCATCGGCAACGGCATCTCCATGCTGATCCTCGCGGGCATCATCGCCGGGCTCCCGGGCGCGGTCGGCCGCACCATCGAGGCCGTGAACACGGGCGAGATGTCGGGCATCCAGGCCATCGTGCTGCTCGTCCTCGTGCTCGGCGTCACCGCTATCTGCGTCTATGTCGAGCGCGCCCAGCGCCGCATCGCCGTGCATTACGCCAAGCGCCAGGTCGGCCGCCGCGTGATGGCCGGCCAGACCAGCCACCTTCCGTTCAAGCTCAACATGGCGGGCGTCATCCCGGCGATCTTCGCCTCTAGCCTGCTGCTCGTGCCCGCGACCATCGCGCAGTTCTTCGGCACCGGCGAGGGCCCCGTCGCCGAGGGGCTACAGACCTTCGCCGCCACGCTCGGCTACGGCCAGCCGCTGCACCTCGTGCTGTACGGCGCGCTGATCGTGTTCTTCTGCTTCTTCTACACCGCGCTGGTGTTCAACGCCCGCGAGACCGCCGACAACCTCAAGAAGTCGGGCGCCTTCATCCCGGGCATCCGTCCCGGCCAGCAGACGGGCGAGTACATCGACAAGGTGCTGACGCGCCTGACGCTGTGGGGCGCCATCTACGTCGCGGCCGTGTGCTTGCTGCCCGAACTCCTCATCTCGCAGACCCGCCTCGGCGGCGGTGACCTGCTGCTCGTGTTCGGCGGCACTTCGCTGCTGATCTTGGTGGTCGTCGCCATGGACTTCCTGGCGCAGCTGCAAGCCCACCTGATGTCCCACCAGTATCCGGGGCTGCTGAAGCAGGCCAACCTCATGGGTTATGGCCGCGGCGGCGCCCCGCAGTGAGCGAAAGGTAACCGACATGAAAGTTCGTCCGTCCGTCAAGAAAATCTGCAAGGACTGCAAGATCGTGCGGCGCCGCGGCGTCGTCTACGTGATCTGCAAGGACCCGCGGCACAAGCAGCGGCAGGGTTGAGAAACAGCGTTTTTCCATTAGAATGCCGCGCTTTTGAGCGGCTTCGGGGCAAGGAAACATGGCACGTATCGCCGGCATAAACATCCCGATGAACAAGCACGTGGTCATCGGGCTCACGCACATCTACGGCGTCGGCCGCACGCGCTCGCGCGTGGTCTGCGAGGCCGCAGGCGTCGACCCGACGACCAAGGTGAAGGATCTCACCGAGTCCGAGGTCAACGCGCTGCGCGCGCAGATCGCCAAGGGCCTGGTCGAGGGCGACCTGCGCCGCGAGGTGTCCATGAACATCAAGCGCCTGATGGACCTCGGCACCTACCGTGGCCTGCGCCACCGCAAGGGCCTGCCGGTCCGCGGGCAGCGCACGCGCACCAACGCGCGCACGCGCAAGGGTCCGCGCAAGCAGGCGGTCAAGCTCAACGCGCCCCCGGGCAAGGCATAAGGCAGCAGGCAAGATATGGCAGACAACAAGCAGCAGGGCGCCGGCGGCGCCAAGAAGCCCAAGAAGGCGCGCAAGAACGTGCTGGACGGCATCGCGCACGTGCACGCGTCGTTCAACAACACGATCATCACGATCACCGACCGCCAGGGCAACACGCTCTCGTGGGCGACCTCGGGCGGCTGCGGTTTCCGCGGCTCGCGCAAGTCGACCCCGTTCGCGGCCCAGGTGGCCGCCGAGAAGGCGGGCAATGCCGCGCAGGAGCATGGTCTGCGCAACGTGGAAGTGCGCGTCGCGGGCCCCGGCCCCGGCCGCGAGTCCGCCGTGCGTGCGCTCAACAACTGCGGGCTGAAGATCACCAGCATCGCGGACGTGACGCCGATCCCGCACAACGGCTGCCGCCCGCCCAAGAAGCGCCGCGTCTGACGCCGCGAACCGAACTCCTCCAGAGGCATACCTGATGGCGCGTTATATCGGACCCAAGTGCAAGCTCGCTCGTCGCGAGGGCACGGACCTGTTCCTCAAGAGCGGCGTGAAGCCCCTCGAGTCGAAGTGCAAACTGCAGGTGCCGCCGGGCGGCATCAAGGGCGAGCGCAAGAGCCGCTTGTCCGAGTACGGCAGCCAGCTGCGCGAGAAGCAGAAGCTGCGCCGCATGTACGGCGTGCTCGAGCGCCAGTTCGCCAACTACTACGCCGAGGCGGCCCGCCGCACCGGTTCGACCGGCGAGAACCTGCTCAAGCTGCTCGAGTGCCGTCTCGACAACGTCGTGTACCGCATGGGTTTCGCGGCCACGCGTTCCGAGGCCCGCCAGCTCGTCAGCCACAAGGGCGTCCTGGTGAACGGCAACGTCGTCACCATCGCGTCCTGCCAGCTGCGCCCGGGCGACACCGTCCAGATCCGCGAGAAGGCGCGAAAGCAGTTGCGCATCCAGAACGCGATGCAGATCGCGTCGCAGGTCGGCCTGCCCGAGTGGGTGCAGGTGGACGACAAGGAGATGAAGGGCGTCTTCAAGCAGGTGCCGGCGCGGGATGACATCCTGCCCGACATCAACGAGAACCTGGTCGTCGAGTTGTACTCGAAGTAATCGCCTGGTTCGCCAGAGCAGAGGGACCGAACATGCAAGGATCCGTCAACGAATTCCTCAAGCCCCGCGTGGTGAAGGTGAGCCCGCTCGCCCCGCGCCAGGCGCGCGTGGTGATCGAGCCGTTCGAGCGCGGCTTCGGCCACACGCTCGGCAACGCGCTGCGCCGCGTGCTGCTCTCCTCGATGCCCGGCGCCGCGATCACGGAAGCCGAGATCGAGGGCGTGCTGCACGAGTACACCTCCATCGAGGGCGTGCAGGAAGATGTCGTCGACATCCTCCTCAACCTCAAGCAGGTCGCGATCCGCATGCATGCGCGGGACACGGCCGAGCTGCGCCTCTCCAAGAAGGGCCCGGGCCCGGTCACCGCGGGTGACATCCAGACCGACCACGACGTCGAGGTGGTCAACCCGGACCTCGTGATCGCCAACCTCACCAAGGCCGGCGAGCTCACGATGGTGCTGCGTGTCGAGCGCGGCCGCGGCTACCGTCCGGCGTCGCAGCGCGCGGTGTTCGAGGAGGCCTCGCGCCCGATCGGCCGCCTGCAGCTCGATGCCTCGTTCAGCCCGATCCGCCGCGTCACCTACGCGGTGGAGGCCGCCCGCGTCGAGCAGCGCACCGACCTCGACAAGCTGATCATCGACATCGAGACCAACGGCACGATCGACTCCGAGGAGGCGATCCGCCGCGCCGGCAGCATCCTCAAGGACCAGCTGTCGGTGTTCGTCGACCTGCAGGGCGAGGAAGAGGCCGGCGGCAAGTCCGAGTCGGCGCAGTTCGACCCCATCCTGCTGCGTCCGGTGGACGAGCTCGAGCTCACGGTCCGCAGCGCGAACTGCCTGAAGGCCGAGAACATCCACTACATCGGCGATCTCGTGCAGCGCACCGAAGTCGAGCTGCTGCGCACGCCCAACCTGGGCAAGAAGTCGCTGACCGAGATCAAGGAAGTCCTGCAGAGCCACGGGCTCATGCTCGGCATGCGTCTCGACGGCTGGCCGCCGGCCGGCCTGCGGCACGACGACGAGCGCGCAGGGCTCATGTAACGGGCGGGCGCGGCCCCGAGGCCGCGCCGCCACAATGGATCATCGAGGTTCGATATGCGTCATAGACTCACCGGGCGACAACTGTCGCGCAACGCTCCGCACCGCCACGCGCTGCTGCGGAACCTCAGCGTCGCGCTGCTGCGCCACGAGACCATCCGCACCACGCTGCCCAAGGCCAAGGAATTGCGCCGGGTCGTGGAGCCGCTCATCACGCTCGGCAAGACGGACACCGAGGCGCGCCGTCGCCTGGCGTTCGCCCGGCTGCGCGATGCGGCCGTGGTCGAGAAGCTCTTCAACGACCTCGGCCCGCGCTTCAAGGCGCGCGCCGGCGGCTACACCCGCATCCTGCACATGATGCCGCGACCGGGCGACTCCGCGCCGATGGCGCTGATGCAGCTCGTCGACCGCGCCGCGCAGGTGGTCGAGGCTGAGGCGACCGAGGCCACCGAGGCCAAGGGCAAGCCCAAGGCGAAGGCCAAGGCCAAGAAGGCGAAGACCGCCGCTCCGGCCAGCGCCAAGCCGCGCGCCCGCAAGGCCGCTGCCGCCTGACCCGGTGCCCGGCGTGGCCGGGCGCCCTGACGATCGGCCGAAGGCCGGCGCTCCGCGAGGGACGCCGGCCTTCTGCTTTCAGGGGTGCGTAGTATCGGATGCGTCGGGCCGGATGCGTCGTGTCGGAACCCCGGCCCGGCTCCGGCCGGGATCCGCGAGTTGCGCCTTGGTGCGACTGCCGCAGACCGGCCCACCGGCTACACTTCCGGCCGAGGCGGGCCGCGTCGGCCCGCACCATGACAGGGGGAGAACACCGACATGAGCATCGCAAAGGAATTCCGTGAGTTCGCCATGCGCGGCAACGTCGTCGACCTCGCGGTCGGCGTCGTCATCGGCGGCGCGTTCGGCAAGATCGTCTCGTCGCTGGTCGGCGATGTCGTGATGCCGGTGCTCGGCAAGATGGTGGGCGGGGTGTCGTTCAACGAACTCGGCACCACGCTGGGTACCGGCCCCGACGGCGCGGCCATCGTGCTGAAGTGGGGCGCATTCCTGCAGACGATCTTCGATTTCCTGCTGATCGCGCTCGCGCTGTTCTTCGCCATCAAGGCGATCAACCGCCTGAAGGCGCCGGAACCGGCCGCACCCGCCGCGCCGCCGCCGCCCCCGCGCAGCGAGGTGCTGCTCGAGGAGATCCGCGACGCGCTCAGGAAAGGCTGAACGCCTCGCGGGTGAGGTTGTCGCAGCCCTCGGCGGTGACGGCGAGGTCGTCCTCGATCCGGATGCCGCCGAAGGGCTGCAGCGACGCCACGCGCGCCCAGTCGATGTGCGCCGCGAGCGGCCCTGAACGGGCCGGGCCGAGCAGTGCGTCGATGAAATAAAGACCGGGTTCCATCGTCACCACGAACCCCGGCTCGAGCTTGCGCGTGAGGCGCAGTGCCGCGTCTTTCGGCGGCTTGGGCAGCGCCGCGCTGCCCTGCTCATCCGCCATGAATCCGCCCACGTCGTGCACCTGCAGGCCGAGCATGTGCCCGATGCCATGCGGGAAGAAGAGCCGCGCGACGCCGTTCTCGAGCGACGCCTCGACGCTGCAGCGGATGACGCCCGCCTCGTGCAGCAGGCCGGCGATGCGCTCGACCGCAGCCAGGTGGATGTCGCGCCAATCGACGCCCGGGGCGACCAGGGCGCACAGCCCCCGTTGCAGGGCGTCCATCGCCGTCACGAGCGCCGCGAAATCGGCGTCGCTGTGCGACCAGGTGCGGGTGATGTCGCTGCCGTAGCCCGCGAAGCTCGCGCCGGCATCGAGCAGCAGCGAACGCGGCGGTGCCGGACGTTCGCGGCGCAACATCTGGTAGTGCAGCACCGCGCCCGCCTCGTTCAGGGCGACGATCGCGTTGTACGGCAGCTCCTGCTCGCGCTGGCCGCAGGCGCCGGCGAAGGCCTGGTGGATCTCGTACTCGCTGCCGCCCGCCCGGAAGCAGGCTTCGGCCGCGTGATGCCCCCGGGCCCCGATGCGGTTGGCTTCGCGCAGGCAGGCGATCTCGTAGGCGGTCTTGCGGCCGCGGGCATGGTCCAGCCGGGCCATCAGGCCGGGCGGATTGACGGCGCCCAGACCCCACGTCGGGAGTTCCGGCAAGGCATCGCCGATCCAGGCGTGGCGGCTGAGGTCGCCCGGCAGCGCCGCCCGGGCCTCGGCGCGCGAGCGCACGGTGACGACCTCGAAGGCGGTGGGCCATCCGCTCTCGGGCAGGCTCGCCGGTTGGTACCAGAAGTCGGTCTCGACGCGGAAGATGAGGGTCGGGCGCCGTCCGGGGCGCACCCACACCAAGGACCCGGGCGCATCCCGCAGCGGCGCCCACCACTTGAAGGGCGCATGGGCCTTGAAGGGGTAATGATGGTCATCGAGGAAGATGTCGATCGCTTCCCCCGCGTGCAGCACCAGGCCGTCGTAGCCGCTGGCGGCGAGGGCGGCGCCGGTCCGGCGGCCGATCTCCTCGATATGGGCGGGGAAGTGTGGGGCGGCGCTCGGCAGGGCGTTCGGCATGGGGTGTCCTGGGGGTCGGGTCGCGGGGGTACCCCGGTCGGGGGCCCGTCCACCCGGCATTCTAGGGCAGGGCGGCCCGGCCCGTCCGGTGTTGCGTCAGGCTGACACTCTGGCGGGAGGCTGAAACTCGTTCCAAATCCTCTTTAAAACCTGTAGGATTCGCGCGCGACTCGAGTCGCCAGACAAACTAGCTAGGTTGTTTGATTTCCACTGGTCCTACTTTTTTTGGGGAAATTTCACAATGAAGACGAAGCTCGCTCTCGCCGCTGCTCTCGCGGCGCTTGCCCTGACCGCTTGCGCGAAGAAGGAAGAGGCCGCCACGGCCGTTGACGCCGCTGCCACGGAAGCCGCCGCTGCTGCGACGGATGCCGCTGCCGCTGCGACCGACGCCGCTGCGACCGCGACCGACGCCGCCGCGACCGCTGTCGAGGGCGCTGCCGATGCGACCGCCGCTGCCGCGACGGACGCCGCTGCTGCCGTGACGGACGCCGCCAACGCGACCGCCGCTGCCGCGACGGACGCCGCCGCTGCCGCCACGACCGCCGTCGAGGAGGCCAAGAAGTAATTCTCTGACGAGAATCGCTTCTTGAGGGGCCGCAAGGCTCCACAACGGACCCGGGCCGGTGGCGACACCTCCCGGGTCTGTTTTTTTGGGGAGCCGCCGATGACCGTGAGCCTGCGCGATGCGCGAGAGCGCGACGAGGACCGTCGATGGTTCACGGACGCCTACGCGGCGTGGTTGCGCGAGTTCGGCGGTGATGCGGTCGTCATCGCGGCGCAGCATGCAGCGCCGCCTGCGGCGCCGCCCGCGGTGATGGATGGGCGGCAGGGCAGGTCCCGCGGCGGCGATGCGGTGGCGGCGCTGGCGTCCGGCGAGGCGCGCCAGTGGCTCGCGGCCACCGATGCCGACGTCGTGCTGATCCTGCGCGATGCCGCCCCGGTCGGCTTCGCCTTGGTGCAGCGGGCGTCCCCTGCGCTGCGCACCGTCGCCGAGTACTACCTCGCACCTGCGCAACGCCGGCGCGGCGTCGGCGGCACGGCTGCGACGCTGCTGTTCGACCGTTTCGGCGGTGAGTGGCAGGTCGCGACGCTGCAGCGTGATGCGCTCGCGGTGCGCTTCTGGCGCGAGACCGTGCGCCGCTACACCGGCGGCCGCCACCAGGAGACCCTCGCCGGCGGCGAGGTGCGTCAGCGCTTCTTCGCGCGCGCCGCGCGGGTGCCGGAGCCCTTAACGGGTGTGCCCCGCGCCGGAGAGAGCAGCGGCACGAGATAACGCCCCGTGTGCGAGGCCTCGACCTGCGCCACGGCCTCGGGCGTGCCGGTCGCCATCACCTGGCCGCCGCCGGATCCGCCTTCCGGCCCGAGATCGACGATCCAGTCGGCGGCCTTGATCACATCGAGGTTGTGCTCGATCACCACGACCGTGTTGCCCTCGTCCCGCAGGCGCTGCAGCACGCGGAGCAGTTGCGCCACGTCGTGGAAATGCAGGCCGGTCGTCGGCTCATCGAGCACGTAGAGCGTGCGGCCGGTGGCGCGCTTGGAGAGTTCGCGGGCGAGCTTGACGCGCTGCGCCTCGCCGCCCGAGAGCGTGGTCGCGTTCTGGCCGAGCTTCAGGTACCCGAGGCCCACGTCCATCAAGGTCTGCAGCTTCGGGTGCACCGCCGGGATGTTGCGGAAGAAGGGCAGCGCATCCTCGACGGTCATCTCCAGCACTTCGTGGATGTTGAGCCCGCGGTAGCGGATCTCGAGGGTCTCGCGGTTGTAGCGCCGGCCGCCGCAGGCGTCGCAGGGCACATAGACGTCCGGCAGGAAGTGCATCTCGATGCGCATCACGCCGTCGCCTTGGCAGGCCTCGCAGCGGCCGCCCTTGACGTTGAAGCTGAACCGGCCGACGTCGTAGCCGCGGCTGCGCGCCTCCGGCACCTGCGCGAAGAGCTCGCGCAGGCCGCCGAACAGCCCCGTGTAGGTCGCCGGGTTCGAGCGCGGCGTGCGGCCGAGCGGATCCTGGTCGATCTCGATCACGCGGTCGATGTGTCCGAGGCCCTCGAGGCCGCGGCAGGGCGCTGCGTCCGAGGGGCCGCCGCCCAACTGCGCGAGCGCGCGCCGCAGCAGGGTGTCGTTGACGAGCGTGCTTTTGCCCGAGCCCGACACCCCGGTGACGCAGGTGAAGAGGCCGACCGGGAACCCGACCGTGACGTCCTGCAGGTTGTTGCCGGTCGCGCCGATGACGCGCAGCTCGCGGCCGGGCTGTGGCGGGGTGCGCAAGGCCGGCACCTCGATGCGCCGCGCGCCGGACAGGTACTGCCCGGTGAGCGAGTCCGGCGCCGCGCGTATCTCCGCGGGCGTGCCGGCAGCGACCACCTGGCCGCCGTGGACGCCCGCGCCCGGCCCGAGGTCGACGACGTGGTCCGCTGCGAGGATCGCGTCCTCGTCGTGCTCGACGACGATCACGGTGTTGCCGAGGTCGCGCAGCCGGCAGAGCGTGGCGAGCAGGCGCGCGTTGTCGCGCTGGTGCAGGCCGATCGAGGGTTCATCGAGGATGTACATCACGCCGGTGAGTCCGGAGCCGACCTGGCTCGCGAGGCGGATGCGCTGCGCCTCGCCGCCCGAGAGGCTGTCGGCGGAGCGGTCGAGCGTCAGGTAATCGAGCCCGACATCGACCAGGAAGCGCAGGCGTTCGGCGATCTCGTGCACCACCTTGCCGGCGACCTCGCCGCGCCAGCCGGGCAGCCGCAGCGCGCCGTGCAGGCCCGCCGCCTCGCGCACCGAGAGCCGCGTGATCGCAGGCAGCGTGCGTCCGCCCACCTGCACGTGGCGGGCGTCGCGGTTGAGGCGGCTGCCGCCGCAGTCCGGGCAGGGCCGCAAGCCGCGGAACTTGGCGAGCTCCTCGCGGACGGCGGGCGAATCGGTCTCGGTCCAACGCCGTTCGATGTTGCGCAACATGCCCTCGAAGGGATGCTGGCGTTCCGTGGCCGCGCCCCGCGCGGTGGCGTAGCTGAAGGTGATGACCTCATCGCCGCTGCCGTGCAGCAGCATCTCGCGCACCCGCTCCGGCAGTTCCTGCCACGGTTCCTCGATGTCGAAGCCGTAATGCGCCGCGAGCGTGCGGATGAGCTGCAGGTAGTGCGCGTTGTGGCGGTCCCAACCGCGCACCGCACCGCCCGCGAGCGACAGGTGCGGGAAGGCGACGAGCCGCGCCGGGTCGAAGAACGGCTGTTCGCCGAGCCCGTCGCAGGCGGGGCAGGCGCCCGCAGGGCTGTTGAACGAGAACATCTTCGGTTCGAGGGTCGGCACGGCATGGCCGCAATCGGGGCAGGCGTGGCGGTTGGAGAACAGCAGCCCGGGCGCGCCGGCCTCCTGCTCCTCCAGCGTCACCACGCGCGCCGTGCCGCCCGAGAGCCGCAGCGCCGTCTCGAAGGACTCGGCGAGGCGCTGCGCGGCGTCGGGGCGCAGCCGCAGGCGGTCGATCACCGCGTCGATGCTGTGCTTGCGCCGCGCATCGAGCTCGGGTGCGGCGTCGAGCTCGTGCACCTGGCCGTCGATGCGCGCGCGCACGAACCCTTGTGATTGCAGGTCGCGCAGCGTCGTGTCGTGGCTGCCCTTGCGCTGCTGCACCAGCGGCGCGAGCAGCAGCACGGCCGTGCCCTCGGGCATCTGCAGCACCTGGTCCACCATCTGGCTCACGGTCTGCGCCTCGAGCGGCGTACCGTGTTCGGGGCAGTGCGGCACGCCGGCGCGCGCGAACAGCAGGCGCAGGTAGTCGTGGATCTCGGTGACCGTGCCGACGGTGGAGCGCGGGTTGTGCGAGGCGGCTTTCTGCTCGATGGCGATCGCCGGCGAGAGCCCCTCGATGTGGTCGACATCGGGCTTGTCCATCACCGCGAGGAACTGGCGCGCGTAGGCCGACAGCGACTCGACGTAGCGACGTTGCCCCTCGGCATAGAGGGTGTCGAAGGCGAGCGAGGACTTGCCGGACCCCGACAGGCCGGTCACCACGACCAGGCGGTCGCGGGGGATGTCGAGGTCGAGGTTGCGCAGGTTGTGGGTGCGCGCCCCCCGGATCCGGATCGGCTGCATGGCGGGTGGGACCGATGTTCAGGAAAAACAGCCGGTTAGTGTACCCCGCGACCGGCTGCGGCGTGCGAATTGCCCCGCTTTGCCCGGATATTGGCGGTGCAGTGCGGGCGGGGGGCGACTAGAATCTCTCCCCATGCGGCGGCCCTCCAGCAGCCCCCGCAGGGCCCGGCGAATGGCCGCCGGTGCCACCCCCGGACACAGGATCTCCCCCATGGCGCGCGGCATCAACAAAGTCATCCTCATCGGCAACCTCGGCCAGGACCCCGACACCAAGGCCATGCCCTCCGGCATGACCGTCTGCAACCTGCGCATCGCCACCTCCGAGTCCTGGAAGGACAAGCAGACCGGCGAGATGAAGGAACAGACCGAGTGGCACAGCGTCGCCATGTTCGGCCGCCTCGCCGAGATCGCCGGCGAGTACCTGCGCAAAGGTTCGCAGGTCTACATCGAGGGCCGGCTGCGCACCCGCAAGTGGCAGGACAAGGAAGGCAAGGACCGCTACACCACCGAGATCGTCGCCAACGAGATGCAGATGCTCGGCAGCGGTGGCCGCGGCGGCATGGGCGGCGAGGGCCGTGGCGAACCGCGTGCGGCGGCCGGCGGCGGCCGCGGCGGCGAGGGTGGTGGTGGCTACGAGGGGCCGCGCAGCGGCGGATCGAGCGACCAGTTCGACGACGACATCCCGTTCTGAGCGCATGCCCGGCCGATACTTCATCAAGTCCTTCGGCTGCCAGATGAACGAGTACGACTCCGCCCGCATGGGCGACGTGCTCGCCGCGGCAGAGGGCCTCGAGCCCACCGACGACCCCGAGCAGGCCGACGTGCTGCTCATGAACACCTGCTCGGTGCGCGAGAAGGCGCAGGAGAAGGTGTTCTCGCTGCTCGGCGAATGGCGGGCGATCAAGGCGCGCCGGCCGGGCGTCGTCATCGGCGTCGGCGGCTGCGTCGCGAGCCAGGAGGGCGAGGCCATCACGGCGCGCGCGCCGCAGGTCGACCTCGTGTTCGGCCCGCAGACCTTGCACCGCCTGCCCGACATGCTCGCGGAACTGCGCAGCCACGGACGGGCCGTCGTCGACATCAGCTTCCCCGAGATCGAGAAGTTCGACCACCTGCCCGCGCCGCGCGCCGAGGGCGCATCGGCGTTCGTCTCGATCATGGAAGGCTGCAGCAAATATTGCAGCTTCTGCGTCGTCCCCTACACCCGCGGCGACGAGATCAGCCGACCCTTCGAGTCCGTGATGGACGAGGTCCGTGCGCTCGCCGCGCAGGGCGTCCGTGAGATCACGCTGCTCGGCCAGAACGTCAACGCCTATCGCGGTCCCATGGACGATGGCGTCGAGGTCGACCTCGCGACGCTCGTGCACCACGTGGCCGCGCTCCCCGGCATCGGCCGCATCCGCTTCACGACCTCGCACCCGATCGAGTTCGACGAGAGCCTCATCGAGGCCTATGCCAGCGTCCCGAAGTTGGCCGACCATCTGCACCTGCCGGTGCAGTCCGGGTCGGACCGCGTGCTCGCACTCATGAAGCGCGGCTACACCGCGCTCGAATTCAAGGACCGCATCCGGCGGTTGCGCGCCGTGCGCCCGGACATCGCCGTGTCCTCGGATTTCATCGTCGGCTTCCCCGGCGAGACCGAGCGCGACTTCGAGGCGACGCTGCGCCTGGTGCGGGACCTCGGCATCGACCAGTCCTTCAGCTTCCTCTACAGCCGCCGTCCCGGCACGCCGGCGGCCTCCTTGCCGGACGAAGTCCCGCACGAGGAGAAGCAGGCGCGGCTGGTGCGCCTGCAGGCGCTGCTCGACGCGCAGGCGCATGCGCGCAGCCTCGCGATGCTGGGCAGCCGGCAGCGGGTCCTGGTCGCGCGGCCCTCGCGCCGCGACGCCACCGAGCTCGCCGGCCGCACGGAGAACAACCGCTGGGTCAACTTCCCGGGGCCCGCCGGCCTCGTCGGCCGTTTCGTCGACGTCGAGATCACCGAAGCGCGTTCGCATTCGCTGCGCGGCCGCATCCTCGCGGCCGAGGTGGCCCATGCCTGAGCGACCTGCTGTCCCGCCCTCGGGACCCACCACGGCGCCGTCCGGTGCCGAGGCCGCATCGACCGACCCGCGTGGGCGACGCGAGGTCCGCGAATTCGAGCTCGCGCCCGCGGACAACGAGCGGCTGGCGAACCTCTGCGGGCCGCTCGATGCCAACCTGCGCCTCATCGAGCAACGCCTCGGCGTCGAGCTGCGCCGCCGCGGCAATGCGTTCGTCGCGCTCGGTGCGGGCGCGGCCGCGACCGAATCCCTGCTGCGCGAGCTGTTCCGGCTCGCGCGTACGGAGGACATCTCGCCCGAGACGGTGCACCTCGCGCTTCGCGACCACGACGCGTCCTCCGGTCAGGCCGCTCAGGGCACGGCGGACGAAAGCGACGACGAGCCCGGGCTGCGCACCTTGCGCGGGACGCTGCGCCCGCGCGGCGCCAACCAACGCGAGTACCTGCGCCGCATCCGCCGCCACGACCTCACCTTCGGCATCGGCCCTGCGGGCACCGGCAAGACCTACCTCGCCGTCGCCTGCGCGGTGGAGGCGCTGCAGTCGGACCGCGTCCGGCGCATCGTGCTGGTGCGCCCGGCGGTCGAGGCCGGCGAGCGGCTCGGCTTCCTGCCGGGCGACCTCACGCAAAAGGTCGACCCGTACCTGCGGCCGATGTACGACGCGCTCTACGAGATGCTGGGCTTCGACCGCGTCGCCAAGCTCATCGAACGCAACATCATCGAGGTCGCCCCGCTCGCGTTCATGCGCGGTCGCTCCCTCAACGATTCCTTCATCATCCTCGACGAAGCCCAGAACACCACCGTCGAGCAGATGAAGATGTTCCTCACCCGCATCGGCTTCGGCTCGCGTGCCGTGGTGACGGGCGATGTCACCCAGACCGACCTGCCCGCAGGGCGCCTGTCCGGCCTGCGGCACGTCATCGACGTGCTGCGTCCCGTGAACGGGGTCGCCTTCCAGTTCTTCGAGGCCCGCGATGTGGTGCGCCATCCGCTGGTGCAGCGCATCGTGATGGCCTACGAGGCGCAGCCCCCGGCGGGCGAGGGGCCGCGGTGAGCGCCCCCGCCAAGGCGCCGCTCGCGGTCGACTTGCAGAGCAGCGTGCGGCAAGGGCTGCCGTCGGCGGCGCGGGTCACGGCCTGGGCGCGGGCCGCGACGGGCGCGCGGGGCCGCGGCGCCGAGATCGCGGTGCGCGTGGTGGGGCTCGCCGAGGGACGGCGCCTCAACCTCGTCTGGCGAGGCCGCGACTACGCCACCAACGTGCTCTCGTTCCCGGTGCCCGCCGGCGCCGCCGCGTCGCCGCGCGGTGCGGTCCGCGGGCTGCCGCGGCGCGGACGTCGGCGGTTCCTCGGCGACATCGTCCTCTGCGCGCCCGTGCTCGCCCGCGAGGCCAAGCAGCAGGGCAAGGCGCCGCTCGCGCACTGGGCGCACCTCGTCGTGCACGGCTGCCTGCACCTGCTCGGCTACGACCACGAACGCCCGACCGATGCCCGTCGCATGGAGCGCCGCGAGCGCCGCGTGCTCGCAGGGCTCGGTTTCCCGGATCCTTATCTGTCGGATGATCTCTTGGAGGGCGCACCTGTCGGTGCGCCGGATGGTGACGCACATGGCTGATCCCCGTTTCAGCGCGATGAGTTGGATGCGCAAGCTCGGCCGCGCCCTCTCGGGGGAGACCGACGACCGCGAGGACCTGTCGCTGCAGCTGCGCCAAGCCGCCGAGCGCGGCCTCATCGACGCCGATGCGTTGCGGATGCTCGAGGGCGTGCTCGGCGTCTCGGAGCTGCAGGTGCGCGACATCATGGTGCCGCGCGCGCAGATGGTCGTGGTGTGCCGCGACGATCCCCCCTCGAAGCTGCTGCCGGTGGTGGTCGAGTCCGGGCACTCCCGCTTCCCGGTGATGGACGACGACCGCGACGATATCGTCGGCATCCTGCTCGCCAAGGACGTGCTGCGGGTGTTCGCGGCCGGCGAGTCCGAGGACTTCGACATCCGCGAGTGCATGCGGCCGGCGGTGGTGGTCCCGGAATCCAAGCGCGTCAACGTGCTGCTCAAGGAATTCCGCCGCAACCGCAACCACATGGCCATCGTCGTCGACGAGTACGGCGGGGTGGCGGGTCTCGTCACCATCGAGGACGCCATCGAGCAGATCGTCGGCGACATCGACGACGAGTTCGACGTCGACGAGGAGCACGACATCCGCCGCGAAGCCGAGGGCCAGTACCTGGTCCGCGGCGCCACGCCGATCGCGACGTTCAACGAATTCTTCGGCACCGACCTCTCTGACGAGGCCTTCGACACCGTGGCGGGGTTCGTCATGCAGAAGCTCGGGCGGATGCCTCGGCGCGGCGAGGTGCTGCAGGTCGGCGAACTCGAGCTGCGGGTGCTGCGCGCCGACCGGCGCCGTGTCGAGGCCCTGAAGGTCACGGCGCCCCGCGACCTGCCGCCGCTCGAGGAGCGCGGGAGCGCCGACTGATCCCCGTACCGATCCTCGCGCTGGCGGCCGGAGCGCTGCTGACGCTCGCGTTCGCGCCGTTCGGCCTGTGGCCGGTCGCGGTGCTCGCGCCGGCGGTGCTCTTCCTGCTGCTCGAGGGCGCTGCGCCGCGCCGCGCCGCCTGGCTCGGCTTCCTGTTCGGCATCGGCACTTTCGCGGCCGGGACCTGGTGGCTTTATCTCAGCATCCAGGGGTTCGGCAAGGCGCCCGTCTGGCTCGCATTGGTGCTGATGGCCGCGCTGGTGGCGCTCATGGCCGGCTATACGGCGCTCTTCGGCTGGTTGTCCGCGCGGGTGCTCCCGGCCAGCGGCGCCTGGCGTTGGCTCGCGGGCTTGCCGGCGCTGTGGTGGCTGCTCGAGTGGCTGCGCGGCTGGTTCCTCTCGGGGTTCGGCTGGCTCTCTCTCGGCTATTCGCAGACCGATACCTGGCTCGCGGGTTTCGCGCCGGTCGGCGGCGCGCACCTCATCTCGCTGCTGCTCGCGGCGATGGCCGCTGCGCTCGTCATGCTGTGGCGGACCTGGCCTGCGGGGGGCGTGCGGCGCCGCGCGCTGCCGCTCGCCGTGCTGGTGCTGCCGTGGCCGCTCGGCGCGGCGCTCGACCGCATCGACTGGACGCGTCCGGCCGGCGCGCCGGTCGAGGTCGCGGTGGTGCAGGGCGCCATCCCGCAGGACCAGAAATGGGTCGAGGCCAACCTCGACGCCACCATCACGCGCTATCGCGACCTCACGCTGCAGTCGCTCGGGACACCCCTCATCGTCTGGCCGGAGGCGGCGATCCCGGACCTCGCCAACAACTACATCCCCTTGCTGCAGTCCTTGGCGGCCGAGGCGGCCTCGCGCCGCAGCGAACTGCTGCTCGGCCTGATCCGCTCGGAAGTGACGGCGGCGGGCGCGGAGCCCGAGTACTTCAACTCCATCCTCGCGCTCGGCGAGGAGGCGCAGTTCTACGACAAGCACCATCTCGTGCCCTTCGCCGAGTTCTTCCCGGTGCCGGCGTTCGTGCGCGGGTGGCTGCGCTTGATGAGCCTGCCGTACTCCGATTTCACCGCCGGCAAGGCGCGCCAGCCGCCGCTGCGCATCGCCGGGCTCGTGCTCGAAGCGAGCATCTGCTACGAGGACGGCTATGCCTCCTCGCGCCTGCCGCCGCTGCGCGAGGCGACGGCGCTCGTCAACGTCACCAACGACGCCTGGTTCGGTCGCTCGCCGGCCCGCTACCAGCACCTGCAGATCTCGCGCATGCGGGCGCAGGAGGCGCGGCGGTTCCTGATCCGCGCCGCCAACGACGGGGTCTCGGCGGTCATCGGTCCGCGCGGCGAGCTGCGGGCGCATGCGCCCGAGTACCGTCCGGCGGTGCTGCGTGCCGCGGTGGAGCCCCGCATCGGCCTGCCGCCCTACGCCCGCACGGGCAACCTGCCTTTGCTGGCGCTGGCGCTCGCCTTGCTCGCGGCCGCGCTCTGGCAGGGGAGGCGGCGGTGAACTTTCCGGTATCCTGCGCGGTCTAGGTAGAGGTCTCCATGAACCGGGTATTGTCCATGCTCCAGCGTCCCCTCGTGCGCCGCAGCCTCACCGCGGTGTCGGCCCTGCTTGTCTTCACGGCCTGTCAGCCGCAGTCCTCCACCGCCGCCGGCGCCGTCGTGGGTACCGCCCAAGCCGCGCCGCGCAGCGATGCCGCGACCCCCCAGGCGGCGACGCCCGCCGTGCAGGGCCGCATGATGCTGCCGGACTTCGCCTCGCTCGTGCAGCAGCACGGGCCGGCGGTGGTCAACATCTCCACCAAGGGCAAGCGCGTGTCGCTCGGCGCGCGCGGCATGTCGCCCAACGACCCGATGTTCGAGTTCTTCCGCCGCTTCGGCATCCCCGGGATGCCGGGCGTGCCGGGCGGGCCCGGTGACCGTGCGGCGCCGCAGGACGGAGACGAGGACGGTCCGTCGTTCCGCCAGCCGGGCGGCGAGGGCTCGGGCTTCATCGTCTCCATTGACGGTCTCGTGCTCACCAACGCCCATGTCGTCAAGGATGCCGAGGAGATCACCGTCAAGCTCACCGACCGGCGCGAGTTCAAGGCGAAGCTCATCGGTCTCGACGAGGCCACCGACGTGGCGGTGCTGCGCATCGACGCCAAGGGCCTGCCGACGGTGCGCCTCGGCGACCCGAAAAAAATCCGCCCGGGCGAGTGGGTGTTCGCGATCGGCTCGCCGTTCGGCTTCGAGAACAGCGTGACCGCCGGCATCGTCAGCTCCACCGGGCGCGGCCTTGGCGGCCAGGAGTCGCGCTTCGTCAACTTCATCCAGACCGATGTCGCGGTCAACCCGGGCAACTCGGGCGGTCCGCTCTTCAACCTCGACGGTGAAGTGGTCGGCATCAACTCCCAGATCTACAGCCGTTCCGGCGGCTACATGGGCATCTCGTTCGCCATCCCCATCGACCTCGCCACCGACATCCAGCGCCAGCTCGTGGCGAGCGGCCGCGTCGCGCGCGGCCGCATCGGCGTCGCCATCGGCGAGGTCAACTCCGACATCGCCGAGGGCTTCGGCCTCGACCGCCCGCGCGGTGCGCTCGTCAACAGCGTCGAGCCGGGCGGCCCGGCGGCCAAGGCGGGCCTGCGCGAGGGCGACATCATCCTCTCGGCGAACGGTCGCCTGATCGAGCGTTCCGAGGAACTGCCCACGGTCATCGGCCTCATCCGCCCGGGTACGGACGCGACGCTTGAGGTCTGGCGCGACCGGGCGGTCAAGCGGCTGCCGGTGCGCGTCGGCGAGCTCGATCCGCCGGCACCGACCGTGGCTGACGCCGGTAAGTCGGCGTCGCCTGCCACCGCAGCGGACCGTCTGGGTCTCGTGGTGCGCGAACTCACCGCCGAGGAGCGCGCCCGCGCCGCAGCCGGCGATGCCGCCGCGGGCAACCTGCTCGTCGAGCGCGCGCAGGGCGCAGCCGGCGAGTCCGGCATCCGTCGCGGCGACCTCATCCTCGGCGTGAACGGCAAGCGCACCCGCTCGCTCAAGGAATTCCGCGACGCCGTCTCACAGGCCGGCAAAGTGGTGGCGCTCCTCGTCCAGCGCGGCGACCAGCAGGTCTTCATCCCCGTCCGGCCCGGCTGATCCCCGCCGGGGCCTGACACCGCGCCGTCCGGCGCCTGCGGGCGCCGGGTCGGGCGGCCCGCCCGCGGGCAGGCGGGAGCCGGGTCGTGTATCCTCGCGGCTCCCGTTTTTGCAGGCTTTTCCCCGTCATCATGGACGAGCGCTACGAACCGGCCGCCCTCGAGCGCGCCGCACAACAGTATTGGGCCGAGCATCGCAGCTTCGCGGGGCGTGACCCGGCGCCGGGCGCGCCGGACGCCGGCGACAAGTTCTACTGCCTCTCCATGTTCCCGTACCCCTCGGGGCGGCTGCACATGGGTCATGTGCGCAACTACGCCATCGGCGATGCGCTGTCGCGCTTCATGCGCATGCAGGGCCGCAACGTGATGCAGCCGATGGGCTGGGACGCCTTCGGTCTGCCCGCCGAGAACGCGGCGATGGCCAACGGCGTGGCGCCCGCGAAGTGGACGCGCGACAACATCGCCTACATGAAGAAGCAGCTGCAGGCGCTCGGCTTCGCGCTCGACTGGGAGCGCGAGTTCGCGACCTGCGATCCCTCGTACTACCGCTGGAACCAGTGGCTGTTCCTGCAGATGCGCGAGAAGGGCATCGCCTACAAGAAGACCGGCGTCGTGAACTGGGACCCGGTCGACCAGACGGTGCTCGCCAACGAGCAGGTGATCGACGGCCGCGGCTGGCGCACCGGCGCACTGGTCGAGAAGCGCGAGATCCCGATGTACTACCTCAACATCACGGCCTACGCCGATGAGCTGTTGAGCGCGCTCGACGGGCTCGAGGGCTGGCCGGAGCGCGTCAAGATCATGCAGGCCAACTGGATCGGCCGCAGCGAAGGCGCCGAGGTCGCATTCCCGCTCGCGGAGGATGCGCGTGCGGCGCTCGCCGCAGCGGGCGGTGCGGCCGGTGCGGCCGCAGCGGGCGGTGCAGCCAGCGATGCGGCGGCGCCCGCGCTCAAAGTATTCACCACCCGTGTCGACACGCTGTTCGGCGTGACCTTCATGGCGGTCGCCGCCGAGCACCCGCTCGCCTTGGCGGCGGGCGCGCGCGATCCCTCCCTGCAGGCGTTCATCGATGAATGCCGCCGCGGCAGCACCATGGAGGCCGATGTCGCCACCATGGAGAAGAAGGGGCGCCGTACAGGACTGCATGTCCTGCATCCCTTCACCGGCCAGCCGGTCGAGGTCTGGGTCGCGAACTACGTGCTCATGGGCTACGGCGAAGGCGCGGTGATGGGCGTGCCCGCGCACGACGAGCGCGACTTCGAGTTCGCCCAGAAGAACGGCATCGCGGTCCGCACCGTCGTGCGTCCCGAGGGCGTGGACTGGCGGACGGTCGAGGCGCCGTGGCAGGCCTCCTACGGCGAGCACGGCCTGACGGTCGATTCCGGCGAGTTCTCGGGCCTCGGTTTCCAGGCCGCGGTCGATGGCATCACCGCTGCGCTCGAGCAGCGCGGCCTCGGCCGCAAGCGCGTGCAGTTCCGGCTGCGCGACTGGGGCATCTCGCGCCAGCGCTACTGGGGCTGCCCGATCCCGCTGGTGCACTGCCCGACGTGCGGCGAGGTTGCGGTGCCCGATGCGCAGTTGCCCGTGGTGCTGCCCGAGGACCTGGTGCCGGACGGCAGCGGCAACCCGCTCGGCAAGAACAAGGCCTTCCTCGAGGTCGCCTGTCCCGCCTGCGGCGGCCCGGCGCGCCGCGAGACCGACACCATGGACACCTTCGTGGATTCGTCCTGGTACTTCCTGCGTTTCGCCTGCCCAGACAACGACCAGGCGATGGTCGATGCGCGCGCACGGTACTGGCTGCCGGTGGACCAGTACATCGGCGGCATCGAGCACGCGATCCTGCATCTCTTGTACGCGCGCTTCTGGACCAAGGTCATGCGCGACCTCGGCCTCGTCGGCATCGACGAGCCGTTCGCGAACCTCTTCACGCAGGGCATGGTGCTCAACCACATCTACTCGCACCAGCCGGCCGAGGGGCGTCGCAGCTACTTCAACCCGGCCGACGTCGATGTGGTCGAGGACGAGGGTGGCAAGCGCTACATCGCCACGCGCCCGGACGGCAGCACGCTCGAGGTGCGCTACGACGGCCTCGGCACCATGTCGAAGTCCAAGAACAACGGCGTCGACCCGCAGAGCCTGGTCGAAAAATACGGCGCCGACACGGCGCGGCTCTTCATGATGTTCGCCTCGCCGCCCGAGCAGACGCTCGAGTGGTCGGACGAAGGCGTGCAGGGTTCGTTCCGTTTCCTGCGCCGGCTCTGGAAGGCGGTGCACGAGCATGTGTCGGCGGGTCCCGCGCCTGCGATCGGCCGCGAGGTCGCCCGCGAGTCGTTGGACGCCACGCAGAAGACCCTGCGGCGCGCGGCGCACCAGACCCTCGCCAAGGTCACCGACGACATCGGCCGGCGCCGCACCTTCAACACCGCCGTGGCGGCGGTGATGGAGCTGCTGAACGCCATCGGCCGCTTCGAGGACCGCTCGCCGGCGGGCCGTGCCGTGGTGCAGGAAGCGCTGGAGATCGCGGTGATCGCGCTGTCGCCGATGGTGCCCCACATCACGCACGCGCTGTGGACGGCGCTCGGCCACGAGGGCGCGCTCTGCGAACTGCGCTGGCCTGCGGCGGACCCCGCCGCGCTGGTGCAGGACGAGATCACCCTCGTGGTGCAGGTCAACGGCAAGCTGCGCAGCCAGATCTCGGTCGCGGCCGACGCGGACGAGGCGACCGTGCGCGCGGCGGCGCTCGCCGACGGGACGGTGCGCCGTTTCCTCGGGGATGCCACGCCCAAGAAGGTCATCGTCGTGCCGCGCAAACTCGTCAACGTGGTGGTGTGATGCGGCCCGCGGCGCGCGCCATGGCCGTCACGGCGCTCGCGGCCGTCCTTTCGGCGCTCGGCGGCTGCGGTTTCGCGCTGCAGGGTGCGACGCCTTTGCCCGCCGCGGTGTCGCTGGTGCGGGTCGATACCGCCGATCCGCGCACCGCGTTCGCCGGCGCCTTGCAGCGCCGCTTGCGCGGCGCCGGCGCGACTTTCGCGGGGCCGGCGCTCGCCGGGTCGGCACAAGCGGCCGCCGCCGATCCGCAAGGACGCGCCGTCGCCGTGCTGCGCATCGAGCGCGACGAACTGCTCGAGCGCGTGGCGTCGCTGTCCGCCCGCAACGTGCCGCGCGAGTACGAGTACACCTACATCGTGCGTTGGTCGCTCGAGCGCGATGGCGTGCGCAGCATCGAGACCGCGGAGATCACGGCCTCGCGCAACCTCACCTTCGACGAGCGTCGTGTGCTCGCCAAGCAGCGGGAGCGCGAGCAGCTGCGCGATGCGCTCGCCGAGGAGCTCGCCGGCGTCGTGCTGCAGCGGATCTCGGGCCTGCGCTGAGCGCGGCGTGCAGCGCATCGACGCGTCGCGGCTCGAGGACCTGCGGGTGCTGTTGGCCCCGCACGGACTCAGGATCCGCAGCGTGTCCGCCGGCGAGGTGGTGCCGGGGTCCTATTGGGGCGACTCCGAGGCCGGCCTGATCGGCGACACGCTCTATCTCCGGCCCGACACCCCGCTGCATTCGGCGTTGCACGAGGCGGCGCATTGGGTGTGCATGCCGCCGTCGCGGCGCGCCTCGCTCGACCGCGATGCGGGGGGCGATCATGCCGAGGAGAACGCCGTCTGCTATCTGCAGATCCTCTGGGCGGAGCGCTTGCCCGGGGTCGGCGCTGATGGCCTGATGGCGGACATGGACGCCTGGGGCTACAGCTTCCGGTTGGGCTCTGCGGCGCGCTGGTTCCACGAGGATGCGGCCGACGCGCGCGAGTGGCTCGCCGCCCGCGGGCTGCTGCCCGAGGCGGCCGCAGCGCCGGCCGGGCCGGAGGCTCAGGGTCCGGCGTAACGGTCGGTGGCGGCGACCAGTTCGGCGAGGATCCCCTGTTCGAACGCGGAGTGGCCCGCATCGGGCACGACGCGCAGTTCGGCTTCGGGCCAGGCGCAGTGCAGGTCCCAGGCGCTCTTCATCGGGCAGACGATGTCGTAGCGCCCTTGCACGATGACCGCGGGCAGGTGGCGGATCTTGGGGACGTCGTCGAGCAGCTGGGTCGGCGTGCGCAGGAAACCGCCGTTCACGAAATAGTGGCACTCGATGCGCGCGAAGGCGTCGGCCACTCCGGTGTCGTCGAAGCGCGCGAGATAGCCCGGATCGAGGCGCAGGAAGCTGGTGGCGCCCTCCCAGCGCGACCAGCGTCGCGCCGCTTCGGCGCGCACCGCGGGATCGTCGCTGGTGAGGCGGCGGTAGTACGCCGTCATCACCTCGCCGCGCTCGGCTTCGGGCAGCAGGCCGACGAAGTCCGCGTAGAGGTCGGGGTAGAGCGCGCCGGTGCCGTCCGGCGTGCCGTAGAACCAGTCGAACTCCCAGGGGCGGACCAGGAAGATCCCGCGCAGCACCAACTCGGTGACACGGTCGGGGTGCGACTGCGCATAGGCGAGCGCGAGCGTGGAGCCCCACGAGCCGCCGAACAGCTGCCAACGCTCGATGCCGAGATGCTCGCGCAGGCGCTCCATGTCGTCGACCAGGTGCCAGGTCGTGTTGTGCTCGAGGCAGGCGTGCGGACTGCTCTTGCCGCACCCGCGCTGATCGAAGAGCAAGATCCGGTAGCGCGCCGGATCGAAGAAGCGGCGTTGGCGCGGATCGGTGCCGCTGCCCGGTCCGCCGTGCAGGAACACCACCGGCTTGCCCCGGGGGTTGCCGCTCTCTTCCCAATAGATCTCGTGCAGGTCGGAGACGCGCAGCCTGCCGCTGCGATGCGCCTCGATGGGCGGGTAGAGCCCGCGAGGCGCGGTGGAAGCCATCATCGGCAGAGCATCGGGCCGAGCGGTGCGCCGCCGACGAGGTGCACGTGCAGGTGGTAGACCTCCTGCCCGCCGTGCGCATTGCAGTTGATGATCAGGCGATAGCCGTCCTCTGCGATGCCTTCGCGCCGCGCGAGGTCCCGCGCCACCGTGAACATGTGGCCGACGAGCGCCTCGTCGGTGTCGGCGATGTCGTTCGCCGTGGCGATCGCCTTGTTCGGCACGATCAAGAGGTGCACCGGCGCGCGCGGGTGGATGTCGCGGAACGCGGTGACCCGCTCGTCCTGGTGGACGATGTCGGCCGGCAATTCCCGGGCGACGATACGCTCGAACAGCGTCGGCATGCGGCGGTCCTCAGTACTTGTAGATCTCGACGTTGGAGGCGGTCAACTGGTAGGCCGAGGCGCCGAGGCGCGTGGTCTTGCTCACGACCTTCATGCGGCCGGTGATCCAGTAGGCCTCGTAGATGGAGTCGAGTGCGATGCCCTTGGCCATGCGCACGTGGACGATCTGGTTGGGCGGCGGCGGCGGCACGTGGATGCAGGCACCGAAGTAGGGGACGAGGAAGAACTCGGTGACGAGGCCGTCCTTGCCGACGTCGAGCGGCACGATGAAGCCGGGGATCTTGATGTTGGCGCTGTCGAGCGCCTTGTTGACCGAGAAATCCATGACCTGCTGCGCGGCGAGACCGCCTTCGCCCAGTGTGTCGTGGGTGGGCGGCGGCGGACCGCCCGAGAAGCGCGCCCGGGCGTCCTGCGGCAGCAGCTCGTCCCAGTCGATCTCGCGCGGTGCGCCGGCGGGCACCTTGACCGAAGGCTTGTTGGCGGGTTTGGCGGCGGGTGCGGGCGTGCCGACCGGCGGCGGGGTGACCGCTTGGGCGACCGCGTGGCCGAGCAGCGAAGCGACCAGCAGAGACGCCGACGCCAGCACGAGGGCTGCGGGGCGCGGGGCGCGGGAGCGGGCGCGGGGGTGAGCGGTGTGGTGCATGCGTCAGACCCGGAGTGTGAGGCCGTCGGAGAGGGTGTTGCGGTAGGCGCGCCAGGCGGGCAGCGCGCCCATCAGGAGCGCGGCGAGGATGATCGCGCCGAGCAGCGCCATATCGTACCCCGTCAGGCCACCTGGTTCGAGGAAGATGCCGAACCGGCGCTCCAGCACGGGTCGGGCGGCGGCGATGAGTCCGTAGCAGAGGGCGACGCCGGCCAGCACGCCGCCGGTCGCGAGCAGCCCCGCCTCGGTGATGAGCAGCGTGAACACGTGACGCGGACGCGCGCCGACCGAGCGCAGGATCGCCATCTCGCGCCGCCGCTCGTTGAGGCTGGTGAGGATGGCGGTGAGCATGCCGAGCAGCCCGGCCAGCACCACGAACGCCGCGATGATCATGAGCGCCGTGTCGGCGATGCCGACCAGGCTCCAGAGCTGCGTGAGCGCCACGCCGGGGATGATCGCGAGCAGCGCCTCCTGGCGGTAATCGTTGACCGCGCGCTGCAGTCCGAAGGTCATCACGCGGTTCTCCATGCCGACCATGAAGGCCGTGATGGAGGTGGGCGTGAGGTCCATGGCGCGTGCGGCGTCGGCGTCGACACGGCCGCCCGGCAACGCACGCATGCCGGATTGCCAATCGACGTGGATGGCGGTGAGCGCCTCGAGGCTCACATGCACGGTGCGGTCCACCGGCGTGCCGGTGCGCGCGAGGATGCCGACCACCCGGAAGGGCTTGTCGGCATGGTCGGCGAAGCTCACGTTGCCGAGGCCGTGCGAGATCACGATGGGGTCGCCCAGCTTGTAGCCGAGCTGGCGGGCCACCTCGGCGCCGAGCACGGTGTCGTACAGGTCGGCGAAGGGCTGGCCCGACTCGAAGCGCAGCTCGCGCCCGCCCGCGAAGCGGTAGTGACGGAAGTAATCGAGGTTGGTGCCGAGCACGCGGAAGCCGCGATGCGAGTCGCCGAGCGACAGCGGGATGGTCCAGGCGACGTCGCTGCGGCGCGCGACCTTCTGGTAGGTCTCCCAGCTCACGTTGGCGGTGGCGTCGCCGACCCGGAACACCGAGTACAGCAGCAGGTTGAGCTGTCCCGAGCGCGCGCCGACGATCAGGTCGACCCCCGAGACCGTGTTGGCGAACCCTTCGCGCGCGGCGATGCGCGTCTTCTGGACGCCGAGCAGCAGCGCCACGCTCACCGCGATGGCGGCGAGCGTCAGCAGCGCCGTAGTGCGGCGGTTGCGCAGCGAGCGCAGCGCCAGCGTGAGCGTGTTCATGGCGTGGCTCCCGTGGTGCTGTCCTCGGCGCCGGTCAGGTCCGCCGCGCGGTTGAGCTCGGCGAGCGAGAGCACCCGGTCGAAGAGGGGGCCGAGCGAGGTGTCGTGGCTGACGAACAGCAGCGTCGTCCCCTGCGATCGGCACTCGTCCATCAGCAACTGCAGGAACTGTCCGCGCGCATCGTGATCGAGCGCCGAGGTGGGCTCATCCGCGACGAGGATCTCCGGGCGCCCGAGCAGCGCGCGCGCCGCGGCGACGCGCTGCTGCTGGCCGATGGAGAGTTCGGTGACGGGCCGCGCGAGCAGGTCCGGTGCGCCGAGTCCGAGCGCGCCGAGCAGGCGCCGTCCCTCGGCCTCGAGATCGCCGCCTTGTGCCCGCGCGGCGCGGGCTGGCGAGAACTGCGCCGGCAGCAGCACGTTCTCGAGCACGCCGAGGTAGGGGATGAGGTTGAACATCTGGAAGATGAACCCCAGGTGCTCACCGCGGAACCGGTCGCGGGCGCCAGGAGAGAGCGTCGCGAGGTCGGTGCCGAGCAGACGCACGCTGCCGCGCTGCGGCACCAGCACGCCGCCGACGAGCCCCAGCAGCGTGCTCTTGCCGCTGCCGCTCGGGCCGCGCAGGAACACGCGTTCGCCGCGCGCGATGCGCAGTGCGGGCACGTCGAGCAGCGGGGGTTTGCGCGGCCAGGCGAAGAGGAGGTCGCTCACCTCGATGGCGGCGTTGTCCGACAGGGGCTCGGCGGGGGCGGGAGCGGCGGACGTGGCGGGTGCGATCACCCCAATATTTTACCGCAACAGGTCACCGCAGCGGTCACCGCAGCGGGATGCGGCGGTCGGGCTCGCGGAGGATCTCCTGACGCTGGACTCCCGGCCCGACGATGTTCGCCTCGACCTTCTCGACATCCTTCAGGCGTCGCAGCACCCAGGGCTCGAGCCAGACGAGCGCTGCGGGGTTCGAGCAGGCGAAGCGGTATCGGGCCCGGTAGTCGGCATGCCCGCTGCCGAGCTTCGGCGGCGTGAAGTCGGTACCCGCGAGCCGGCACCCCGCGGCGGTCGGCACACCGAACATGCCGCGGCCGCTGCGGAACCCGGCGTCGGCGGCAGCGACGGCGGCGCGCTCGGCGTCGTCACGCGGCGATTTCTCGAAGCCGAGCACCTGCGCGGCCGGCGTCTCGATCTCGACGGTGAGCGTACCCCCGTCGATCGCCACGTTGAGGGTCACCTCGCCGTGCACGTGCTTGCCATGGTGGTGCTTGCCGTGGTCGTGCATCTCGTCGGCCTGCACGGTGGCGCCGGTGACGGTCGCGACGACGGCGATCGCGAGGGCGGCGATCGTGGGGGCGGCGATCGCGGGGGCGGCGGGCGAGCGGGTCGGGGCGATGGCGCGCGGCATGGTCGGACCTCCGGGGGCAGGGCAGCGGGTGGATGGGGCGGTCGTGGTCAGAACTCGAGTCGCAGACCGCCCGAGACGGCGCGGCCGGCCAACGGAGCATAATCTTTCAGCGGCGAGGCGTGGCGGCGCGCTTCCTCATCGAGCAGGTTGCTGCCGCGCAGGAAGACGAAGAGCCCGGCCTGGCCGATCGGTCGCCGCCACGAGGCCTCGAGGTTCACGAGCGTGAAGCCGTCCGTGCCCCACTCCTCGGGCGCGGTGCGGTCTTGACGGTCGTGCCAGATCGCCTCGGCGCCGAGCCGCAGGCCCGACACCGTGTACGACGCCTCGGCACCGAGGCGCAGCGGCGGGATCTGCGGCAGCGGCTCGCCGGCGCCGTCGCGGGCGCGCACGAGGTCGCCGAAAAGACGCAGGCCGAGCGCACCGGCGCCCGCTTGCAGCAGCGCCGCGTTGCCGAGCTCGAACTCGCCGCCCGTGAAGCGGGCTTTGCGCGACTCGAACTCGACCACCGGCAGCCCGTCCTCGGTCTCGCCGGTCGGCTGCGCGACGATGTAGCGGTCGTAGTCGCCGACGAAGACGCCCACGGTGCCGTACCAGCCTGCGTCGTCACCGCCGCCGCGCCGGGCCTCGGCGCCGAACCGCAGCGAGAGATCGGCGGTGAGGCCACGTTCGGTGCCGAGGTCGGCATCGCCGATCTCGTAGCGGCGCACGGCGAGGTGCGGGCCGCTTGCGTAGAGCTCGGTGGCCGTCGGGTGGCGCTCGGTACGCGCCAACTGCAGCGCCAGCGTCGTATCCGGGCGCAGCGCCCACAGTGCGCCGAGCGAGCCGCTGAGCGCGCTGCCCTCGTAGTCCGGCATCTCGTCAGGGTCTGCCGTGCGGATGCGCTGCTTCTCGTAGCGGCCGCCTGCTTCGAGGGTCACGTCGCCGAAGCGGTGTTCCTGGAACGCAAAGACACCGGTGTTGCGGGTCACGGAAGGCGGCAGGAAGGCCTCCTCGCCCTCGGCATCGAAGTCTATTTCGCGGACTTGCAGGCCGAACACGCCGCGCCCAGCACCCACGGAATGGTCGGCGCTGAGACGGATCTCGTCGCCGGTCTGCGCGTAGCGGGTGCCGACCTCGCCATCCCCCTCGATCTCGACGTGCTCGTAGTCATTGCGGGCGGCGCGCAGCCGCAGCGCATCGACGGCACCGGAAGAGGGCGACCACTCCGCCACGGCGTCGTAGCGGCGCTGGGACATGTCGAGCCGCACGTCGGGCGCTTCGCTGTGGTGTTCTTCGTCGTGGTGTTCTTCGTCGTGGTGGTCATCGTGACCGTGGCCGTGGCCGAGGCCGGGCAGACCGTACTCGGAGCCGTATTCGCTCACCGAGAAACCGTATCTTTGACGCTCGCCGATCCAGGCGATGCCGAGACTGCCGCCGTCGGCGCTGCCGTCGGAGTTGACCAGCCGGTCGCGCGACAGGTCGGCCTCCTCGCCCTCCTCTTCGGCGTAGTCGCGCGCTGACTGCGACCAGGCGTAGCCCGGGATCCGCAGCTCGTCGCTGCGGCTGTCGTGCAGGTCTGCGTGGACCTGCAGGTGCTCGCCGAGCCGGCCGGTCGCCTGCGCGCTCACCGCGCGGGTGTCGGCGGCGCTGTCGCCGCGCATCTCGAGCGCGGCCGCGAACGGCTTGGTGAGCGGTTCGACCGGGAGACGGCGCGTCACGACATTGACTGCGCCTGCCGAGGCCGCATTGCCGAACAGCAGCGCCGCGGGGCCGCGCACGACCTCGATGCGATCGGCGAGCAGCGGGTCGAGGGTGACGGCATGGTCTTCGGAGAGCGCTGCCGCATCGAGCACGTCAGCGCCGTCCTGGACCACCTGCACGCGCAGGCCGCCCTGGCCGCGGATGACCGGTCGGCTCGCGATGGGACCGAACGAGGTGGCCGAGAGTCCGGGTTCCGAGGCGAGCGTGTCGGCGAGGGTCGTCGCACGCCGGCGCAGCAGTTCGTCACCCGACATCTCGAGCACGGGTTGCGCGGTCTGCAATTCGCTGCGGCGCAGCGGTGTGGCGGTGATGCGGACCTCCTGCAAGAGATCGGCCGACGTCGCGGCCGGCGAATCCGCGGCGGGGTCGGCGGCTTGCGCGGAGGGCAGCGTCAGGGCGACCGCGAGCGCGAGGGCAGGGAGGGGGCGATGACGGTTCTGGGTGATCATGGCAAGGACTCCGGGAGTCGATGTAGTGCAGATATATTATAGCGTAACAGGGTTACCTTATAACAATCCCGGATGGCATCGTGTAGGGCGCATGGTGTGGCCTCGGGGGCTCACGGATAATCCAGCGATGCGGCTCACCCCGGACAACCTCGCCACCCACCTGCGTCAGGGCCGACTCGCGCCCGCGTACCTGCTCGCCGGCGACGAAGACCTGTTGGTGGGCGAGGCCGCCGACGCGCTTCGCGCCGCCGCGCGTGAGGCCGGCTATTCGCAGCGCGAGGTGCACTTCCCGCAGCGTGCCGACGACTGGTCGGACCTGCTCGCGGCCGGCCAGTCGATGTCCCTGTTCGGCGACCGCCGCCTGCTCGAGGTCCGCTTCAACGGCAAGGCCGGCAAGGAGGGCAGCGCGGCGCTCGCGCGCCTCGTCGAGACGGCGGGCGAGGACACGCTGCTGCTCGTCATCACGCCACGGCTCGAGAAAGCCACCCAGTCGGCCGCGTGGGTGACCGCCATCGAGGGGCGCGGCGTGTTCATGCCGGTCTACGAGATCGGCGCACGGCAACTCGAGGCTTGGCTCGAGGGGCGTTGCCGCCGGGCGGGGCTCGAACCGACCGCTGATGCGCTGGCGCTGCTCGCTGCGCGCGTCGAGGGCAACCTGCTCGCGGCGCAACAGGAGATCGAGAAGCTGCGCTTGCTGCTGCCCGCAGGTCGGGTCGATGCGGCGGCGATCCTCGAGGCCGTCGCGCCGAGCGCGCGCTACGACGTGTTCGGCCTCGGCGAGGCGGTGCTCGCCGGCGATGCGGCGCGCGCCCAGCGCATCCTCGGCGGCCTTCGCGGCGAGGGGGTCGAGGCCACGCTCGTGCTGTGGTCGGTGGTCCGCGAACTGCGCGAGATGTGGGCGCTGCGCCGTGGCGACGATCCGTCGCGCCGGCCGGGGCCGCGTCCGCCACCGCCGCGGCTCGCCGCGCTCGAGCGCGCCCGTCCGCGCGCGGCGCGCCTGCCGTATGCGCGCCTCGCATCGCGTGCCTTGCGCGCCGACCGCATGATCAAGGGCCGCCTCGCGGGCGATCCCTGGGACGAGCTCGTGCTGCTCTGCGCCGAGGCCTGCGGCCTGCGGCCCCTCAGATGATCGACCGATGAGCGATCCCACCCTGCAGGGCGCGCCGATCGGCATCTTCGGCGGCACCTTCGACCCGATCCATCTCGGGCACCTGCGCACCGGGTTCGAGCTGCTGCAGCTTTTGTCGCTCGCGGAACTGCGCTGGATCCCGGTCGGCAACCCCGGTCACCGTGAGCCGCCGCTCGCGCCCGCGGCACTGCGCCTTCAGATGGTGCGGGCGGCCGTCGCAGGACAGCCCGGGTTCGTGGTCGATGACCGCGAAGTGCGCCGCGACGGCGTGTCGTACTCGGTCGATACGCTCGAGGGACTGCGCCAAGAACATCCCGGACGACCGCTCTGTCTGGTGCTCGGCATGGACGCCTTCCTCGGTTTCACGGGATGGCGGCGATGGCCCGACATCCTCGCGCTCGCCCACCTCGTCGTCGCGCACCGTCCGGGCTGGGAGCGTCCGGGACCCGGACCGCTGCGCGAACTGCTCGACCTGCGCGGCACGACATCGGCCGCGGATCTCCATGCGAGCGTCGCCGGCCGGATCTATGTCCATGCGGTCACGCAGCTCGAGATCTCCTCGACCGGGCTGCGGGACATCATCACCTCCGGGCGTGATCCGCGGTTCCTCGTGCCCGAGCCGGTGCGCACCATCATCCGCGAGACGGGGTGCTATGCTGCAACGGCTTCTCGCAGCCCTTTTTCCGACACGGAGTCCCATCCCTCACCATGACCAGCCGTCCCCGTCCCGCCGCCCGTCGCCGTCCTCCTGCCGGGCTGCCGCCGGCGCTCGCCGTCGCGGAAGCGGCCTTGGCCGACATGAAGGCGGTGGATGTCCGCGTCATCGACGTGCGCGGCGCCAACGACGTCGCCGATTTCATGGTCATCGCGAGCGGCACGTCCGACCGCCACCTGCGCGCGGTCGCCGACCGCGTGGTGCAGATGGCCAAGGCCTCCGGGCAGCGTCCGCTCGGCGTCGAGGGTGAAGAGCAGGGCGAGTGGGTGCTGGTCGACCTGCCGGACGTGATGGTGCACGTGATGCTGCCGCGCACCCGCGAGTTCTATCAGCTCGAGCAGCTCTGGACACCGGTGCAGGCCGCGGTCGACGCGAAGCCCGCGGGCACGTCCAAGGCAGGCGCAGCCAAGTCCAAGCGCGGCCCGCGCGCGGGCGCTGCCAAGACAGCGCGCAAGCCGGGCGGCCAGCCGGGCGGCAAGCCGGCCTCGGCACGCAAACCGGGCGGTCCGGGCCGCTCGCGCGCTCCGGCGGCGCGGCGTCGGCCGCCCCAGGGCGGCTGAGGCCTCGGACGGGGCGCAGCATGCGCCTTCGGATCCTCGCCGTCGGCGCCCGACAGCCCGCCTGGGTGGACACCGCCACCCAAGAATACCTGCGTCGCATCCGCCCGCCTTGGCGCCTCGAACTGGTCGCCCTCGAGGCCGCGACCCGCGGCACCCGGGGCGCCGCCGATGCCGTGCGGCGTGAAGGCGAACGGGTGCTCGACGCCTTGCGCGATCGCGAGCGGGTGGTGCTGCTCGATGAGACGGGCAAGACACTCGCCACCCGGGAGCTCGCCACGCGCCTCGAGGCGCTCGCCGCCGGGACACCCGATGTCGCGTTGCTCATCGGCGGACCGGATGGCCATGCGCCCGATGTCCGCGCTCGCGCGGCGGAGACCTGGTCGCTTTCGAAGCTCACCCTGCCGCATGGACTGGCGCGTGTGCTGCTCGTGGAGCAGCTCTATCGAGCGCAGAGCCTGCTGCTCGGCCATCCCTATCATCGTGACTGACCGATCCGCACCGCTGCTGTGCCTCGCCTCCGCATCGCCGCGGCGCAGCGACCTGCTGCGCCAGATCGCCGTGCCGCACTGCATCCAGCCCGCCGACCTCGACGAGTCGGCGCGGCCGGATGAGGCGCCCGGCGACTACGTGCTGCGACTGGCGCGCGAGAAAGCGCAGGCGGTGCGTGCCGCGCGCGCGGCGGACGGCGCGGCCGCGTTGCCCGTGCTCGGCGCCGACACCACGGTCGCGATCGACGGCCTGGTGCTCGGCAAGCCGCAGGATGCGGCGGCGCTGGCGGCGATGCTGGCGCGGCTCTCGGGTCGCGAGCACGAAGTGTTCTCGGCGGTCGCGCTCCTGCTGCCCGACGACGGCGCCGTCGCGGCGCCGCCTGCGGCGACCGCCCTGTCGCGCACCCGCGTGCGTTTCCGCCGCATCACGCCGGCCGAGGCCGCGGCCTACTGGGCGAGCGGTGAGCCGCAGGACAAGGCGGGCGGTTACGCCATCCAGGGGCTCGGTGCGGTGTTCGTCGAGTCCATCGCCGGCAGTTTCTCGGGCGTGGTGGGATTGCCGCTCGCCGAGACCGCCGCGTTGCTGCAGGCCGCGGGCCTGCCGGCAGGGCCATCGGGCGCCGCCGCCGGTGCGAGCGCAGGAGTCATGGCATGAGCGTCGAGATCTTCGTCAACATCGCGCCGCGCGAGACCCGGGCTGCCTTGCTCGAGGGCGGCGTGCTGCAGGAGATCTGCATCGAACGTGCGAGCCGTCGCGGCTTCGTCGGCAACCTCTACAAGGGCCGCGTCACGCGGGTGCTGCCCGGCATGCAGGCGGCGTTCGTCGAGGTCGGTCTGGCGCGCACCGCCTTCCTGCATGCGCACGACATCGCGGGCAGCGATGCCCGGCTCGATGCGCAGCGGGTCGCCGCCGAGGGCAGCGCCGGTGGTCCGTCCGCGGCGGCGGGTGCGGGCTCGGCGCAGGCGGCGGACGAGGTCGACATCCGCCGCCTCGTGAACCCCGGAGACGACCTCTTGGTGCAGGTGGTCAAAGATCCGATGGGTGCCAAGGGCGCGCGGCTCACGACCTTCATCACGCTGCCCTCGCGCTATCTCGTGTTCATGCCGCGCGGCCGCGGCCTCGGCATCTCCGCACGCATCGAGGACGAGGGCGAGCGTCAGCGGCTGCGCGAGGTGATGCAGGGCTTGGTGGCCGAGGGGCATCCGGGCGGCTTCATCGTGCGCACCGCCGCGGAGGGCGTCGATGCGGCACGGCTCGCGGCGGATCTCGATTACCTCGAGCGGCTCTGGGTGCAGGTGCGCGAACGCCATCTGGCCGTCGCGCCCGGCGCGCTGGTGCACGAGGATCTGCCGCTCGCGCGTCGCGTGCTGCGCGATGAGCTCGCGCGCGGCGTCGAGCGGGTGCTGGTCGACGATGCGGCGGAGCTCGCGCAACTGCAGCAGTTCGTCCGCGATTTCCTGCCGGACCATGCCCCGCGGCTCGAGCTGCACGGCGCGGCGCGGCCGATCTTCGACCTGCATGGCATCGAAGAAGAGATCAACCGCGCCCTCGAGCGGCAGGTGTCGCTCAAGTCCGGCGGGTATCTCGTCATCGACCAGACCGAGGCGATGACCACCATCGACGTGAACACCGGCGGGTTCGTCGGCCACCGCAACCTCGAGGACACGATCTTCCGCACCAACCTCGAGGCGGCGGTGGCGATCGCGCGGCAACTGCGGCTGCGCAACCTGGGCGGGATCATCATCATCGACTTCATCGACATGCGCGACGAGGCGCACCGCGAGCGCGTGCTGGCCGAGCTGCGCCAGGGGCTCGCCGGCGACCACGCGCAGACCACCTTGGCACCGATCTCGCCGCTCGGGCTCGTCGAGATGACCCGCAAGCGCACCCGCGACAGCCTCGAACGCCTGCTCTGCGATCCCTGCCCGGCCTGCGAGGGCCACGGGCGCGT
>JBIIVD010000001.1:0-112769 GCA_044339635.1 Steroidobacteraceae bacterium | reverse complement strand
AGCATCGGCCGCGGGAACACGAGGCGGCCCGGGCGCCCCCGCTCGGCGAGCCGCGCCAGATGCGGACCGCCGGGATACGGCAGGCCGAGCAGCTTGGCGCTCTTGTCGAAGGCCTCGCCTGCCGCGTCGTCCCGGGTCTCGCCGAGCAAGTGGTAGTCGCCGAGCCCGCGGGCCTCGATCAGCATCGTGTGGCCGCCCGAGACCAGCAACGCGAGATGCGGGAAGGCCGGCGGGTCGGGTTCGAGCAACGGCGCCAGCAGATGCCCCTCCAGATGGTGGACCCCGATCGTCGGCACGCCCCAGGCCATCGCCAGCGATCGCGCGAGGGCGGTGCCCGCCAGCAGCGCGCCGATCAGGCCGGGGCCCGCGGTGTAGGCCACGCCGTCGATGCCGGCAGGGTCGGTGCCGGCCTCGGCGAGCGCGCGCTCGACCAAGGGCAGGAGCCGACGGACGTGGTCACGCGAGGCGAGTTCCGGTACCACGCCCCCATAGGCCTGGTGCACCTCGACCTGGGTGTGCAGCACGTGCGCGAGCAAGCCCCGACGGTCGTCGAGGACGGCGACGGCAGACTCGTCGCAGGAGGATTCGAGGGCAAGGACGCGCATGGGAGAGTAGGGAGGTTTTGCCTTTTGGAGCGGGGATCATTAGAATCCCCGCCCCTGCCCAAGCAGGGCCTTGGGGGAGTCAGGTCGATTTCCCTTTCCGATCAAGGACTTGAGGTTTCAGATGCCGAGCGTTCGTGTCCGCGAGAATGAATATTTCGACGCCGCGCTGCGGCGCTTCAAGCGCGCCTGCGAAAAGGCCGGCGTGTTGACCGAGCTGCGACGCCGGGAATTCTACGAGAAGCCGACGCAGGAACGTAAGCGCAAGAAGGCCGCCGCCGTGAAGCGCGCCGTCAAGCGTTCGGGCCCGCGCATCGCGCGCGCGCGCTGAACCGCATCCGCGGCGGGGACGCACGATGACGCTCAAGGAGCGCATCACCGAGGACATGAAGGCCGCGATGCGCTCCGGCGACAAGGAGCGCCTCGGCCACATCCGCATGCTGCAGGCCGCCATCAAGCAGCGCGAGGTGGACGAGCGCATCACCCTCGACGACGCCCAGGTCACGGCCGTCCTCGAGAAGATGATCAAGCAGCGGCGCGAGGCCATCGCGCAGTTCGAGGCCGGCGGTCGCGCCGACCTCGCCGCCAAGGAAGCCGTCGAGATCGCCCTGCTGCAGGGCTACCTGCCTGAGCAGCTCTCCCCCGCCGAACTCGAGGGGCTCGTCACCGCCGCCATCACCGAGAGCGGCGCCGCCTCCGTCAAGGACATGGGCAAGGTCATGGCGCTCGTGAAGGCCCGCGCCGCCGGCCGCGCCGACATGGGCGCCGTGAGCGCCCTCATCAAGTCGAAGCTCGCCACGGCCTGACGGCCGGCGGTTATCCTCGTCGCCCATGAGCGGGCGCATCCCACAGGCCTTCATCGACGACCTCGTCGCGCGCACCGACATCGTCGAGCTGATCGGCAGCCGCGTCCAGCTCAAGAAATCCGGCCGCGAATACAAAGCCTGCTGCCCCTTCCACGGCGAGAAGACGCCATCGTTCTGGGTGAGCCCCGACAAGCAGTTCTACCACTGCTTCGGCTGCAGCGCGCACGGTACGGCGCTCGGCTTCCTGATGAACCACGACCGGCTGAGCTTCCCCGAGGCGGTCGAGGAGCTCGCCGCGCGCGCCGGCGTCGAGATCCCGCGCGAGGCCCGTCCCGACGACGGACGCAGCCGCGGCGAAGCCGACCTCGTGGCGGTGATGGGCAAGGTGGCCGCACACTGGCAAGGCCTGCTGCGCGCCGACGCGCGTGCCTCGCGCTATGCGCGCGAGCGACGCGGACTCTCGCCGGAGACGCTCGAACGCTTCATGGTGGGCTACGCCGCGGACTCTTGGAACGACGTGCTGCGCAAGTTCGGCGGCGGCGCGGGCCAGGCGCAGACCGAAGCGCTCGCCGCCTGCGGCCTCGTCATCGAGCGTGAAGGCGGCGCAGGCAGCGGCGGCGAGCGTCACTACGACCGCTTCCGCGACCGGCTGATGTTCCCGATCCGCGATGCGCGCGGCCGGGTGATCGCCTTCGGCGGCCGCATCATCGACCAGGGCGAGCCGAAATACCTGAATTCGCCGGAGACGACGCTGTTCCACAAGGGCCGCGAGCTCTACGGACTCTACGAAGTCCGTCAATCGCGGGCGCCGCTCAAGCGGCTGCTGGTGGTCGAGGGCTACATGGACGTGGTGCGCCTGCACCAGGCGGGGGTCACCTACGCCGTCGCCACGCTCGGCACCGCGACCACGCCCGAGCACCTGAAGCGCGCGTTCCGCCTCGTGCCGGAGATGGTGTTCGCCTTCGACGGCGACCGCGCAGGACGCGCCGCGGCCTGGCGCGCGCTCAACAACGCGCTGCCCGAGGCGCGCGAGGGCCGGCAGCTCAAGTTCCTGTTCCTGCCCGACGGCGAGGATCCGGATTCTTTGGTGGGCGCCGAGGGCCGTGCGGCCTTCGAGGCGCGGCTCGAGGGCGCCCTGCCCTTGTCCGAATACCTGGTGCAGGAGCTCGCCGCGCAGGTCGACCTCGCCCACGCCGACGGCCGTGCGCGTTTCGCGGAGCTCGCACGGCCCTTGGTCGCCAAGGTGCCTGAGGGCGTCTATCGCGAACTGCTGGTCGAGCGCCTCGCCGAAGCCATCCGCCTGCCGGCCACGCGCCTCAACGCCCTGTGGGGCGCTGCGGGCGGCGAAGGTGCGGGAGGCGCCCCGGGCGGCTTCGGGTCCGGCGGCCGCGCGGGCCACGCCCCGGGCGGCGAGCGCGGCGGCGCGAGCGGCGTCTCCGGCCGTACCGGCCAGAGCGCCGGTCGCGGCGGACTCATGCGTCAAGCCGTGCAGGGCCTCGTGCACCACCCTCGTATCGCCACGGAGCTCGGCCCGTCGCACCTCGCAGCGCTGCAGGGGCTGGACGAGCCCGGGGCCGACATCCTGCGGGCCTTGGTGGCCGAACTGCGATCGGACCCGATCTCGACCACCGCCCAGTTGCTGGAGCGCTGGCGTGACCGCCCGGAGGCGGAGCGGCTCGCCCGGTTGGCGGCGACCGAGTCCCTGGTGGCGGGTGAGGGACCGGCGCTGCGCGAACTGCAGACGGCCCTCGAACGCATGCGCGACGAGGGCGCCCGCCGGCGCTTCGATGCCCTCCTGGAACGGGAGCGCGACGGCGCACTCGGCGCCGACGAACGCGCAGAACTCACCGCGCTGCTGGCCGGTCAAAAAGGCCGTAAACCGGCTACTTGAGAGCCCGGTTTTGCGGTAATATTACCGGTTCCGTTCGACCCCACCGCCGATCCCACCGACCTCCCTGAGCGTTCGCCCGGCCGCTGCCCCGGGCCGAGGAATCATGGCCAAGAAACAGAAGCCCGTCGCCGCGAAAACTCCGGCCTCCCGTTCGGCTCCGAAGTCGTCCCCGAAGTCTGCCCCCAAGCCGGCGACCCACGCGAAAGCCGCCAAGGGCGCCGCAGCCAAGCCTGCCGCCAAAACGACGACGAAAGCGCCCGTGAAGACCGCTGCCAAGCCGGTCGCCGCCAAGGCTGCCGTCAAGCCGGCCGCCAAGGTCACGGCCAAGCCTGCCGCCAAACCGGCCGCGAAGCCGGCACCCAAGGCCGTGGCGCCGAAGGACGCCCAGAACGCGTCGAAAGCGGCCCCCAAGGTCGCCGCGAAGACCCCCGCCAAGCCGGTCGCCCCCGCGAAGGCCGCCCCGAAGCCTGCTGCGGCCCAGCCCGCCGCAGCCAAGACACCGGCCGCGAAGGCCCCGATCGTCGCGCCTCCCGCCGCCGCCAAGGCGGCCCCCATGGCCACGGCCCCCGAAGCCGTTGCCGGCGCCGCCTCGACCGGCGCACCGGACAAGGCCGCCAAGGGCAAGGGCAAGTCCAAGTCCGGCGGCGGCGAGGGCAGCAAGATCATCGCGATGCCCGAGCGCCGCCCTGCCGCGCTCCCGGAGGAACGTCAGTCGCAGCTCAAGCAGCTGATCGCGCTCGGCAAGGAGCAGGGCTACCTCACCTACTCGCAGATGAACGATTACCTCCCCACCGAGATGGTCGACCCCGACCAGATCGAGGAGATCGGCAACACGCTGCAGGACATGGGCATCCCCCTCTACGAGAAGGCGCCCGAGAGCGACGCCCTGCTCGCGCCCGAGACCAACGCCTCCTCCGACGAAGAGGCCATCGAAGAGGCCGCGGCGGCGCTCGCCGCGATCGACGCCGAGCTCGGTCGCACCACCGACCCCGTGCGCATGTACATGCGCGAGATGGGCACGGTGGAGCTCCTCACGCGCGAAGGCGAGATCAGCATCGCCAAGCGCATCGAGGAGGGTCTCGAGGCGGTGCGCAACCAGGTCTCGCTGTACCTGCCCACCTACGACTACCTCTTCAAGGCCTACGAACCCATCAAGGACGGCACCGGCCGCTTGGCCGACGTGATCGTCGGCTTCATCGACCCGAACGCCCCGGATGTCATCGCGCAGCCGCAGAACCCCACCAAGGTCGAAGCGGCGCCTGCCGCCGAAGAGGCCGATGACGGCGATGAAGAGGAAGGCGTCGACACCGGCCCCGATCCGGTCGAGGCCGCGCAGCGCTTCGCGTCGTTGACCAAGCTCCACGGCCAACTGCTGAACGCGATCGCCAAGACCGGCCTCGCCGACCCCAAGACCCAGAAGCTGCGCAAGAAGCTCGCCGGCGAGTTCATGGAACTGAAGCTCGCGCCGCGCATGTTCGAGGCGCTCATCAACCACCTGCGCTCGCATGTCTTCGAGATCCGCCAGCTCGAGAAGGAGATCATGCAGATCGCCGTGCGCGACGCCGGGATGCCGCGCAAGGAGTTCATCTCGAGCTTCCCGCGCAACGAGACCGACGCGCGCTGGGTCGCCCGGCACGCCAAGTCCGGCAAGAAATGGTCGGTCGCGATCGGCAAGCTCGAGGGCGAGATCTGCCGCCGGCAGGAGCAGCTGGTCGCCATCGAGCAGCGCCATCGCCTCTCGATCCCCGACATCAAGGACATCAACCGCGAGGTCTCGATCGGCGAAGCCAAGGCGCGCCGCGCCAAGAAAGAGATGGTCGAGGCCAACCTGCGCCTCGTGATCTCCATCGCCAAGAAATACACCAACCGCGGCCTGCAGTTCCTCGACCTCATCCAGGAAGGCAACATCGGCCTCATGAAGGCCGTGGACAAGTTCGAGTACCGCCGCGGCTACAAGTTCTCCACCTACGCGACCTGGTGGATCCGCCAGGCCATCACGCGCTCGATCGCCGACCAGGCGCGCACCATCCGCATCCCGGTCCACATGATCGAGACCATCAACAAGCTGAACCGCATCTCGCGGCAGATGCTGCAGGAGATGGGCCGCGAGCCGACCCCCGAGGAGCTCGCCGCGCGCATGGAGATGCCCGAGGACAAGGTCCGCAAGGTGCTCAAGATCGCCAAGGAACCGATCTCCATGGAGACGCCGATCGGCGACGACGAGGATTCGCACCTCGGCGACTTCATCGAGGACACCTCGGTGGCCTCGCCGATCGACCAGGCCACCGCGGAATCGCTCCGCGAGACCACGCACGCCGTGCTCGCGCAGCTCACCCCGCGCGAGGCCAAGGTGCTGCGCATGCGCTTCGGCATCGACCTCAGCACCGACCACACCCTCGAAGAGGTCGGCAAGCAGTTCGACGTGACCCGCGAGCGCATCCGCCAGATCGAGGCCAAGGCACTGCGCAAGCTGCGCCATCCGAGCCGCAGCGAGCAGCTCCGCTCGTTCCTGATCGAGGATTGAGGCGCCTCGGCGGCGACGGAGCCCGCGGGTCCTCGGCTGTCCGTCAGCGGCGCGTCCTGACGACGATCAAGGCCCGCTGACGCACCCTCACCGCGCCCCATAGGCCCAGCAGCGCAAGAGCGAGCAAGTCCATCGACCCGCCGCCGCCGCGCGGCGGGTCGTTCACGGTCACGGTGACGGACGACACGGCGCCTGTCTCGAAACCGTCACTCGGCGTGATCGAGATCGTGTAAGTGCCCGCCGGTGTCGCCGCCGGCCAAGAGAACTCGCCCGCCGCACTCAAGGTCGCGCCCGACGGCAGGCCCGTCGCGGCATACGTGATGGGATCGCCCTCAGGGTCCGTGCCGGTGACGCGGAACGACACCGGATTGCCGGTGGTCGCGGAAAGCGGTGTCAGCGTCCCCACCGTCGGCAGACCGTTGGCGCGCAGGTTGACCGCCATCGAGGCCGCAAGCCCATCCGCATCGCTTGCCGTGAAGCGGAAGCTCAGTGCGCCGCCCGGCGAGGGCGCGGTGAACGAGGGCTGCAGCGTGGTCGCGTTCGAGAGGGTCACAGTCGGCCCGCTGATCTGCTGCCAAGTGTAGGCGAGCGATTGCAGCCCGGCGGGCCTCGTCGTAGCCGTCGCCGAGAGCGTCACCGCCGCGCCATTGCGCACGATCGCCGCGGGCGCTGCGGCCGTGACCGTGGGCGTGAGATCGGCAAGCCGCTCCACCGCGCGCTTTGCATCGAGCATGCCCGCACCGCAGCGCCCGTCGCTGACGCCGGCGCAGTAGGTCCTGGACGGGAACGGGCGCGCCGAGGCGGTGAGGATGTTCTTGACCGTGTCCGGCTTGAGCGTCGGCATGCGTGCGAACAGCAGCGCAGCGACGCCCGATACATGTGGCGTCGCCATGCTGGTTCCGGCCTTGCCGATGAAGAGATTTCGGCCCGTGCCCGGCCCCTGCGTGCCATCGCTGGTGGTGGAGAACACGAAGCGGTAGAGCGTCCCGGGCGCGCCATCGCTGCCGTGCGGCAGGCAGTTGAGCCCCGCAAACGTGCAGCTGCCGCCACCCGGGGCGCTTATCGCGGTGCCCGGCCCGACGTTGGCGTAACTGGCGTTGTCGCCTTCGACGGTATGCGCCGTCACCGCGATCACGCCCTGGCAGTTGGCGGGAGAGCTGATGGTCACCTGACCGTCGTTGCCGGCTGCAGCCACGACCACGGCACCCGCGGCACGCGCGGCATTGATCGCGTTCTGCCGGCTGGTGGCACAGGAGCCGCTCGTCGAGCCCAAGCTCAGGTTGATGACTTTGGCCGGATTGGGATTGGTCGGCAGCCCGATCGCCTGCGAAGTGGCCGGCTGCACGGCGCCCGCCGCCCACCAGATCGCATCGCTGATGTCGGCGCCGTAACCGAAACACTTGCCGAGCGCACGCACCGCCAACACCTTGGACTCGAAGGCGACGCCGACGCTGCCGACGCCGTTGTTGCCGAGAGCGGCCACCGTGCCAGCGACATGCGTGCCATGCCACGAACTGTTGACGACATCGCAGTTGGCGAACACCGGCTTGGCCTTGTCGTCCTGCGTGACCCAATCGCCCGGATCCGACGGATCGGCATCGCGACCGTCGCCATCGTTGGCGACCAGGAAGCCGCCGCCGTTCGCCGCTGAATCGGCGCCGACGAAGTCGTAGCCGCGAAGGATGTTCGGTTCGAGGTCGTCGTGGTTGAAGATGCCGGTATCGATCACCGCGACCACCACGCCGCTGCCACGTGTGACGTCCCAAGCCGTCGGCAGGTTGGCGCCGCCCGCCCGGACCGTCGTGGGGCTCTTGAGATGCCACATGCGCTCGACCGTGGTATTGATGTAGGAACCGTCGTTCGGCTCGAACAACGGGAAGAGGTAATCGTCGATCTCGACTTCGGCGATCCCGGGATCGCGGCGCAGGCGCGCCGCGACGACCTCAGCCTCAGCCTGGGTGACGGGCTCGGCGAAACGGAACACATGGGCGAGCTCGACCATGGGTCGGCGGTACAACAGGTGAGTCCCGCCGGTCTTCGACAGACCGTCGACCCGCGGCACGGTCATCGCCGTCCGCTCCCCCCGTGCCTGCTCGTCACGGAACCGGACGATCAACTGGCTGGGCGGCGGCGCGATACGGGCGCCGAGCGCACGACCGCCTTCCTTGAGGGGCGCGGTGCCCGCCACGGTCGCGGCCACGGACAGCATCGCGAGTGCTAGCACCGATAGACGCACCGCTGCAAACCGGGTGGACAGCGCGACCTGCGATGCGTTCGACAGTGATGTCGCCATGAAATGCCCCCCTTGGCATTGGATATGGGATGAGACGGACGGCGGTGATGGAATGCCTTCGACACGATATACCTTGTCGGGCAGAGTGCGCCAACCCCTTGGGCGGATCGCTCGCCAAAGGGAGCGAAGCCGCCTCGGATACCAGCAGGCCACCGCTACGGCCGCTGCCGGAAGACATGGTCGAAACGCTCTTCGAGCAACGGATTCGTGCCGCGCAACTGGTCGACCACCTCGCGCGCCCAGTCGAAATAGGCGCGGCGGCGCTCGATGGACCAGCGCTGCGGCGGGCTCGAGATCATGGAACGCAGGTTGCAGATCTTGTCGGCGAGCTTGACGAGCCGCGCACGCGGCGTCGCGATCTTCGCGCGCGTGACCTGCAGCTTCTTGCGGACGCGCCAGTGGAGCGACGGCTCGTCGCTCACCTCCAGCACGATCGAAGCGATCTCCTCGCCGAACTCGCCCTGCAGTTCCTGGACGGAGGTCTGGGTATCCTCGAGGGTATCGTGCAACAGCGCCGCGGCGAGCGTCACCTCGTCACGCACCCCGCCCTCGAACCACAACACATGCGCGAGCTCGAGCGGATGGTTGATGTACGGCTCGGCGCGCTGACCCTTGCGGCGCTGGTCGCGGTGCTTCCAGGCAGCGAAGCGCGTGGCGCGCAGCAGCAGGCCGACGGCCTCAGGGCGTGAAGACGGCACGGTGATCGCGGATGAACTGCGCCAACGTGGTCGCGGGACGGCCCATGACGCGCGCCGCCAAATCGCGCGCGGCCTCGCCGCCCGTACGGCCGGTCGCGCCCGTGATCAGGATCATCGTCGTTCCCCCGCGCGCCTCGGCGCATAATCAGGGCGACTGGATACCACAGAACCCGAGGCAGCCGCCATGATCCGCAGCATCTGCGACCTCTCCGACGACCACCCTGCGCTTGCACGCACCGTCGAACCGGTGTTCCGCGACTTCGGCGGCCTGCGCGCGTTCCATGGCCGCATCGCCACGTTGCGTTGCCACGAAGACAACCTTCTGCTTCGGCAGACGCTGTCGACCGCAGGCGAGGGTCGGGTGATGGTGGTCGACGGCGGCGGCTCGCTGCGCCACGCGCTGGTCGGCGACAAGCTCGGCGCGCTGCTGCTGCAGCACGGCTGGGCGGGCATCGTCGTGCACGGCGCAGCCCGCGACGTCGAGAACCTGCGCGACATGCCGGTGGCGGTCCGTGCGCTCGCGGCCTGCCCGACCCGGCCGCGGCAGCAGGGCATCGGCGAACTCGAGGTGGCCGTGACCTTCGCCGGCGTCACCTTCCGCCCGGGCGAGTGGCTGTACGCCGACGAGAACGGGATCATCGTGAGCGCGACGCCGCTGCAGTGATGTCGCGTGCGCGTGGCTACAGCCAGCGTGTGCGGCTGTCGAACTCGATCTCGCGCGGCGGGGCGCTCGCGACCGGCGAGCCGACATGCAGGAAACCGATGATGGCGTCGGCCTCGGCGATGCCGAGCGCGCGCTTCACGACGGGATCGTAGGCGGCATTGCCGGTCTTCCAGGCGGCACCGAGACCCATCGCGACCGCCGCCAGCCACAGGTTCTGCACCGCAGCACCGACCGCGACCCACTGCTCGACCTCGGGGACTTTGGGGTGCGGCTCCGCATGGGCCGACACCACCACCAGCACCGGGGACCGGAACGCCTTCTCGCGCTCGCGCAGCACAGCCTCTTCGGCCACCTCGGGCATCCGTTGCCGCAACGACTCGGCGAGCGCGTCGGCGAACAGCCCCCGCGACGGTCCTTGCAGGATGGTGAAACGCCAGGGAGCGAGTTTGCCGTGGTCGGGGGCGCACGCAGCCGAATGAAGCAAGGCTTCGAGCTGGGCGCGCGTCGGCGACTGCTCAGCGAACTTCTTGGTGGAGCGGCGCGCCGCGATGGTCGCCAGGACGGTGTCGGACCGATCGGTCGGACGCGGGCTTGCGGGGGGTGCTGGCGGGGTCTCTGGGGTCGTCATCTTCTCGGAGGGCCTCCGCTTGTCAGGACGTACCGACAGACAGAGGATACCGGATGACCGCCCGGCCCGCCGGAGACGGCGGCAGGCCGGGCGATAAGGCCGTGGGTCAGCCCATGCCACCCTGCTGCATGATGGGCGAGAACGAGAACGGCACGCTGAAGGTGAAGGCGCTGCCACCGAACACGAAGACGAGGACCGAACCGCTGCGCGCGGTCGGGTTACCCGAGGGGGCGGCATTCGCGAGGGACGCACCCATGGAAGCGACCGCGACGGCGGCGACGGTGGCGATGCGGGAAGCGGTGTTGCGGGTGGCCATGTGAGCGTCTCCTAAGTTTTGATGTGACCGTAATCACGGATTTAGTCAATCAACACTCTAGGATACGGACTGCCCAGCCAGAACCGGACATGGGCGCTCCGCCGGATGGGGGATTTTTAGGGGAAAAAGGTGGCTTGAGGGTTCCTCCAGCGTTTCAAGTCGTCTTCTGTGGCGGGCGCGCCACGAAGATGCGCCAAAAAGACGGCCGCTTCGCGCAACGCCGGTGCATCGGGCGGCATGGCTCGCTCGAGGTCGGCGGCCACCCCAGCCATCTGCTCCACGAGGCTCGCGCGCCCCGCCCGGTCTTCAGCCCGGCCGCCGCGCCATTTGACAAAAACCAGGGACATCCGGACGAGTGCGACCCGCGGGTGTCCGACGCCGAAGACCTCTTGCGCCTTGCGGACCGCCGCCTCCAACAGCGGTACGGCGCTCGCGCGGTCCCCTTTCCGCTCGAGGGCGAGGCCCCGATGCCATACCGGGTACAACGGCCATTCGCTGTCGTGGTCCCCGGCAAGCGAGGACCAGGGATGCTGGGAAAGGGGCCCGAGCACCTCGTCGGGTCCGGCGAAGAGCTGCGCCCACTCGAGTTCGGCGACCCCGATGCGCAGCAGGTCGTTCAGCGCAGGGCCCTCGACGACGGATCGGCGCCAACGCTGGAGCGGCGCGCGGGCCTCGTCCGGCCTGCCGAGCGCCATCCAGAGACGCGACTCCATCGCTGCCTCGCGCGATGACTGCGGCCCCTGCCCTGATCCACTGTCGGTGTGGCCGCGGCGATGCCTCTCGCGTGCTGCCGACCAGTCGAGCGCCTCTTGCGCCCGCCCGAGCCGCCAAAGATAAGCCGTATGGAGGAACTGCAGCGCGGCAGACGCGTCGGCGAACTCTCCGAACAGCGCGTCCGCCTCGACCATCTGCGCGCGCAACAGCGGCCACCCCTCACGCCACTCGCCGAGCCAGAACAGGTTGCCGAGCAGTTGGCCCATCTGGTCGTAACGCTGCAAGCGGTCGAGCGATGACCCCTCGAGCAGCCTCACGGCCTCGCGATGGTCGCGCAACGCGGCCACGCGGTCGCGGTCGGGCGCGATCCGGTTGACGAAGGTCTCGGCCGCGCTGCGCCCATAGAGCGCGCGCACCTGCGAGGCGACGTCGCCACTGCGGCGTGCCGCCTCGAGCGCACGGGTGAAATGGGCCTGCGCGACCCGGCGGTCACCGACGTTCAGCGCCAACCAACCGCGCAGGAACTCGTAGCGGTCGCGCAGCCCATCGGGCATCTGCTCGATGGGTGTCACCTCGCGCACCCGGTCGAGCAGCGGCGGTATGCCCTCGAGCCGACCCACCACCGCCAGCGCCTGGCCCTGCTCGAGCAACGCCGAGGCGATCTCTTCGGACGAGGCTCCGTGCCCGTCGAGCAGCGTCGCGCGCTTGCCGTGGATCTCGACGACGCGTCCCACGTCCCCGAAACGGTCCCAGACCTGGGCGACCGAGTGCAGCACGTCGGCCTGCAGCGCCGGGTCACCGTCCAGACGGTCGATCAGCTTGTCCTCGTTGGCCGACAGCAGCTCGCGCACGCTGACGTCGCGACCACCGTGCAGCGCGGGATTGGCATCGTTGAAGATGCCCATGACGAAATCGCGGGTGGCGTTGGCGCGCCGCGCCTCCTCCCGCGCCACCTTGGCTTGCTGCACCGCCACCAGGCCCGCCACCGCCACGGCGGTCACCGCGGCCGTCACGCCGCTGGCGATCCAGCGGTTGCGCAGCAGGAACTTGCGCAGGCTCACCCATGCCGAGGGTGGCCGCGCCTGCACCGCACGCCCGGTCATCCATCGCCGCAGGTCGTCGTGCAGGGCCACCACGGTGCCGTAGCGCTCGCGCGGGTCGCGCGCCAACGCCTTGAGCACGATCGCATCCAGGTCGCCCTGCAACTGCCGGGCGAGGCGCTTGGGCGTCGTGTCACGGGCCTCAGCCGCCTGCTCCTCGATCGCGGAACGGCTGGGCGCCCGCACCCGACCCTGGAGGATGGCCTCTTCGTAGTCCCGCACCGAGCCGCGCGCGATCGCGTACGGCGAGCAGCCGCTCAGCAGCTCGTGGAGCATCACGCCGAGCGAGTAGACGTCGGACCCGACACCGAGGCGGCGGCCCTGCATCTGCTCGGGGCTCGCATAGCGCGGCGTCATGGCGCGGGCCGCGGTCTGCGCCGCCGCATCCTCGAGGTCAGCGCCCTCCGCGCCCACCTGCTCCATCAGCGACGAGACGCCGAAGTCGAGCAGCTTGGGCTCGCCGCGGACGTTGACGATCACGTTCGCCGGTTTCAGGTCGCGGTGCACCACCAGCGCGGTGTGCGCGTACTGCACGGCCTCCAGGATCTTCATGAACAGCGCGATGCGCGCGCGCACGTCGAGCCGCCCGTCGTCGCAGAACCGGTCGAGGCTGACGCCCTCGACGTACTCGATGGCGAGGAACGGCCGGCCGCGCTGGTCGACGCCGGCATCGTACAGCCGGGCGATGTACGGGTGGTCGAGCGCACCGAGGATGTCGCGCTCGCGCTCCATGCGCACGGCCAGCCCCTCGGCCCAGGCCAGCCGCGGGAGTTTCAGCGCCAGCTTGCGCTTGAGCTGGCCATCGGCGCGTTGCGCCAGCCAGACCGACCCTTGTCCGCCGCTGCCGATGCGCTCGAGGATGCGGTAGGGCCCGATCTCGTCGCCGGCCTTGAGGTCCGTCGCGGGCTCGGACATCTTCGGCAGCGTGTCGAGGAAAGTACGGGTCTGGATGCCCGCCTGCGCCGCCAGCAGGCCGCGCAACGTGGCCTTCAGGCCGTGATGTTCAGGAGCAAGTCGCTCGAGCCACGCCTCATGCTCGGACGGGTCGAGTTCCAGCGCCTCGTCGAGGAGCCGGTTGATGACCGCCCATTGCTCGGAAAGATCGGAGAGCAGTTTCAAGGATCGCCGTCCGTCGCGGAGCGCTGACGGCGCGGGGATATCACCCGCGACAGACCGCCACGCTGGTCAACTCGACACCAAGGCGGCCGCGGAAGGCGGCCGACGAAGAATGAGTATAGCCCCGCCCACGGCGTCCATGCGACAGCGCTCAAGGGCGCCGGGCGGGACCGCAGCAGAGTCGAGCCCCGCGCAGACCGCGCTCGCCGCCTCGACCAGCCGGCGTTCGAGCTCCAAGGCGCCCTCGATGGTGCTGAGATCGAGGTCGCCGTAAGGGATGGTGACGCCGTCGGGCGTCGGGTCGGGTCTGTCGAAGCCGGTCGCGAAGAGACTGGCGGCAGCGAGACCCAAGAGAACAGCGACGGTGGCGGGTGCGCCGCCGCGGAAGTGCGGGCGACGGATACTGGCGGTCATCGACCGGATCGAGCGTCGGGTCATCAACCCCTCGGTCAGCGCCATGAGGAACGGCGTCCCACCCTCATATACGGGAAACGACCGCGAAAGCGGACACGCAACCCGCATCCGCAGCGTCAGTCGTCACGCCACCTTCGGCAGGCGGTCGAGGAAGGCGCCGGACTCGATGCCGCACTGCACGTCGAGCAGTTGGCGAAGCGTCGCGCGCACGGCGAGATCCTCTGCGACGAGACCGTCGAGCCAACGCTGACGCGCTTCGGGCGCGAGGTCGAGAGCCTGGTCGAGCAGACCGTTGATCACGGGCCACTGGGGCAGAAGACGAGGAAGTAGCGGCATATCGGACCTCCGATTCTTTGAAATACGGCGTTGCTTGTGCGGCGATGCACCCGAAGGGCACGAATCACCTGCTTACCGAAGAATACGGAACGACCCGATGCGACCGGACACGATGGCGGAAAAAAAGCGGCCCACAGCCGCACCGACCGGATGCCGGACGCGCGGCACACGCCGCGCACCGCAGCTACTGCTGCGTGCGCAGCGCTGCAGCCAGCAGCAGCCGCGCCTTCTCCCAGTCGCGGCGGACGGTGCGCTCGGTGACGCCCAGCGCCTCCGCGATCTCGGCCTCGCGCAGGCCGCCGAAGTAGCGCATCTCCACGACCTTGGCGAGGCGCGCATCGAGCCCGGAGAGCTGCTCGAGCGCCTCGTGCACGTCCATGATCTCGTCCTCGCCCGCGGGCACGCGGTCGCGGACATCGGTGTTGAGCGTGGTGTGCGCCGCGTCGCCGCCGCGTCGCTCGGCCTGCCGGGCGCGCGCCACGTCGACGATGATCGAGCGCATCATCTGCGAGCCGTAGGCGAGGAAGTGCGCGCGGTCCTTGGGGGTCAGGCGGTCGGCCGCCGTGAACTTCAGGAAGCACTCGTGCACCAGCACGGTGGTGTTGAGCATGGTGTTGCGCTGGTGCGCAGCGAGCCGCGCATGGGCGATGCGGCGCAGGTCGGGGTAGAGCGCGTCGAACAGGCCGTCGAACGCCCCCCGGTCGCCGTCACGGGCACGGCCGAGCAGTACGGTGATGTCTCCCATGCGATCGAATATAGCCCAAATCCGTGACCGGAACCCCCGGGGACCGGGGCCGCCCCGAGGGAGATCAACCCCCGCGTCCACCCCCGTGGAGCAGCACGCGCACGCCCTCCTCGACCTGCGCCATCATCGCCTCGAAGCCGTCATCGCCCCCGTAATACGGATCCGGCACCTCGCGGTCGTCGAGGAACAGGCGGATGGGCACGGCGCTGCCCGGCGGACGCCGCGCCTCGAGCTGCGCGGCGTTGTCGCGGTCCATGGCGAGGACCAGGTCGTTCGCGGCGAAGTCCGCCGCCGTGATCTCGCGGCAACGGAAGGCGGTCAGGTCGTAGCCGCGGGCAGCGCAGGCGGCGATCGATCGCGGATCGGCCGAGTCGCCGGCGTGCTTGTCCTTGAGGCCGGCCGACGAGAAGGTCCATCCCGTCGCCCCGACCCGCGTCGCGAGGGCCCGGGCCACGATCTCGGCCACCGGGGAACGGCAATAGTTCCCTGCATCCACGAACAGCACTCTCACGTCGGTCTTCTCCTTGCAGGTGATCGGTCAGGTGATCGGTTCGATGCCCGGCGACGCCCGGGCGGTCGCGGCGGCGGCCGGCGGAGCGGCGCTCGCCTCGCAGGCGGCGACCGCACCATCGACGCGGCGCAGCCAGTCGCCCGGATAGCGCGCGGAATACCAATCGCGCAGCGGCGCGGTCGCGGCGCGGAACTCGGCGCGCTGCGCGGGCGTCATCTCGTCCACCGTGCCGCCGCCGGCCTTGAACGCCGCGAGCGCGGGCGCCTCGCGGTCCTTGGCGGCGCGGCGCGTCGCGGCGGCGAGTTCGACGAAGGACTCGCGCACCGCCTGCTGCACGTCGGGCGGCAGGCGCTGCCAGCCCTTCTCCGAATACCACCAGAACGAGGCCATGTAGGCGTGGCGGTCGACGAAGAGGTGGCGGATGTGCTCGTCGAACTTCATCCCCATCACGTCCTGGATGCTGTTCTTGGTGCCGGCGAGCATGCCGGCGCCGAGCGCGGTGTAGATCTCGGAGAACGGCAGCGCCATCGGGCTCGCGCCGAGCTCGCGCACCATCTCCTGCTCGAGCGCCGAGGGCAGGGTGCGGATGCGCAGGCCCTCGAGGTCGGCGACGCGCACGATGCGCCGCTCGGTCATCGCGAAGCTGCGCCAGCCACCGGTGTTGCCGACCGCCATCAGGCGCAATCCGAGGCCCTGCTGCAGCATCGACTCGCCCATCGCGCGCGGCACCTCGCCGTCGAACACGCATTCGGCGACGGCATCGTCCGCAAAGACATAGGGCAGGTCGAACACCTGCGCCGGCCCGTAGAGCCCCGCGAGGCCGCCGATGGTGGTCTGGTGCATCTCGAGGATGCCGCTCTGCAGCGCCTCCATGCACTCGCGCTCGTTGCCGCAGAACTGCCCGGACGGATAGATCTGCACCGCGACGCGGTCGCCGAGCCGCCGCTGCAGCGCCTCGCGGAAGGCCACCGCGCCGATGAAATCCTCGTCGTCCTGCGAGGCGAGGAAGGCGATGCGCAGGGTGAACTCGGCCTGCTGCGCGCGCGAACCGACGACACCGGCGATGCAGCCCAGCACCACGATCGCGAGCAACCAGCGCCGCAGGGTCACGGTCACGACAACAGCCTCATGGGAGGGGCCTCATCAGAGCAGCCCCAGCCAGCGCGGCAGCGTCAGCACCAGCGAGGGGAAGAAGGTGATGAGGAACAGCACCGCGATCTCGACCGCGAGGAACGGCAGGATGGCGCGCACGATGTTCTCGAGCCGCTCGCGCGCGACCGAGGCCGTCACGAACAGCACGAGCCCCATCGGCGGCGTGGCGAGACCGATCGAGAGGTTCACGCACATGATGATCGCGAAGTGCACCGGATCGACGCCGAGGGTCGTGAACACCGGCGACAGCACCGGCCCCAAGATCAGGATCGCGGGACCCGCATCGAGGAACATGCCGACGATCAGCAACAGGATGTTCACCAGGAACAGCAGCAGCAAGGGGTTGTCGGTGACCTTCAGGATCGTGTCGGCGATGGTGGTGGCGAGACCCGAGACCGTGACCAGCCAACCGAGCGTCACCGCCGCGCCGACCAGCAGCAGAATCACGCCCGACTGCAGCGCCGTGGCGCGGAAGATCCGCTTAAGTTCCCCCCAGCCCGTCGCGCGCTGCAGCACCACCGACACCAGCAGCGCATAGGCCACCGCCACCGCCGCGGCTTCCGTGGCGGTGAAGACGCCGCTCAGCATGCCGCCGAGCATGATCACCGGCAGCAGCAAGGCGAGCCAAGCGCCCTTGAGCGCGCTGCCGCGCTCGGCCCAGCCCGCGCGGGGCGCGGCCGGCGGCAAGCGGTAGCGCCCCGCCAGCAGCCGGATGACCCCCATGAGCCCGAGGCCGATGAGGATGCCCGGCACCACCCCGCCGGCGAACAGCGCGCCGATGGAGACGTTCATGACGAAGCCGTAGAGCACCATGATCCCCGACGGCGGGATGATCGGCCCGACCACCGCCGCGGCGGCGGTGACCGCCGAGGCGAACGGGCGCGAATAGCCCTGCTTCTCCATCTCGGGGATCAGCATCTTGCCGATGGCCGAGGCGTCGGCGACCGCCGACCCGGAGATGCCCGAGAACATCATCATCGAGACCACGTTGACCTGCGCGAGGCCGCCGCGCACGTGCCCGACCAGGGTCTGCGCGAAGCGCACGATGGCGGCGGTGATGCCGCCCTGGTTCATGAGCTCGCCCGCGAGGATGAAGAACGGCACGGCGAGCAGCGGGAAGCTGTCGATGCCGTTGTAGAAACGCGCGAGCAGGGCCGCGAAGTAACGCGTCTCGCCGTCGAGCACCAGACTGAGCCCGGGACCCAGCAGCAACGCGAACACCACCGGCGCGCCGAGCGCGAGCAGGAGGATGAAGATCCAGAAGAAGGCGATGGACATGGCGCGGGTCCCTCGGCCTCAGTCCTGCAGCTCGCGTTCGAGCACCGGCACGACGCCGACCAGCGGTTCGCGGCCTGCCTCGCCAGCAAGCAGGTCGTGCAGCAGCCGCAGCACGGCCTCGACCGACACCAGCAGCAGCGCGGCGAGCGCGACCGGCACGATCGAATAGACCCACCCCATGCTGACCGGCAACGCGGTCGCGACCAAGGTCGCGCCGCGGCCCACGAACGCGATGCCCTCCACGAGGAACATCAGGCAGATCCAGCCGATGAGCAGGTTGATGACGATCGCGACCGCGTACAGGAGGCGCGGCGGCAGGGCCTCGACGAGCATCGTGATGGCGACGTGGCCCGCAGCACGGTAGCCCATCGGCGCCGCAAGCAGCGCGCCCCACACGAGCGCCCAGCGCGCGATCTCCTCGGCCCAGTCGAGCGTGTGATTGAAGAGGCCGCGCGAGGCGATCTGCGCCAAGGCGACGGCCAGCATGAGCGCCAGCAACACCGCAGAAAAAGAAAGCCCCCATCTTGCGATGGGGGCGTTCAGGGCGGCGAGACGCCGCAGGACGGCAGCGAGGGCGTTCGTCACGATCGCCCTCGCTCCGCCCGGACTCAGTTGCCGCCGAAGCGGAACCGGGCCTGGATGCCGAAGTAGCGGTCCGCGTCGCGCGGGATCTGCAGGCGCGGCACGCCGCCCGGACCACCGGCGGTCTTCAGGACCGTGTAGGCCTCATCCGTCACGTTGCGACCGACCAGCGCGACCCGGATGCGGTCGTCGGCGTCGTTGAGCGCCAGCGACACATCGACCGTGGTGTAGCCCGGGATCAGCAACGCGGCAGGCTCGTTGAGGTCCGAGAACTGGTCGTCGGTGTAGGACACCAGCACGTTCGGCGACAGCGTCCAGGTGCCGACGGGGATGTTGAACTCCGCGACCAGCGAACCCTTGAGCTCCGGCGCCAGCGGGAGCTGGGTGCCGTCACGCACCGTGGGCGTGGAGCCCGGCGGGGTGAAGAACTTGTCGACCTGCGCCTTCGTGTAGGCGACGCCGCCGCCCAGCATGAAGAAGTCGCTGGGCTTGTACTGGAAGTCCAGCTCCGCGCCCTCCGACGACACCTTGCCCGCGTTGGTGAGCGTGGTGATCAGCGCACCGTTGAGGAACAGGAAGTTGTTGGCCTGGAAGTCGTCGTACTTGGCGTTGAACGCAGCGACGTTCAGCAGCATGCGGCCGTCGAGCAGCGAGGACTTCATGCCGATCTCGTACGAGTCCACGGTCTCCGCGTCGATCACCGGGGTGTTGTTCACGCCCATGTTGAAGAACACGTTGTACGCCGGGCCCTTGTAGCCGCGCGCGTAGGTCGCGTAGAGCATCACGTCGTCCGAGGCGTCCCATTGCATGCCCAAGCGACCCGACACGTTGTCGGAGTCGTTGCTGCCGCCCAGGGTCGCGGTCGGACCGGAGCCGGCCGGCGCCGTGCGGATGCCCGGGCCCGCCGAGGGCGAGAAGTTGTAGGTGTGGTAGTAGCTGAGCTCGTCACGCGTGTAGCGCAGGCCGCCGATCGCACGCAGCCGGTCGGTGAAGTTCCAGGTGCCGTCGGCGAAGGCCGCCAGGTTCTGGAACTTCGCGCCGAAGGTCGCGTTGGCGCTCGGCGTGGTGTCGATCACCGAGGCGCCCGGACGGCAGGGCGCGAGGCCCGTGGCATCCGCAGCCAGCGTCGTCGAACGGCAGACGATGGTGTCGCGGCGGAAGTAGCGCTCGGCGTCGGTCTTCGAGAAGAAGACACCGGCGACGTAGTCGAGGGTCTCGCCGCCGGCCGAGGCCACGCGCAGTTCCTGCGACAGCGTGCGGGTCTCCTGCGGACCGTAATCGTGCAGCTGCGCGAAGGCGTTGCCCACATACGCGGCCGCGGTGTCGAGCCAGTCGCCCTCGCGGATCTCGGTGGCGTCCCAGGTGCGGTAGGCGGTGATCGAGGTGACGGTCTTGTCGCCCCAGTCGATGTCGCCCTGCATCGAGAAGCCCCAGGCCTCTTCATAGGAGCGCATCTGCAGGTTCTGGCGGACCATGCGGGTCTCGTCGCCCTGGAAGTCGATGCCCGACATCAACGACTGCAGCGCCGGCCCGTTGGCGCCGGTCGGGCGCGTGCCGATGACCTCGACGCAGCAGTTGTCGTCGGACTTGCGGTAATCGAGGCTGAAGCTCCAGCGGCTGCTTTCGGCATCGAGGTCCCACACGCTGCGCACGCCCTTGCGGTTGTAGCCGTTGACCTTGCCGCCGCCGGGGGTGGCGGAGATGTTGTTGATGTAGCCGTTGAAGTCGCCCCAGGTGACCGTGGTGCGCGAACGGACGTTGTCCGTCACCGGCAGGTCGACCGACGCCTTCATGCGGATCTCGTCGTCCTCGTAGTAGCCGACGTCGAAGTAGCCGCCGAACTCGCTGCCCGGACGCTTGGTGACGATGTTGACCACACCCGCCGAGGCGTTCTTGCCGAACAGCGTGCCCTGCGGGCCGCGCAGCACTTCGACGCGCTCGATGTCGTAGAGGTCACCGAAGGCCTCACCGGCCGAGGCGAGCACCACGCCGTCGAGGACGGTGGCGACGCTCGGCTGGGCGGCGATCGCGAAGTTGATGGTGCCCACGCCGCGCAGGAACACCGACTGGTTCAGCGAGGTGTTGGTCTTGCGGACGTTGAGCGACGGCACGAGCGCGCGCAGCGTCTCGATGTTGTAGCCGCCGGTCGACTCGGCGAGGGCGCCGCTGACCACCGACACGGCGATCGGCACATCCTGGAGTTTCTGCTCGCGCTTCTGCGCGGTGATCACGATCTCGTCGAGGCGCTCGACTCCGCCCTCCTGGGCGACAGCGGCGAGCGGCGACAGCGCCGCGCACAGGCCGGCGACGGTGCCGGCGATGATCTTGTTTCGGATGGACATCATGGTTCCCCTGTTGTTGCTCCCACGCGACATAACGCACGGGCACGCGAGTGCCGGCACGCTAACAAACAAATCCCCTGTGTTCAACCTCGGTGATGGACGCTCCCGTCCGCATCAGCCGGCCTCCCAGTGATCGACTGTGGCGGGGATGCCGCGCAGGCGCGCGTCGGGCGGTCCGAGCGGGATGCGGACACCCCGGCGCGCGAACACCGCCATCTCGTCGAGGGCGAGGTCGAAACTGTGGAGCCGCCCGCCCGTGAGCGGCTGGCGGTCCGGGAACCGCACCCACTCGCCCGCCGGCAGGTAGACCTGCACCCGGCCGTCCGGTCGCAGGCAGGGCGCGACCAGGAGGTCGTCCCCGAAGAAGAACTGGTCCTCGAAGGCCCAGGCCGCACGGTCGTCCGGACAGGCGAGCACCATCGGCCGCTGCACCGGCAGGCCGGTCGCGGCGGACCGCTCGACGGCGCGTTGCAGGTAAGGCAACAGCCGGTAGCGCAGCGCCAAGGCCTCGCGCGCGATCCGCTCGGCCTCCGGGCCATAGGACCAAGGCTCGCGCGGACCGATGCCGTGCAGACGCAGGTGCGCGGAGAACACCGCCGCCTGCAGCCAACGCACATAGAGCACGGGATCGCGTGTGTCGCCGTAGAAACCGCCGACATCGGTCGCGTAGTACGGCGCGCCGGTCAAGCCCCAGGAGAGGCCGCTGCGCAGGTTGCCGGCGAGACCGCCCCAGTCTGCCTGCGGGTCGCCGCCCCACTGCGACGGATATCTTTGGGAACCCGACCAGCCGGCGCGGCTGAAGAGGAAAGCCCCGTCGCGGCCGAACTTCTCCGCCGCCTCGTAGACGCAGCGGTTGTAGAGCAGCGCGTAGATGTTGTGCAACGCCGCGCCCTGCGAACCGTCGTGCGCGAGCATGTGCGGCTCGATCTGCTCGCCGAAATCCGCCTTGATCATGTCGATGCCGAGCTCGAACAGCGCCCGGTGCTGGTCGCGCCAGAAGGCGTAGGCCTCGGGGTGCGTGAAATCGAGCAAGCCCGACTCGGGGAGCTGCGTGAGCACCGCGCCGAACGGCTCCGGATCCCAGGCGTAGCGGTACGCCTCGCCGCTGCGGGCATCGCGCAGCAGCCAGCCCTTGCGGGCGAGCTCCTCGAACAGCGGGTTGCGCACCGAGACGAGCGGGTACTCCCACACGCAGAGGCGGAAGCCCATGGACTTCAGCTCGTCGATGACCGGCTTCGGGTCCGGATAGCGCTTGGGGCACCATTCGAAGGCGAACCGAGTGTCCGTGTCCTGCCACGCGCGGCCGTCAAAGGTGATCACCTCGCAGGGCAGGCCGCGTGCGCGGACCTCGCGGGCCACCGACAGGATCTCGTCGGCGTCGCGGTAATAGGCCTTGGAGAGGATCACGCCGAGGCTCCAGGGCGGCGGCACGGGCGCGCGACCGGTGAGCGCCGTGTAGTCGGCGAGCTGCGCGGCGCCATCGGCGCCCGCGAGCACGAAGAGGTCGAGTTCGGCGTCCTCGGCCGCGATGAGGTAGGCACGCTGCGACCACGGACCGTAGCCGACGCCATGCGTCACCGGCGCGGGGGTGTGCACGAACGCGCCCCAGCCCTCCGGGCTCCAGGCGAACGGCGCGTTCTTGTAGCTCGCCTCGGCGTTCAGGCCGAGCGCATCGTGGTTCCAGGACCGCAGCCACTGGCCGCGCTTGTCGAGGCGGCCCGATTTCTCGCCGAGACCGTAGACCGGCGTGTCCGGCCCCAGCTCGAGCGACACCAACCAGCGCCCTGCGTGGCGCGCGAAGGGCGGCAGACGGAAACGCCGCACGAAGTGCGCATCGCTCGGCGAGGCCTGCACGGACCTTCCGTCGCGGAAGAGACCGAAGCACAGCGGCTCGAAGCCGAGGCGCAGTTCGAGCGCCGCGCCATCGGACGCCGTCGCCACGACCCGCAGCGCAGCGCCCGGCGTCGGCGAGGCGTCCTGCGGATCCGGCGCGAGCGTGAGCGGCAATGCCGCAGGCTCGGCGCAGAGGATCCCGTAGTCGCGCACATCGCCGGCGCTGCGGATGCGCAGCCCGCGATCATGCAAGCTGAAACGCAGGTCGCCCGCCGTGGTCGGCACCCGCAGCACGGCACCGTCGAGCCGCGCCGGGCCGGTCGCGGCGAGCGCGGGGATGCGCCCCCAACGCGGGACCACCGCGTCGAAGAACGTCGACTCGGGGTCGCCGCCCGCGATGTCGCCGGGCGACGTCATGCGAGTTCGAGCACCGGGACCTGCCAACGGCGCGCCAGCGCGCGCAAGGCAGCACGATGATCGCCGTAGGCGAGCGCGAAGTGGTGTTCCAGAGCCTCGTCGAGGATGCGCTGGCTGACCTCGCCCGCCGGTCGGTCGAAACGCACCGTGCCCGAGCAGCCGGTGAAAGCCATCGGCGCGCGCAGCACTTGGGCGCCCCCGATCACGAGCTTGAGCGCATTGCGCGAGCGCGACAGGCGCGCCAGCGTGATGCGGCCGGGCTTGATCGGGAACTGGTGCAGCAGCGGCATGCGGCGGTTGGTGTGGATCGTCGCCTCGGGATGGAACTCAGGGTCGCACATCGAGAGCGGCGCGAGCCCGCAATGCCACAGCACCGCGGTGTCGTCGGCGGCGGTGATGTCGACGAGGTCGGCCATCCACGCCGGCTCGCCGGCGAGCTCCTGCAGGATGAGCTGCGTCATGGAACCGTTGACGTCGGCTTCGCAGGCCGAGGGCACTTTCTTCTGGTTCATCATGGCCATCGGCCCGCAGGCCGCGCAGCCGTACTCGGTGAACATCTCCGGCCAGCAGCGCACCGCGAGGCCCTTGGCGCCGGTGTCGCGCTGCACATCCTCGAGGGCGCAGAACACGCGGAACGAACGGTCGAGCTGCTCGGCGTCGACCTCGCCGAGCCCCGAGACCTGCGCCTCGGCAGACTGCTTCACCGCCGCGACGCGGCCGGTATCCGTGGCGCGCGCGCGGTCGAAGAGCTCCGGCAAGCCGATGCGCTCGACCTTCATGCCGGCGAGCCGTTCGAGCAGCGCCGGGTCGAACTCGCAGGTATCAAAACCGTCGGGATGCTGGCCGACCACGGTGATCTTGGAGTCCGCGAGCGCGCCGAGCACGCGCGCGGCGGCGGCATCTGCGGCCGCGTCAGCCGGCGGCGACCCCGCGGCGGCGACCGCCGGCGGCTGCGCCGTCGAGGCCGGGATCGTGTGGGCCCGCGCAAGCGCGCGCAGGCTCTCGCCGAGGCCGGGCGCCTCGGGATCCGCATACAGCGAACCATGCGGCACGCCGGCGCGGCCGAGCGCATGCGCGGCGAGGTTGAGGCCGCAATAGGCGTTCAGGCGCAGCCGACCGCCGATGCGCGGTTCAGGCAAGGCCCACACCGCGAGCGGGACCTTCGACTCGCGGGCGAGCTTCACGGTCATGTTGGCGTCGGTGAAGGTCACCTGCAGGATCAGCAGCAGGTCGATCGGCCCCGCCGCCGCGATCTCGGCCACGGCTTGCTCCGCGGCAGCGCGGTCGAACAGCAGGCCGCGGGGACCCACCGTACGGATGCCGGCGGCCTCGAGCGCCGCGAACGCGCGCTCCTTGGTGGCCTCGGCGAAAGGGACGTCGAAGGTCGGCCGTGCGAGCACCGCCACGCCATAGGTCAGCATGTCATCGTCCTCCTGAAGACGCGGCATCGGATACGAAGCCCGGGTAAACATGACGGAAGGTCGCATCCGCGGGCAGCACGCGCGCGCCCTCGGGTCCGTAGCAGGGATGCACGTGCCAAGGCGTCGCCGCCTCGTCCGTCAGCGCGTTCAGGCCCTGCATGTAGTGGCGCGCATCGCCGCGCAGACCGTCGCGGATCGCATCCCAGTCCGGGAAATGGCGGAACGCCTGCGCCCAGATCGCACGACCGGCGAGATAACCCGAGGCGCCGGCGCGATACGCGTGCGTGAGCACGCGGCGGAATTCATCCATGCCGGCGCCCGCGGAGAGCATCACCCAGGGACGCCCGGCCGCCACGCCGATCGCGTCGAACCAGCGCTGCGCGTCTTCCCATCCGGGCGCCCCCACCCCCGGCACCTGCGCCGCGGGCACCGGGCTCTCGAGCTTGAAGACATCGACGCCGAAGCGCGGGTCGGCGAAGGTCTGCACGCTCTCGAGCACGAACTGCGGGTGCTTGCCCTGCATCTCCACGTAGTCGCGCGTCTGCGCGGCATCGCCGGCGAGCGGATAGACCAGCAGCTCGAAGACGAAGGGGATGTCGTAGCGCGCGCAGGCTTCGCCGATGCGCTGCGTGAAATCCTGCTGCGCGCGGCAGACCGAGGGCTCCGCGTCCGGCCGGTACCACGCGAGCACCTTCACGGCATCGCCGCCCGCGCGCTTGATCTTCTCGACCGACCAGCCGTCGATCTCCGAGGACAGGCGTCCGCCCGGCGTCTCGCGGAAGATCGAGTCCTCGAGCGTGAGGATCATGCCGCGCGCGCCGTCGAGCATCGTCACCCCGCGCGGGTAGGCGTAGTGCGGATCGAGCAGCATCGCCGAGGACTCGCCCTGCAGCTCGCGGATGAGGAGCTCCTTGAAGCCGGCGACGTCTTCCCACGGCGCCTCGGCCGTGCCGCGCTTCTCGCGGATCGGGTTCTTGATGGGCGGCCGTTGGTCGACCGCCGTCATCTTGAAGCGGCCGGCGGCATCGGCCATGCGGCGCATGCCGCGGTATTTTCCTGCTGAAAGGTTCAAGCTGCTCCCTCCGGCGCCGCAGTGAGCAGCGCATCACGTTCTGCGCGCGTAGGCGCGCCTGCACGACCGCCCGGACGCGTCACCTTGATCGCCGCAGCGGCCGACGCGGCGCGCACCGCCGCCGCTTCGTCGCAGCCTTCGGCCAGCGCCAAGGCGAATGCGCCGTGCCATACGTCACCGGCGCCGAGCGTGTCGACGGCCCAGACCGCGAACGCCGGTGAATGCGCGATCGCCCCCGCGCGGCCATGCAGCACGCCCTCGGCGCCCAACGTCACCGCGCACCAGTTGCCGAGCGCGGCGGCAAGGCGCGACAGCGCGGCGGCGCAGGCGTCGCGGCCGAGCGGCGCGTCTGCGCCGAGACCGAGATGCTCGCGCAGCCCGGGCAATGAAAAAGCGACATGGCTGGCCGCGTGCGGCAACGGCGAACCGGGCGGCAGCGGCGAATCGGCATCCAGCACCGCCGGCAGGCCCGCGCCGCGCGCGCGCCGCAGGATCTCGAGGGAGCCCTCCGGCCAGCGCACATCGGCGAGCACCGCATCGACGCCCGCCAGCGTGACCTCCGCGAGCCATCCCGCATCGCGCGGCAGGGCGGCGTCCGTGTGGTTGACGATCATGCGCTCGCCCGCGTCGTCGACGAACACCGCCGACAGCGAGGACGCACAGCCCGCCATGCGGCGCAGCAAGCCGCAGTCGACCCCGTGGCCGCGCAGTTCGCGCGCGATCTCGTCGGCGGTGGCGTCATCGCCGACCCGCGCCACGAGGCGCGCCGCGCCGCCCAAGCGCGCGATCGCCACGGCCGCCGTCGCCGCAGGTCCGCCGCCGACGCTCGTGAAACCCGTGGCACGGAACTTCGCGCCGCCCGCGGGCAGCTGCGGCAGGCGGAACACATGGTCCTGCACGGCATGGCCGAGGCAGAGCACGGTCTTGGCGCCGGCGAGCTTCATGACAAGGTCACCGCATAAGTGAGGTGAGTGGTGTCGCAACGGCTGAGCCGCCACTCCACACGCCGGCCGTCGACCGCGCGCGCCACGCGCTCGATCTGCAGCAGCGGCGCACCGGGCGCGACGCCCAGGCGCCGCGCATCCTCGCGCCGCGCGGCGTCCGCGCGCAGCTGTTCGTCGACCGAGACGATGGCGACACCGTACTCGCGCTGGTAGAGCGCGTACAGGGCGTTCGGCAAGGGCGCGAGCGCCGCAAGACCCGGGAAGACCTCGTGCGGGACCACCACCCGCTCGACCATCGCCGGGCGGCCGTCGATGACGCGGGTACGCAGGATGTCCACCACCTCGGCGCCCTCGGCGAGCCCCAAGGTGCGCGCCTCGGCGGCGCGGGCGGGCCGCAGCCGCAAGGTCTCGTCGCTGCTCGCCGGGACCGCGCGCTCGCCATCGGCGCGGGTGAGGCGGAAGAACCGGAACAGCGCCTGCTCCTGGGTGATCTCGGCGACGAAGGTGCCCTTGCCCTGCCGCCGGTCGATCATCTTGTCGAGCGCCAAGGCATCGAGGGCCTTGCGGACCGTGCCTTGGCTGACGCCGAGCTGGGCGGCGAGCGCCTGTTCGCTCGGCAGGGCCTCCCCCGCGCGCCACTCGCCGCCGGCGATGCGCTTCACCAGCGACTCGTAGACCTGGCCGTAGAGCGGGCGGAAGCGCGGCGGCTCCCCGCCCGCGGGCAGGTCCGGGAGGCTTGCCGCGGGGGTACTCATGTGTTTAGTATCTTATATAAGACTTGCAGTCCGCAAGCGAACACCAGGAGTCGATTCCGTGAGCGTTCCCCAACTGCTCGTGCACGATCGCAAGGACAACGTCGGCGTGGTCGTCGTCGAAGGCCTCAAGGCCGGCACCGACATGCTTTGCGTCGTGACCGAAGACAACTCAGATTTCCGCCTCACCGTCCGCCACGACGTGCCGATCGGCCACAAGGTCGCGCTCGCGGACCTCGCCGTGGGCGACACCATCACCAAGTACGGACAGGACATCGGCCGCATCGTCGCGCCGGTCGCCAAGGGCGAACATGTCCACGTCCACAACCTCAAGACCAAGCGCTGGTAACCCGCCATGAGCCACCACAACCACAAGATCTGGGCCTACCGCCGCGAGAACGGCCGCGTCGGCGTCCGCAACTACGTCGCCATCCTGCCGGTGGACGACATCTCGAACGCCGCCTGCGAGGCGGTGGCCAACAACATCAAGGGCACCATCGCGCTGCCGCACGCCTACGGGCGCCTGCAGTTCGGCGCCGACCTCGACCTGCACTTCCGCACGATGATCGGCACCGGCTCGAACCCGAACGTCGCCGCCTGCATCGTCATCGGCATCGAGCCCGGCTGGACGCAGCGCATCGTCGAGGGCATCGCCAAGACCGGCAAGCCGGTCGCCGGCTTCTGGATCGAGGGCAACGGCGACATCGCCACCGTCGCCGCCGCCTCGCGCAAGGCCAAGGAATTCGTGCACCAGACCTCGGGCCAGGTGCGCGTCGAGTGCGACATCAGCGAGCTGTGGGTCGCGGCCAAGTGCGGCGAGAGCGACACCACCACCGGCCTCGCCTCCTGCCCCACCGTCGGCAACATGTACGACAAGCTCATCCCGCACGGCCTCTACGGCTGCTTCGGCGAGACCTCGGAGCTCACGGGCGCCGAGCACCTCGCAGCGGCGCGCGCCGCCACGCCCGAGGTGCGCGAGAAGTTCATGAAGACCTGGCAGGCCTACCAGGACGATGTCATCGAGGCCCACAAGACCTCCGACCTCTCCGAGAGCCAGCCGACCAAGGGCAACATCGCCGGCGGCCTCACCACCATCGAGGAGAAGGCGCTCGGCAACCTCGAGAAGATCGGCAAGAACGTGAAGTTCATCGACGTGCTGGAGCCGGCCGAGGCGCCGGCGCGCGGCTCGGGCCTCTATTTCATGGACACCTCGTCGGCCGCCGCCGAGTGCTGCACGCTGCAGGCCGCCGCGGGCTACGTGGTGCACATCTTCCCGACCGGCCAGGGCAACGTCATCGGCAACCCGATCATGCCCGTCATCAAGGTCACCGGTAATCCGCGCACCGTGCGCCTGATGCCCGAGCACGTCGACGTCGACGTCTCCGGCGTGGTGCGCCGCGAGATGACCATCGACCAAGCGGGCGACGCGCTCATCGACTGCATCGCGCAGACGGCGAACGGCCGGTTGACCGCCGCCGAGGCGCTCGGCCACGTCGAGTTCGTCATGACCAAGCTCTATCGCAGCGCCTGACGGCGCCGCGCATGCCGAGGGCCGCATCGTGACCGACCCCGCCGCCGCACCGCGGCTCACGCTCGCGGACGCCACGGCGCTCGCCGCGGCGGCGCTCGCCGCCAGCGGCGCGTCGCGGGCGTCGGCCGAGGCCACGGCGCGCGCCTTGGTCGCAGCCGAGGCCGACGGCCAGGCCGCGCACGGTCTCGCGCGCGTGCCCGCCTATGCGGCGCAGGTGCGCTCGGGGAAGGTCAAGGGCGACGCCGTGCCGGTCGCGACCCGTGCCACGCCCGGCGTGCTGCGCGTCGATGCCGGCCTCGGCCTCGCCTATCCCGCCATCGACCTCGCGCTCGGCGAGCTCGTGCCGCTCGCCCGCGCGCAGGGCATCGCCGCCGCTGCGCTCCACCACTCGCACCACTTCGGTCAGGTCGGCGCGCACGCCGAGCGCCTCGCCGACGCGGGCCTGGTGGCGCTGGTGTTCGGCAACACGCCGAAGGCGATGGCGTTCTATGGCGGCAAGCGCGCCATGCTCGGTACCAACCCGCTCGCCTTCGCGGCGCCCGTCGCAGGCGGCGCACCGCTGGTGGTCGATCTCGCGCTGTCGGTCGCCGCACGCGGCAAGATCGTCGCCGCACAGAAGGCCGGCAAGCCGATCCCGGAAGGCTGGGCCGTCGACCGCGACGGGCAACCCACCACCGACCCCACGGCCGCACTCGGCGGCACGCTCTCGCCCATCGGCGGCGCCAAGGGCGGCGCGCTCGCGCTGATGGTGGAGATACTGGGCGCGGCGCTCACCGCCGGCGCCTTCGGCTGGGAGGCGTCGTCTTTCTTCGATGCCGAGGGCGCGCCGCCCGACATGGGGCACCTCTTCATCGCCATCGATCCCGGCCCGACCTCCGGCGGTGCCTTCGCCTCGCGCATGGCGACGCTCGCAGCCGCGATGGCCGAGGAGCCCGAGGTGCGCCTGCCCGGTTCGCGCCGGCTCGCCGCGCGCGCCCGCGCGCGCGCCGAAGGCCTCGCCGTGCCGCCGGCGCTGCTCGCCGAGATCCGGGCGCTCGCCGCAGCCTGACCCACGCCGTTCCACGCAGGACACCGCCATGGCCGACATCGTCATCAGCGAATTCATGGACGAGGCCGCGATCCGCGACCTGCTGCCGGGCCGCGACGTCCTCTACGATGCCAAGCTCGTCGACCGTCCGGCCGACCTCGCAGCGGCGCTCGCCGACGCCCGCGCGCTCGTGGTCCGCAACCGCACGCAGGTGCGCGGCGCGCTGTTCGAGGCCGCGCCGAAGCTGCGCGTGGTGGGCCGCCTCGGCGTCGGCCTCGACAACATCGACCTCGAGGCCTGCAAAGCGCGCGGCATCGCCGTCTGCCCGGCGACCGGCGCCAACGACGTCGCGGTCGCCGAATGGGCGATCACCGCGATGCTCGTGCTGCTGCGCGGCGCCTGGTCGGCGACGCCGCAGGTGATCGCCGGGGAATGGCCACGCATGAGCACCATCGGCCGCGAGGCCTCCGGCAAGACGCTCGGCCTCGTGGGTCTCGGCGGCATCGCCCGCGAGACCGCGACCCGTGCCGCGGCGCTCGGCCTGCGCATCTGCGCCGCCGATCCGCTGCTGCCCGCCGACCATCCGGCCTGGAAGCTCGCCGACCGCGTCACGCTCGATGAGCTCGTGCGTCGCAGCGATGTCATCAGCCTGCACGTGCCGCTGACCGCCGAGACCCGCGGGCTGTTCGATGCGGCCCGGATCGGTGCGATGCGCCGCGGTGCGATCCTGCTGAACGCCGCGCGCGGCGGCATCGTGGACGAGGCCGCGTTGGCGGCCAGCTTGCGCAGCGGCCATCTGGGCGGCGCGGCGCTCGACGTGTTCGCGCAGGAACCGCTCGATGCGGCGCAAGGCACGACCTTCGCCGGCGTGCCGAACCTGCTGCTCACGCCCCACATCGCGGGCGTCACCGACGAATCCAACGTCCGCGTCAGCCACGTCACGCTCGAGGCCGTGCTGCGGCACCTCGGCTGAGCACGGCCATGGTCGCGCCCGCAACTGCGCCCGCACTGCCCACCGACTGCGACCTGCTGGTCGTGGGCGGCGGCATCAACGGCGCCGGCATCGCCCGCGATGCCGCCGGACGCGGCCTGCGCGTCGTGCTCGTCGAGCAGCACGACCTCGCCTCCCATACGTCCTCGGCCAGCACCAAGCTCATCCACGGCGGGCTGCGCTACCTCGAGTTCATGCAGTTCGGCCTCGTGCGCAAGGCGCTCGCGGAGCGCGAGACGCTGCTCGGCATCGCGCCGCACATCATGTGGCCGATGCGCTTCGTGATGCCGCACGATTCCTCGCTGCGCCCGGCATGGATGATCCGCGCCGGGCTCTTCCTCTACGACCACCTCGCCCGCCGCCGCCATCTCGCCGGATCCCGGGGCATCGACCTGCGCCGGCACCCGGCGGGCGCAGCGCTGCGCGAGGGCTACCCGCGCGGCTTCGAGTATTCGGACGGCTGGGTCGACGACGCGCGGCTCGTGGTGCTCAACGCGCTCGATGCCGCGGAGCGCGGCGCCGTCATCCTCACGCGCACCCGCTGCGAGGCGCTCGCGCCGGACGGCACGGGCGGCTGGACGGCGACGCTGCGCGCGACCGTTCCCGGGAACACGACCGTCCCTGAAAGCGCGCCCGTGACGACGGTGCGGGCACGCGCCATCGTCAACGCCGCGGGGCCTTGGGCCGCGCAACTGCACGACCTCGCGACGCCTGGCCCCGCCCGCCACGGCCTGCGGCTCGTGAAGGGCAGCCATATCGTCGTGCCGAAGCTGTTCGACCATCCCTACGCCTACATCTTCCAGGCGAGCGACCGGCGCATCGTGTTCGCGATCCCCTACGAGGACGGCTTCACGCTGGTCGGCACCACGGACGTCGAGCACCACGCGGACCCCGCCACGCCGCGCATCGACGCCGACGAGGTCGCTTATCTTTGCCGCGAAGCCGGGCGTTACTTCCGCAAGACCGTCGCGCCCGCAGACGTCGTCTGGACCTATTCCGGCGTACGGCCGTTGCTCGAGGACGAGTCCCGCGACGCGCGCGCGGTGTCGCGCGACTATGCGCTGGTGCTGGACCGCGCGCCCGCCCCGCTGCTGAGCGTGTTCGGCGGCAAGATCACCACCTACCGCACGCTCGCCGAGGAAGCCGTGGGCAAGCTCGCGCCGCTCCTCGGTGGCAGCGCGGCGTCGTGGACCGGCCGGGCGCCGCTGCCCGGGGGCGACCTCGAGGGCGACGGCCGCCTCTGCGCAGGTCGCGCGGAAGACGAGTTCGGCGCCTTCGTCGCGCGCCTGCGCGCGGAGCGCCCGTGGCTGCCGCCCGCCTTGGCGCAGCGCCTCGCCCGCGCCTACGGCAGCCGCGCGCGTCGCGTGCTCGGCGAAGCCCGCTCGCTCGCAGATCTCGGCGCGGAGATCGCGCCCGGCCTGCACGAGCGCGAGCTCGTCTATCTCGCCGACGTCGAATGGGCCCGCAGCGCCGAGGACGTGCTGTGGCGACGCAGCAAACTCGGCCTGCACCTGCCACCCTCCGCACCGCAGGCCGTGGCAGACTGGTTCGTCGCGCGGGGGCTGGCCGGGATGCGCTCCGGCTGACAGCAGCCGCCCCGGGACGCGCGACGCAGGAGAACCGCATGAGCCGCTACATCCTCGCCCTCGACCAAGGCACCACGAGTTCGCGCGCCATCCTGTTCGATGCCAAGGGCGGTATCGTCGCCGTGGCGCAGCGGGAGTTCACGCAGCACTTCCCGGCACCCGGGCAGGTCGAGCACGACGCCCTCGAGATCTGGGCGACGCAATCGGCCACGATGGACGAGGTGCTGCAGGCCGCGGGCGCGACGCCTGCCGACATCGCCGCGGTCGGCATCACCAACCAGCGCGAGACCACGGTGCTCTGGGACCGCGCGACGGGCGTACCGGTGGCGAACGCCATCGTCTGGCAGGACCGCCGCACCGCCGATCTTTGTGCGCAGCTGCGCGCAGCGGGACATGAGGCCGAGGTCACCGCGCGCACCGGCCTGTTGCTCGATCCGTATTTCTCCGGCACCAAGCTCGCCTGGCTGCTCGACAACGTCGAGGGCGCGCGGGCGCGCGCCGAACGCGGCGAGCTCTGCTTCGGCACCATCGACTCCTGGCTCGCCTGGAAGCTCTCGGGCGGTCGCCACCATGTCACCGACGTCAGCAACGCGAGCCGCACGCTGCTGCTCGGCCTGCGCACCGGCGAATGGGACGACCACATGCTCGACCTGCTGCGCATCCCGCGCGCCTGCCTGCCGCAGGTGCGACCGTCGTCGGCCGATGACGGCCTGCGCGCGCGCATCGGCGGCGTCGAGGTGCCGCTCACCGGGCTCGCGGGTGACCAGCAATCCGCGCTCTTCGGCCAAGCCTGCCTCGAACCCGGCATGGCCAAGAACACCTACGGCACCGGCTGCTTCATGCTGATGCACACGGGCGATGCGCCGCTGATGTCCAAGCATCGGCTGCTCACGACCATCGCCTGCACCCAAGGGCCGCTCCAATACGCGCTCGAGGGCAGCGTGTTCGTCGGCGGCGCCGTGGTGCAGTGGCTGCGCGACGGCCTCGGCTTCGTGAAGGACGCCTCCGAGATCGAGGCGCTCGCGACGAGCGTCCCCGACCACGGTGGCGTGTATGTCGTGCCGGCCTTCACCGGCCTCGGCAGCCCGCACTGGGACCCGTTCGCGCGCGGCGCGATCGCCGGCATCACCCGCGGCACCACGCGCGGACACATCGCACGCGCCGCACTCGAGGCGATCGCCTTCCAGAGCGCGGAGCTGCTGCACGCGATGCAGCTCGATGCCGGCCGGCCGCTGCGCGAACTGCGCGTCGACGGCGGTGCCTCGCGGAACGACTTCCTGATGCAGTTCCAGGCGGACCTGCTCGGCGTGCCGGTGGTGCGGCCGGCGGTCACCGAGACCACGGCGCTCGGCGCCGCCTACCTCGCGGGTCTCGCGGTGGGCTACTGGCAGTCGACCGAGGAGATCGCGCGGCAGTGGCGCGTCGAGCGGCGCTTCGAGCCGCGCATCGGCCGCGATGTCGCTGCCGCGCGCATGCGCGAATGGGCGAAGGCGGTGGAGCGCTCACGGGGCTGGGCGAGCGGCTGACGGGCGCTGCTCGCACGGAGCAGCCTCAGGGGCGCAGCGACGCCTCGACCGATCGCCGCAGCGCCGGCAGCGGCAACTGCCCCGGCGCGGAGGCCGCGACGCCGCTGCCCCACGTGATCCGCGATCCGTGGCGATGGCCGATCACCCGGCTCTGCACACCGAGCTCGCCCATCGACATGCTGACGAGCGGGATCGAGAGCGAGCGGCCGGCGACAGCGGTGGCCTCGAGCAGGGCCGCCACGTCGGCTTCCGAACGCGGCATCACCGCGAGTTTGGCGATATCGGCGCCGAGCGCTGCCATCCGCGCGAAGACCGCCACCATCTCGTCCACCGGCGGCGTGCGTCCGAAATCGTGCGCCGAGAGCAGCAGCGGCACGCCCGCTTCCTGGCAGGCCGCACGCAGCATCGCCAGCGCCGCAGGGTCGCTGGCCGCCTCGAGGTCCACGAGGTCGGCATGGCCTGCCCGCACCAGGTCCGCGAGCCGCTGCGCTCGCTGCACATCGTCGAGGCCACGATCCACGCCACCCTCGCGGGCCGCGCGCAGCGTGATCAGCAGCGGCACCGGCGCCCCGCCGCCGCGTACCCCGCCCTCCCGCACCGACTCGGCCAAGACCTTGCGCAGGGCGATCGCCGCGGCCGTGAGCGCAACGGGATCGGCGGCGGACCTGAGATGGTCGACTCGCCACTCGAGGAGGTCCGGTCGCTGCCCGAGGAGGATCGACGACTCCGCGCACAACGCGGCCTCCGTGTCACCGACCAAGGCGGCGCAAAGGGCTGGCGCATCGCCCGTCGCGACCTGCCCTCCCCGGAACGGTATCGGCTTGCCCATGGCGCTGGAGGTCCCTGCCGCGCCGGAGCCGCTCAGGGCGCCCAACCGAGGTAACGCGCGAACAGGCCCGCACTGCGACGATAGCCGTTCGACGTCAGGTGGATCAGGTCGCCGCTCATGGACGGCGGCGACGCACGCGACCATCCGTACGCCGAGCCGGGGCCGCCCATGGCCTGCTGCCAGTCCCAAGCGCTGCAACCGAAGGTCGCGCCGACCTCCGCCTGGATCTCGTTGATCCGCTGGTGGATGCGCGGATAGCGCAGCAACTGGTCGACCGACGCCACCTGCCGGCTGCCGCGCTTTCGGCGGATGATCGCCCCGCGATCGGGCGGGCCGACGAGCACGCAGGCGGCCTCGGGGAACACGCGGCGCATGTTCATCAGCGCCCGGTCGAGCATCGCGGCATAACGCACCGGATCGAAATCGCCGGCCGCTTCGTTGGTGCCGAACTCGAGGATGACGGCGTCGTACCGGCGCTCGTAGAACGCCGACGAGAGGTGCTCCGGATCGGCCACCGCCCAGCCGTTGACCGTCGCGCCGGGGATGCCGAAGACATCGACCACCAGGCTCGGCTCGGTGACGTTCTCGACGAAGAACCCCTGCAGCGCGATCTCGCCGCTGATGACGCGGATCTTGACCGTGGACAACAGGTCGCCGTCCTCGAAGTAGATCTCCTTGGGCGCGGCGTCGTCGTAGGCGCTGGCGGCCTCGAGATAGTAGCTGCCCTCCTCGCCGCCGTTCACCGAGACCGCGATCTCCGCCTCGCCGGCCAAGGGACGATAGATCATCCGCAGCCGCAGGGCCTCGGGCTCGCGCTCCCGGGTCCGCAGGTCCAACCAAAGATAGGCGCCGGCACCACCGGCGCTGCGCATCTCGGCGAGCGCCGGCCCGGCATCGACTTCGGTGCGCGACACATAAGCCATGGAGAACGACCAGCCTGACCCGACGCAGAACGCCCGCACCGGCACCCGCACGCCGCGCCGCGCCATGTACGGCGGGATGAAGGAGTTGCTGCTGTCGATGCCGCCCTGCGCGAGGATACGCTGCAGTTCTTCGCCGAACACGCCGGACGCGATGTGGCTGTCGCCCCAGATCGCGAGCCTGCGGATGCCGGGGCCGCGCACGCCGGCGACACCCGGCCGGAACGCGGCGGCCACCGCCGCGTCGACCTCCGGCGGCAGTTCGCGGAAGTCACCCAAAGAATCAAGGTCGAAGGGCATCGCCTCCTCGTCCGCCGACGCAGGACGCCGGGAGGACGCCCGGCCGCCGCTCGACGGGCAGACGAGATCCGGCACGTCCATCTGCGCGCGCGCAGGCGTCGATGCGGGGACCAGCAGCAGCACGAGGCAAGCGCCGAGCCCCGCCGTCACTGCGGTCACCGCTGCGGTGATCGCCCTGCCCAAGGTCTGGGGTTGCGCCATCCGCCGCAGCTCAGCCGCCACCCGAAGGCGGCGGATCACCGGCAGCGGGCGGCGGGGCGTCAGGCGTGGGGGGCGATGCGGGCGGCGCCTCGGCGGAGGGGGGCGAGGATTCCGGGGGCGACGGGCGCTGCGCCTCGCTCGGCACGGCGGCCGGCGTCTCCCCGCCAGCGGTCGCCGGCGGCGCCGGCACCGCAGGCGCAGCGGATCCCGACGCAGCAGACCCGGGCGCAGTCGCTGCAGGAGATGCGGCCGTGGCCGCCGCCGCGCGCGGCTCCGCCTGGCCTGCGGCGGGTGCGCTCGCCGCCAGTTCCAGCGGCAGGCCGCGCTGCTCGAGGATGTCGCGGTGACGGACCGCCGTCGCGCCCTGATAGACGCCATCGACCGGCACGCCGAGGATCGCCTGCAGGTCGCGCACCGCTTGGCCGCGCTGCTGCCATCGGAATCTTTGGGCGAACAGGCTCTCCGCCGTGAACATCATGAGGCGCGGCCGACCGATGGTCTTCAGGCAACCCCAACCCGAGAAGCCCACGGGACGCTCGAACCGCCCGTCCGGCCGCATCCAGCCCTGCGTCGAGACGCGGTTCGCGACGATGATCTGCTGCGCCGGCGTCGCCTGGTCGGGCGCCGGCGCGAATTCGCGACCGCCCCACTGCCCCCAAGTGCCGACATAGATGCCGAGCCCGCCCGCGTACTCGCCGCCGTTCTGCCAGTTGTTGCCCGTCTCGCAGCGCGCCATCGTCTGCCAGAACGAATCCGGCGCCATCGGCCGCGTGTGCCGCACCAAGGTCGGCGAGTAGTCCTCCGGCTCCGACGCCTCGGGCATGATCGGCGCCAACAACCGCCTCGGCTCGTCGGCGACCGCCTCCTGCGGCGCCGCCTTGCGGAAATCGCCGGCGGCGACGACGGCGCCGACGAACGCCCGCATGCCCGACCCGGTGAGGTGCACGCCGTCCTGCACGAAGAACTCGGGACGGTCGTCCGAAAGGGAGTGCCAGTCGATCAGCACCGCGTTCGGATACTGCGGCACGACCGTCGCGAGCAGGCGGTTGTTCGCCGCCATCCAGCGCCGCGGCACGCGCGAGTTCATCACCAGCACCCGCTCACGGTCGCGCAGCATCTCGAGCATCGCCCGCAGCTGCTTCTCGGTGACATAGCCGTTGGTACCGAGATGGATCAGGACCTTCGGCTGCAGGTCGCCGGCGGTGCGGATGCGCTCCAATATCTTGAGGATGTCGGCAGCCTGCCATCCGACGGTCGCGTAGACCGCAGCACCGTCGATGCCGCGCTCGAGGGCGCTGCGCGCGCCGAGCGCGACTGAATCGCCCACCACCGTCAGTTGCCCGGCGTAGCCGCGCACGAGCGGGGGCGGCGGTCGCGTGGTGCCCGCCGCGGCCGGGACGGCGGGCGCGGCGACAGAGGTCGTCGCACCGGCGGGCTGCGTGGGCTGCGCCGCACCGCCATCCGCCGTACCCGCGGTCGGGGCACCGAGGCCACCCCGGGCGGTATCTCCTGCGCCCTTCACGATCGCCGTCGCAGGGTGCTGCGCAGGCGCGAGGATGAACACGGCCGCGCAACAGAGCGCCGTCAGCGCGCCGCCCGCGAACTGCGGTCCGGGCGATGCCGGACCCAAGCGCCGACCGAGGATCGGCGCCTCGACGAACCGATAGGAGATCGCGGCCAGCACGAAGGTGAGCGTCACGCGCAGCAGGGTCGCCTGGCCCTGGTCGAGCGCGACATCGACGCCCGGCCGCGTCAGCATGAACACCGGCCAATGCCAAAGATAGATGCCGTAGGAGCGCTCGCCGATCCACTTGAGGGGCTGCAGGTCGAGCAGCCGGCCCGTCCATCCCGGCATCAGGCAGGCGACGATCAACGCGACGCTGCAGAACGCCGAGGCGACGAATCCCCAGGGATAGAGCCAGGGATGGTTCTCGCTCGCCTGCGAGAACAGGAACAGCGTCCCCGCGAGGCCCGCAAACCCGAGCAGCGCGCCGCCCCAGGCCGCCGATGCGCCAGCGGCCGCGCCGACTGCCGCGAGGCGCGGCGCGGCCGCCGCCAAGGCGGCGCCGACCAGCAGACCGACCGCGTGGGTGTCCGTGCCGAAATAGACCCGGCTGACATCCATCGTCTCCGGGAAACCGAGCCGCTGCGCGAGCACGCCCATCCAGACGACCGAGGCGGCCGCTAGCGACACGGCGACCCACCCGAGCACGCGCCGACCGCCGCGTGAGGCGAGCGCGAGCACGACCAGCGGCCAGACGAGGTAGAACTGCTCCTCGATGGCGAGCGACCAAAGATGCTGCAGCAGCGGTTGCCGGCCGATGTACTCGAAGTACGAGAGTTGCTGGAGGATGAAGTGCCAGTTGGTGACGAACAGCACCGAGGCCAGGGCGTCCTTGCGCAGCAGCGGCAAGGCATCGGGCGCGAGCACCACCGCGGCCAACGCCGACCCGGCGATCACCAGCAGCATCGCCGGCAGGATCCGCCGCGCGCGGCGCAGGTAGAAGTCGCGGAACGAGATCGAGCCGCTGCGCTCGAGCTCCGCGAGCAGCAGCCGGGTGATCAGGAACCCGGAGATGACGAAGAACAGGTCGACGCCGAAGAACCCGCCGCGGGCGAAGAGATAGTCGGCGTGGAACGCCATGACGCCGAGCACGGCGAGCGCCCGCAGACCGTCGATGCCGACGATGCGGGAGCTTGCTTGGGCAGTGGCGCCGGCAGCGCCTTGGACGCCGGGGTCGGCGGGGTCGGTCGTCGGGGTCGGCACGGGCGGCATCCTACCGCAACCCGGATGCCGAGTCGCGGCAGGCCCTGCGGCGCCCGCGACGGCGGACGGCGATGACCGTCTAGCGCCTTGCTGACAAGGGCAGCATCGCGAACGCCACGCACAACAGTCCGCCCAGCGGGAACAGCCAGGGGAACGCCACCCAACCGCCCGGCGGCGCGAGGCCGAGCTGCGAGGCGTTGCCGACCACCATCACGCCGAGCATGGAGGCTGCGACGCCGAGCGCCAGGCTGTGGATGCGCGCCCGCGGTACGAAGAGGGCGAGCAGGAACAAGCCGAGCATCGGACCGTAGGTGTAGGCGGTCATCTGGAACGCGAGCGGCACGAGCTGCTCGCCTCGGCCGGCCAGCGAGAATGCGAACACACCGAGGACCACGCCCCACGCCACGACCGCCACCCGCGACAACCACAAGGCCCGCGCCGGGGCGAGCGTGCCGGCACGATGCCCGTCGTGGAACATCGTGAGCGTGGTCTCGGCGAGCGCCGAGAGCACCGGGCTCGCCATCGCCGCGGCGAACAATGCCGCCACCATGAAGCCGCGCAGCCCGACGGGCAGTTCCGACAGGATGAAGGCCGGGAAGATCCGGTCCCCCTTCTCCTCCACCAGCGGCGCGAATGCGGGGTCGATCGGCTGGATCCCGTAGAAACCCCACAGCGCGAGCCCGACCGTCAGGAACAGCACCACCACGAGCTCGCCCGCGTTGCTCCAGTACAACGCCAAGCGCGCCTCGCGCACCGAGCGGCAGCAGAGCATGCGCTGCGTGTTGAGCTGGTCCGTGCCATAGGCTGCGAGGTTCTGGAACGGCATCGCGAACACGCCCGCCCAGAGCGTGAACTGCAGCGTCGGGTCGAGGCTGAGGTCGAGCACGCGCGTCTTGCCCGCCTCGCCACCCGCCTCGAGCAACGCACCGAAGCCGCCGGGATAGACCTGCGTCACGTACAGGATCGCCACCGCGCCGCCCGCGACCAACATCACGAACTGCAGCACATCGGTCCAGACCACCGCACGCACGCCGCCGAGCCAAGTGCTCACCACCGCCGCGCCGATCGACAAGGCGATGCACCATCCGAACCCGAGGCCGGTCAAGAGCTCAAGCACCAGCGCGACCGCGTAGACGCGCACGCCCTGCCCGAGCACGGCGCCGACGAAGAACAGCAGCGCCGAGACCCGGCCGAACACCGGGCCGAGACGGTCGCGGATGTAGTCGTAGGGGCTCGCATACTCCTTCTCGTAGAGGCGCGGCATGATGAAATGGCCGATCACCCATTTCGAGATCACGCCCGCGAGCGCGAGCTGCAGGTAGCGATAGTCGCCGCCTTGCGCGAACACCAGCGCCGGCACGCCGATGAAGGTCACGCCGCTGATCGTGGTGGAGACGATGGAGGCCGCGACCGCAGGCCACGGCAGGCTGCGCGAGCCGAGGAAATACTCGTGGGTGCCGGTCTGCCGCCCCTGCGCGCGATGGCTGATCAACCAGACGAGCGCGAAGTACGCGGCGACGACCAGCCAATCGAGCGTGTGGAAATAGGACGCGCCCATCGGAGCGCTCAGCCCGCCGCGGCCGGCACGCCCGCGGCCGGCAGGCGACGTCCGGAGCCTGCGCCCGGGTATACGCGGCCGTTCGCACCCGGGTAGGCATAGCCGTTGATGAGCACGCGGCGCGGCAAGGCCGAATGGTTGGCGGTGCTGCCGTGCACGGCATACGGGCCGAACAGGATCACGGATCCGGCCTCGCCGATGATCGTCTCGGCCCGCGAGGCATCGATGATGTCGCCGCCCCCCGCGCCCATGGGCGTGCCGTAATCGAACGGCGTGTCGCGCAGGCGGCCCTGCGCATCAGTGCGCACGGCATCCTGCGGCACGAACTGCAGCGGCCCGTTGTCCGCGCGCATGTCGTCCACCGCGAGCAGCGTCTGGACGTAGGAGCCGCGGCCGTTGAGGTCGCGCCAGGTCCCGGGACCCTTGTCCCGGTGCTGGATGTCCTGGTGCCAATCGAAGGACACGCCGTCGCCCGGCATCTTGAAGTGCGCCTGACAGAGCAGTTGTTCGCAGTGGTCGCTGCCAAGCAGTTGCAGCGCGGGCCCGACCAGCCTCGGGTCGGCGCTGAGCGACAGCAGCGTGGGCTCGGCGCCGCCCGCCCAGACCACACGCTGCACCACGATCTCGTCGCCGCGGTCGGCGAGGACGAATCGCGCGCCGTCGTGGTCTTGGGTGCTGCGCAGCCGCTGCGCCGTCGCGTGCAGCCGCTCGAAGGCGGCGCGCACCGGTGCGAGTTCCGGGGCGCGGAAGAGTCCCGGCAACAGGACCCAACCGCGCCCGAAGAATTCATCCACCTGCCCCGCGGACAGCCGGAGGGCGCTCACCGCAGGGCTGCCGTCAGAAGCGGTACTCCGCGAGCAGCGTAAAGCTGCGGTTGCGCGCGTCGGCGACGCGCGGTTCCCAGGTGCTGCCGGCGCCGGTGTTGCTGTCGTAAGTGATGGCGAACGGCGGATCCTCGTTGAAGAGGTTGCGGATGCCCGCGGTCACCGATCAGGCCTTCGATGCCACGCCAGGTCACCGACGCGTTGTAGGTGACGTAGCTGTCGACGCGGCGGTCCACCGCCGGCGGCGAGACGATGCCGGCGGTGACGCCCGGCAGTTCCTGGTTGCGGTAGCCCGAGCGGTAGAGCTGGGACAGGGTGGCGCTCCAGTCGCCCTTCGTGAAGTTGAAGTAGCCGTTGTGCTTCCACTCGAGGCCGAGATCGCCCGCAAAGGTGAACGCGCCGACCTCGCTCGGCCCGAACGCCAGGCTGGGTGCCACCTTGGACCGCTTCTCAAGGATCTTGGTGCCGTCGAGGCCGGCGCGCCAACGGCCGCCCCACGCCTCGCCGCGCAAGGCCATCGTGATGTCGATGCCCTCGGTCTTGCTCTCACCGGCATTGGCCACGCGCTGGTCGATCTCGAGCAGGTTGCCGGCGGCATCGCGGATGTAGCGGTTCTGGAAGGTGGAATAGTTGGCCGCCAGCGTCTGCAGCGTCAGGATCTGCAGCGTGCCCGTGCGGTTGATGTTCCACCAGTCGATGGACATGTTGAAGTCGTCGGTGGGCTGGAAGACCATGCCGAAGCTCAACTGGTCCGATTCCTCGGGGCCGAGGTCAGCCTTGCCGCCATTCCTGATGTTCGGCTGCACCACGGCACACTCGGGTTTGGTGATGTCCGGACGGCCACCGGGGCACTTGCCCGGATCCGCCAGGTCACGGCCGGTATAGGGCGCCGTCGACGAAGCGTTGTAGATCTGGTTGAAGGACGGCACACGGAACCCGGTGCTGTAGGAACCGCGCATCATGATCTCGTCGATCGGGCGATACTTGAGGGTGATCTTCGGGTTCGTCGTCGAACCGAAGCCGTCGTAGTCGTCGCGGCGCAAGGCACCGGCGAGCTCCATGCCAGCGACGATAGGCACGATCACCTCGGCGTACACCGCCTTCACGTCGCGCTCCACACCGGCGAGGGCGTTACCGTCATCGAAAGGTGCCGCGATGATGACCGGACGGGCCGCAGCGGCACGCTGGTCGCCGTTGAACCTGTATTCCTCGCGGCGCCAATCGACGCCGACCGCGGCGAGCACATCGCCCGCCGGCAGCGCGAACAAGGGACCCGAGGCCGACGCGTCGACCTGCGTCACCGAGAACTTGCCGCCGTAGAGGATCACGCCCTCGGCCGAAGCTCCCTTGAGCAGGTCCAACGCCGCCTGCGACTGGGTCTCGCCCGGACGCAGGAAGACGTTGATCACGCCCGTGTTGAGCGCGTCGATGATGCCGTTGGCGATGATGTTGCCCGAAGCGTCGCGCGTGGTGTTGCGGTAGTAGTAGCCGGAACCGAGTTGCGACTCCGACTCGCTGAACGCATGCGACACGCCGCTGCGATAGGTCCAGCCCTCGAGCGGCAGCGGACCGTCGGCACCGATGAAGGCGCGGAAGGTGTCGGTGGTGGTCTCGATCTCGCGGCGACCGCATTCCATGCAGCGCCAGCGGTAAGACATCGGCAGGCCGCGCCGCGGCTCGAGCGTCGGGAAGACCGCGACCAATTGGTTGAACACACGGTCGTAGACCGCTGCCGACGCCGCGTTGCGGGGGAAGGCGTAGTTCTGCGTGCTGGTGTTGGGCGTGATCTGCAGGTTCGAGAAGCGCTTGGCCGAATCGGCGGTCGAGCCGGTCAACTCCGCGGCCAACTCGTGCTCACCGAGACGGAACACGCCGCGACCGACGACGTTCACGGTCTTGATGGGCTGCTGCAGCACGGCCGCGCGACCGGTGTCCCAGGCGCAGGCGAACTCCGCTTGCGGGAAGTTCCAGAGCCGGGTGTCGTAGGCCTGCATGCCATCGATCTGGTTACAGCCGCCGCCCCCCGGCAGATCGAGCGGGTTGATGCCGCCATCGGCACGAAGGGTGGTGCTGCCGGGCAGGAGCGGCGCACCCGCGGAGTTGTTCATGATCGTGCCGAGCGGTGTGTTCGGACCGACGCCGAGCGGCAGGATGGTCGCGAATGGCGTGCCGCGCGTGTCCACCGACACGCCGCGGTCCGGCTGGAAGGTGTTGACGAAATCGCGCTGGTCGCCGCGCAGTTCGCGGTGGTCGCTCACCGACACCGTGGCCATGACGTTCCAGCCGTCTTCCTCGACGTCGCCGAAGCCGCCCGCCGCGGTGCCGCGGTAGATGGCGCCGCCGATGGCATCGGTGCCGTAGATCGCCGAAGCGCCGTCCTTGAGGACTTCGACCCGCTCGACCGCGGCCATCGGGATCTGGTTGATGTCGACAGCGCCGCCGTTGAGGCCGTGCGCCGCGACCCGCCGGCCGTTCAGCAGCACCAGCGCGCTGCCGAGCCCTGGCCGCGCAGGTTCGCCGCGGAGGCGCCGTTGTTGCCGCGCTGGGCGCCCGTGACCACGTCCGCGTTGCCGGCGAGGTTGTCGAGACCGTTGCCGTTGCTGACGAGGTAGCTGATCAGCTGTTCGGGGCTGTTGATGCCCTCGCGACGCAGGTCCTCGGTGGTGATGACCGTCTCGAGCTGGCCGGTGCCTTCGGCACCGGATGTGGCGGCCTGCTGCGCCGGCGTCGCCGAGGCGGCGACCGCGATCAACACGGCGGGCAAGCCGACGCGCAGGGCACGGCGGACGGACAGACGGGTCTTGAGCATGGGCTCCTCTCTGGATGATTCTTTTGCGAGACTGTAACCGGTGCGGGGGCGTGTCAAGGGGTGGCGGTCAAGCCACCGCGGGTTCGAGCATGCGCACCGTGCCGCGGTCGGCGTCGATCTCGACCTCAGCGCCGACCGGCAGCGTGAACTGTTGGCCGATGTGGCCGACCATCGCGCCCCAGTAGGCCGGGACGCCCAACGCCTTCACGTGATCGTCGAGCACGTCGGGGATGGTGAGCGAGCCGAAACCCTCGCCAGGCCCGCACTTGCTGCAGGTCCCCCAGACCACGCCGCGCACCCGCTCCAGCACGCCCGCGAGCTTCAACTGCACCAGCATGCGGTCGATGCGGTAGGGCGCCTCTTGGACGTCCTCGAGGAAGAGGATGCTGTCCGTGAAATCGGGCAGGTACGGCGAGCCGACCAAGGCCGTGAGCACGGTGAGGTTGCCGCCGAGCAGCCGGCCACGGGCACGGCCCGGCGTGATCGCCCGCGTGCGGTTCTCGTCCGGCACGATCGCGCCGGTGGGTTCACGAGGGTTGTCGAACACCGCCTCCTCGCCGCGCCACACCACGCGCTGCAGCCACTCGACGTTGGTGCGGTTCCAGTCGCTCGCGCCGTTCGGCCCGTGGAAGGTGATCGCGCCGGTGCGGGCATGCAGCGACAGCAGCAAGGCGGTGATGTCGCTGTAGCCGATGACAGCCTTCGGCGTGCGTGCGAAAGCCTCGAAATCGATCAGCGGCAGCAGCCTCGCGGCACCCCAACCGCCGCGGATGCAGTGGATGGCGCGCACCTCGGGGTCGCGCACCATCGCATTGAAGTCGGCGGCGCGGTCCTCGTCGCGCCCGGCCATGTAGCCGCGCCGGTCGTAGACATGCTTGCCGAGCTTCGATTTGAGGCCGAGCGCCGCGAGCGCGTCCACCAGCACGTCGATGTCCATCGGATCCCAGTTGGCGCTCGAGGGGATCATGAGACCGATCGTGTCGCCCGGGCGGATGCGCGGGGGCCGGACGCTCGGCCGACGCGGCAACGCACCGGGCGGTCGCACGTCCGGCGCCGGCGCCTTGCCGCCCGTCCGCGCCGCGCCCGCCCCGGCAGATGCCGCCGATGCCGTACCCAACAATGGGGCGAGCGCGGCAGTGGTGGCGGCGGCAAGCCATCGACGACGGGTGGTCATGGGGGCTCCTTGGGTCACGCGCCTACGGCAGGCACGTTCAGGTTTTGCGATTATAGGCAGCGCATCCCCCGCGCGGCACCGAAGAGCACCCTCGCCACCATGTCCGCCCTCTCCGTCGCCGTCGGCCGCCGCATCGCCCGGACCCTGACCAGTCCCGCGCTGCGCGAGGTAAGTCGCGGCGGGCATGACTGGCGGCGACGCCTATCCGGGCGGGAGGCCGTGGTGCACTACTTCCACCAGCCGGGCGATCCCTACAGCGCACTCGCAGCAGGGCTGCTCCCGGCGCTGCGCTCACGCTATCGCATCCGGCTCGAGACGCATGCCGTGCCGCCCCCGGACGCGGCCGCGGCGCCCGATGCACTGCGGCTCGCCGCCTGGGCGGCCTTCGATGCGGCACGGCTCGCGCAGCGCCTGGGGATGTCGCCGCAGGTCGCCCTGCCCGAGGGCCTCGCCACCGACGCCGCGGCACTGCGGCGCGGCGGCGCCTTGCGCGCCAAGCTCGGCCACTACCAGGGCGCGATGTTCAGTTTCGAGGGCGAGTGGTACTGGGGCGTCGACCGCCTGCACTACCTCGAGTCGCGCCTGCAGGCCCTCGGCCTCGCGCGCGAGGCCGCAGCGCCGTTGGCGCCGCCCCCATCGCTGCGCTGGGAGACGCCCGTCCCCGGCACCGGGCGGCCGCAGCTGGATGTCTTCTGTTCATTGCGCAGCCCCTACACCTGGCTCGCCGTGCCGCGCGTGCGCCGACTTGCCGCGCACTACGGCGCGGAGCTGCGACTGCGCATGGTGCTGCCGATGGTGATGCGCGGGCTGCCCGTGCCCTGGCCCAAGCGGCGCTACATCCTGCTCGACGCGAAACGCGAAGCCGAGCGGCTGGGACTGCCCTTCGGCGATGTCGCCGATCCGGTCGGCGCACCGGTCGAACGGGGCCTCGCGCTCGTGCACCACGCCGAGCGGCAGGGTCGCGGCATCGAGGTCGCCGAGTCCTTCCTGCGGGGCGTGTTCGCGGAGGGCATCGATGCCGGGTCGGATCGTGGGCTCGCGCGGATCGCGACGCGCGCCGGCCTCGATGCGGCAGACGTCCGGTCGGCGCTCGCCGACCCCGGTTGGCGCGGGATCGCCGAGGCCAACCGCGTCGAGATGTTGGCGCAAGGCCTGTGGGGCGTACCCTCGTTCCGTGTCGAAGGCTGCGCGGCGGTCTGGGGACAGGACCGGCTCTGGATGGTCGAAGACGACCTGATCGCACACGCAAAGACGCAGGAGGGAGAGACATGAACGGACCGCGTACCCGCCGCCGCCTGTGGACGATCATCGGCATTCTGGCGGGCGTGCTGCTGCTCGGCGCGATCGCGGTGCAGGCGATGGGCGGCCGCACCGGCCTGCTGCTCGCCTATCTGCGCGTGTTCATGCGCGAGGACAACGCCGCCTTCCGCGAGATCGCATGGCAGCAGGGACCGACCGCTCCGATCGCCCCGCCTGCCGGAACCGCGAGCGGCGCGCGACCGCCGAACGTCATCCTGATCGTCGTGGACGATCTCGGCTTCAACGACCTCACGCTGCGCGGGGGCGGCGTCGCCGGCGGCCGCGTGCCGACCCGGAACATCGACGCGCTGGCGCAGCAAGGCGTCAGCTTCGACGTCGCCTATTCGGGCAACGCCACCTGCGCGCCCTCGCGTGCCGCCATCCTCACGGGCCGCTACGCGACGCGCTTCGGCTTCGAGTTCACGCCGACCCCCAAGCAGTTCATGCAGGTCGTGACCCGCATGGAGCGTCCGGGCCAGACCTTGCACCGTGCGGTGTACTTCGGCGACGGCGGGCCCGACCAGCCCGCCTACGAGGACATGGGCCTGCCGAAATCCGAGATCACCCTCGCGCGGCTGCTGCAGGGCGCGGGCTACCACACCGTGCAGGTCGGCAAATGGCACCTCGGCGACAGCCCGCGCTTCCGCGCCTATGCGCACGGCTTCCACGAGTCGCTGTCGCTGCAGCATGGTGGCTCCATGTTTCTGCCGGCGGACGACCCTAGAGTGGTCAACGCCCGCTCCGACACCGACCCGATCGACAGATTTCTTTGGGCAGTGGAGCCCTGGGGCGTGCGCTTCAACGACGGCGAGGTGTTCCGGCCGGACCGCTATCTCACCGACTACCTCACCGATCATGCGGTGCGCGTGATCGAGGCCAACCGCCATCGCCCGTTCTTCCTCTACCTCGCCTACAACGCGCCGCACACGCCCTTGCAGGCTGCGCGCGAGGATTACGATGCGCTCGCCGACATCGCCGACCACCGGCTGCGCGTCTACGCGGCGATGATCCGTTCGCTGGACCGCGGCATCGGCCGGGTGATGGAGACCTTGCGCGCGCAGGGCCTCGACCGCGACACGCTGGTGATCTTCACCAACGACAACGGCGCGCCGCACTACGTCGACCTCGCCGGGCTCAACGCGCCGCTGCGCGGCTGGAAGGCGACCTACTTCGAGGGCGGCATCCGCGTGCCGCTGTTCATGCGCTGGCCCGCAGGGCTTCCCGCCGGCGCGCGCGTCACGACGCCGGTCGGCCACGTCGACATCTTCTCGACCGTCGCGGCGGCCGCCGGACGGCCCGTGCCGTCGGACCGCATCATCGACGGCGTGGACCTGCTGCCCTTCGCGCGCGGCGAGCGCCTGGGCGAGGCGCACCAGAGCCTGTATTGGCGCACCGACGACTACCGCGTGCTGCGTGCGGGCGACTGGAAACTGCAGGTCACCGAACGGCCGCGCAAGGACTGGCTGTACGACCTCGCGGCAGACCCGGGCGAACGGCGTAACCTCGCGGCCGAAGATCCCGCCAGGCTCGCGGCGATGAAGGCGACCTTGGCCGAGATCGACCGGCAGCAGGCAAGACCGTTGTGGCGCACGCTCGGCGCCGGCTACATCCCGCTCGACAAGATGCTGCGCGACCCGCAGGCTCCCGACGACGAATATGTCTATTTCGCGAACTGACCCTCGCGGGCACCTGGGCGCTGTGCTCGCCGTGCTCGCCGCACCCGCATTGGCTGTGGCCGCCATGATCGCCGCGCTGGCAGCACCGGTGCAGGCCGACGCGGCGCCGGCGGCATCGCCCAGCCAGCCGAACATCGTGCTGGTCGTGGTCGACGACTGGGGCTTCACCGATGTCGGTGCCTTCGGCGGCGAGATCGCGACGCCCACGCTCGATGCGCTCGCGGCGCGCGGCACGCGCTTCGCGAGTTTCCATGTCTCCGCCGAATGCTCCCCGACGCGCGCCATGCTGCTCACCGGCGTCGACAACCATCGCGCCGGGGTCGGTGCGATGCGCGAGACGGTGCCGTGGTCCCAATACGGCAAGCCCGGATATCTCACCGTGCTCGACCGCGGCGTGGTGACGCTCGCCACGCTGCTGCGTGACGGGGGCTACCGGACCTATGCGGTCGGCAAGTGGCACCTCGGCAAGGAACCCCACAACCTGCCCGGCGCACGCGGCTTCGACCGCTCGCTGGTGCAGGGCGACAGCGGCTCCGACAACTGGGACCCCCGCCAGCGCTACCTCGCGCTCACCGACAAGGTGCATTGGTTCGAAGACGACCGCGAGGCGACGATGCCGCGCGAGTACTACTCCTCTGAATTCTTCGTCGACCGCGCGCTCGATTACCTGCGCGAGCCCCCCCGTGCGGCGGCGCCCGACCGGCCGTTCTTCCTCTATCTCGCGTTCCAGGCCAACCACATCCCCTTGCAGGCGCCGCGCGAGGCGATCGACCGCTACCGCGGCCGCTACGATGCCGGCTGGGAGACGCTGCGCGCCGAGCGGCGCGACCGCGCGGCGGCGCTCGGACTGGTCCCTGCCGGTGCGCCGATGGTGCCGCAGGCCGCCGACTGGGACGCGCTGTCGCCGGAGGACCGCCGGCACTACGCACGGCGCATGGAGGTCTACGCCGGCATGGCGACGGCGATGGACGAGCAGCTCGGCCGCCTGGTCGCGCAGCTGCGCGCAAGCGGCGAGTACGATCGCACGGTGTTCGTGTTCCTCTCCGACAACGGCGCGGAGGCCTCCGACCCGCACGAACTGCTCGCCGGGCGGCTGTGGCTCGCCACGCAGTACACGCGCGACATCGACCGGCTCGGGGGGCCGGGCGCCTATGTCGCGATCGGCGCCGGTTGGGCCGGTGCGGCGGCCTCGCCGCTCGCCACCTCGAAGTTCTACGCCGGCGAGGGCGGTCTGCGGGTGCCGATGATCATGGCCGGCGTGCCCGGCGAGCGTCCGGGGCAGATCATCAAAGAATTCACGCATGTCACCGACCTGCTGCCCACGCTGCTCGGGTTGGCCGGCGTCGCGCTCCCCGACGGCACGCACGGCGGCCGTCCGGTCGCGCAACCGACCGGACGCAGCCTGCTGCCGGTGCTGCGCGGCGAGGCCGAGCGCGTGCGCGCGCCCTATGAAGCGGTGGGCTACGAGCTCGCCGGCAACGCCGCCCTGTTCCGCGGCGAGCTCAAGCTCGTGCGCAACCTGCCGCCCGTGGGCGATGGGCATTGGCAGCTGTTCGATATCGCCGCCGACCCGGGCGAGACGCGCGATCTCGCGGCGTCGCGCCCCGAGGAGTTCGCGGCGATGCAAGCAGAGTGGGCGCGCTGGGCGGACGCCCACGGCGTGCTGCCGATACCCGACGGCTACGAACCGCGGCGACAGGTGATGCTGAACGCGATGCGTTTCGTGTACCTGCCGACATTGGCTTGGGTCGCCGCCGCGCTCGCGCTGCTCGGCGGCGCGTGGTACCTGTGGAGACGACGGAGACGCACATGACCCGCACCGTGGTGATCACCGGGGCTTCGGCCGGCATCGGACGCGCCCTCGCGCTCGAGTTCGCAAGACGCGGCTGGCGGCTCGGCCTCGCGAGCCGGCGGCTCGCCGCACTGGAGTCGCTGCGCGACGAGATCATCGCCGCGACCGGCGGTGCGGCGCCGCCGCCCGCCCTGCTGGAACTGGACGTCTCGGACACCGCGGACTGCGGCGCGCGCCTGGGCGGGTTCCTGGGATCGCTCGGCGGCGTCGATGTGTTCGTCGCCAACGCCGGCATCAACGAATTCACGCGCATCGGCAAGGGCGGCTTCGACGGCTCGCAGCGCATCCTGCAGACCAACCTCATCGGCACCCTTGCGACGCTGGAGGTTGCGGCCGGGCATTTCATCGCGCAGGGTCGCGGGCACCTGGTCGGCGTCTCCTCACTGGCGTCGCTGTTGTCGATCCCCTCGCAAGGCGCCTACTGCGCGAGCAAGGCGGCACTCTCAAGCTGGCTCGGCGCCGCCCGCATCGAACTGGCGCGCCATGGCATCGCCGTCACCGACGTGCTGCCCGGCTTCGTCGTCACGGACATCATGCCGCACATCGAGCGCTATCCCTTCGCGGTGCCGGTCGAGCGCGCGGCGCGCGAGATCGTGGACGCGATCGGACGGCGCAAGCGCCGCGCCATCGTGCCGGGCTTCCCGTGGCGGCTGCTGCGACCGTTCGCAGGCCTCGTGCCCGACGCCGTCTGGCGACGGATGCTCCGCTGAACCTGGCGCCGGGCTGATCCCCCGACCGGGCGGGTGCCGTGGCGGCGCCGGTCAGGCGTCGAAGCCGGGCGACTCGCGCTGCACCCGACGCAACAGTCCGGGCCAGGCGAGCATCGACGCCATCGCGGCCATCGGGCCTGCCATCTGGGCGCGCACTTCGTCGCGCGCCGCCTGGGGCGCGAGGCGCACGCCGCCACGCCCGGCGGACAGCGCCATCACCTGCTGCGCGCAGGCCCGCTCCAGCATGAAGAGGTTGAGGAACGCCGCGCCCGCCGTGGCGCCGAGCGCCAGCGTGCCGTGGTTGCGCAGCAGCATCGCGTGGCAGCCGCCGAGGTCCCGGACGATGCGTTGCCGCTCATCGAGGTGGAGCGCGATCCCTTCATAGTCGTGATACGCGAGCGACGGCAGCACGATCAGCGCGTGCTGGGTCAGCGGCAACAAGCCTTCCTCGTGCGTGGACACCGCGACGCCCGCGTCGGTGTGCACATGCAGCACGAACATCGCATCCTCGCGCGCGGCATGGATCGCGGAGTGGATCGTGAAGCCGGCGGGGTTCACGCGGTGCGGCGTCGGATCCACCGCCCTGCCCTCGAGGTCGACCTTGACCAGGCTCGAAGCCGTGATCTCGCCGAACAGCCAGCCGTAGGGGTTGATGAGGAAATGATGCTCCGGCCCCGGCACGCGCGCCGACAGGTGGGTGAAGATCATGTCGTCCCAGCCATGCAGGGCGACGAGCCGATAGAGCGCCGCGAGTTCCACCCGCGCCTGCCATTCCTCCGTCGTCATGCCGTCCTCCAGGGGTTGTGGTCGCGATAGGCCTCGGCCTGCGGGTCGATACGGACCAGCTGCTTGCCGCGGTTGGCGCCCGAATAGAGCCGGATCAGCGCCTCGGGCATCCGCTCGAGGCCATCGAGCACGTCCTCGGCATACGTCAGCGCCCCGGCACGGATCATCTCGGCCATCGCCTGCTCGGCCTGCGGGAACATCGACTCCATGCGGTAGATGAAGAACCCGCGCAGGCTCGCGTAACGCTTGTGCAGCCGCTGGTAGTTGCGCAGCGCGTAGGGCTGTTCCTCGTCGCCGAGATACTCGGAGATGCGGCCGCAGAGCACCACGCGCGCGTCCATGCGCAGGTGCAGCAGCGCCGCATCGAGCGTCTCGCCGCCGACGTTGTCGAACATGACATCGAAGCCCTCGGGCAAGAGCTCGCCGATCCGCACCGACAAGTCCTCCGCACGATGGTCGATCGCCGCGTCGTAGCCGAGCCTTTCGACGAGCATGCGGCATTTCTCGGCGCCGCCCGCGATGCCGACCACCCGGCTCGCCCCATGGTGCTTGGCGATCTGCGCGACGCTGGAACCGACCCCGCCCGCCGCGCCCGACACCAGCACGCGATCGCCCGGCTGCAGCTGACCGACGCGCATCAAGCCGAGGAAGGAGGTGAAGCCGGTCACGCCCAAGACGCCGATGCCCGTGGAGAGCGGCGCGATGCGTTGCTCGATCTTGTACATCATGTAGTAGGGGCTGCCGTCGCTGACCGAATGCTCCTGCCAGCCGAGCTTGCCTTGGACGAAGTCGCCGGGCGAGAACCGCGGGTTGCGCGAGTCGACCACGACGCCGACACCGCGGCCGCGCATCACCTCGCCGATCTGCAGCGGCCGCTCGCCGGCGCCGCCTTGCAGCATGTATTGGCGCATCACCGGCGCCACGGACAGGTACAGCGCCCGCGTCAGGACCTCGCCGTCGCGCAGGGGCGGGATCGGCCGCGTGACGAGCTCGAAATCGGACAGGCGCACCTCGCGGCCTTCGGGACGGCCGGCGAGCACCCATTGGCGGTTCTGCCCGGGGGAGGGTCGCGTGCGTTGCGGCGGGGTGTCGGACATGCAGGTGCGCGGAATCCTCCCACATCGCCCGTCGTCTGTCCCCTGGCATACGCTGCTCAAAATCTCCTCCGCCATCGGACAGGGCAGCGTAGTCTAGGGACATGAGGGTGCAGGACGCAGCCGGAAGTGAACGCGATCTCAACGGCATCCTCGCCGCACTCCCCGAGGCACAGTGGCTGCTGCTGAGCGCCCACTCGGAGATTGTCCCCTACAAGGCCGGCATGCCGATCAGCATGCACGGCGATCCTGGTGCTTTCGTGGTCTTCCCCTTCAATTGCCTCGTGTCGCTGCGTTGCGAGCTGGCGGACGGCCACGGCTCGGAGTTCGCGATGGTGGGCAACGAGGGCATGGTGGGCATCGCGGCCTTCACCGGCGCCGACCCCCAGGCGACCGATGCGCTGGTGCAGTGTCCCGGCCGTGCGCTGCGCATCCGGGCACCCGTGGCTCGCCGGCTGTTCGACGCCGAACCGCCGTTCCGCAGCCTGGTGCTGCACTACATGCAAGCGCTGCTGCGCGCCACGAGCCAGACCAGCGTGTGCTATCGCCATCACGGCATCGAACAGCAGCTCGCGCGCATCCTGCTGGCCAGCCGCGACCGCCTCGATGTCAGTGCGCTGCCGCTCACCCACGAGGTGATCGCGCGGATGCTGGGCGTCCGGCGCGAGGGCATCACCGAGGCCGCGAACGCGCTGCGTCGTGCCGGCGTCATCGAGTATTCGAGGGGCCGCGTCCACCTGCTCGACATCGCCACCCTCGAGCGCCGCGCCTGCGAGTGTTACGGGATCGTCAAGGACGGTTACCGCCAACTGCGCAGCGCGCCGCTGCCATGATCCGCACCGCCCTGCCCGCACACAGGAATCCGCGCGACCTTGGGCGGAGTGCGGTAGTGTCTGCGAGTGACACGGATCCGGGGCGGCCACCGATGAGCACCTGCAGATGAGCGATGACTTGCAGCAGATGCGCGAACGCCTGACGTCGGTCGAGGGAGAGATCTCCCGGCTGCGCGACAGTTACCTCATCGTGAACCGGCGCTATGCCGAGACCCTCGAGTCCCTCAAAGCCCTGACCGGACATTCGGCGGAGACGGCTCGACGCGCCTCGCGTGCCGCCGAACTCGCCGCCGAATCGGCGCGCAACAGCGCGCGGGCGGCCGAGGAGTCCGCCAACGCCAACATCGTCAGCTGCACCGAGGCCGCAGCCGCTGCGGCCGCAGCAGCCGCAGCAAGCGCGCTGGAGGCGGCAGCAGCAGCGGCAGCCGCGGCTTCCGCAGCCGCCACCGCCGCCGCGCAACAGGCCGAACAGGCCGCCTTGCAGGCCTCGGCGGAGGCCGCTGCCGCCACGCGGGTCGCCACCGAGGCGGCTGCCGAGGCCGTCAAGATGGCGCAGGCGGCGGCGCTCACCCTGCGACGGCATCCTCCCCGAAAAGACTGATCGCCCGAGTGTCGTCCGGCACACGGTGCCGCGCGCGTCCCTGCCCCAGACTCGGGTGACACGACCGCCAACGGCAGGGACATCATGGCCGAGAGCCGCGGCGACAAACGCTATCGTCGCCTCTTCGAGACCGCGCAGGACGGCATCCTGATCCTCGATTTCGCCGACGGGCGCATCATGGACGCGAACCCGTTCATCCTGCGTCTGCTCGGCTATTCGCGGCGCGAGCTCGTCGGCAGACGCCTGTGGGAGATCGGCCTCATCCGTGACCGCGAGGCGGCGCAGCACGCCATGATCGCGCTCAAGCGCGACGGCTACCTCCGCTATGACGACCTCGACCTGCAGGCGCGGGACGGCTCGCGCCTTGAGGTCGAGTTCGTGAGCAACGCCTATCAGGTCGACGGCCAGCGGGTGATCCAGTGCAACATCCGCGACATCTCGGACCGCAAGATCATCGCGCGGCGCCTCGCGGAGATCGAGGGCGCCGCCACGCGCAGCCTGCAGGCCACCGTCACGGCGCTGGTGCGCATGCTCGAGGCGCGCGACGACTACACCGCGGGACATATGGAGCGCGTCTCGGAACTGTCCCGGCGCATCGCGCACCGCCTCGGCCTGACCGCGGACGCGGTCGAGGCCGTGCGCGTCGCGGCGCTGCTGCACGACATCGGCAAGAACGCCCTGCCCTTGGAATTGCTCGCGCAGGCCACGCCGCTCACGCCGCCGCAGCGCCGACAGCTGCAGGGCCATGTCGCGATCAGCCTGCGGGTGCTGCAGGAGATCGCCTTCCCCTGGCCCGTCCTCGAGACCATCGCCCAGCATCACGAGCGGCTCGACGGCTCCGGCTATCCGCAGGGCCTCGCGGACGGCGCGATCCGGCAGGGTGCGCGCATCCTCGCCGTGGCGGACACCATCGAAGCGATGATGCATGCGCGGCCGTATCGTCCGGCGCTGCCGCTCACCGAGGTCGAGGCCTGCCTGATCGCCGGTCGTGGTCGGACCTTCGATGCCGCGGTCGTCGATGCCGGCCTCGCGATGCTGCGCGAAGGGACCTGACGCGACCGACGCCGGCGACCGCGCGCCGATGGACTCCCCCGGCACACCGGAGGACAATCCCCGGCCAACACCATGAACCTCATCGTCCGCTTTCTCACCGGCCTCGCGGCCGGCATCGCGACCTGCGCATCCGCATCGCCCGCGACGCCGGACCCGGTCCCGCAACCCCGGGTCGAGCTCGGCATCGACGTCTTGCTGGCGCCCGGCAGCGCGCATCTCGCCACGCTCACGGGCCAGCGGATCGGGCTCATCACGAACCCCTCCGGCGTCGATGGTCGTCTCGTGCCGACCGCCGACCGCCTCGCAAGCGACCCGCGGATCCGCCTCGTGCAGTTGTACGGCCCCGAGCACGGCATCCGCGGCGAAGTGCCGGCGGGAGACCCGGTCGAAGACGCCCGCGATCCCGTGACCGGACTGCCGGTGCAGAGCCTCTATGGCCGGACGCGCCGACCGACGCCCGAGTCGCTGGCCGGCATAGACCTCCTGATGTTCGACATCCAGGACATCGGCTCGCGCACCTACACCTACATCTCGACGCTCGGCGAAGCGATGCGGGCCTGCGCCGAACACCGCAAGCCGCTGTGGGTGCTCGATCGGCCCAACCCGATCGGCGGCCTGCAGGCCGAAGGCCCGGTGATGCCCGAACAATGGCGCAATTTCATCGGTTGGGGACCGATGCCGGTCACCCATGGCATGACCGTCGGTGAGGTCGCGCGGTTCTTCAATGCCACGCTCGGCATCGGTTGCGAACTGCAGGTCGTGCCGATGCGTGGCTGGCGGCGCGAGATGACCTGGGCGGACACCGGGCTCACCTGGACCCAGACCTCACCGCACATCCCGGGCGTCCGGCAGGCGCACCTCTACGTCGCCACCGGCATGGTGGCGATGTCGACCACCAACCTCAGCGACGGCGTGGGCACGACCCTGCCGTTCGAGATCGTGGCCGCGGAGTTCATCGACCCGCCGCAGTTGGCGGCGGCGCTCAACGCCTCCGGCCTGCCTGGCGTGCGCTTCCAGGCCTTGGCCGTGAAACCCTTCTATGGCGGCTTCAAGGACAAGGCGCTGCGCGGCGTGCGCCTGCATCTCGACGATCCGCGCGCGTTCGAGCCCTTGCGCACGGCGCTCACGGTCCTCGCGACCCTTGAACGCCTCCATCCGGGCAAGATCGCATGGGCCGAGGAGAAGATCATCGGCCGCCACTGGGGAGAGACGACCCTGCCCGCGCGCATCGGACGGGGCGATGCCGCGCCCGACATCCAGGCGGCGTGGCGCGGCGACCGCGAGGCATTCCTCGCCGCCCGCCGCGCGGCGCTGCTCTACTGACCCCTCGCAAGACCCGCCCACCCTGCACGATACTGGGCGCATGACGGACCGCAACTACACGCTCTACGCTTGGCACCTGTCCTACTTCGCGGGCAAGCTGCGCGCCTACTTCATCTACAAGAAGATCCCGTTCACCGAGGTCCCGGTCAGCTACTACATGCTGACCGGGCCGGTGCAGCGCAACACGGGCGCGCGGGTGATGCCGACCATCACCACCCCCGAGGGCCGCTGGATGCAGGACACGCGGCACATCATCGATGCGCTCGAACCCTTGTTCCCGGAACCCTCCATCTTCCCCGCCACGCCGCGACGCCGCATCGCCGCCGAACTGATCGAGGCCTGGGGCGACGAGTGGTGGATCCCCATCGCCATGCACACGCGATGGACCTACAACGAGAACTACGCGTTGTTCGAGCGTGACGCGGGCGATGCACTGGCGCCTTGGGCCCCTCGGTTCCTCAAGAACTATCTCGTCGCGCGCGTCGCGCGCCTGCTGCGAGGCTATACGCCCCGGGTCGGCATCATCCCGTCACAGTACGCCATGATGGAGGAGTGGTCGCTGCACATGCTCGACCTGCTGGATGCGCATTTCGCGGCCGTCCCCTACCTGCTCGGCAACCATCCGACTCTCGCGGATTTCAGCCTGCAGTCCACGATGTACGGCCATCTCGGACGGGACCCCTGGCCCAAGCGCGAGTGGATCGACCCGCGGCGGCATCTGCGCGACTGGATCGATCGTATGGCGAGCCTCGATCATGACGCCGTGCGCACCCGCTACGGCGTACCGACGCCCGACGCCCCGGATGATGTCATCCCACCGACACTGGAGCCGGTGCTGCGGATCATCTGCCGCGAGTTCCTGCCGATGGTGCAGGGCATCCTCGATGAGACGCGTCGCGCGATCGCGGTGCACTCCGACAAGCGCGAGCCTTTGAGCCGCTTGTTGGGTCCTATCAGCTTTCCGATGGGGGAACACACCTTTACCAGGCATGCCATACCCTTCACCTTGTGGAAGATCCAAGGCCTGCTGGATGCGTTCAGGGCGATGCCGGAGAACGATCGCACCACGGCGCGCGACTGGCTGCGCGATCTTGGCGGAGAGGGGTTCCTCGACCTCGACATCCCCCGCCTCGAACGCGTGGCGATGCAGGTCCGGCCGAAGTGATGAACATGACGACACCTGACGCCGACACGGTCGACTATCTGGTGCTCGGCGGCGGCTCTGCGGGTTGCGTGCTCGCCGGTCGGCTGAGCGAGGATCCGTCGCTGCAGGTGGCATTGGTCGAAGCCGGCGGCACCGGCGACAGCTGGTTCGTGCGACTGCCGCTCGGCGCCTGGCCCATGATCCCGACGCGGATCAACAACTGGGGGTTCGAGACGGTGCCGCAGCCCGGCCTCGGCGGTCGTCGCGGCTACCAGCCGCGCGGTCGCGGCCTCGGCGGCTCATCGGCCATCAACGCGATGATCTACATCCGCGGCCATCGCAGCGATTACGACCGCTGGGTATCGGAGGGGGCGACCGGCTGGTCCTACGACGAAGTGTTGCCGTATTTCCGCTTGAGCGAGGGCAACGGGCGATTGGGCGGCCCCTTCCATGGACAGGACGGTCCGCTGCGGGTGTCGGACCTGCGCACCGACAACCCCTTCCACGGACGCTTCAGCGCCGCCGCCCGGGAAGCCGGCTTCCCGCTCAACGACGACTTCAACGGCGCCGAGCAGGAAGGGCTCGGCAGCTACCAGGTCACCCAGCACGAAGGCGAACGCTGGAGCGCGGCGCGAGGCTATCTGCACCCGCACATCGGTCGACGGCCGAACCTGCGCGTCGAGACACGCACCCGGGTGCTGCGCATCCTGTTCGAGGGACGGCGCGCTGTCGGCGCCGAGGTCCTGCAGGGCGACAAGCGACGCCGGCTGCGGGCACGCCGCGAAGTGCTGCTCGCGGGCGGCGCGCTGCAATCGCCGCAGCTGCTGATGCTGTCGGGCATCGGGCCCGCAGCACGGCTGCAAGGGCTCGGCATCGACGTGGTGCACGACGCGCCCGGCGTCGGCCGCAACCTGCAGGACCATACCGACTTCATCTTCGGCTTCGAGTCGTCGAGCCTCGATACGCTCGGTCTGTCGTTCGCGGGCACCGCACGCGTGCTGCGCGAGTTCGGTCGCTTCCGCAGGGAGCGTCGCGGCATGCTCACGAGCAACTTCGCCGAGTGCGGCGGGTTCCTGCGGACGCGCCCCGACCTCGACGCGCCGGACATCCAGCTGCACTTCGTGGCCGGGCTGGTCGACGACCATGCGCGCCGCATCCGACTCGGGCACGGCATCTCCTGCCACGTCTGCGTGCTGCGGCCGCGCAGCCGCGGCAGCGTCGAGCTCGCCTCGTCCGACCCGCTGGCCGCACCGCGCATCGACCCGGCGTTCTTCGCCGACCCCGCAGACCTCGAGGACATGGTCGCGGGCTTCAAGCTCACCCGCCGCCTGCTGCAGGCACCGTCTATCTCGCGCTGGTTGGGCCGCGACCTGTTCACGGCAGGCGTCGAGAGCGACGATGCGATCCGGGATGTGCTGCGCCGGCGCTGCGACACCGTCTACCACCCGGTCGGCAGCTGCCGCATGGGCAGCGACCCGGCGAGCGTGGTCGATCCGCAACTGCGGGTGCGCGGGGTCGAGGGGCTGCGCGTCATCGACGCCTCGGTGATGCCGTCGCTGATCGGCGGCAACACCAATGCGCCCACCGTGATGATCGCCGAGAAAGCCATCGACCTGCTGCGCGGCCGCTCGCGCGCAGGGACCGCCCCGGAAGAGACCGTCGCATGACCCTGCAACAACTGCGCTATCTCGCCGCCATCGTCGATTGCGGACTCAACATCTCCGCCGCCGCGCAGCGGCTGCACACCTCCCAGCCGGGCGTCAGCCGCCAGATCCGCGTGCTCGAGTCCGAGCTCGGTTTCGAGCTGTTCGTGCGCGAGGGACGCGCCCTCAAGCGCCTCACCCAGCCGGGGCAACGCGTGGTCGAGCGCGCGCAACGCATCCTGCGCGAATCACAGGCCATCAAGGGCATGTCGCTCGACGCCCGTGCCACCGACCGCGGCGCGCTCTCCATCGCGACCACCCACACGCAGGCGCGCTATGTGCTGCCCTCGGTGATCGAGCGCTTCCGCACGCGCTACCCGAAAGTGAAGCTGCACCTGCACCAGGGCACCTCGGAGCAGATCGCCGACATGATCGACTCCGAGCATGTCGACCTCGCGATCGCCACCGGCTCGCAGGACGAGTTCCGGCACTGCCTGCGCCTGCCGCTCTACGAGTGGCATCACCGCGTGGTCGTCCCGCGCGGCCACGCGCTCGCCCGAACCCGCGCCCGCGCGTTGACCCTCGAACGCCTCGCCCAGCACCCGATCGTGACCTATGCCTTCAGCCTCAGCGGACCCTCGTCGATCTCGGAGACCTTCGCGCGCGCCGGTCTGGAGCCGGACTTCGCGCTGACCGCGCGCGACTCCGACGTCGTCAAGACCTACGTGCGCGCCGGTCTCGGCGTCGGCATCATCGCCGCGATGGCGGTCGACCCCACCGCGGACGGCGATCTCGTCTCGCTCGAGGCGGCGCACCTGCTGCCGAAGCACCTCACCTGGATCGGCTACCGGCGCGGCAATTTCCTGCGCCGCTACGCCTGGGACTTCATCCAGTCGCTGGGGCCGCACCTCGACGTCCCGCACGCGCTGCGCGCGGCCCAAGCCGGCGACCAAGGCGAGATCGACGAGATCTTCGCCGACACCACGCTGCCGCAGCACCACTGACCGCCTAGCCCCGGAAGATCCCATGACCGTCACCGAAGCCGTCCGCCGACGCCGTTCCATCCGCGCATTCCTGCCCACGCCCGTCTCCGAAGCGACGCTGCGCGAAGTCCTCGACACCGCGCGCTGGGCGCCCTCGGGCAGCAACGTCCAAGCGTGGAAGATCATCGCCGTGGCGGGCGCCGAACGCGATGCCGTGGTAAGCATGGCGCTCGGGTCGATGGGTACGCCATCGCTCGCCAACCATGATGAATTCCCGGTCTACCCACCGAACCTCTGGGAACCGCTGCGCACGCGGCGCTTCGCGCTCGCCGAGGACATGTACCGCGCGCTCGGGATCCCGCGCGAGGACAAGCCCGCGCGCCTGCGGCACGTGGCGCGCAACTTCGAGCTGTTCGATGCGCCCGTGGGGCTCTTCTTCATCCTCGACCGTCGCGTCGCGCACGGCCAGTGGGCGCATCTCGGCATGCTGATCCAGACCGTGGCGCTGTTGCTCGAGGAGCGCGGGCTCGGCTGCTGCATGCAGGAGGCCTGGGCGCAGTTCCGGCCGCAGCTCGCCGAACGCTTCGGGCTGCCGCCCGACGAGATGGTCTATTGCGGCATGGCGGTCGGGCATCCGGACTTGACGAAGCCTGTCAATGATTTCCCGCGCGATCGCATCAGCGTCGACGAGCTCGCGCAGTTCCGGGGCTTCTGATCGCCCAAGGCCCTGAGCAGCAGGGGTGTTCGACCTCCGGGGGCGGTCAATCCAGGGGGCGGTCAATCCCAGGGGCCGGAAGACTCCCGTTCGAGCCTCGCGAGATCCGCGAGCGGCCGGTCGGTGAAGGTGCCGAAGCGGCTGGCGTGGAACACGAGCGGCGCGGCCGGCTGCGCCTGCAGATCCTCGATGGCGCCCAGGATGATCTTGTGATCGCCGCCGTCGAACCACACCGTGGTGCGACACTCGATGCGCGCGATCGCGCCGGGGACCTGCGGCGGCGACGCAGCGCCCCCCGGGGGTGACGCATCATCGGGCCAACGGGTGCCGCGGCGCGCGAACTGCAAGGCGACCGCTGATTGGTCGGCGGCGAGGATGTGGACGGCGAAGGGCATCCCCGGCGCGAACGCCGCGAGCTTGCTGCTCGCACTCGCAAGGCACCACAGGATCAGGGGTGGCTCGAGAGACACCGAGGTGACGGAGTTGGCGGTGATGCCGACCGGTTCGCCGTCCGGCCCGACCGCCGTGACCACGGTGACCCCCGTGGTGAAGAGGCCGAAGACGTCGCGTAGTGCCCTGGTCATCGTTGGATTCGTTGATGGAGACGGACAGAGGAGGGGATAGGAGACTGCAAGCCGCCCGCCGCCTGCAGCCGACAGTGTGACCGATGGAGCGGTACGACGGAACCCCGCTGCACGGTCGGTCGGCGGTGGCGCTTGCACTGCCTGCGCCGAACCGTCACATTCAACATGGCCTCTCCCCACGCAGGCGGCATCATCATGAAGCGTTGGCTCACCTCGTTGCTGGTCGTGACCGCGATCAGCCCGATCCTGGCGTATGCCGCCTTCCGTTTTTTCCCCGCGCTGCAGGACCTCGTGGTCGCGCGCGGCGCACGCGCGCAGATCGCCCGCCCCGATCCGCTGCCACCCGACAGCGATTCGCTGCGCGTGCTGCTCTGCGGCACCTCGAGCCCGATGCCGGCGCGGGACGCGGCGAAATCCTGCACGATCATCGCGGCAGGCGAACAGATCTTCCTCATCGACATCGGTCCCGAAGCGACCGAGAACCTCGCCCTCTGGCGCGTGCCGGTGACCCGTATCGAGCATGTCTTCCTCACGCATTTCCACTCCGACCACATCGGCGAACTCGGCGAGTTCAACTTCATGGCTTGGGCACAGGGACGGCGACGACCGCTGCAGGTGCATGGGCCCGAGGGCGTCGCGCAGGTGGTCGATGGCTTCAACACCGTCTACGCGCTCGACAGCGGCTATCGTCATGCGCACCACGACCACGGCAAAGGCTTGATGCCCCCGGCTGCTGCGGTGATGCGATCGCGCCTCATCGGCTTGGCGCGCACCGGCGAAGCGCCGCAGGGCCGTAGCGCCGTCGTGTTCGAGCAGGACGGCGTCAAGGTCACCGCCATCGAGGTCGACCATCGGCCCGTCACCCCGGCCTTCGCCTATCGCTTCGATTACCGCGGGCGATCGGTCGTGATCAGCGGCGACACCACCTTCTATCCCCCGCTGATCGCAGCAGCGCGTGGTGCGGACGTCCTCGTGAGCGAGGCCGAAGCCCACCACATGCTCGAAACGGTCGCGGGTGCGATCGAGGCAGGCGGCGATGGACGGCTCGCGGGCGTGCTGCGCGACACCACCGATTACCACCTCACGCCCGTGCAAGCGGCGCAGCTCGCCAACGAGGCCGGCGTACGCGAACTCGTGTTCACGCACATCGCGCCGCCGATCCCATGGCGTGCCCTGCCGTTCGACTTCATCGAAGTGCCGTGGCTGCGCGGCGTGCGCGAGCTGCGACCGAAGGGCATGCGCCTCGGCGAGGACGGCATGCTCATCACCCTCCCCGCCGACGGGGGCGCCGTGCGGTTCAGCCGGCTGCGCGGCTGAACCGCGGCCAAGGCGCAGCGCGCACGCGGCAGGCGCGGGTGCCCGGCCGGATCACCGGCCTGCCGGTGTGCCCAGGATCCGGTTGAGCTCGATGAAATTGCCGTCGGCGTCCCAGACGGCGCTGAACAGCACCGGGATGACGCTGCCACCGGGACCCGGATACTCGATGCGGCGCGGCGCTTCGGCGACCCGGACGTCCGGCGCGGCGCTGATCCGCTCGAACCGCGTCTCGAGATCCTGCAGATTGAACACCAAGATGGGATCGCCCGGCTGCGCCTTGCGGAACTCGGGTGCAGGGACTGGATCGGTGAGGTTCAGCCGCTGCATCAGACCGAGCACGCCGACGAAATCGTCGTTGGCGCGCAGCAGCACAAGGCGCGTCGTGCCACCGATCACCTGGTCGTAGATCACCTTCAAGCCGAGCGCGTCACGATAGAGCGGCAAGGAGCGGTCGATGTCACGGACCACGAGCGTGGTGCGCCGCAGGTCCACCGGGATCCGCTCCGCCTCCGGCACCGGCGCGGCGACGGCGGGCGACAGCGCCGTTGCTCCGCAAAAAAATGCGAGCGCCAAGACCACGCATGGTCTCCACCGCAGCCACCGCGTAGACTCGCGAAGATCTTGGGCTTGCGACAGATCGACAGAGCGGACGATGTTCATCAATCCAGACTACCGCCAACGGGTCGTCCTGCGCCATCAGGACCTGCCGTGGATCGAGAGTCCTGAGGCTGGCGTCGAGAGGCGCATGCTCGATCGCGCAGGGGGCGAGGTCGCCCGTGCGACCTCCGTCGTCCGCTACCGGCCGGGCGCCCGGTTCAGCGCCCACACGCATGACCTCGGCGAGGAGATCCTGGTCCTCGAGGGCGTCTTCAGCGACGAGACGGGCGACTATCCCGCGGGGTCATACGTCATGAACCCACCGGGGTCGACGCACGCGCCGTTCAGCGCCACCGGCTGCACCTTGTTCGTCAAATTGCGCCATCTCGGCCCCGACCAGACCATGCGCGAGGTCGTCGATACCGGCAGCGCGCCCTGGCATCAGGGCATGGTCCCCGGTCTCAGCGTCATGCCCTTGATGCGCCAAGGAGCAGGATCGACCTTGGTACGATGGGCGCCCAAGACCCGCTTCAACACCCACCGCCACTACGGCGGCGAAGAGATATTCGTCGTGCGCGGCGTGTTCGCGGACGAGCACGGCACCTATCCTGAAGGGACGTGGATCAGGAGCCCCCACATGAGCCAACACACGCCGTTCAGCGAAGGGGGCTGCACGATCTTCGTGAAGACCGGTCACTTGCTGCCGGACTGAGCGCGGGATGTCTTTCCGTACCGGCAGGACCGGTCGAGGATCGGGAAAGATGGTGGCCGGGGTCGGAATCGAACCAACGACACGCGGATTTTCAATCCGCTGCTCTACCAACTGAGCTACCCGGCCACGGGCAGGAACTGACCCCGAACGGGGGGACGCAATTAGACTCGCGCCGCGCAGCGGCGTCAAGCGGCTGTCGAGGCAACCCGCTGAATCGACGCGGTTTTCTGCCGATGAGCGGTGGACCGGTCAGGTCCGTATGCCACCCAAGACCAGCCACAACGCGCCCGCCAGCGCGTAGTGGAGCGCCTGGGTCTTCGACAGCAGCGCAGGCAGCGCGCCGCCCGTCGGCCAGGCTCCGGCGGCGATCGCGAGACCGGCGCACAGCAGCAGGACGCCCGCGAACCCGGCCCAGCGACGCCCTCCGGCGCCGTGGCGCTGGACCGCCCAGGCGATCGCGGCCACGCTCGCCAGCGGTGCGAGCTGCGCCCAGACCTTGAAGCCCAGCAGCCACGCGGCAACACCGAAGCCGCCGACCACGAACGCGAGCCACCAAGCGCCGCCCGCATGGCGCGCGAGCGCGCCGCCGGGGCTTGCGAGGCTGAACGCCAGCAGCGGGAAACCGGCCACGGCCGCGACCAATGAAGCGAAGCGGTGTGCGCCCCCGACCGCGGTGGCCAAGGGTTCCCATGAAGAGAACCGCAGCATGCCGAGCAGCGCCGCGATGCCGATCAGCAGGCAGGCGACGGCCACCCCGCCGCGGCCGTCACCGCGGCAGCGATGCGCGAGCACGGCGCAGGTGAGCGCGAGCACAAGGTCGGAGAACGCATCCGGCGTCATCGCGACGGTGCCTGCAGGCTCACCGGGGCACTTTCAAAGAAAAAGCAGCCAAGCGACCGGCAGCGCGACGGCCCAGCGCAGCGCCTCGAGCCACCGTCCCCAGCGGTGTCCTTCCATCAGCCCCGCCGGCGCCACCAACGCCGCGACCATCCAGGCCGCGGCCAACGCGCCTTGCCAGGCTTCCCAGCGCGGGAACAGGTAGAGGAAGACGCAGGCGAGCAGCATGCTGACGACGAGCTGTGCACCCACATAGCGCGTGAGGACCGGCGGCACCTGCACCTCATGGCGCTCGAAAGCCACCGGATCGAAGCCGGCGACGTGCTCGTCCTGCCAGCCGGAGGGCGGCGCGAACAGCGCCTCGAGCTTGGCGCCGAGCCCACGGGCGGCGCGTACGTCGCGCCAGATGACGGTGTAGTAATGCAGGTTGCCCCACAACGGGTTCACGCTGCGCAGCGGCGTGCGCACACCGTAGGTGATGGGCCCGTCACGCTCGTCGGCGAAAGTGCCGAACAACCGGTCCCACAGCACGAGGATGCCGCCGTAGTTGCGGTCGATGCAGTAGTCGTCCTGGCCGTGGTGCACGCGGTGGTTGCTCGGGCTCACGAACACGCGGTCGAACCAGCCGAGCCGGCCGATGAGCTCGGTGTGCGTCCAGTACTGGTACAGCAGGTCGATGAGCGCCGCGGTCACCCACATCTCGGGCGGCACGCCCATCACCGCCATCGGCAGATAGAACATCCAGTCGAAGACGAAGGTCGTGGAGGATTGGCGCAGCGCCGTCGACAGGTTGAAGTACTCGCTGTTGTGGTGCGTGACATGCCCCGCCCACATGATCCGCACCTCGTGGTTGGCGCGGTGCTTCCAGTAGTAGAAGAAGTCGTAGACGACCACCGCCGCCACCCACGCGAGCGGATCGGACTTGTCCCACTGCGCGACCGCGAAGTGCTGGTAGGCGAGGATGTAGAGGCCGACCGTCAGCAACCGCGGGAAGGCGGCGGCGATGCGGCTCAGGATGCCGATATGCAGGCTGCCGACCGCATCGGCGAACTGGTAGATCGCGCGGATGCGACCGCCGGCGTCGGCGGTCCGGTTGCCCCGCAGCCGCCACGCCAGCACGGCCTCCAGCGCGACGGTGGCCATGAAGACCGGGATGGCGTAGAGGATCGGGTTCATGTCGGCGCGACGAAGCCCTCGGGCTTGGCGGCACCGTCACCGAACAGGAACTTCTCCATCTCGGCCTCGAGGAACTTGCGCGCTTTGGGCTCCATGGGGACGAGGCGGTATTCGTTGATGAGCATGGTCTGGTGGGCGACCCAGCGCTGCCAGCCTTCCTTGGAGACGCTGCGCCAGATCCGGGCGCCGAGATCGCCCGGATAGGGCAAGCGATCGAGGCCGGGTGCCTCGTGCTTGAGCACCACGCACTGGACCATGCGGACGGCGGTTCCGGTCATGCTTCGCTACGCTCCCGAAGGACACTTGTTCAAAGAATGCTGGATGTCAGGCCGTCCAACAGGGCCTTGACCGGCGCCGGCAACCCGATGGCTGCCGGGCCTGCCGGACCCCGAGGGTTATACCAGAGCCCCCCCGGGGTCTCCACGCGCACGGTCTCGAGCAGCAACGGCAGGATCTCGAGGTCGAAATGCGTGAAGGCGTGCGCGACCGGCACCAACGCCTGCGGCGCACCGCCCCACTTCGCGGACTGGCCCTGCGCCCAGGCCACAGCGGCGGTCGGCGACGCGAATTCCGGTGCGCACCAGAGTCCGCCCCAGATGCCGCGTTCCGGCCGGCGCTCGAGGAACACCGCGCCCTCCCCGTCCCGCACGAACAGCATCCAGCAGCGGCGCGAGGGCCGCGCCGTGCCGCGCGCGCGCGGCTTGGGCGCCGGGATCTCGTGCTGGCGGCCGCTGCGGCGCGCGCTGCAATCCTCGCTCAGGGGACAGAGCACGCAAGCCGGCTTGCGGCGCGTGCACAGGGTCGCGCCGAGGTCCATCACCGCCTGCGTATAGGTCGCGACGCCCTCTGCCGGCGTCGCCGCCTCGGCAAGCGCCCACAGCCGCTGCTCGACGGCCCGCTCCGCGGGGCTGCCTTCGATGCCGAAACAGCGCGCCAGCACACGCTTCACGTTGCCGTCGAGGATCGGGTGCCGCTCGCCGCGCGACAGGGCGAGGATCGCGCCCGCGGTCGAGCGGCCGATGCCGGGCAAGGACGCGACCTCCTCGAACCGGGTCGGGAACGCCCCGCCGTGCAGGTCACGCACCTGCTGCGCGGCGCGGTGCAGGTTGCGCGCCCGGGCGTAGTAGCCGAGCCCGGTCCAGAGGTGCAGCACCTCGTCGATGGGCGCCATCGCGAGCGCCGCGATATCCGGAAAGCGCGACATGAAACGCTCGAAGTACGGGATGACGGTCGACACCTGCGTCTGCTGCAGCATGATCTCGGAGATCCAGACCCGATAGGGGCTCCGGTCCCGCTGCCATGGCAGGTCGTGGCGTCCGCTGCGCGAATGCCAGGCGACGAGCGCAGGACCGAGACGGGGCGCATCGGCAGGTTTCATGGCCGAGATTGTATGATGCGGCCGCAGCGGCATCGCCGCCCGACCTCCGGAGCACCCTTGAACATCCACGCCCGCCCCGCCGCCCCCGTCACCGTCGCCCTGCTGCTCGCCCTCACAGCGCTGGCCCCGGCCGCGCTCCCTGCGCAGCAGGCCGTGGCGGCGCGCCCCGCCGCAGCGCCGCTGCCCGCCACCAACCCGGTCACCGAGGCCCTGCGCGAACGCATCGAGGCGGTCAACGCCGGCGGACCGGTGAACATCGACGGCGAACCGCTGTTCGCGGCACGCACGCTCGGCAAGCTCTACTCCGAGAACGGCTACACGCCGCTGTGGGACCGTGCCCGCCTCGTCTCGCTCATCGAGGTCCTGAAGGACATCGAGGACGACGGCCTGCGCCCCGAGGACTACCACCTCAAGCCGCTGCAGACGCTGATGCAGCGTCCCGGGGCGACGCCGGTGGACCGGGCCAAGCTCGACCTGCTCGCGACCGACGCCTATGCGCTGGTCCTCTACCACCTCTACTTCGGCAAGGTCGATCCGGTGTCGCTCGATGCGAACTGGAACTTCGGCGCGCGCGAGATCCGCGAGGTCGATGCGATCGCCTTCGTGCGCGATGCCATCGCGCGCAACCGGCTGCTCGGCACCATCGAAGCCGCGCGGCCGCAACATCCGCTCTACAAGGCGGGTCGCGAGTCGCTCGCCGCCTACCGCAACATCGCCGCGCTCGGCGGCTGGCCGACGATCCCGGAAGGCCCCGCACTCAAGGCGGGCGCCACCGACCCGCGCGTCCCCGTGCTGCGCAAGCGGCTCGCGGTCACCGGCGATCTGGCCGCGGTCAGCGGCGCGGCGACCGCGCCCGTCGGACCGTCCGGCCCTTCCGCGCCCGAATTCTTCGATCCGGTGCTGGAAGCGGCGCTCAAGCATGCCCAGCGCCGCCACCGCCTCGACGCCGACGGCGTGCTCGGCCCCGGCACCACCCGCGCACTCAACGTGCCGGTCGGCCAACGCGTCGACCAGCTGCGCCTGAACCTCGAGCGCGCACGGCAGGTGCTGCATGAGATCAAGCCCGAGGGGCCGCTGGTGGTGGTCGACATCGCCGGCTTCGAGGTGCGGTATGTCGTGGACGGCAAGCGGCAATGGCGCACCCGCGCCGTGGTGGGCCAGCCGTTCCGCGAGACACCGGTGTTCAAGTCGATGATCGACAACATCGTCATCAACCCGACCTGGACCGTGCCGCCCGGGATCCTCGCCAAGGACATCCTGCCCACGCTGCGCCGCAACGACCGCAGCATCCTGGCGCGCAAGCGCCTGTCCGTGATCGACCGCAACGGCAACAAGCTCAACCCGGCGACGATCGATTTCAGCCGTTACTCGGCATCGAACTTCCCGTTCATGCTGCGGCAGGATGCGGGCCCGGACAACGCGCTCGGCGTGGTCAAGATCAACTTCCCGAACCCGCACCTCGTGTACCTGCACGACACGCCGAGCAAGTCGCTGTTCAACGAGACCGTGCGCGCGTTCAGCTCGGGCTGCATCCGCACCGAGCGCCCGCTCGAGCTCGCCGAGAAGCTGCTCGCCGATCCCGCACGCTGGAACCGCAGCGCCCTCGATGCCGCGGTCGCCGCGGGCGAGACGCGCACCGTGCGCCTCGCCAACAAAGTACCGGTGCTGATCATCTACTGGACCGCCGACCGCGACGACGACGGCAGCGTGGTCTTCAAGCCCGACCCGTACTCGCGCGACGCGCGCGAACTGGCCGCGCTCGACGCGCCGTTCAGGCGCGGCAAGCGTCCGGCGTTCTGACGGGCGACGGCGGCAACGTCCGAGGGCGCCTCAGGCGCCCTGCAGTTCCCGCAGGTGGAACTTCAGGGTCGGCACACCCGGCGAGTCGAGGTACATGTGGGGGCCCTCGAAGCGCACGGCGGTCGCGGCGCCGAAGGCTTTGGTGAAGGCCGCCTCGAACGTCATCCGGCCCTCCTCGCAGGCCATGCGGGTGGTGGCCGCGCCCTTGATGGCGATCTGGCCGGCGCTGGCGCCGAGTTCGTAGCCCGCCATCATGCGGTTGCAGCCGGCGTGTCCGCTGACCCGCCCCTCGGCGAAGGTCAGGATCACGGGCTCGCCGTTGTCGCCGTGCGGCACGGGCGTGCCTTCCCAATAGACGAGCTCCCAACGGTTCGCCTCGAGGCGGGTGCGCGCTTCGGCGGCGGACAGGGCCACGGGGCGGGCCGCGGAAGTGGCCGCGGGACCTTGGGCGGAACCGCCACCGGGTGCGGTGCAGCCGGCCAAGGTGACGGACAGGACGGCAAGGGCGGAGATCAGGCGCATGGCAACCTCGGTGCGGTGGTTCGCGGTACGCCCAAGCCTAACCCGGCAGGCGGCGGGGCGGAATGCCCTCCGGTCGGGCTAGAATCCGCCCGTGATGGATGAACTGCATGTCACCGACATCGCCCGCGTGGTCCAGCAGGTGATCGCGCCCGCCTTCATGCTGGCGGGCATCGGCACCTTCCTCTCGGTCATGGCGCAGCGCCTGGCGCGCATCATCGACCGCGCGCGCGAGGTCTCCTACGACGCCGACGACCCCAACGAGTCCGCCGATCTTGCCGCGCTGCGCGACCAACTGGCGATCCGCGCCAAACTCATCCAGCGCGGCATCGTCATGTGCACGTTCGCGGCCATCGTGATCTGCGGGCTGATCGCACTGATGTTCCTCGACGCGCTGACCCATTACTCGCTGGCACGGGTGATCGGCTTCGTGTTCATCGGCGTGATGGGCACGGTGATGGTGGGGCTCATCTATTTCCTGCGCGAAGTGTTCGTCGCGACGGCCTCGCTGCGCGCGCGGCACATCCGCAGCGGCGACCCGAAGGTCCGCAACGCGGTCTGAACCGGCCGCCGTCGGCGGCGGGCGTCGACCCACGAACGACAACGACGAGGGGGTCCCATGGTCGAGGACATCGGGCTGGCGCACGGGCTGCTGCTCTACCTGCACATCCTGCTGTTCGTGTACTGGCTGGGCGGTGACGCCGGGGTGTTCTACTCCAGCACCTTCGTCACCGACACGACGCTCTCGCGCGAGGCGCGGCTCACTGCGTTCAAGATCTTCATGAACCTCGACATGCTGCCGCGCTATTGCCTTGCGCTGATGCTCACGGTGGGCGGCGCGCTCGCGCACTTCATCGGCTACGAGCATCCGCAGTGGCAGATGGCCGCCATCCTCGCGCTCGGCCCGATCTGGGTGTGGGTGGTGCACACCATCCACACCAAGGAAGGCACGTCCTTCGGCCGCACGCTCGCGACCTGGGACCGTCGCTTCCGCGTGTTCATGATCGTCGCGATCGTCGCCTCGGTCGCGTACCACTGGACGACGGGGCCGCTGCGTCCCTATCCCTGGCTCGCCGCGAAACTGCTGATCTTCGCCTTCCTGATCTTCTGCGGCTTCATGGTCCGCCGCAACATCCCGCCCTTCATCGAAGGCTTCCGCACCCTGGCCGCGAGCGGGCCGACCCCCGAAAGCGACCGCAAGATGACCGACGGCATGGCGGCCTGCCGGCCTTATGTGCTCCTCATCTGGGCGGGTGTGGCGATCTCGGCGCTGATCGGCGTGCTGAAGCCGGGCCAAGGCCCGGTCGGCTGAGACGCGGCGATCAGGGCAGCAGCACCGTCGAACCGGTGGTGCGGCGCGCCTCGAGGTCGCGGTGCGCGTCCGCCGCGGCGGCGAGCGCGTAGCGCTGGCCGATGCGCAGCTTCACCTTGCCCGACGACACCATGCGGAACAGCTCCCGCGCGGCCGACTGCAGGTCGGCCGGACGCGAGATGTAGGCGAACAACGACGGGCGCGTGAGGAACAACGACCCGCGCTTGGCAAGCTCGAGCGGCGAGATCGCAGGCGGCGGCCCTGAAGCGTTGCCGTAGCTCACCATCATGCCGAGCGGCGCGAGGCAGTCGAGCGAGTCCATGAAGGTGTCCTTGCCCACCGAATCGTAGACCACCGCGACGCCAGCACCGCGCGTCAGCCGACGCACCTCGGGCGCGAGCGGACCGCTGCCGGAGAGCAGGACATGGCGGCAGCCGTTGCGCTTGGCGAGCGCGGCTTTCTCGGCGTTGCCCACCACGCCGATGACCCGCGCACCGAGCGCGCGCGCCCACTGGCAGAGCAGCAGCCCGACGCCACCCGCGGCGGCATGCACGAGGATCCAATCGTTGCGGCGGACTTTGTATGTGCGCCGCAGCAGGTAATGCGCGGTGAGCCCCTTGAGCATGAGCGCCGCCGCCTGCTCGTCGCTGACACCGCGCGGCACCTTGACGAGACGCTCCGCGGGGACGTTGCGCAGGTCGGCATAACTGCCGGGCTGTCCGAGCACGTAGGCGACACGGTCACCCACCCGAAAGCCGCGCACGCGACGACCGACCGCCGCGACCGTGCCCGCGGCCTCGCGGCCGAGACCACCGGGCAGCGGCATGGGGTAGAGCCCGATGCGGTCGTAGACGTCGATGTAATTGAGGCCGACGGCGGTGTGGCGCACCAAGACTTCGCCCGGTGCAGGCAGACCCGGATCGAAATCCTCGAGGACCAGCGTCTCGGGACCGCCGGTCTGGTGTAGCCGGATCGCCTTGGGCATCAGGACGCCGACCGGGCGGTCAGAGCGCCGACTCGTCCGTCTCACCGGTGCGGATGCGGATGACGCGGTCGATGTCGGTGATGAAGATCTTGCCGTCGCCGACCTTGCCGGTCTTGGCGGCCTTCACGATCGCCTCGACGACCTGGTCGGCCAGATCCGCGCGCACCGCGACCTCGATGCGGGTCTTGGGCACGAAGTCCACGACGTATTCGGCGCCGCGATAGAGCTCGGTATGGCCGCGTTGCCGACCGAAGCCCTTGACTTCGGTGACCGTCATGCCGGAGACGCCGATCTCGGACAGCGCAGCGCGCACGTCGTCGAGCTTGAAAGGCTTGATGATGGCAGTGATGAGTTTCATGGCGTTCTTCTCCCGATGCGTCGTCCGTACGCGGCGACTGGCTGCGATATTGCACCTTCCGTGCCACGCGCGCGACACTGAAAAGCGCGGGTTTCGCGCCCGCAAGCGCCGCGGACCGCACCATTATGGCGCAGTACACGCCTGCACGCGCCCGGCCATGGTGCGCTTGGCGGGCCGGTGCAGGGTCGCCCGCCCGGTGGCCGGCGCCTCTTCCGCCGCCTATCATGCCGCCCCATGCAGACGACGATCGGCAAGGTGGTGGTCATCGGTGCCGGCCAGGCGGCGGCCCAGTGCGTCGAGTCCCTGCGGCGGCGCGGCTACGGCGGCGCGCTCACCGTCGTCGGCGAAGAGGCGTGGCAGCCTTATCAGCGCCCTCCGCTCTCCAAGAAGTACTTGGCCGGCGAACTGCCGGTGGAGCGCCTGCTGCTGCGCCAGCCGGCCTTCTACGCCGAACACCGGGTCGACCTGCACCTCGGGCGGCGGGTCACCGCCATCGACCGTGGCGCGCGCCATGCGCTGCTCGACGACGGGACGGCCCTGACCTATGACGCGCTGGTCATCGCGACCGGCAGCCGCCCCCGCCGATTGCCCCTGCCCGGTGCCGACCTCTCAGGCGTGCATGTGCTGCGGGGCATCGCCGACGCCGACGCCTTGCGGGCGGCGGCGCGACCCGGCGCACGGGCCGTGATCATCGGCGGCGGCTACATCGGCCTCGAAGTCGCCGCCACCCTGCGCCACCTCGGGCTCGAGGTCACCGTGCTGGAAGCCGCGGACCGGGTGATGAACCGGGTGGTCGCCGAGCCCGTATCGCGCTGGTACGAGGCGCAGCACGCCCACCACGGCGTACGCATCGAACTCGGCGCGCGCCCGCTCGCCATCGAGGCCGATGCCGCGGGCCAGGTGCGTGCGGTGGCGACCGCCGCCGGAGAGCTCGTCGCGGACCTCGTGGTGATGGGCGTCGGCGTGCTGCCGAACGACGAGCTCGCCCGCACCGCCGGGCTCGCCTGCGACAACGGCATCGTGGTGGACGAACGCTGCCGCACGGCAGACCCGGCCGTGCATGCGATCGGCGATTGCACCAACCACCCCTCGATCCACTACGGCGGCCGGGTGCGGCTCGAGTCGGTCGACAACGCGGTCGAACAGGCGAACACCGCCGCCGCCGACCTCTTGGGCCTCGACGCGCGCCACGACAAGGTGCCCTGGTTCTGGTCGGACCAGTACGAGCACAAACTCGTGATCGTCGGCCTGTCGCAGGGATACGACCAGGTGGTGCTGCGCGGGGATCCCGCGCGCGGCGCGTTCTCTTGCTGCTACCTGCGCGGCGGCGAACTGCTCGCGATCGACACCATCAACGTCGCCAAGGACCACCTGGCGGCCCGCAAGCTGATCCCGACCCGGCTGCGGCCGGATCTCGCCAAGCTCGCCGACCCGGCGGTCGCACTCAAAGATTGCGGGCTCTCGGCCTGAGCGGCGGGCGGCCCTTTGTGCATCCATCCCCCAGGAGAAGCACCATGCCTTCAGGATCCTTGTCCGCTCCGCGCGCGCGGCTCCTCGCCGTGGCGGCGATGATCGCGGCGATGGCCGGCGCCCTGTCACCGTCGGCGATCGCATCGGATGCCGCTGCAGCGGAAGCTGCTGCGACGGCGCAGACGGGTGCAGCGACCCGCGCAGCCGCGCCGCGCCGCATCGCGATCGCCATCCATGGCGGCGCCGGCGTGATCCCGCGCGACCAGCTCACGGACGGCGGCGTGGTGTACCGCGCCGGCCTCGAAGAGGCGCTCGATGCCGGCTACGCGGTGCTCGAGAAAGGCGGCAGCAGCCTCGATGCCGTGACCACTGCGGTGCGGCTGCTCGAGGACAACCCCCTGTTCAACGCCGGCCGCGGCGCCGTGCTCGCGCACGATGGCCGTGCCTATCTCGACGCCTCGATCATGGACGGAAAAGACCTCGCCGCCGGCGCGGTCACGGGCGTCACCACCGTGCGGCATCCGATCGACCTCGCGCGGCGGGTGATGGAGAAGTCACCGCACGTGATGCTCTCGGGCGACGGCGCCGAGGAGTTCGCGGGGTTGCAGGGACTCGAGCGCGTGCCGAACGAGTGGTTCATCACGCCGACCCGCAAGCGCCAACTGGAGCGTGTGCTCACGGGCGCGACGGCGCCGCGCAACGAACTGCAGGGCCTCGGCACGGTGGGTGCGGTCGCCGTCGACGCGGCGGGCAACGTCGCCGCCGCGACCTCCACGGGCGGCATGACCAACAAGCGCTGGGGCCGCATCGGCGATGCGCCGATCATCGGCGCCGGCACCTACGCGAACAACGCGAGCTGCGCGGTGTCGGCCACGGGTCACGGCGAATACTTCATCCGCTCGGTCGTCGCCTACGACATCTGCGCGCTGGTCGAGTACAAGGGTTGGACGTTGGCGCAGGCCGCGCGGGAGGTCGTGCAGGGCAAGCTCGTCCGGCGCGGCGGCGAAGGCGGCATCATCGCGGTGGACCCGCAGGGCAACGTGGTGCTGGAGTTCAACAGCCCCGGCATGTTCCGCGGCCTGCGCGACTCGACCGGCCGCCGGCAGGTCGCCATCCACGAGGACTGAGGGGCGGCTCGCCGCTAGGCGAGATACGCGGCGAGGAAGGCGTCGAAATCGCCCTGCGGGGCGCGCTCGAGCGCCTCGGCGCGCTGCAACGATTCGGCGGTCTCTGCCGCGAACTGCGCGATGCGGGCCGGATCGGGCGCGTGCAGGTCCCTGAAATAGGCCTTGTGCGTCGCCGAGGTGCGCAGCGCGAGGTCGAAGAACGACTCGCCCGTGGCGCGCAGTTCCGTCACGAGTTTCGCCGATGGCGCGAGCGCGGGGTCGTCGAACTTGGCCACCTGCACCGCCAACGCGGCGCTGTACGGGCGCTGCGCATCGCCTGCGTCGAGCATTTCGCAGATGCCCTGCATCTGGTCGAGGATCTCCCGCGCCCAATCCTGCATCGGCACGGCACGTCCGTCGCGCTGCAGCGCGAGACCCGGCTCACGCCCGCGGCGCGCGACGGTGACATGGTTGCCGTCGAGCGCGGCCTGTTCCGAGGCGTCGATGGGAGGACTCTCGCGCATCAGGCAGAACGCCATGAACGCCTCGAGGAAACGGAGCGTGTTCTGGTTGACGCCCACCGGATCGAAGGCGCTGACATCGAGCGAGCGCACCTCGACGTACTCCACCCCGCCGCGCAGCAGCGCCTTGGTCGGCCGCTCGCCCGAGCGCGCCACGCGTTTCGGCCGGATGAACGCGTAGTACTCGTTCTCGATCTGCAGCAGGTTGGCGTTGAGCTGGCGATATGCGCCGTCGACCTTGACGCCGAGCCGCTCGTACTCGGGATGCGGCGTGCTGATCGCGCGCGTGAGGTCGCGCACGTAGTCCTGCAGGCTGTTGACCGAGACCTCGACGCTGGACTGGCTGCGGTTGCGATAGCCGAGATCGCTCATGCGCAGCGACGTCGCATGCGGCTCCCAAGCGGTGCCGCGGCCGAACTCGGGCAAGGTCTCGCCGCGGGCGCGCAGGAAGGACTTGCAGACCGCGGGCGACACGCCGAAGAGATAGAGCACGATCCAACCATGGCGCCGGTAGTTGCGCAGCAGGTCGAAGTAGCACGCCGAGACGAACTCCGCCCCGGTGTCGCGGGAACCGCGGATCGCGGCCCAGGCCTCCCACAGCCGCTCCGGGAAGGAATAGTTGAAATGCACGCCCGAGATCGCCTGCATCACACGGCCGTAGCGCAGACCGAGACCCTCGCGGTAGACGGTCTTCATACGACCGACGTTCGAGGGGCCGTACTGCGCGATCGGGATGCTGGCGTCCCCCTCGACCACGCAGGGCATGCTGGTCGCCCAGAGCAGTTCGTCGCCCAAATGGCGGTAAGTGAACTGGTGCAGATCACAAAGATATTGCAGCAGCTCCCAATTGCTGTGGAAGGTCGGCGTGACGAGCTCGATCAGCGCCTCGGAGTAGTCCGTGGTGATGTGCTCGTGGGTGAGCGCGGCGCCGAGCGCGACCGGATGCGGCGTTTGGGCGATGTGGCCATCCGGGGTGACGCGCAGCGATTCTTTCTCGACGCCGCGACGGCCGCCCTGCAAAAGCCGCGGCTCGCCGGCGTTGACGAAGGCGGCGAGGCGGCGCTCGAAGGCGCGGTCGATGCGGGGCGGGGTCACGGGAGGGTCCGGTCTGCGGGGGCGGGCGCCGCCCGTCACCAGGCGATGCGGCCGCGGAGGACGTCGCGCGCCATCCGCAGGTCGCCGCGCAGGCTCCAGAGCGGATGCTTGAAGGTGGCCGGCCGGTTCTTCTCGAAGAAGTAATGCCCGATCCAGGCGAACCCGTAACCGAACAGCAGACCCGTGAGCAGCAGGCGCGGCTGCTGCGTGAGGAGCGCGCCCGCGAACTGGGTGAGCGCCAGCAGCGTACCGATGACATGCAAACGGCGCGAGGTGCGGTCGGCGTGCTCGCCGAGGTAGAACGGGTAGAACTCTTCGAAGTTGGCGAAGGCCATGACAGCGCCTCCTCACCAGGCTGGGGGCGCATCTTGCCGCGCCGAAGCCTGCGGGCGCAACCGCGGCGCCTGTCCCTGCGGCCTCGCCGCAGCCCTGCGGCCTCGCCGCGGGGACGGCGAGCGTTTACTCTTGCGGTCGGGCCTCGGGACCCTGTCCCGGAACGAGACGCCCCGGAGGGAAGATCGATGATGCGCAGAAAACCGACTTCGCCTGCGGCCGCCGCGGCCTGGGGCGCCAGCCTCGCGCTGCTGCTCGCGGCCTGCACGCCGACCACTGCCACGCAGCGCCCCGACAAGCCCGACACCACGTCGGTGACGGACGGTGCGGGCGCCGGCGCCGCCAAGACCGCACCCTTCCCCTCCACCTACCGTGCGCCGGCCAGCGAACCGGTGCTGATCAGCGGCGCCACGGTGCTCACCGGCACCGGCGAGCGCCTCGACGGCGCCGACGTACTGCTGCGCGACGGCAAGGTCGCGGCTGTCGGGCGCGGCCTCGCCGCCGCTCCGGGCACGCGCGTCATCGACGGCCGCGGCAAATGGGTGACGCCCGGCATCATCGACATCCACTCGCACCTCGGCGTGTACCCCTCGCCGGCCGTCGACGCGCACTCCGACGGCAACGAATCCACCGCGCCCAACACCGCCAACGTCTGGGCGGAGCATTCGGTGTGGCCGCAGGACCCGGGCTTCGAGGCCGCGCTCGAGGGCGGCGTCACCACGCTGCATGTGCTGCCCGGTTCCACGAACCTGTTCGGCGGCCGCTCGGTGACGCTCAAGAACGTGCCGGCGGTCACCTACCAGGCGATGAAGTTCCCGGACGCGCCGCACGGCCTCAAGATGGCCTGCGGCGAGAACCCGAAGCGCGTGTACGGCAACCGCCGCACGCTGCCCTCGACGCGCATGGGCAACGTCGCCTCCTGGCGCCAGAGCTGGTCGGAGGCGGTCGAGTACCAGCGTGACTGGGCGCAGTACGAGGCGCGCCGCAGCTCGGGCGCCAAGGACCTGCGCGCACCCAAGCGCGACCTGCGCATGGAGACGCTCGCCGCCGTGTTGCGCGGCGAAGTGCTGGTGCAGAACCACTGCTACCGCGCCGACGAGATGGCGATCGTGCTCGACATGGCCAAAGAATTCGGCTACAAGGTCTCGACCTTCCACCACGCCACCGAGGCCTACAAGATCGCCGACCTGCTCGCCGATAACAGCGTGTGCGCCGCGGTCTGGGCCGACTGGTGGGGCTTCAAGATGGAGTCCTACGACGCGATCCCCGAGAACATGGTGATCGTCGACGCCGCCAAGGGCGGTTGCGCCATCGTGCATTCCGACTCGGACGAGGGCATCCAGCGCCTGAACCAGGAGGCCGGCAAGGGCATCGCCTCGGCGGCGCGTGCCGGCATCACGATCGCGCCGGAGCATGCCATCCGCTGGCTCACGCAGAACCCCGCGCGCGCGCTCGGCATCGCCGACAAGACCGGCACGCTCGAGGTCGGCAAGGCCGCCGACCTCGTGGTCTGGAACGGCAGCCCGTTCAGCTCCTATGCGCTCACCGAGCAGGTGTTCATCGACGGCGCCAGGCGCTTCGACCGCGGGGCGCGCCGTGCCTTGCCCGAGTCCGATTTCATGCTCGGCCAACCGGCCGCTCCGGGGGTGTCGCCGTGAAGCGCTCGTCCATCACTCTGGCGTTCGCCGCCGCCTTGTCCGTGCTCGGCCTCGCCGCGGCGCCACCGCCCATCCACGCTGAAGAGGTCACCGCGCTCGTCGCGCCGCGGGTGCTGCTGATCCGCAACGCCACCGTACACACCGGCGCCGCCGGCGCCGCGCCGCAGACGGGCACGGATGTGCTCGTGCAGGACGGCAAGATCGCCGCCCTCGGCAAGGGCCTCGCCGCGCCCGCGGGCGCGCGCGTGGTCGACGCCAAGGGGCGACCCGTGACGCCGGGGATCTTCGGCGGGCTGAACCGCATCGGCCTCGAGGAGATCGGCCTCGACAGCGCCAACGGTGACCACTCGCAGCGCCTCGGACAGATGCGCCCCGAGTTCGACGTCACGCAGGCCTGGAACCCCGACGCCCCGTCGGTGGAGGTGCACCGCAACAACGGCGTCACCTTCACCGTGCTGACGCCGGGTTCCGCACCGGGCGGCAGCATCGTCGCCGGTCAGGGCGCACCGGCGAGCCTCGCCGGCCGCGAGGCGCTGGCCCCGCGCGCGATGTTCATCGACCTCGGCGGCGATGCGAACGACCTGTCGGGCGGCAGCCGCGCCGCGCAGTTCATGCTGCTGCGGCAAGCGATCGTCGAGGCGCGGGCGCCGAACCTCGTCATGGTGCACGACGAGCGCCTCCTCTCGCCCTCCGGGCGACAGGTACTGCTCGATTTCCTCAAAGGCGGCGGCGTCTTCGTGTTCGATGTGGACCGTGCGGTCGACATCCGGCGCGCCATGGAGTTCGCGCAGCAGGAGAAGATGCGCGTCGTGATCCGCGGCGGCGCCGAAGCCTGGCGTCTCGCGCCCGAGCTCGCGGCGGCGCGCATCCCGGTATTCCTCGATCCGCTCGAGAACCTGCCCTCGAGCTTCGATGCCGTCGGCGCCACGATGTACAACGCCGCACGCCTGCATGCGGCAGGCGTGACGGTCGGCATCGCGATGCGCAGCCCGGGCGTCTACGAAGCCGGCAAGATGCGCCAATCGGCCGGCAACGCCGTGGCGCACGGCCTGCCGTGGGCGACCGCGCTCGCCGCCATCACCCGCGTGCCCGCGGAGATCTTCGGCGTCGCCGACCGCTTGGGCACGCTCGCGCCGGGCCGCCCCGCGGACCTCGTGATGTGGTCGGGGGATCCGCTCGAGGTCAGCAGCGTCGCCGAGCTCGTGGTGGCCGATGGGAAGCTGCAGTCGGGCGTGTCGCGCCACACGCTGCTGCGCGACCGTTACCTCGAGCGCGTGCGGCGCGGCGAAGCGCGCTGAGACGTCTCAGGGCACGGATCGCACATCCTCAAGGAGTCACGCAGACATGCTCGTCGGCAATGCAGCACGCCAGGTCGCCATCGTCGGCGGCACCCGCATCCCCTTCGCGCGCGCGCACGGCGCGTACGCGGCCGAGGGCAACCAGTCGATGCTGACGGCCGCGCTGCGCGGCCTCGTCGAGCGGCACCGCCTGCAGGGCGTGCGGCTCGGCGAGGTGGCGGCAGGTGCGGTCATCAAGCACTCGCGCGACTTCAACCTCGCGCGCGAGTGCGTGCTCGATGCAGGGCTCGACCCGCAGACGCCGGCCTTCGACCTGCAGCGCGCCTGCGGGACGAGCCTCGAGGCCGCGATCGCCATCGCCAACAAGATCGCGCTCGGCCAGATCGACGCCGGCATCGCCGCAGGCGTGGATACGGTCAGCGATGCGCCGGTGGTCTATGCGCGCGAGTACCAGCAGCTGCTGCTGCAGGCGCACCGCGCGCGCAGCGCCTGGGACCGCCTCAAGCCCTTCCTCGGGCTGCGACCTCGGCACTTCAAGCCGCAGGTGCCGGATGCGGGCGAGCGCCGCACGGGACTCTCCATGGGCGAGAGCTGCGAACTCATGGCGAAGCGTTGGAACATCCCGCGCGCGGCGCAAGACCAGCTCGCCTGCGACAGCCATCGCCGCGCTGCGGCGGCTTGGCAGGACGGGTTCTTCGATGACCTCGTGGCACCGTTCGCAGGTCTCAAGCGCGATGACAACATCCGCGCCGATTCCTCGGTCGAGAAGCTCGCGACCTTGCGCACCGCCTTCGACCGTTCACCCGCCGGCACCCTCACCGCCGGCAACAGCACGCCGCTCACCGACGGCGCCGCCGCGGTGCTGCTCGCGAGCGAGGACTGGGCGCGGGCGCGCGGCCTGCCGGTGCTCGCGCGCCTGACCTTCGGCAAGGCCTGGGCGGTCGATTACGCGGGCGGCCACGAGGGCCTGTTGATGGCGCCAGCCTATGCCGCGCCAGCCATGCTGAAAGATGCCGGCCTCACGCTTCAGGATTTCGACTACTACGAGATCCACGAGGCCTTCGCGGCGCAGGTGCTCTGCACCCTCGCCGCCTGGGAATCACCGGAGTTCTGCCGCGAGCGCCTCGGGCTCGCCGCGCCGCTCGGCGCCATCGACCGCGCCAAGCTCAATGTGAGGGGCAGCAGCATCGCGGTCGGTCACCCGTTCGCAGCCACGGGCGCGCGCGTGCTCGCCACCGCCGCGAAGCTGCTGTCGCAGGATGCGAATGCGCGCCGCGCGCTGTTGTCGGTGTGCACCGCCGGCGGGATGGGCGTGACGGCGATCGTCGAGCGGGGTTAGCGCGTCCCCGAACTCCCGAACCCGCCCGCGCCGCGCGCGGTGGCGGTGAAATCGTCCACGATCTCGAAGGCCACCTGTACCACCGGCACGACGACGAGCTGCGCGATGCGCTCGCCCGGCTGCACCGTGTACGAGGTCGCGCCGCGGTTCCAGCAGGACACCATCAAGGGGCCCTGGTAGTCGGAGTCGATGAGGCCGACGAGGTTGCCGAGGACGATGCCGTGTTTGTGGCCGAGGCCCGAGCGCGGAAGGATCACCGCCGCAAGGCCCGGATCCTCGATCCAGATCGAGAGCCCCGTCGGCAGGAGCTCCGCGCGCCCGGGCGCGAGCTCGAGCGGCGCATCGAGGCAGGCGCGCAGGTCGAGCCCGGCGGAGCCGTCGGTGGCGTAGGCGGGCAGCGGGAATTCCTGGCCGAGACGCGGGTCGAGCAGCCGGACCTTGAGCGGGCGCGGCGAGGTCGTGCGGGTGTCGTTCATCATCCGACCATTATGGTCGACAACACCCTGCCGACAACCGGCAGGCCACAAATGGGCGAATTCGCCCGGATTCGAGGCTGGCGGGGACACCGCGTGGCGACGATGCTGTGGCCATGTTGTCCGACCCCACCTGCACGCCGACCCCTGCGGCATCCCTCGCCACACCCGTCGCCACACCCGTCGCCACACCCGCCGCCACGTCCCTCGCACCGCCGTCGCCCCGGCCGCGCGCCGCCTGCCGCTCCATCCGGCATTGGCCAGCGCTCGAGCGCCCGCGCGAAAAGCTGCTGCAGCGTGGCGCGGCGGCACTGTCGGATGCGGAGCTGCTCGCGCTGCTGTTCGGCACCGGTCTGCGCGGGATCGGGGCACTCGATCTCGCGCGCCAGTTGCTCAACGATTTCGGCTCGTTGCGCGGGCTGCTCGCCGCCGACCGGGACCGCGTGCTCGCCGCCGCGGGGCTCGGCCCCGCGCGGGTGGCGCTGCTGCAGGGCGCGCTCGAGCTCGCGCGACGGCACTACGGCGCGGCACTGCGCCCCGGCGAACCGCTGCACTCCCCCGCCGACACCCGCCGCTTCCTCACGGCGCAGCTGCGCGACCGCCCGTACGAGGTCTTCTGCTGCCTCTACCTCGACAACCGCCACCGGCTGATCGTCTTCGAGGAACTCTTCCGCGGCACCATCGACGGCGCGGCCGTGCATCCGCGTGAAGTGCTGCGCCAGGCGCTGTCCTACAACGCCGCGGCGATCATCCTCGCGCACAACCACCCCTCCGGCGTCGCCGAGCCGAGCCATGCGGACGAGCTCATCACCGTGCGCCTGCGCGATGCCCTCGCCCTCGTCGACATCCGGGTGCTCGACCACCTGATCGTCGCCGGACCGGACGCCGTGTCCCTGGCGGAGCGGGGCTTGCTTTGACATGACATCATGCAGTGCTTACAGTTCGGATATGATCCGTACCCAGATCCAGCTCACCGAAGCGCAGGCTCGGCGGCTACGCGCTCACGCTCGGCAACATGACATCTCCCTCGCCGAGGCGATCCGTCGCTGCGTCGACAAGGGTCTCGCCGAGCAGGCCGAGGACCGCGCGTCGCTCTACGCACGAGCGGGCGGGCTGGTGGGCCGTTTCCGCGATCGGCAGGGCGCCAGTGACCTCGCGAGCGGACACGATCGGCATCTGGACGATACCTACGGATGACCGCCGTCTTCGTGGACACCTCCGGGCTGCTGGCGCTGCTCAACGACCGGGACGAGCACCACGCGACCGCTGCGCGCGTGTTCCACAAGCTGCAGGCGCGCGAGGCGCGCTTGCTCTCCACCTCGTTCGTGCTGGTCGAGACCTATGCCCTCCTCGGCCGTCGCCTCGGCCTGGATGCCGTCCGCGCGTTCCGGGGGGATCTCGCACCTTTGCTGGAGGTGGTCTGGGTGGACGCGACGCTGCACGAGGCCGGTCTCGACCGTTTGCTGAAGCATCGGCGGCGGCAATTGAGCCTGGTCGATGCGGTATCGTTCGAGGTGATGACCCGGCGCGGTCTCGGCGACGCCTTCGCCTTCGACCCGCACTTCGAACAGGCGGGGTTCACACTGCTTCACTGACCCCCTCCGAACCACGCCCGGTTGCCGAGCGGCCCCGGGACTGGTATAAATGCCGCCCTTTTGGCGGTCGCTCAGGCGCCCGCCGTATCGTAACCAACTGATCTGAAAGGCTTCTTATCATGTCCCGCGTCTGCGAACTCACTGGCAAGCGCCCGGTCACGGGCAACCGCGTCTCGCACGCGAACAACAAGAAGCGCCGCCGCTTCTTGCCGAACCTGCACACGCAGCGCTTCTGGCTGGAGGGCGAGAAGCGCTGGGTGTCGCTGCGCGTCAGCACCAACGCCCTGCGTACCATCGAGAAGAACGGCCTGGACGCGGTGGTCGCCGACCTGCGCGCCAAGGGCATGAAGATCTGAGCCGGAGACGACTGCCATGCGCGAAAAAGTGAAGCTGCTGTCCACCGCCGGCACGGGCCATTTCTACGTGGCCATGAAGAACAAGCGCCTCCACCCCGAGAAGTTGGAGACGAAGAAGTACGACCCGGTCGTGCGCAAGCACGTGTCGTACAAGGAAACCAAGATCAAGTAAGGGCGCGGCGTGCCCGCTCGGGCACGCCCCATCCCCCACCCGCATCGACGGTCCCCCGTCATGCCGGAACTCCCTGAAGTCGAGACCACGCGCCGCGGCGTAGAGCCGCATGTCGTCGGGCATCGCGTGCGCACGCTCGTCGTGCACGAACCGCGGTTGCGCTGGCGCGTGCCGGCTTCGCTCCCGGCGAAGGTCGCTGGCGCCACGGTGACCGCGGCGCAGCGCCGCGCCAAGTACCTGCTGTTCCCCCTGGAGGGCGGGGCATCGGAGGGCGGCGCGGGCGGCGTACCCGCCACACTGCTCGTGCATCTCGGCATGTCGGGCAACCTGCGCGTGCTGCCCAGCGCCACGCCGCGTCTCCTGCACGACCACTTCGACCTCGAGCTCGACTCGGGCGAGACGCTGCGCTTCAACGACCCTCGACGCTTCGGCTCGCTGCACCTCATCGAGGGCGACCCGGCGCAGCACCCGCTGCTGCGGCATCTCGGACCGGAACCGCTCGAAGCCGGCTTCGACGGCGGCACGCTGTGGCGCGCCTCGCGCAAGCGGCGCGTCGCCATCAAACAATTCATCATGGACGCCAAGGTGGTGGTCGGCGTCGGCAACATCTACGCGAGCGAGGCGCTGTTCCGCGCCGCCATCCGCCCGGGACGGCAGGCGCGCGGGCTGACCCGCGCGGACTGTGACCGGCTCGCCGCCGCGATCCGCACGGTGCTCGCGAAGGCCATCCAGGTCGGCGGCACGACGCTGCGCGACTATGTGGGCGCGGACGGCAACCCCGGTTATTTCCGGCAGAGACTCTTCGTCTATGAACGCATGGACGAACCTTGCCGCAAATGCGGCACGCCGGTGCGCCAGCGCGTGCAGGGCCAACGCTCGACCTACTGGTGCCCGGCGTGCCAAAAGTGAACCGCGCGGCGCGCTCGCCTGCAGCGCGCACGCCCGACCGGCGCACGCTGCTGCCGCACTTCCGTCGTGCCGACGCGGTGATGGCCGCCTTGGTCGAGCAGGCGGGGCCGTACCGACTGCGCGCCGAGCCCTGCGCATCGCCGTTCCGGCACCTCGTGCGGGCGATCGCGTCGCAGCAGATCAGCGGCCGTGCCGCCGACGCCATCCTCGCGCGTTTCGTCGCGCTGTATGACGGCGAGGATTTCCCCACGCCCGGAGCGGTGCGCGATACGCCCGTGCCGCTGCTCCGCTCGGTCGGACTCTCCGCCGCAAAGGCCGCCGCCCTGCAGGATCTCGCGCGGCACACGCTGTCAGGGGCGGTGCCCGACAGCGCGGCCCTCGATCGCCTCGACGATGCGGCGATCGTCACGCGGCTCACGCAGGTGCGTGGCGTCGGACCGTGGACGGTGCAGATGATGCTGATGTTCCAGCTCGGCCGGCCGGACGTGCTGCCCGTGGACGACTACGGCGTGCGCAACGGCTTCCGCCTGGCCTATGGCCTCGCCGAGCTGCCGACGCCGCGGGAACTCGCGCGACACGGCGAGCGTTGGGCGCCCTATCGGTCGGCAGCGGCCTGGTATCTTTGGCGGGCGGTGGACCTTGCGCGAGCCGGGGCGCCGATGCCGATCGCCCCGCGACGGCAGGGCCTCAGGGTGCGGGCACGCGCCGCTTCGTCTTCAGCGCCTCGGCCACGGCCGGATGCACGAACTCCGACACGTCGCCGCCCAGCACCGCGATCTCGCGCACCAGCGTCGAGGAGATGAAGGTGAACTGTTCCTTGGGCGTGAGGAACACGGTCTCGATCTCGGGCGCGATATGGCGGCTCATGTTGGCCAACTGGAACTCGAACTCGAAGTCCGATACGGCGCGCAACCCGCGCAGCATGAAGCCGAGCCCATGCTCGCGCGCGAACTCCACCGTGAGCTTGGCGTAGCCCGTCACCTCGATGTTCGGGATGTGGGCGAGCGCCGTGCGCGCGAGCGCGATGCGCTGCTCGAGCGGGAACAGCGGCGTCTTGCCCGGATTGGCGGCGATCGCGATGACGACCCGGTCGAACATCTTCGCCGCGCGGCTCGCGATGTCGAGGTGGCCGTTGGTGATCGGGTCGAAGGTCCCGGGATACATCACGCTGCGGTTCATGTCGCGTTCGCCTCGTCGCTCTCCGGCCGCGCATCGCGGCGCAGCAGATGATAGCCGACCTCGCCCGCCTTGCCGTCGCGCCAAGGCCGCCACGTGGCGGGCAGGCCCGACGGCAGGACGGCATCGGCGGTGCCGCGCGCAGCCGGCGCCTCGAGATAGACGAACGCCTCCGGCGCGAGCCACCCGCCCGACTCCAGCCGGGATGCGGCCTTGCCCCAGAGGGCGGCGCCGAACGGCGGGTCGAGGAACACGATGTCGAAGGGAGCGGTGCGACCGGTAGGCGTCGCCAAGGACGCGAGCGCATCGGCGCGGTGGAACTCGGCGCTGCCCACCGGCGTGCCCGCCTCGCGCGACGCCGTGCTCCACTCCGTGCAACGCTCGCGCAGCGCCGTGACGGCCTTGGCGTCGGCATCGACGAAAGACGCATGCGCCGCGCCACGCGACAGCGCTTCGAGCCCGAGCGCACCGCTGCCGGCGAAGAGATCGAGCACCCGCGCGCCACGGACGTGCGGCGCAAGCCAGTTGAAGAGCGTCTCGCGCACGCGATCGGGCGTCGGGCGGATGTCAGGGCCCTCGGGGAAGCGCCAACGCCGCCCACGCCACTGACCGGCGATGATGCGCAGTTCGCGCAGGGGTCTCGCTGGGCGCCGGGGCGGTTGCATCGGCGTCATCATGTCAGCGCCGACCCTCGCCGTCGACATCCACGGCATACCGAGGTCCGTGGATGGATCGATGTCGCGCACGGCAGCAGAGGTCACAGCGGCATGAGTCGCGTCGGAGCTTCGTGCGTCGTTCAAGTTGAATTGCCGATCGGACTGTGGTTCAAATAAGACCATGTTCAAGCGCGCCGCGTTCTTTGTCCGATGGCCCGTCATCGCCCTGGCCAGCCTCGCCTTCGCAGGCGAGGGTTTCGGCGGCAACGACATCGATCCTGTCCGCCCCGCGATGGAACAGGCCATCGCCCGCGTCAAGCCGGCGCTGGTCCGCATCCACGTCGTCTCTGTCCAGTATTCCCAGGGCCGCGAAGTGAAGCGGGAGTCAAGCGGCAGCGGTTTCATCATCCACAAAGACGGCTACGTCGTCACCAACCACCACGTCGCCGGACGTGCGACCCGGATCGTCTGCGTCTTCTCCGACAACGACGAGATCGAGGCGACCCTTGTGGGCACCGACCCGCTGACCGATATCGCCGTCCTCAAGCTCTCCAACACCAAGCACGCACAGTTCCCCGTCGTGGATTGGGGCGACTCCGCTGCGATCACCGTCGGCGACACCGTGTTGGCGATGGGCAGCCCGCTCGCGCTCTCCCAGTCCGTCACCCGCGGCATCGTCAGCAACGCCAAGATGACGCTGCCGAACATGTTCCGCCGGAGCGGCGGCTTCTCGCTCGAGGGCGAGGACGTCGGTTCCCTCGTCCGCTGGATCGCCCACGATGCTCCCATCTACCCCGGCAATTCGGGCGGCCCGCTCGTGGACCTCGGCGGCCGTGTCATCGGTGTCAACGAGATCAGTCTCGGCCTCGGCGGAGCGATCCCCAGCAACCTCGCCCGTGATGTCGCCGCCCAGCTCATCGCCGCCGGCCGGGTCACTCGGAGCTGGTTCGGGTTCGAGGTCCAGCCGCTGCTGAAGGGCACCGGCCTCACACGCGGCGTGCTGATCAGCGGCGTCATACAAGGCTCGCCGGCCGAGGCCGCCGGGTTCCGCTCCAACGACGTCTTGATCGAGCTCGCCGGCAAGGACGTCAGCGTCCGGTTCGATGAGGAACTGCCGCTCCTCAACCTGTTCCTGACGGGCATCCCCGTCGGGCAGGAGGTCCCGGCCACCGTCCTGCGGGGCGGCAAGGAGATGCGGCTGAAGGTCCGCGCCGCGGAACGGGAACCCTCGGAATCCCGACAGCGCGAGCTCAAAGAATGGGGACTGACGGCGAGGGACATCTCGTTCATCGCCGCCAAGGAACTCCGCCTCGACAGCCGCGACGGCGTGCTCGTCACCACCACCCAGCCCGGCGGCCCCTCCGGCGCGGCAAAACCCAACATCCAGTCCGGAGACATCCTGAAGACCGTCGCCGGCCAACCCATCGCCTCGGTGGACGACCTCGTCGCCGTCACCGCCAAGTTGACCGCCGACGGGAAGACGCCCGTCCCCATCGTCGTCGGCTTGCGGCGGCGCGATGAACACCTGCTTACCGTCGTCCAGGTCGGCATCCGCGACCTGGGGGACCCGAGCATTGAAGCCCGCAAAGCCTGGTTGCCGGTCGTCGTACAGGTCATCACACGGGAACTGGCAGGCCAGATCGGCACCCCGGGGCTCACGGGGGTGCGGATCACGAAGACCTATCCCGGTGCGCCTGCGGGCCTCCAGGTGGGCGACCTGATCTCGGAGATGGATGGCGAGAAGATCCCCGCCTCGCAACCGGGAGACGAAGAGGTGTTCACCAACCTCATCCGTCAACGTCGGGTCGGCGACCGGCCCGAGTTCACCGTCCATCGGGCGGGCCGGACGTTCAAGCTGGCGGCGGAACTCGTCCCGGCGCCGAAAGTCGAGCGGGAGATGCGTCGCGTGGAGGATGTCCACTTCGAGTTCACCGCGCGCGACCTGAGCTTCTTCGACCGCGCACGGGAACAACTGCCGGAAGGCGTCCGGGGCGCGCTGGTGTCGGAGGTCAAGGATGGCGGCTGGGCCGCGCTCGGGCAACTCCAGGTCAACGACATCATCCAGTCCGTGGCAGGCAAGCCGATCGCCGACGCCTTCGCGCTGGAGACGGTCATGCGATCGCTCGCCGAACAGCGGGCCGATTACGTGGTGGTCGTCGTCCGGCGCGGCATCCGCACCCGGTACCTCGAACTCGAACCGGCTTGGCGCGATGGCGGCTGATCCCGCCGCTTCGAGGCACGCTTCTCGCAGCGTGTCGGCCACTGCACCGGTCCCTTTCCACCTGTCTCCGACCTCCGGGAATCCCTCATGAAGATCATCGGAACCGCACTCCTCGCCCTCGTACTCGTCGGGGACCTCGCCGCCGCCGACAATGACGCCGCCGGCCGTGAGATCCACGCGAAGCACCGGGACGCCATCGTCACCGTCAGGCTGGTCGTCAAGAGCAGCATGACGGTCGGCGGCACCGCCCGACAGAACGAGTCGAAGATCGCGACCACCGGGACGGTCATCGATCCGTCCGGTCTCACGGTCGTCTCGCTCGCGACCATGGATCCCGGAATGATCGCGAGGGTGCTGATGCGTTCGATGCGGCAGGAGATGTCCATCGACAGCGAGTTCAAGGACGTCAAGATCGTCCTGGCCGACAACACCGAGGTGCCCGCTGCGGTCGTCTTGAGGGACCGGGACCTCGATGTGGCCTTCCTGCGACCTGTGGAGAAGCCCGTCAAACCTCTCGCCGCCATCGACCTCACCAAGGCGAGCAAACCACGCCTGCTCGATGAGACCGTCGTCCTCAGCAGGCTCGGTACGATCGCCAACCGGGCAGTCACCGTCTCGATACAGCGCATCGATGCCGTGATTGAGCGTCCACGCGAGTTCTACCTCCCGAGTCCGGGCGGCTACGCCGGTGGCGGCTCGCCCGTCTTCGCCCTCGACGGCGCGCCGATCGGCGTCATCTTGCTGCGGGTCGCACCGCCCGACGGCGAGACAGGCCTGAGCGCCATGCCGTTTTCCCTCAGCAGCCTCCCTGTCATGCCCGTCATCGTCCCCGCCATCGACCTGCTCGAAGGAGCCAAGCAAGCGCTCGCCACCACCAGATGACACCCTGCCAGATGACGCCCTGGCGCACCGGCATCGGTTGCACATCTCGCACGGGCCGGTGAACATGCCGTTGACCACAAAAATATACAGGGGGTTTCCGTCATGACCGTCGAATTGACCTTCCTCGTCTACATCGCGGTGTTCACCGTCCTGATGTGGGTGCCGTACATCCTCAACCTCATCGTCGTGCGCGGCCTCACACAGGCCGTCGGCTATCCGACCGACCCGAAGCCGCTCGCGCCCTGGGCGCAGCGCCTGAAGGCGGCCCACTACAACGCGATCGAGAACCTCGTGGTGTTCGCGACGCTCATCCTCGTGGCGCACGTCGCCGGCGCGAACGGCCCGGCCACCGCGGCCTGCGCGATGGTCTACTTCTGGGCGCGCATCGTGCACGCCTTGGCGTACACCTTCGCGATCCCCTGGGTGCGCACGCTCGCGTTCGCGGTCGGGGTCGGCGCGATGCTCTGCATCGCGGCGCAATTGCTGTGATCACGGGGTGCCGTCGCGGGAGACCGCGGCGGCACCCGGACCTTGGGCAGCAGCAGCCGGGGCGGCGCTGCTAGAATCCGCCCATGCCTTCCGACGCCCCCAGCGGTTTTTTCCAGCGCCTGCGCGCCGCGTTCTCGCGCGGCGGCGAGACCCTCGGCGCCGGCCTCGGCGCGATCCTGGGCGGGCGCAAGATCGACGCCGCAGCGCTCGAGGAGCTCGAGACACGGCTCCTGCAGGCGGACTGCGGCGTCACGGTCACCGAGGAGCTCATCGAGGGCCTGCGCAAGCGCGTGGCACGCCAGCAGCTGGGCGACGTCGAAGCCCTGCTCGCGGCGCTGCGCGAGGACATCACCGCGCTGCTCGCGCCCGTGGCGCAGCCGCTCGTCATCGACAGGGCGCACAAGCCCTTCACGCTGCTCGTGGTCGGCGTCAACGGCTCGGGCAAGACCACCACCATCGGCAAGCTCGCGCAGCGCTACGGTGCGCAGGGCTTGAAAGTGGTGCTCGCCGCGGGCGACACCTTCCGCGCCGCCGCCGTGGAACAGATCGGCGTCTGGGCCTCGCGCACCGGCGCCGAGCTCGTCGCCCAGACCACCGGCGCCGATCCGGCGGCGGTCGCCTTCGATGCGCTGCAGTCGGCGCGGGCGCGGGGCGCCGACCTGCTGATCGCCGACACGGCCGGCCGCTTGCAGGCGCAGGCCCATCTGATGGAAGAGCTGCGCAAGGTGCGGCGCGTGCTCGGCAAGGCCGACCCTAGCGCCCCGCAGGAGGTGCTGCTGGTGCTCGACGCCACCCAGGGCCAGAACGCGCTCGCGCAGGCCCAGCAGTTCCACGCCGCCGTAGGCGTCACCGGCCTCGTGCTCACCAAGCTCGACGGCACGGCGCGCGGCGGCATCGTGCTCGCCATCGCGCGGCAACTCAAACTGCCGATCCGCTTCGTCGGCCTCGGCGAACAGGCCGCGGACCTCGCGGAGTTCGACGCCGCGGCCTTCGCCAAGGCTTTGGTGGACGGTGGCGCTCCTGGCGCCGCTCCCGGAGCTGCTGCATGAGCGACACCCCGATGATCCGCTTCGACCGCGTCTCCAAGCGTTACCCCAACGGTCGCGACGCGCTGCGCGAGGTCTCGCTGCAGGTCGAACCCGGCGAGTTCGTGTTCCTCACCGGCCGCTCGGGCGCGGGCAAGAGCTCGATCCTGAAACTGGTCGGGCTGCTCGAGCGCCCCACGCGCGGTACGGTGACGGTCAACGGCCAGGACACGGCGTCGCTGCCCGCGCGGGCGATCCCCGCCTATCGCCGACGGCTCGGCATGGTGTTCCAGGACCACCAGTTGCTGATGGACCGGCCGGTCTACGACAACGTCGCGCTGCCGCTGGTGGTCGCCGATGCGCCGTTCCGCGACATCGACAAGCGCGTCCGCGCAGCGCTCGACCAGGTGGGCCTGCTCGAACAGGTCCGCGCGCTCCCCTCCGAGCTGTCGGTCGGCGAGCAGCAGCGCGTCGGCATCGCGCGTGCGGTGGTCGGCAAGCCGGTCGTGCTAATCGCCGATGAGCCGACCGGCAACCTCGACCATGCGCTGGCGCTCGATGTCATGCGCCTCTTCCGCCGCTTCCAAGAGGTCGGCGTGACGGTGGTGGTCGCGACCCACGACCTGTCGCTGGTCGAGGAGTTCGGGCAGCGCAGCATCCACGTCGAGGACGGCAAGGTGTCCGCATGATCTCGCCGGCCACCTGGACGACACGTCACCTGCAATCGCTGGTCGCCGCGCTCGGCCGCCTGCTGCGCCGGCCGCTCTCGACGCTGCTCACCACGCTCGTCATCGCCGTCGCGCTCGCCCTGCCCGCAGGGCTCTGGCTGCTGGTGCAGAACGCGCGCGCCGCCACCGGGGATCTCGCGACGGCGGTGCAGGTCTCGGCCTTCCTCAAGGTCGGCACGCCGGTGGCGCGGGCGCAGGAGCTTGCGGTCGCCGTGCGAGCCCAGCCCGGCATCGCCACCGTGACCCTGATCACCGCAGAGCAGGGTCTCAAAGAATTCCGCGAGCGCTCCGGCTTCGGCAAGGCGCTCGACGCGATCGAGGGCAACCCGCTGCCGCACACCCTCGTCATCCAGCCGACCACCGGCCAGCGCGACGCGGCGGCGCTCGACCGGCTGCGCGAAGCCCTCGCCGTCTGGCCCGAGGTCGAGATCGTGCAGGCCGACACCGAATGGGCGCAGCGGCTCTCCGCCCTGCTCGCGGTGTTGCGCACGCTGTTCCTCGCCTCGGCGGTGCTGCTCGGTCTCGGTGTGCTGGCCGTCATCGGCAACACCACGCGCGTCGAGATCGCAGCCCGCCTGCCCGAGATCGCCGTCACCAAGCTGGTCGGCGGCTCGGACGCCTTCATCCGTCGCCCGTTCCTCTACTCGGGCCTCTTCCACGGCGTGCTCGGCGGCCTGCTCGCGCTCGGCCTCGTGGCGGGCGTGCTCGGGATGCTGGAGGTGCCGGTCGCCCGGCTGGTGTCGCTCTACGGTGGGCGATTCCAGCTAGCCGGGCTCGCGGCCGAGGAGATGCTGTGGGTGGTGCTCGCCGGCGCCCTGCTCGGCCTCATCGGCGCTTGGGCGGGGGCAGCACGGCAGATCGGCCGGATCGAGCCGCAGCGCTGACGCGAGCGGGCGGAACGCCCCCAAGTATTTGAATCCATTGACTTTATAGTTTGAACTTGGGCGGCGTTTAGCACTCCAACTACGGGAGTGCTAGACTGTTCTGGAGGTACACCATGACCGCCAACGCCCTGATCGCCCGCTACTCTGACGTCGCGCTCGCCGGCCCGCTCGGCAACCTCGACGCCTATCTCGACCGCGTCTCGCGAGTGCCGGTGCTGTCGCGCGAGGACGAGCAGATGCTCGCCCGTCGCTTCCGCGACGATGGCGACGTCGAGGCGGCGCGTGCGCTGGTGCTCTCCCATCTTCGCTTCGTCGCGCACATCGCGCGTGGCTATCTGGGCTATGGCCTGCCGGTCGGCGATCTGGTGCAAGAAGGCAATGTCGGCCTCATGAAGGCCGTCAAGCGCTTCGACCCGGACCTCGGCGTACGGCTTGTGTCCTTCGCCGTGCACTGGATCCGCGCCGAGATCCATGAATACGTGCTGCGCAACTTCCGCCTCGTCAAGGTCGCCACCACCAAGGCGCAGCGCAAGCTGTTCTTCAACCTGCGCCGCATGAAGAAGAACCTCGGCTGGCTGTCGGCCGAGGAGACCGCCACGGTCGCACGCGAACTCGGCGTCGAGCCGACGGAGGTCACGGAGATGGAGCGGCGCCTGAGCGCGCGCGATCTCGCCTTCGACCCCTCGCCCGCCGAATCCGACGAGGATGACATCCACAACCCGGCCGCCTACCTGCCCGCGCCGGATGCCGATCCCGCCCAGCAGGTCGAGGAGGCGGAGTGGGACGAGTCGGCGCAGGCCGGTCTCGCCCGCGCGATCGCCGGGCTCGATCCGCGCAGCCGCGACATCCTCGCCAGCCGCTGGATGACCGGCGATGCCGACAAGGCCACGCTGCACGACCTCGCCGCGAAGTACGGCGTGTCGGCCGAGCGCATCCGTCAGCTCGAAGCGAACGCGATCAAGAAGCTGCGCGCGCTGATGCTCGAGACGGCCTGACGGCCCTCGACGCCCGACTCCGGGCACCCCGACTCCGGGCACCCCGACTCCGGGTACACCGGCCCCGGGCGCTCAATCCACGCCTTGTTCCGGCGCCGGTGGCGTCGTGGCCTTGCTGTAGCCACGCGGCCGGATCGCCACCGTGTTGATGATGCGCGTGCAGCGCCGACCGTCCGCGAGGAAATAACCGTATTCGAACGAGGGCGTGCTGCGCCCGTCGCGGGCGAGCTCCTCGCGGACGCGATCCTCGAGATCCGGCGGGAACTCGAAGCGCAGCTCGAGATCCGTGCTGCCGCCGAGCTCGAAGTCGATCTGCATCGAGCGGGTCCAGGTCGAGTGGCCGGGGAACACCCGCGCGCAGGCGAGGGCCGCGATCGGGTCGGCGAGCGCCGCCTGATAGCCGCCGAACATGACGCCGCCCGGGTTGCGCGAGATGGCGTTGAGCGGCAGGCGGATGCGCACCTTGCGCCACTGCGGCGAGACTTCCAGCACCTTGATGCGCATGGCGAGGAAGGGCGGATAGAACTCGAGCAGGCGGCCGTCCGGCAACCATCGATGCTCGGCGGCACGGCGCAGGATGCGCTGGAAGAAGTAGGGACGGCTCATGCGCCGCAGGCCTCCCGCAGGGCGGAGCGACCCGTGAGGATCGCCGCCTCCTCGAAGACCATCGCATGCAGCTCCGCGGTGCGCTCCGCGCTCGACGCGTAGCCGCCCGCCAAGGTCACCACCATCGGCAAGCCGCGCGCTCGCGCCCAGCCGAGCACTTGCCGCTCGCGCTCGCGCAGCCCCGCGTCGCTCAAGGAAAACCGCCCGTAACGGTCGCCCGCGGCGACATCGACACCGGCGAGGTAGAAGACGAGGTCCGGCGCAAAGCCCGCCACGAGCTGCGGCAGGTGCGCGGCAAGCGCCGCGAGATAGCCCTCATCGTCCGTGCCGTCCGGCAGGCCGACATCGAGCGTCGAACGCATCTTGCGTACCGGGTAATTGCGCTCGCCATGCATCGAGAAGGTGACCACCGAGTCGTCGCCCTCGAAGATCGCGGCGGTGCCGTTGCCCTGGTGCACATCGAGGTCCACCACCAGCGCGCGGCGGATCATGCCCTCGGCCTGCAGGCGGCGAATCGCCACGGCGACGTCGTTGAGCACGCAGAACCCCTCGCCATGGTCCGCGAAGGCGTGGTGGGTCCCGCCCGCGAGGTTGCCGGCGATGCCGTCCTCGAGCGCCGCGCGGGCGGCGAGCAGCGTGCCTTGCACGGCCAGACGCGAGCGGCGCAGCAGCCGCGGGGTCCACGGCACGCCGAGCGCACGCACTTCGGCGGCATCGAGGCCGTCGCCGAACAGCCGATCGAGGTATCCCGTCGTATGCACCCGCGCGAGATCCTCGTAGGCGGCTTCCTCGGGCACGAGTTCGTCCTCGGCGCGCAGCCAGCCGCCCGCCCGCAGGCGTTCGCGGACCAACGGGTACTTCGCCATCGGGAACGGATGCCCGTCTGGCAGCGGCAGGAAATAATCGGGGTGGTGGCTGGCTTTCACGATGGCTCGGGATAGGCTACAAACATCGGCGCCCCGCAAGCGGGGCGCCGACACTTTACACCGGCGGCGAGCCGGCATCGGGAGCACGGATGACCGCGACCACGACCCCCGCCACGCCCTCCGCGGCCCCCGGCACACACCCGCCCTATCCCAACCAGGCCTACGCCTGGTACGTCGTGGTGGTGCTGCTGCTCGCCTACATCATCGCCTTCATCGACCGCGAGATCATCAACCTGCTGGTGCCGGACATCAAGGCATCGCTCGGCATCAACGACACCCAGATGAGCCTGCTGATGGGCGGGGCGTTCGCGATCTTCTACACCTTCTTCGGACTGCTGATCGCCTGGTTCGCCGACCGGGGCAACCGGCGCGCGCTGCTGTTCGCCGGCATCATCTTCTGGAGCCTCGCCACCGTGACCTGTGGGCTCGCCGTCACGTTCCCGCTGCTGTTCTTCGCGCGCGTCGCCGTGGGCGCGGGCGAGGCCACGCTGAACCCTTGCGCGCTCTCGATGCTCAAGGACTACTTCCCGCCCGACAAGGTCGGCCGGGCGATCGGCCTCTACACCGCCGGCGTGTCGAGCGGCCTCGGCATCGCCTCGATCATCGGCGGCATGGTCTACCCGAAGTTGCGCGCCGCCGGACCTGTCGACTGGCCGATCTTCGGCGTGCTGGAGCCCTGGCAACAGATGTTCGTCTGGGTGGGCGCGCCGGGCATCCTCGTCGGCCTGCTGCTGCTCACCGTGCGCGAGCCGGCGAGGCGCGAGTTCGTCGAGACCGGGCGCAAGACCGAAGCGAGCCCCCTGTGGGCCACCTTCGCGCATGTGTTCAAGCGGTGGCGGGCGTTCATCCTGCTGTTCCTCGCGCTGTCCGGCCTCGCCATCATGGCCTACGGTGTCGGCTCCTGGACCCCGGAGTTCCTGCGCCGCACCTACCAGCTCTCGGATGCCGAGTACGGCTATTGGCTGCAGGTGCGCGGCTATGTCTCCATCGCCGCGGGTCTCGTCGGCGTGATGGTCGGCGGCTGGCTCTGCGACGTGTTCCAGAAGCGCTACGAGGACGGCTACGTCCGGGTCTGCCTCGGATCGTTCGTGTTCCTCGCCATCGGCTACTGCGCGTTCGTGCTGATGCCGACACCGGCGCTGGCCATCGCCATGCTGGTGCCGGCGACGCTCGGCGCTGCGGCGCCCACCGCCGCCGGCGCCGCGGCGGTGGTGACCATCGCGCCGCCCTCCATGCGTTCGCAGTGCATCGCGATGTACTACTTCGTCCTCAACGCCATCGGCTTCTTCGTCGGCCCGACCTCGGTGGCAATGCTCACGGACTATGTCTTCGGCGACGAATCGCAGCTGCGCTACTCGATGCTGGTGGTCGCGGTCGTGGTGTCCATCGGCGGCGCCGTGCTGCTCACCTGGTGCTTGCCGCATTTCCGCGCTGCGGTGCGCGAGTCGCGCACTTGGACGACACGCACCGCCTGAGCGCCAGACTGCCCCGCTTCATCGACCCTCCCTGCGACCCTCCCGGACCGACCACGCCGGACCGACCACCCTGAAGGACCCGCCCATGGCCCACGCCCCATCCGACCCGAAGCTCCCCATCCTGCAGCGCGATCATCGCAGCGTGATGGGCAAGGTGCTCTACACCAGCCGCAAGCCTGAACGCATGGGACAGGAGCGCGGCCGCGAGTTCTTCCGCATCGACGTCCACGCCGACGGCACGCGCACCTGCACCGCACACTGCGAGATCGATGATCGGCCCTCGGTGATGCGCGACATCACCTATTCTTTGGACAAGGACTGGAACCCCACCGACTGCTTCGTGCGGCTCTCGGTCGGCAGCCGGTTCATGGGCTCGGGCTGGTTCCGCTTCCACCCGCAGTACGCCGAGTGCGAGACCTTCACCTCGCTCGAGGGACGCGTCTCGCAGCGCATGGACCTCGAGGCACCGCTCGCCACTTTCCAGAACCATGCGATCGCCTGCGACGCCTGGCACCTGCGCCTCATCGACCAAAGAAAGCCCGGCGAGGTGCAGCGCATCCGGCAGATGCTGCTCTCTTCGCCCGACCACCGCGGCGCGACCGGCCCGATGTTGTTCTCCATCGGCCTCAACATCGTGTTCGTGGGGCCCGAGAAAGTGACGGTGGGCGCAGGCAGCTTCGATGCGCTGCACTTCCAGTTCGTCGCCAACCCGGAACTGCCGCAGGAGCACCCGCCCTACGACGTGTGGTGCACGGCGGACGGCGAGTACCTGTTCCTGAAGGGTCAGGTGGCCGGGTACATGCAGACCCATTACGAGCTCGTCGAGCTGTCGCGCGGCCCCCACTGGGGAAACTGAGGCGGATCAGCGGGTTGTGACGGCTGTCGCGGAAAGGGGACTTCCATTGCCACGCGCGAGGTGTATACTTCCTCTCACGCGTTGCGGCGAGGCAACCCTTAACCGGTTGATCCTCAAGGCAAAAGCGGAGATTGAGGCTTTGATGCATCCGCCGTCCGGCCGCTTCGCGACCGCCTGATGCGGAATGCAGACAACGCTCCCTCTTCGGCGATCGACGCGGGCACGGGACGGCCGCCGCCTCCTTTTGGCGACGACCGAGGGGTCTGCAAGGGCCCCGACCGGAACAGATAGCGCCCGCGGGGTGGCTCCTTTGCAGCCGCCGTACAGCGATCGACGGCGAACGACGAGACTGGAAACCCCGCGCAAGCGGGGTTTTTTTTGGGCGCGCGCGGCGGGCAAGCTCAGGACTTGGGCTTGAGCAGCTCGTCGCGCTGGCGGCGCGCGCTGTCGGCGACCGGCCCGGTGGCGGAGATGGCGAGCGTCTTGTCGATCATGGCGAGCGCCTTGGGCGCGTCTCCGGCGCGTCGATGCGCGCCCGCGATCCGCAGGTAACCGAGCGCGAGCAGGTCGCGCTGCTCCGCGTCAGCCGGCGCCAGCGGCCGGAGGCGGGCCTCGGCGGCCTCGAACTTGCGCTCGAACGCCAGCACCCGGCTGACCATGACCGCGCCGCGCCACGGGTCGACCTTCGCGAAAGCCTCTGCGGTCGCCATCGCCTTGCGCGACCCGCCCCCCACGACCGCGGGCGCCGCGAGGTAGTAGGAGACGAGGTCGGAGCGCATCTCGTGGTCGGCCGGCGCCAATCGGACCGCCTCCTCGAAAGCGTCCTTGATGCGACCCGCGTACCGCATGCCGCCCACCATGCCGCGCGACATCGCCTCCATGCCGTACAACCGCCCCAAGGCGCTGTGGCACCAGGCGGAACGCGGACGCTCGGCGACGCAGCGCTCGGCCATCGGGATCGCCGTCGCGCGCTTGGCCTTGTCGCCCCCCGAGACGGAGGCGAGGTGCCAAAGCGCGACATCGTCTTGCGGCGAGCGCGCCAATCGCTCACGCGCCAAGCGCTCGATGTCGGCGGACTTCCCGTCGCGGCGCAGCGCATCGAACGCGGCGTCACCGGCGACGGCAGGAGGCGATGCCGCCCATGCCCAGGACGCAAGCAGCACAGGCCAGGACACGCGGGCCATGTCAGCCGCCCTCGCCGAGCCCCGCGCGCAGCGCCGCGACCAGGCTGCCCTTGTTGGCGAAGTCCCAATCGCCACCGAACGCGATGTCGGCGACGACGAAACGGCCGTTCTCCTCGCGCAGCAGCACGGTATCGGTCCACGTGGTCGGCTTGCTGCCGGCCGCCGGGTCCGCGACATGGGTCAGGGTCACGGGCACGGTCAGGTCGCCGAGGCGGCCGCCCGGCACGGCCGCACCGGAAACGGGCGCGCCGACCTGATGCGCCGTAGGCCCTTCGAACAAGCTCGAGAAGAGGTCACCGTCCGTGAACGGCGGCTTCTCGGTGGGTGCCGCAGCGCGGGCCGTGGCGCGGGCCGTGTCGGCACGCGACAGCAGACCGACCAGCTCCGACGAGAGCAGCGGCGCGAGCGCAGCACGCTGAGCCTCGGTGGGGGCGCCGCTCGGACGCAACGTCGCCAACGCGCCGTAGAGATCGGCGACGACCCTCTCCGGCGCCGCGGCGGGCAGCGTCGCGCCGACGGTCGACTCGGCGGCGGCCGGTGCAGAATCGGCCGGTGCCGAACCGGCCGGGGCAGGGGCGGCCGGCGCAGGGGTGCGCCCGCAAGCGGCGAGCACAGGCAGGATCAGCGCAGCGACGAGCGCGGCACGCAGGACGGGACGGTTCGCGGTCATGGGCGGCTCCTTCAAGCGGGGACTTCCCGCCGGCCAAGGATAACAGCGCGCACGCGCGCCGGCGGCAGCCGTCTCAGGGCAGTTCCGTCGCCCCCATCAGCCAACGGTCGCACTCCCGCGCCGCGCCGCGACCCTCGGCGATCGCCCACACGACGAGGCTCTGGCCGCGGCGGCAATCGCCCGCCGCGAACACGCCAGGCACGCTGGTCGCGTAGCTCGACGTATCGGCGCGGATGTTGCGCCGCTCGTCGAGCGCGAGGCCGAGGTCCTGCGGCAGCCCGTCCTCGGGGCCGGTGAAACCCATGGCAAGCAACACCATCTGCGCCGGCAGGCGACGCTCGGTACCCGGTTGCTCGACAGGCGCGGAGCGGCCTTGCGCGTCCGCCTCCCAGCGCACCTCGACCGTGATGATTTCCTTGACGTGGCCGGCCTCGTCGCCGACGAACCCCTTGACGGTGGTGAGGTAGGCGCGCGGGTCCCGGCCGAACTTGGCCGCGGCCTCTTCCTGGCCGTAGTCCATCTTGTAGAGCCGCGGCCACTCCGGCCACGGGTTGTCCTCGGCGCGCTCGGTCGGCGGCTTCGGCATGATCTCGAACTGCGTGAGCGTGCGGCAGCCTTGGCGCATCGCCGAACCGACGCAGTCGGTGCCGGTGTCGCCACCGCCGATCACCACCACGTCGAGCCCCTTGGCGCTGATCGACGCGGCCTTGGGCCCCTTGCCGAGCACGGCGCGCGTGGTCTCCGTGAGGTAGTCCATCGCGAAATGCACGCCCGACAGTTGCCGGCCCTCGATCGGCAGGTCGCGCGGCTGCGTGGCGCCGGTGCAGACGACCACGGCGTCGAAGTCACGCTGCATCATCTGCGCTTCGTAGTTGTCGCCGACGTGGGCGTTGCAGACGAACTTCACGCCTTCCTGCTCGAGCTGGCGGATGCGGCGCATCACCACGTCCTGCTTGTCGAGCTTCATGTTCGGGATGCCGTACATCAGGAGCCCGCCCGGACGGTCGGCGCGCTCGAGGACGGTCACTGTGTGCCCGGCGCGGTTGAGCTGCTGGGCGGCGGCGAGCCCCGCAGGACCGGAGCCGACCACGGCCACCTTCTTGCCGGTGCGCGTCTTGGGCGGCTCGGGCACGACCCAGCCTTCCTCGAAACCGCGCTCGATGATGGTGTTCTCGATGTTCTTGATGGTGACCGGCGGCGCGTTGATGCCGAGCACGCATGACCCTTCGCAGGGCGCCGGACAGACCCGCCCGGTGAACTCGGGGAAATTGTTGGTGCGGTGCAGCCGGTCGAGCGCCTCGCGCCAAAGACCCCGGTAGACGAGGTCGTTCCACTCCGGGATGAGGTTGTTGACGGGGCAGCCTGCCGCGCCGCCGTTCATCAGCTTGCCGGTGTGGCAGAACGGCACGCCGCAGTCCATGCAGCGCGCCGCCTGGTTGCGCAGCGTCTTCTCGTCGAGGTGGTGGTGGAACTCCTTCCAGTCGCGCACGCGCTCGGAGGGCGAGCGGTCGAGCGGCGTCTCGCGGAGGTATTCGATGAACCCGGTCGGCTTGCCCATGGTCAGTTGCCCCCCACGCGCGCGAGGTCGCGCGAGTTCTCTTCGAAGGCCGCCATCACCGCCTCATCGCCCGAGAGGCCCTGGTCGTGGGCGCGTTGCAGGCAGGCGAGCACGCGCTTGTAATCCTTGGGGATCACGCGTGCGAAGCGCGCGAGCGTCCGCGGCCACTCATCGAGCAGGCGCTGAGCATGGGTGCTGCCCGTCGCCTCGACGTGGCGGGCGATGAGCGCACGCAGCGCCTCCGCTTCGGCGGGGTCGTCGACGCCGCCGACCTCGACCATCTGGTTGTTGACGCGACCTGCGGTGAAGCCGCCGTCCTCATCGAGCACGTAGGCGACACCGCCCGACATGCCAGCGCCGAAGTTGCGGCCCGTGGGGCCCAGCACCACGACGCGGCCACCGGTCATGTATTCGCAGCCGTGGTCGCCCACCGCCTCGACCACGGTGTCGACGCCGCTGTTGCGCACCGCGAAGCGCTCGCCCGCCATGCCGCGGATGAACACCTCGCCGCCGGTCGCGCCGTAGAGCGCCACGTTGCCGATGATCATGTTGCGCTCGGCCGGGAAGGTCGCCTCGACCGACGGGAAGATCGCGAGCTTGCCGCCCGACAACCCCTTGCCGACATAGTCGTTGGCATCGCCCTCGAGGGTGAAGCTCATGCCGCGCGGCAGGAACGCGCCGAAGCTCTGTCCCGCCGAACCGCTGAAGTGCAACCGGATGGTGTCGTCCGGCAGGCCGGCCGCGCCCCAACGGCGCGTGATCTCGCTGCCGGTGATCGTGCCGACCACGCGATTGACGTTGCGGATGGGCAGGCGCGCCTCGACCTTGGCGCCGCGCTCGATCGCCGGACGGCAGAGTTCGAGCAGCGTCGTCATGTCGAGCGACTTGTCGAGCCCGTGGTCCTGGTCGATCTGGCGGTAGCGACCGACCTCCGCGCCCGAGTCCGGCTGGTAGAGGATGTTGCTGAAATCGAAGCCCTGCGCCTTCCAATGGTCGAGCGCCGCCTTCGGCTCGAGCCGATCGACGCGCCCGACCATCTCTTCGAGGCGGCGGAAACCGAGCTCGGCCATGATCTCGCGCAGGTGCCCCGCGACGAAGCGCATGAAGTTCACCACGTGCTGCGGGTCGCCCGCAAAGCGCTCGCGCAGCCGCGGATCCTGCGTCGCGACGCCCGCCGGACAGGTGTTGAGGTGGCAGACGCGCATCATGATGCAGCCGACCGACACCAAGGGCGCGGTCGAGAAGCCGAACTCCTCGGCGCCGAGCAGCGCGGCGATCGCGACGTCGCGTCCCGTCTTCAGCTGACCGTCGGTCTCGACCGTGATGCGGCTGCGCAGGTTGTTGAGCACCAGCGTCTGGTGCGCCTCGGCGAGGCCGAGCTCCCAGGGCAGGCCGGCATGCGTGGTCGAGGTGAGCGGCGAGGCGCCGGTGCCGCCGTCGTGGCCGCTGATGAGCACCACGTCGGCATGCGCCTTGGCGACGCCCGCGGCGATGGTGCCGACGCCGACCTCGGCCACCAGCTTCACGCTGATGCGCGCTTCGCGGTTGGCGTTCTTGAGGTCGTGGATCAGCTCGGCGAGGTCCTCGATCGAGTAGATGTCGTGGTGCGGCGGCGGCGAAATGAGTCCCACGCCGGGCGTGGTGTGCCGCGCCTTGGCGATCCAGGGATAGACCTTGGTGCCGGGCAGCTGGCCGCCCTCGCCGGGCTTGGCGCCCTGCGCCATCTTGATCTGGATCTCCTTGGCGCTCACCAGGTATTCGCTGGTGACGCCGAAGCGGCCGGAGGCGACCTGCTTGATGGCGGAGTTCCTCGAATCCCCGTTCGGCAGCGGCTGGCGCCGCTCGGGATCCTCGCCGCCCTCGCCCGTGTTGCTCTTGCCGCCGATGCGGTTCATGGCGATCGCGAGGGTCTCGTGGGCTTCCTTGCTGATCGATCCGTAGCTCATCGCGCCCGTCTTGAAGCGCGTCATGAGGCTCTCGACGGACTCGACCGATTCGAGGGGGACCGGTTGGCCCTTCTTGAAGTCGAGCAGCCCGCGCAGCGTCGAGAGGTTGCGCGCGCGGTCGTCGATGAGCGACGCGTAGGACTTGTAGGTGGCGTAACTACCGGTGCGCACCGCCTTCTGGAGGCGATGGATGCTTTCCGGGTTGAATGCATGGAACTCGCCATCGGCGCGCCACTGGTATTGCCCGCCTGCGGGCAAGGCGTGTCCGGCGACCGCACGCTCGGGGAAGGCCGCGCGGTGGCGCATCAAGGCCTCCTCGGCGATCACGTCGAGGCCGACGCCGCCGACGCGAGATGCGGTGCCCGTGAAATACTGGTCGATCAGGTCCTGACGCAGACCCACGGCCTCGAACACCTGCGCGCCGTGGTAGCTCTGCACCGCCGAGATGCCCATCTTGGACATCACCTTCACCACGCCCTTGGTCGCGGCCTTGGCGAAGTTCGCGCAGGCGAGCTTGTGGTCGACATTGGCCAAGAGGTTGTCGCGGATCATGCCGTCGAGCGACTCGAACGCGAGATACGGGTTCACCACGTTGCAGCCATAGCCGATCAACAGCGCGAAATGATGGACCTCGCGCGCCTCGCCGGTCTCGAGGGCGAGCGACACGCGGGTGCGCAGCCCCTCGCGGATCAGGTGATGGTGCAGGCCCGAGACGGCGAGCAGCGCCGGGATGGCCGCCTCCTCGCGCGACACACCGCGATCGCTGAGGATGAGGATGTTGACCTCGTCCTCCTCGACCAGCCGCCGCGCCTCCTCGCAGAGCTGCTCCATCGATTTGGCGATGCCTTCGGAGCCGCGCGCGGCGCGGAACAGCAGCGACAAGGTGCCGACCTTGAGGCCGGGCAGCGAGAGCCGCCGTACCTTGGCGAACTCCTCGTTGGTGAGCACCGGTGCCTTGAGCTCGATGCGACGGCAGTCGGTCGGGCGCGGCTCGAGCAGGTTGCCCATGGGGCCGAGCCAGACATCCGAGGAGGTGATGATCTCCTCGCGGATGCTGTCGATGGGCGGGTTCGTGACCTGCGCGAAGAGCTGCTTGAAGTAGTCGTAGAGCAGGCGCGACCGCTGCGACAGCACCGCGAGCGGCGTGTCGTTGCCCATCGAGCCCACGGCCTCGACGCCGTCGCGGGCCATCGGCGCCATCAGGATGCGCAGGTCCTCGAAGGTGTAGCCGAAGGCGACCTGGCGCGCGCGCAGCAGGTCGGGCTCGGGCGGCGGCAGCTTGGGCGCCGCCGGCAATTCCTTGAGATGCACGAGATGCTCGCCCAGCCATTCGGCGTAGGGCCACTCCTGCACCACGCTGCGCTTGATCTCTTCGTCGTCGACGATGCGGCCCTGCTCGGTATCGACCATGAACATGTGTCCGGGCTGCAAGCGGCCCTTGCGGACGATATCGGCGGGCGGGATGTCGAGCACGCCGGCTTCGGATGCGGCGACCACCATGCCGTCCTTGGTGACCCAATAGCGTCCCGGTCGGAGCCCGTTGCGGTCGAGCACGGCGCCCATGCGTACGCCGTCTGTGAAGCAGATCGCGGCCGGACCGTCCCAAGGTTCCATCAGGCTCGAATGGAACTGGTAGAACGCGCGGCGCGCCGGATCCATGGTCTCGTGCTTCGACCAGGGCTCCGGGATCATCATCATCATCGCGTGCGCGAGCGGACGGCCGGCGAGCACCATCAGTTCGAGCACGTTGTCGAACATCGAGGAATCGCTGCCGTTGACGTTGACGATGGGCGCGATCTTCGAGATGTCGTCGCCGAACAGGGAGGACTCGAGCTGCGCCTCGCGGGCGCGCATCCAGTTGATGTTGCCGCGCAGCGTGTTGATCTCGCCGTTGTGCGCGATGTAGCGGTAGGGATGCGCGCGGTCCCAGCTCGGGAAGGTGTTGGTGCTGAAGCGCGAATGCACGAGCGCGATGGCGGTCTCGAGGCGCGGGTCGCGCAGGTCCGGGAAATACTGGTCGAGCTGCATCGTCAGCAGCATCCCCTTGTAGACCAGCGTCTTGTGCGAAAGGCTCGCCACGTACCAGGACTCGGCGCCGCCCAGCGTCGAGACGCGGATCTCGTTGTAGGCGCGCTTGCGGATCACGTAGAGCTTGCGCTCGAAGGCCTCGACGTCCGGCGTATCCGGTCCGCGCTGGATGAACACCTGCCGCATGAACGGCTCGCTCGCGCGCGCGGTCTCGCCGAGCATGGAGTTGTCGGTCGGCACGGTGCGGCCGCCGAGATAGATCTGGCCCTCGGACTGCACCACGCGCGCGAAGGTCTCCTCGAGGCGGCGACGCTGCGTCGCGTTGCGTGGCATGAAGATGAGGCCGCAGGCGTATTCGCCCGGTTCAGGCAGCGTGATGTGCGCCTGCTTCGCGGCAGCCTTGAGGAAGGCGTGTGGCATCTGCATCAGCACGCCGGCGCCGTCGCCGGTGTTGACCTCGCAGCCGCAGGCGCCGCGGTGGTCGAGGTTCTTCAGCACCTCGATGGCGTTGCGGAGGATCTTGTTGGACTTGCGGCCCTGGATGTCGACCACGAAGCCGACGCCGCAGGCATCGCGCTCGAATTGGGGGTCATAGAGGCCCTGCTTGCCGGGCCGGGTGGTGCGGGCCGCGGGCCCACCGATGGTCGTATCGCTCATGCTGCTCTCCCAAGGCCCCCGGCCGAGACTATAAACACCCGCCAGCATTGGAGAAAAGCCACCGACCCCATTTGACTCATAGCAATGAGTCAACCACACTATCTATATGACAAAGCGGCTTCAGGTCCTGTTCGAGGATGCCGAGTACGCCGCCCTGCAGGCGGCGGCGACCAGTCGCGGCATGACGATGGCGGAGTGGGTGCGTCAGGCACTCACCGCCGCACGCCGCGAAGCGTCGACGGCCGATGTCGACCGCAAGCTGGCCGCCATCCGGGCCGCCGTGCGCCATGCCGCCCCGACCGGGCCGATCGACCGACTCGTCAGCGAGACCGAACGCGGGTACGCGGCGACGCCGGGCGGCGACGGCGGGTATTGAGGCCGGGCATGGTGTTCATCGATGCCAACGTCCCGATGTACCTCGTCGGCGCCGCTCACCCCAACAAGGTGGACGCACAGCGGCGCCTCGAGACGCTGGTCACACAACGTGCGCGGCTCGTCACGGACGCCGAAGTGCTGACCGAGATCCTGCATCGCTATACCGCGCTCGAGCGGCGCGGCGGCATCCAGCCCGCGATCGATGCGTTGCTCGGCGTCGTGGACGAGGTGCTGCCCATCGACCGGGACACCGTCGAGCGCGCCAAGCAACTGGTGCTGCAGTACCCGACGCTGCCGGTGCGCGCCGCGCTGCACGTCGCGACGATGCAGCGGCACGGCATCGAGCAGGTGCTGAGCTTCGATCCCGCCTTCGACCGCGTACCGGGGCTGACGCGGTTGAGGTGAGGACTAAAAAGGGATCGGCTGCCCGTCCCAGGCGAAGAGACGCCCGCTGTCCGCGGGCGTCAAGCGATCGAGGACGCCGAGCAGCGCACGGGCCGAGCGCGTCGGCGCAAACAGCTTCGCCGGGTCCACGCCGCCCTGAAAAGGCTGCGAGAGCCGCGTGTCGACGGTGCCAGGGTGCAGCGCGACACAGAGCGCACCCGGGTTGCGCTGGTGCAGCTCCACGGCACAGCTGCGCACCAGCATGTTGAGCGCCGCCTTCGAGGCGCGGTAGGCATGCCAGCCGCCGAGGCGGTTGTCCTCGATGGAGCCGACGCGCGCCGACAGGCAGGCGAACGCGCTCTTGGTATCGCGCCGCAGCAGACCCAGCGTGTGCTTGGCGATGAGCGCGGGGCCGGTGGCGTTGATGGCGAAGGCCTCGGCGAGCGCCGCGGCGTCGAGGCTGCGCCAGGTCTTCTCGGGCCGCAGCGCGGGGCCGTGCAACACGCCCGTGGCGACGAGGACGAGATCGAGCGGGCCCTCGGCGGCGGCGGCCTTCGCGACCGCTTCGATGCTGGCCTCATCCTTGAGGTCGAACGCCCACGGCGGCGCGGCGGAACGCGCGGCGGCATGGACCGCCGCGACCCGCGGGTGCGCGCCGAGCTCGGCCGCGAAAGCCGCGCCGATGCCGCCGCCCGCGCCGAACACGAGCGCGCGCAGGCCGGGGGCGAAGCTTGCAAGATCTGGCGGCTGGCTCAAAGATCACCATGCAACGGACGGATCGTGATCACCTCGAGCGCCGCCCGCGAGGACAGCGCGAGTGCGTCGATCATGGGCTGCGCGACATCCTCGGCCGCCATCATGCGTGCGACCTGCACAGGGTCCACCTCACCCCACATCGGCGTGTAGGCCGCACCCGGGCGCACCTCGAGGATGCGGATGCCGTCCTGGCGGCCATAGAGCCGCATGACATCCAGCAAGCCGCGCTGCGCGTATTTGCTCAGGCAATAGGTCGAGCTCTGCGCAAAGGGCTGCTCGGCCGCGATGGAGGTGACGACCTGGATCTGGCCGCGCATCCCGTGCCGCGGCGCCTGCGACTTCATCGAAGCGTAAGCACCTTGCAACAGCAGGAAGGTCGCGGTGACGTTCGTCTTCAGCGTGAACTCGAGATCCTCGGGCGTCTGCTCGAGGAAATCTTTGAACCGCCCCACGCCCGCGCAATGGATGAGCGCATCGAGGCGGCCATAGCGCGCAAGGCAGGCCTCGAGCGGCTGCGTCGGCGCGTCGGCGAGGTCGCAGGCCACGCTGTCGCACTCGACGGAGCCGCCCTGCAGCCGCGCCGCGAGCGCCGTCAGGTCGGACTGCGTACGCGCGGCGAGCATGAGCTTCACCGCCGACCCGGACGCCTGCGCCCGCGCCGCCAAGCCCTCCGCGACGGCCCGGCCGATGCCCTTGCCGGCGCCGGTGACCAGGATGACGGAGGGGGTGTTGTCCTTCTCTGACATGGTGAGCCTCTGCTACGGTGGACGAAGCCCGAATCCTACGGAATACGCGGCGGGAAAGAAGCACTAGAAGTCCGCCGCCAGCCACATGACGGTGTTCCCGGACGGCTCGAAGAAGGCTCTGCAAGGCCAAGACACTGTCTTCGGGCCGCGGGAACTGCCTGCGCACGGACAGGTCGCATGCAGGGTACCCCGCAGGGTAAAATCGGGGTCTCACGGAGGAGTCGGACCATGGCGACCCTGCTCGGGACCACGGCGCGCGCTTGGCGTGCCGGCCGGCTTGGATATCGGTGATGCCGTTGCAGCTGCTCGCCGCACTCGCACTGCCCTGGCTCGCCGCGCTTGCGCTCTTCGCGCTGCCCAACGAGCGTCGCAACACCGCCGCCGCGATCGCGGGCGGCGCGACCCTGCTCGCGGCGGCGCTGCTGGCGATGCAGGGCCCGGCCGTGTTCGCGGGCGACATCCCCCGCTTCTCATGGCCCTGGCTGCCCTTCGAGGGCGCGGACTTCGGGCTGCGGATCGATGGCCTGGCGTGGACCTTCGCCATGCTGGTGCTCGGCATCGGCGCGCTGGTCGTGCTGTATGCGCGCTACTACCTCTCCGCGGACGACCCGATGGCGCGCTTCTACGCGCTGTTCATGGTCTTCATGGGCGCCATGCTCGGTCTCGTGCTGGCGGACAACCTGTTGCTGCTGGTCGTCTTCTGGGAACTCACCAGCGTCTCGTCCTTCCTGCTGATCGGCTATTGGCAGGATCGCGCCGAGGCCCGGCGGGGCGCCCGGTTGTCGCTCACCATCACAGCGCTCGGCGGACTCGCATTGCTCGGCGGCGTGCTGCTGCTCGGCGACATCGTCGGCAGCTTCCAGCTCGATGCGGTGCTCGCCGCGGGCGACGTGGTGCGCGCGCATCCCTGGTATGCGCCGACCCTGTTGCTGATCCTGCTCGGCGCGTTCTCCAAATCGGCGCAGTTCCCGCTGCACTTCTGGTTGCCGCAGGCGATGGCCGCGCCGACGCCCGTGTCGGCCTATCTGCATTCGGCGACGCTGGTGAAGGCCGGCGTCTTCCTGATCGCCCGTCTGCATCCCACGCTCGCCGGTACCGAACTCTGGTTCTATGTGGTGTCTTTGACCGGCCTCGCGACGCTGGTGGTCGGCGCCTATATCGCCATGTTCCAGCACGACCTGAAGGGCCTGCTCGCCTACTCGACCATCAGCCATCTGGGACTGATCACGCTGCTGTTCGGCCTCTCCACGCCGCTCGCCACGGTCGCCGGGGTGTTCCACATCATCAACCATGCGGCCTTCAAGGCCTCGCTCTTCATGGCGGCCGGGGTCATCGACCACGAGACCGGCTCGCGTGACATGCGGCGGCTCCACGGGCTCTGGAGATACATGCCGCTGACCGCCGTGCTGGCGATCGTGGCCTCGGCGGCGATGGCCGGCGTGCCGCTCCTCAACGGCTTCCTCTCCAAGGAGATGTTCTTCGCGGAGACGCTGCAGCTCGATGCGCGACCGCTGTTGGCCGTGGCGATCCCGCTGCTGGCCACCGTCGCCGCGGCGTTCTCGGTCGCCTACTCGCTGCGCTTCATCCACGACGTGTTCTGGAACGGCGAGCCGGCCGGCCTGCCGCGGACGCCGCACGACCCGCCGATCTGGATGCTGGTGCCGATCGGTACGCTGGCGGCGCTCTGCCTGCTGGTCGGCATCCTGCCGGCGCTGATCGTGGGTCCCTTGCTGGCCGTCACCGCAGCGCCCGTGGTGGGCGGCACACTGCCCGACTACTCGCTCGCCATCTGGCACGGTCTCAATCTGCCGCTGCTGATGAGCGTGCTGGCGCTGTTCGCAGGGGTCGTCCTGTACGTCATGCTGCAGCGGTTGTTCCGGCTGCATGACCTCGTGCACCTGCCGCGCGGTGGCCGCGAGATCTTCGACGCCACGGTCGCCGCGGCGGTCCGGGGGGCGCGGGCGCTCACCGACCTGCTCGTCAACGGCAGCGTGCAACGCTCGGTGCTGCTGATCACGCTCGCCGCGCTCGCGCTCGGTCTTTGGACGCTGTTCGCGCCGCAGCCCGCAGCCGCGCCGCTGACGGTCGCTGGGACCTCGGCGGGCCCGGTGGCGTGGACGCTCTGGCTGCTCACACTGTGCTCGCTCGCGGCGTTGGTCGTCCGCCACCGCGAGCGGCTGGAGGCCTTGGTGTACCTCGGCGTCGTCGGGCTTGCCGTCAGCCTGACCTTCGGCGCGCTTTCCGCCCCCGACCTGCTGTTGACGCAGCTGCTGGTGGAGGTGGCGTCGATCCTGCTGCTGCTGCTCGCGCTGAACTTCCTGCCGCAACGCTCATCGCGCACGGATCCGCCCACGCGGCGCTGGCGTGACGCAGGCATCGCCCTCGGCGCGGGGGTCGGCATCAGCACGATCGTCCATGCGGTGCTGTCGCGCCCGCGTCCCGACTCGCTGGCGCCGTGGTTCCTCGAGAACGCGGTCCCGGGCGCCTTCGGCACCAACGCCGTCAACGTGATCCTCGTCGACTTCCGCGCCTTCGACACGCTGGGCGAGATCACCGTGCTCGGTCTGGCCGCAGTGCTCGTCGCCGCGCTGCTGCCGCACACCGGGACAGCGGGGACCGTCGAGGCACCGGGCGCCGCCTCGAGGGCCGACCGCTCGCTGATGCTCGAAGTGACCTCGCGGGTGATGCTGCCGCTCACCACGTTGGTGGCGGTCTGGTTCTTCCTGCGCGGCCACAACCTGCCGGGTGGCGGGTTCATCGGCGGACTCGTGCTCGCGGTCGGCCTGTTGCTGCCCTATCTCGGCAGCGGTACGGATTGGGTGGAGCGGCGCTCGGCGCCGCGCTTCGAGGCCTGGATCGGCTGGGGTCTCGCCTGCGCGACGGTCACCGGCCTCGGCAGTCTGGCGCTCGATCATCCCTTCCTGACGAGCGCCTACCTCGCCCCGGTGCTGCCCGTGATCGAGAAGCTGCCCATCCCGTCGGCGATGTTCTTCGACCTCGGCGTGTTCCTGACGGTCGCCGGCGCCGCCGCGCTCGCACTCACGCGGCTCGGCCGGCTCTCCGGCGCGCCGCAGGACGGAGGGCGGACATGATGGAACTGCTGCTCTCCACCGCGATCGGCGCGATCACCGCCGCAGGGGTCTATCTCGCGCTGCGCTCGCGGACCTTTGAACTGGTGCTCGGACTCACGCTGATCTCCTATGCAGTGAACCTGTTCATCTTCGCCATGGGACGCCCAGTGGCGGGGCGTGCGCCGATCCTCCGCGAGGGCGTGCCGACCACGCTCGAGCACTACACCGACCCGCTGCCGCAGGCGCTCGTGCTCACCGCCATCGTCATCAGCTTCGCGATGACGGCGGTGTTGATCGTGGTCGCCCTGAAGCTGCGCGAGGCGTCAGGGGGCGACCATGTGGACGGCGGCGATCCCGCTGGCGACGGCGGACGCGAGCGGGGTGATCCGTGAGCCCGGTGGAGGGACTTTTGGCGCATCTGGCGGTGCTGCCCGTAGCCCTGCCCCTGCTGGCCGGCGCGCTGTCGCTGTTGCTGCGCCACGCCGGCTGGATACGGGCGATCACGGTGGTCTCGTTGTCGTCGCTGCTGGCGATGTCGCTGGTGCTGCTCGACCAGACCGCAGGCAACGCAAGCTGGACCTACCTGCTCGGCGACTGGCCGGCCCCCTTCGGCATCGCGATGGCGGTCGACCGGCTCACGGCCGTGATGCTCGCCGTCACCGCCGTGATGGGCATCGCCTGCCGGCTGGCCGCGGGCGATCAGGGCAGCCGTCGCTTCGACGCCTTGCTGCAGTTCCAGTTGGCGGGACTCAACGGCGCGTTCCTGACCGCCGACCTCTTCAACCTGTTCGTGTTCTTCGAGGTCCTGCTCGCCGCTTCCTACGCCTTGCTGCTGGATGCCCAGGGGGCGGCGCGGTTGCGCGCCGGTCTGCACTACGTGACCGTGAACCTGCTCGGTTCCTCGCTGTTCCTGATCGCGGCCGCGATGTTCTACGGCATCGCCGGCACGCTGAACATCGCCGATCTCGATGCCCGCCTCGCGACCTTGCCGGCGTCCGATGTGGCCCTCGCGCAGGTCGCAGGCCTGCTGCTGCTCGCCGTGTTCGCCATCAAGGCTGCGGCGCTGCCGCTCGGATTCTGGCTGCCCGGGACCTACGGCGCCGCCACGGTGCATGTCGCCGTGCTGTTCGCGATCATGACGAAGGTCGGCATCTATTCGATCCTGCGCGTGCATGGCGCGCTGTTCGAGGCGATGCCACCGACGGCGTCTGCAGTCCTCCCGCTCGCCGGACTCGCCCTGCCGTGGCTGCTGTCGGCGGGGCTGGCCACGCTGTTGCTGGGCGCGGCCGGGGCACTGGCCGCGCGCGACCTGCGTGTATTGGTAGCGTGGTCCGTGGTGGTATCGGCCGGCACGCTGCTCGCAGCGCTCGGGCTCGGCACCGTGCCGGCGACCGCGGCGGCGCTCTACTACCTGCCCCACTCGACCTTCGCCGCGGGTGCGGCGTTCGTCGCCGTCGAGTTCATCGCGCGCCGGCGGGCGGACTCATCGACGCCGGTCGCCGCCGACTACCGGATCTATGCTGGGCGACCGGTGCGCGAGGCGCCCTGGATCGCCGCGCTCTTCTTCGTGACGGCGCTGGTCGTGGCCGGAATGCCGCCGGGGTCCGGATTCATCGCCAAGGCCTTGCTGCTCGATGCCGCGGCGGCGACACCGGCGCACGCTTGGATA
>JBIIVD010000050.1:0-13957 GCA_044339635.1 Steroidobacteraceae bacterium | reverse complement strand
CTCGCAGCTCAGCCAGTTCATGGACCAGAACAACCCGCTCTCCGAGGTCACCCACAAGCGCCGCGTCTCGGCGCTCGGCCCGGGCGGCCTCACGCGCGAGCGCGCCGGCTTCGAGGTGCGCGACGTGCACCCGACGCATTACGGCCGCGTCTGCCCGATCGAGACCCCGGAAGGCCCGAACATCGGCCTCATCAACTCCCTCTCGGTCTACGCGCGCACCAACGAATACGGCTTCCTCGAGACGCCGTACCGCCGCGTGGTGGACGGCAAGGTCACCGACAAGATCGACTTCCTGTCGGCGATCGAGGAGGGCGAGTTCGCGATCGCGCAGGCCAACGCCGCGACCGACGGCCGCGGCGCGCTGTCCGAAGAGCTCGTCTCCTGCCGCTACCAGAACGAGTTCACGTTGATGCCGCGCGAGCGCATCAACTACATGGACGTGTCGCCCAAGCAGATCGTCTCGGTCGCCGCCTCGCTGATCCCGTTCCTCGAGCACGACGACGCCAACCGCGCGCTCATGGGCTCGAACATGCAGCGCCAGGCCGTGCCGACGCTGCGCACCGAGGCTCCGCTCGTGGGCACCGGCATGGAGCGTCCGGTCGCCATCGACTCGGGCGTCACCGTGGTGGCGCGCCGTGGCGGCGTGGTCGACTCGGTCGACGCCTCGCGCATCGTGGTGCGCGTGGATGATGCCGAGACCACCGCCCGCGAGCCGGGCGTCGACATCTACAACCTCACCAAGTACACCCGCTCCAACCAGAACACCTGCATCAACCAGCGCCCGCTGGTGACGGCGGGCGACATCATCGCCCGCGGTGACGTGCTGGCGGACGGCCCCTCGACCGACCTCGGCGAACTCGCGCTCGGCCAGAACATGCTGGTCGCGTTCATGCCCTGGAACGGCTACAACTTCGAGGACTCCATCCTCATCTCCGAGCGCGTGGTGCAAGAAGACCGCTTCACCACCATCCACATCGAGGAGCTGACCTGCGTCGCCCGCGACACCAAGCTCGGCTCGGAAGAGATCACCGCCGACATCCCGAACGTCGGTGACCAGGCCCTCAACAAGCTCGACGAGGCCGGCATCGCCTACATCGGCGCCGAGGTCCGTGCGGGCGACATCCTGGTCGGCAAGGTCACCCCGAAGGGCGAGACTCAGCTGACCCCGGAAGAGAAGCTGCTGCGCGCGATCTTCGGCGAGAAGGCGAGCGACGTGAAGGACACCTCGCTGCGCGTGCCTCCGGGCATGGACGGCACGGTGATCGACGTGCGCGTGTTCACGCGCGACGGCGTCGAGAAGGACTCGCGCGCCCTCTCCATCGAGAAGGCCGAGATCGAGCGCGTCCGCAAGGACTTCGGCGACCAGCAGCGCATCCTCGAGGACGACATCTTCCAGCGCGTGCGCAGCACGCTGCTCGGCAAGGTGGCGGCCGGCGGCCCGCGCAAGCTCAAGTCGGGCACCAAGCTCACCGCCGACTACCTCGACGACCTCGGTCGTGACGAGTGGTTCGAGATCCGCCTCGACGACGAGGACGCCAACGCCCAGCTCGAGGCGGCCGCGGAACGCGTGCGCTCGCAGCGCAAGCTGTTCGAGGCCAAGCTCGAGAACAAGCGCGCCAAGATCGTCCAGGGCGACGACCTCTCGCCGGGCGTCCTCAAGATGGTGAAGGTCTACCTCGCGGTGAAGCGCCGCGTGCAGCCGGGCGACAAGATGGCCGGCCGTCACGGCAACAAGGGCGTCATCTCCACAATCGTCCCGGTCGAGGACATGCCCTACCTCGAGGACGGCACGCCCGTCGACGTGGTCCTGAACCCGCTCGGCGTGCCTTCGCGCATGAACGTCGGCCAGGTGCTCGAGACGCACCTCGGTTGGGCGGCCAAGGGGCTCGGCCTCAAGATCGGGCGCATGCTCGAGTCGCAGCAGGCGGTCGCCGACCTGCGCGGCTTCGTCAAGCGCATCTACAACGAGACCGGCGGCCAGCACGAGGACATCGACAGCCTGGGCGACGCCGACCTCGTCGCGCTCGCCAAGAACCTGTCGCGTGGCGTGCCGATCGCGACGCCGGTGTTCGACGGCGCCGCCGAGGCCGAGATCAAGCGCCTGCTCGGGCTCGCGGACCTGCCGCTGTCCGGCCAGACGCAGCTCACCGACGGCCGCACCGGCGAGCGCTTCGAGCGTCCGGTCACCGTCGGCTACATGTACATGCTGAAGCTCAACCACCTGGTCGACGACAAGATGCACGCGCGTTCGACCGGGCCGTACTCGCTCGTCACCCAGCAGCCGCTGGGAGGCAAGGCGCAGTTCGGCGGCCAGCGCTTCGGCGAGATGGAAGTCTGGGCGTTGGAGGCGTACGGCGCCGCCTACACCCTCCAAGAGATGCTCACGGTCAAATCCGACGACGTGAACGGCCGCACGAAGATGTACAAGAACATCGTCGACGGCAATCACCAGATGGATGCCGGCATGCCCGAATCGTTCAACGTGCTCGTGAAGGAGATCCGCTCCCTCGCGATCAACGTCGACCTGGAACAGGATTGAGGTGCAGCCATGAAGGATATCCTTAACGTCTTCAAGCACAACGCTCCGGTCGAGCACTTCGACTCGATCAAGATCGGGCTTGCCTCTCCGGAGATGATCCGCTCCTGGTCGTTCGGCGAGGTCAAGAAGCCGGAGACCATCAACTACCGCACCTTCAAGCCCGAGCGGGACGGCCTGTTCTGCGCCAAGATCTTCGGGCCCGTGAAGGACTTCGAGTGCCTGTGCGGCAAGTACAAGCGCCTGAAGCACCGCGGCGTGGTCTGCGAGAAGTGCGGCGTCGAGGTGACGCAGTCCAAGGTGCGCCGCGAGCGCATGGGCCACATCGACCTCGCCTCGCCGGTGGCGCACATCTGGTTCCTCAAGTCGCTGCCGTCGCGCATCGGCCTGATGCTCGACATGACGCTGCGCGAGATCGAGCGCGTGCTCTACTTCGAGGCCTTCGTGGTCATCGATCCCGAGCAGACCGAGATGAAGCGCGGCCAGCTGCTCACCGACGAGATGTACCTCGAGGCCATCGAGGCGCACGGCGACGGCTTCCACGCGCTGATGGGCGCCGAGGCCATCCACGAGATGCTCTCCTCGCTCGACCTGCAGGAAGAGCTGGTCAGGGCCCGTGAGGAGATGGCGAACACCGCCTCCGAGACCAAGCTCAAGCGCCTCTCCAAGCGCCTCAAGCTCATCGAGTCGTTCATCGAGTCCGGCAACAAGCCCGAGTGGATGGTCATGACCATCCTGCCGGTGCTGCCGCCCGACCTGCGTCCGCTCGTGCCGCTCGACGGCGGCCGCTTCGCGACGTCGGACCTCAACGACCTCTATCGTCGCGTCATCAACCGCAACAACCGCCTGCGCCGCCTGCTCGAGCTGAGCGCGCCGGACATCATCGTGCGCAACGAGAAGCGCATGCTGCAGGAGGCCGTCGACGCGCTGCTCGACAACGGCCGCCGCGGCCGCGCCATCACCGGCACCAACAAGCGCCCGCTCAAGTCGCTCGCCGACATGATCAAGGGCAAGCAGGGCCGGTTCCGCCAGAACCTGCTCGGCAAGCGCGTCGACTACTCCGGCCGTTCGGTCATCGTGGTCGGCCCGACGCTGCGCCTGCACCAGTGCGGCCTGCCCAAGAAGATGGCGCTCGAGCTCTTCAAGCCGTTCATCTTCCACAAGCTGCAGCTGCGCGGCGACGCCTCGACCATCAAGGCCGCCAAGCGCCTGGTCGAGCGCGAGGGCCCGGAGGTCTGGGACATCCTCTCCGAGGTGATCCGCGAACATCCGGTGCTGCTCAACCGCGCCCCGACCCTGCACCGCCTCGGCATCCAGGCCTTCGAGCCGGTGCTGATCGAGGGCAAGGCGATCCAGCTGCACCCGCTCGTCTGCACCGCGTTCAACGCGGACTTCGACGGTGACCAGATGGCGGTGCACGTGCCGCTGTCGCTCGAGGCGCAGCTCGAGGCGCGCGCCTTGATGATGTCCTCGAACAACATCCTCTCGCCCGCCAACGGCGACCCGATCATCGTCCCCTCGCAGGACGTGGTGCTCGGCCTCTACTTCATGACCCGCGAGCGCGTCGGCGCCGACGGCGAAGGCATGTCCTTCTCCGACATCGGCGAGGTGCACCGCGCCTACGAGACCCGGCAGGTCCACCTGCAGGCGCGCATCAAGGTGCGCATCAACGAGTCCGTGCTGGTCGAGGGCCAGAAGGTCCCGCGCCGTCGCCTGGTCGAGACGACCGTCGGCCGCGCGCTGCTGTCGGAGGTCCTGCCCGAGGGCCTGTCCTTCGACATCGTCAACCAGGACATGACCAAGAAGGCGATCTCGGCGACCATCAACGCCTGCTACCGCCAGCTCGGCCTCAAGGACACGGTGATCTTCGCCGATCGCCTGATGTACACGGGCTTCGCCTACGCGACCCGCGCGTCGGTGTCGTTCGGCATCGACGACATCGTCATCCCCGAGCAGAAGGTCAAGATCGTCGCCGCCGCCGACCGCGAAGTGAAGGAGATCCAGGACCAGTACGCCTCGGGTCTCGTCACCAACGGCGAGCGCTACAACAAGGTCGTCGACATCTGGTCGCGCGCCAACGACCAGGTCGCCAAGGCGATGATGGAGAAGCTGGGCAGCGAGGAGGCCACGGACTCCCGCGGCAAGAAGCAGCGCCAGAAGTCCTTCAACTCGATCTTCATGATGGCCGACTCCGGCGCGCGCGGCAGCGCGGCGCAGATCCGCCAGCTCGCCGGCATGCGCGGCCTGATGGCCAAGCCTGACGGCTCGATCATCGAGACGCCGATCACCGCGAACTTCCGCGAAGGCCTGAACGTCCTCCAGTACTTCATCTCCACCCACGGCGCCCGCAAGGGTCTCGCGGACACGGCGCTGAAGACCGCGAACTCGGGCTACCTGACCCGTCGCCTCGTCGACGTGGCGCAGGACCTCGTCGTCACCGAGGTCGATTGCGGCACCACCAACGGCCTCACGGTCACCCCGCTGGTCGAAGGCGGCGACGTGGTCGAGGGCCTCGGCGAGCGCGTGCTCGGTCGCGTGGTCGTCGAGGACGTCCTCAAGCCGGGCGGCAAGGGCACGGTGCTGCTCCCCGCCGGCACGCTGATCGACGAGGCGCTGGTGCGCCTGCTCGAGCAGCAGGGCGTCGACCAGGTGAAGGTGCGTTCGCCCATCACCTGCGACACCCGCTACGGCGTGTGCTCCATGTGCTACGGGCGCGACCTCGCGCGCGGCCGCATCATCAACATCGGCGAGGCGGTCGGCGTCATGGCCGCACAGTCGATCGGCGAGCCGGGCACGCAGCTCACGATGCGCACCTTCCACATCGGTGGTGCGGCGTCGCGAGCGGCAGCCGCCTCGAGCGTCGAGGTCCGCAACAAGGGCACGCTGCGCTTCCACAACGTCAAGACCGTCTCCCACGAGAAGGGCTACCTGGTCGCGGTGTCGCGTTCGGGTGAGATCGGCGTGGTCGACGAGTTCGGCCGCGAGCGCGAGCGCTACAAGATCCCGTTCGGCGCGCAGATCGGCATCGTCGAGGGCACGCATGTGCCCGCCGGCCAGGTGGTCGCCACCTGGGATCCGCACACCCACCCGGTCGTCACCGAAGTGGCGGGTTTCCTGCGGTTCCAGGACTTCGTCGACGGCCTCACCGTCACGCGCCAGGTCGATGAGGTCACCGGCCTCTCGTCCGTGGTGGTCATGGACGGCACGAAGCAGCGCGGCGGCAAGGAACTGCGCCCGACCATCAAGCTCGTGAACGCGAAGGGCAAGGAAGTGCCGTTCGCGAACACCGAGATCCCGGCGGTCTACACGCTGCCGGCAGGCGCGCTCATCAGCCTCGAGGACGGCGCGAAGGTGTCGGTCGGCGACGTCATCGCCCGCATCCCGCAGGAGTCCTCGAAGACCCGCGACATCACCGGCGGTCTGCCGCGCGTCGCGGACCTGTTCGAGGCCCGCAAGCCGAAGGACCAGGCCATCCTCGCCGAGAAGAGCGGCACGGTCAGCTTCGGCAAGGAGACCAAGGGCAAGCGTCGTCTCGTCATCACCGAAGAGAAGGGCGAGAAGTACGAGGAGCTGATCCCGAAGTGGCGCCAGCTCAACGTCTTCGAGGGCGAACAGGTCACGCGCGGCGAAGTCATCGCCGACGGCGAGCCGAACCCGCACGACATCCTGCGCCTGCAGGGCGTCGAGTCGCTCGCCAACTTCCTCGTGCGCGAGATCCAGGACGTCTACCGCCTGCAGGGCGTGAAGATCAACGACAAGCACATCGAGGTGATCATCCGCCAGATGCTGCGCAAGACCGAGGTCACGGGCACCGGCGAGACGCCGCTGCTCAAGGGCGAACAGCTCGACCGTTCGCGTGCGCTCGACATCAACGACCGCATCAGCGGCGAAGGCAAGCAGATGGCGTCGCTGGCGCCGGTGCTGCTCGGCATCACCAAGGCCTCGCTCGCCACCGAGTCGTTCATCTCGGCGGCGTCGTTCCAGGAGACCACGCGCGTCCTCACCGAGGCTGCGGTCCGCGGCCTCAAGGACGACCTGCGCGGCCTCAAGGAGAACGTCATCGTCGGACGCCTGATCCCGGCGGGAACGGGCTTCGCGGCCCATGCGCACCGCCGTCGCAAGCTCGAGAACGCAGGTTCCTCGGGCTTCATGGACGAGGGCGTGACGGTCGGCGCGGACAGCGACGATGCCTCGCCGCCGAGCGGCGAGGACGAGGGCGCGGCTCGCTGACAGCCGGAGCGGGATGATGGGGGACGAACCGGGGAGCCGGCGGACCGGCGATCGGGAGGACTCGGCTGAGACCGCCGAGGGCAGCCCGCATCGCATGCCGCCGGGTCATCCGGCGCCCGTGCGGGTGTTGGTGCGCGGCCTCGAGGTCGTGGCGCTGCTCAATCGTCACGGGCCGCTCACCACGGCCGCCATCAGCCAAAAGCTGCGGCTCGCGCGCACCACGGTCAACCGCTGCCTCGCCACGCTCGAGGCCACCGGCTTCGTGGAGCGCCTCAAGACCCGTCGTTACGCGCTGACGCTCAAGGCCAAGGTCTTGAGCCATGGTTTCGATGCCGCGGTGGAGCGGCTCGAGCCGGTGCGCGCGGCGATGCACGCCGCCGCCACGCGCATGCAGTGGCCGATGAGCCTCATGCAGCTGCGCTTCCCCGAGATGTTCGTCGAGGACTCGAGCGACCGCGAGAGCGGGTTCGCGGTGGAGTTCTTCGAGCGTGGCACCTTCCTGCCGGTGCTGACCACCGCCTCGGGCCGGGCGGTGCTCGCGTTCTCCTCGGCCCGCACCCGCGAGACGCTGATCGACCTGCTCTGGCCGGAGCGTGCGCCGGAGCTCCATGATCTTTGGCCCGACCGCGCGGCGCTCGAGCGGGAGCTCGAGATGATCCGCGAGCGCGGCTTCGCGCGCGCCATCCGTCCGCTGCGCCTCACCGAGCAGGGCAGCCTCGCGGTCCCGGTGATGCTCGACGGCGAGCCCATCGGCGCGGTCGCGGTGCGCTTCGCGCTGTCGGCGGTGTCGTTCGATGAGGCCCGCAAGCGCCTGCTGCCGATCCTGCTCGACATCGCCGTCGGTCGCCGCGCCTGAGCGCGCGCTCAGGGCTTCGGGAACACCACGCTCACGCCGCGACCGCGGACATCCGAGGCGGCCTCGACCCGGCCCGCTGCATCGACCGTCACCACCTGCATGTCGCCGAACTCCCAACTGCTCTGCTCGACGGTGTAGCCGAGCGCGCGCAGCTCCTGCACGGTCTGCGTCTCGAGCGCGCAGCAGCGGCTGTAGATGATGCGGTCGGGCGGCAGCAGCTGGTGGTGGAAGCGCGCGGCGGAGATCGCGGCGAGCGGGGTCAGGCCGAAGTCGCGCAGGTTCACGAGCGTCTGGAACACGGCGGTGATGATGGTCGAACCGCCGGGCGTGCCGACGATCGCCCGCACCCGACCGTCTTCCAGCAAGAGCGTCGGTGTCATCGATGAGAGCATGCGCTTGCCCGGCGCGATCTCGTTGGCGCGTCCGCCCACCACGCCGTACAGGTTCGGCTGGCCGGGACGGATGCTGAAATCGTCCATCTCGTTGTTGAGCAGGAAACCTGCGCCGGTGACGACCACGCCGTTGCCGAAGCCGCCGTTCAAGGTATAGGTGAGCGCGACGGCGTTGCCCCGGTCATCGAGGATCGAGAAATGCGTCGTCTGCGGGCGCTCGGCGAGACCGGGGCGCACCGACGGCGTCGACGAGGGACGCTCGAGGGAGACCTCGGCGGTGCGCCGGTCGAGATAGGCGGGGTCCATGAGCCGCGCGACCGGCACGTCCACGAAACCCGGATCGCCGAGATATTCGGCGCGGTCCGCGAACACCCGCTTGGAGATCTCGGCGACGAGGTGCACGTAGCGCGTGCTGTTGAGCGGCTGTCCGGCGAAGGCGGGCGCGAGGCGCTCCTTCATGCCGAGGAGCTGCGCGAGCGCGACGCCCCCCGAGCTCGGCGGCGGCGCCGTGATGACCTGCTGGCCGCGCCAATCGAAGCGCAGCGGCTCGCGCCACACCGGCGCGTAGGCGGCGAGGTCCGCCGCGGTGATGAGACCGCCGCCGCGGCGCATCTCCTCGACGATCAGGCGGGCGGTGCGGCCGCGATAAAAGCCCTTCGGGCCCTCGCGGGCGATGCGCTCGAGCGTGGCCGCGAGCTCCGGCTGGCGCAGCGTGGTGCCGGCGGGCAGGCCGCCGAAATAGCGGTCGAAGTTGGTGCGCCCGGCGAGATCGGCCTGTTGTTCGGCGAGCAGCCCCGCGAGCTGCGGGTCGATGACGAACCCCTGCCGCGCCAGGCGGATCGCCGGCGCGAGCAGCCGCTTCCAGGGCAGGGTGCCGTAACGCTGGTGCGCCGCCCAAAGGCCTGCGACCGTACCTGGCACGCCCGCAGCGCGCGCGCCGACGAGGCTGCCGTCGGGGATCACCGCACCCGTCGCGTCGAGGTACATGTCGCGTGTGGCCGCGGCGGGCGCGGTCTCGCGGAAATCCAGGAAATCCTGGCGACCGTCGAGGTGCAGGGTCATGAAGCCGCCGCCGCCGAGGTTGCCGGCCTCGGGGAAGGTCACGGCGAGCACGAACGCGGTGGCGATGGCGGCATCGACGGCGTTGCCGCCGTCCTCGATCACCTGCCGCGCCGCTTCGGCGCCGTGACGGTCGGGTGCCGCGACCGCCGCGACGCCCGCGATCGCGCCGCTCGGCGCGAGCAGGAGCAGCAGCGCGACGACGAGGGTGCGCATCCCGTACAGGGCGCGTGGCGTGTTTATGGGGCGTGTCCGGATGGCGGACTGCGCAGGTCCTCCATGCTCGCGGCGCGGGAGGCGAGGTCCTCTTCGTGGGCGCGTTCGCGCCAGGGTTCGGCGAGCGCCGCCGCCTGCCACTCACGCATCTCCGGCAGCGCCAGCAGGCGCGCCGCATAGGCGTCCGCCACGGGGTCGAGCGCGATGCCGTAGGTCTGCAGCCGGAAGGCGACCGGCGCAAAGAACGCGTCGACGGCCGTGAACGATGCGCCGGCGAGGAACTCGCCCCCGAAGCGGCGCAGGCCCTGATGCCAGAGTTCGCGCAGGCGCACGAAGTCCGCCTCGAGCGCAGCCGGGCGTTCACGTAGCACGATGCGCTGGCCGACGCTCATGCTGCAGTGTTCGCGCAGGGCGCCGAACCCGGAATGCATCTCCGCCGTCGCGCTGCGCGCCCAGGCGCGCGCCACGGGATCGCCCGGCCAGACCCCGGGATGGCGCTCGGCGAGGTACTCGACGATGGCGAGCGAGTCCCACACCTCCAGTGCGCCATCGTGCAGGCAGGGCACTTTGCCGGTGGGCGAGAAGCGGCGGAAGTTCGCGGCGTTGTCGTGGTCGGCGAAGGGTTCCATGCGCTCCTCGAAGGCGATGCCGAGGCTGCGCATCAGCACCCAAGGCCGCAGCGACCAGGAGGAGTAGTTCTTGTTGGCGATGAAGAGCTGGTACATGCGCCGATTGTGCCCGGTCTGGCGGGGCGGCGGCTACCATCCCGTGCCCTGCATGGTAGATTCCCCCGATGACGCTCCCCGTCCCCGACCGACCTCCGCACCCCGCGCGCCGCCGGCTGCTCGGCTCGCTGGCGGCGCTCGGGGCTTGGTGCCTCGCCGCCGGTCGCCCGGTGGCCGGATGGGCGCTCGAACGCCTGCCAGGCAAGTGGCCGCTGCGCCGTCTCACCCACCGCCCACCCAACTACGAGACGCCCCTCGAGCACCTGCGCACCGCGATCACGCCGAACGAGGCGTTCTTCGTGCGCTACCACCACGCCGTGATCCCGCAGATCGACCCGGCGGAATTCCGGCTCGAGCTCGCCGGCGAGGGCCTCGAGCGGCCGCGCGTGCTGACCCTCGCGCAGCTGCGCTCGGAGTTCACTCCGGTGACCGTCACGGCGGTCTGCCAATGCTCGGGCAACCGTCGTGGTCTCTTCGATCCGCCGGTGCCGGGCCTGCAGTGGGAGCATGGCGCGATGGGCTGCGCCGAATGGCGCGGCGTGCGCCTCGCCGAGGTGTTGGCGAGCGCCGGGCTCAAGGACGCCGTCCCGGAGATCGCGTTCGATGCCGCCGATGCGCCGCCGCTCGAGGGGACGCCCGACTACATCAAGTCGCTGCCGCGCGCCAAGGCGCTGCATCCGGACACGCTGCTCGCCTGGGAGATGAACGGGTCGCCGCTGCCGCAGCTCAACGGCGCGCCGCTGCGGCTCGTCGTGCCGGGTTGGACCGCGACGTACTGGATCAAGCACCTCACCCGCATCGAAGCGCTCACCGCGCCGGCGCGGGGGTTCTGGATGGCCAACGCCTACCGCATGCCGCGCGCGGCGTTCCCGTTGGTGGAGCGCTTCCCGTCCCAAGAGGCCGGTGAGCGCGCGCCGGTCACCGAGATCGCCGTAAATTCTTTGATCACGGAGGTCGCGGCGCGCGACGATGGTCGGGTCGTCGTTCGCGGCATCACCTGGGATGCCGGTCACGGCGTCGATCGCGTGGATGTATCGTTCGATGGCGGCCAGCGTTGGGATGCGGCGCAGCTCGGCCCGGACCTCGGGCGCTATGCGTTCCGCACTTGGGCCTTCGAGGCGCCGCGCGTCGCCGTCCAGGGCGCCGAGGCTTGGGCACGCGCGTCGAACCGTGCGGGACAGACCCAGGTGGCGCAGCCGATCCCGAACCCGTCTGGGTACCAACACAACGCTTTCCACCGCGTAGCGCTGGCGGGGACGCCTGCGGGCACTGGCGGTCGGGATCACGGGGCGGCACGATGAGCGCTCCCCGTATCACTGCGTTGCTGGGTGTCGCCCTGCTCATTGGTGCCGGCATGTCGGCCTTGGCCGATCCCGTCGCAGAGCCCGTCGCCGAGCCCGGTGCGGTCGCCGAGGACGAGGCCCGGGCGGGCGAGGGGCGCGAGATCTTCATCGCCCGTTGCACGTCGTGCCACAGCGTCGACTATGTGGCGATGCATGCGCGCTTCGGCACGCGTGCGCTATGGGAGATGGAGGTCGCGAAGATGCGCAACGCCTTCAAGGCGCCGCTCTCGGACGACGAGGCGCGCCAGATCGTCGACTACCTGGCGCGGGCCTACGGCCCGGCCGCTGCCCATTCAGCGAACGATCGCCAGTAGCTCGATCTCGAACACCAAGGTCGCGTTCGGCTGGATGACCGGCGGTGCGCCGCGCTCGCCGTAGGCGAGCTCCGGCGGGCAGATCACCCGGCTGCGCCCGCCGACCTGCATCGCTTGCAGCGCCTCGGTCCAGCAGGCGATGACGCCGCGCACCGGGAAGGTCGCAGGTTCGCCGCGGCGATGCGAACTGTCGAACACCGTGCCATCGGTCAATTTGCCTTCGTAGTGCACGCGCACATGGTCGGTGGCCGTGGGCGTCGGGCCGTCGCCCGGCCGCAGCGCCTGCATCAGGGACCCCGCGGGCAAGCGGACCGTGCCCTCGCCGGTCATCGCCTCGACCGCGCGGGCGCGCGCTTCGCGGTCGCGCTCGGCCAGGGCCGCGCGCCGCTCGGCCTGCACGGCGTGCAGCCGCGGCGCCTGTGCGGCCAGATCCACCTTGGACGGATGGCCCATCACGCCGTCTTCGAGGCCGAGCTGCACGACGGCGAGCTCTTCTGGGGAGAGCCCCCAGCCGTCGAGCGTACGTGCGATGAGTTGGCCGAGCGTGTAGAGCACCGGTTCGTCGCCGTCCTGCGCGTCGGCCGCGGGCGGTTGCCCGGTCGGTGCCGTACTGGTCGGTGGTGTGCTGGTCGGTGGTGTGCCGTTCGGCGCGGCGCCGGCCGCTGCGGCGGCGGCCAGCCACGCGCAGGCCGCCAGACAGGTGATGCCCCGCACCCGTATCGTTGTCCTTGTCATTAGTCTTGCCCCAGCGACCGGCAGGCCACCCCCGAGGCCGTTGCCGATGCGCTTTTGGTATCTTGCGCCTCGGGACTCCCCTGTCAACCTGGAACCACCATGCCCACGACCGCCTCGACCCCCACCGTCCTCATCACCGGCGCCTCGTCGGGCATCGGCGCGTCGTTGGCGCGGGCGTACGCCCGCGAGGGGGCGCGGCTGGTGCTGCTGGCGCGGCGGCGCGCGCTGCTCGAGCAGTTGGCCGAGGAACTGCGGGGCCTCGGCGCCGCGGAGGTCGAGGTGCACGAGGGCGATGTCACGCGCGAGGGCGATGTCGCGAAGCCGGTGCAGGCGCTGCTCGCGCGCGGTATCGGGCTCGACATCGTCTATGCCAATGCGGGCTTCGGCGTGGCCGGGGTGCTGCAGCGCTTGACGCTCGCCGATTATCAGCGTCAGCTCGACACCAATGTCGTCGGGCTGCTGCGCACCATCTACGAGACCCTGCCCGGCCTGCGCCAGGCGCGCGGCCGGCTGGTGCTGATCGGCAGCGTCGCGGGCCATGTGGCTGCGCCCGGCGCCTCGGCCTATTCGATGAGCAAGTTCGCCGTCCGCGGCATCGCCGAGTCCCTGCGAGGCGACCTGCGCGACGACGGCATCGGCGTGACGCTGGTCTCGCCCGGGTTCGTGGATTCGGACATCCGCCGCACCGACAACCGGGGCGTGCTGCAAGCCGGCGCACCGGATCCGGTGCCCGCCTGGCTGCGCGTGCCGACCGACAAGGCGGTGCGCGAGATCGTGCGTGGCGTGCGCCGCGGCCGCCCCGAGATCGTGGTCACCGGGCACGGCAAGGTGTTGGTATTCCTGTCGCGGCATTTCCATGGGCTCCTGCGTGCCGTGCTGATGCGGACCTATCGCGGCCGTCCCGAACCGAAGTCGCGCACATGAGCGCGACGCGGCGCCTGTTCCCGACGCTGATCCACGTCGCGCCGCTGCAGCGCAGCGGCGTGGCCGCGTTCAACAAGCGCTTGCTCGCCGAGTGCCGGCAGTTGAGCGTCGACGACGAGGCCGGCCGCCGTTGGTCGGCCCGCAATTACCCGGGCGGCTACACGTCGTACGGTTCGCAGAGCCGCATGCACCGGCTGTCGCCGACCTTCGCCTTGCTGGAGCGCCGGCTGCAGCGGCATGTCCGTGCCTATGCGGCCGAGCTCGGGCTCGACCTCGAGGGCCGCGAGCTCGCGATGACCGACTGCTGGGTGAACCTGATGCCGACCGGGGTCGCGCACGGCCTGCACCTGCACCCGGTGTCGACGATCAGCGGCACCTACTACGTCCGCGTGCCGCCGCGCTCGCCGGGCCTGAAATTCGAGGATCCGCGGCTCGAGCGCTACATGGCGGCACCGCCGCGACGGCCCGATGCGGCCGCCGAACTGCAGCCTTGGCAGACGGTGCCCGCGCGCGCGGGGCAGGTGGTACTGTTCGAGAGCTGGCTGCGCCACGAGGTCCCCGCCAGCCGCGCCGCGACCGAGCGGGTGAGCATCTCGTTCAACTTCAACTGGTTCTGACCCGGAGGCG
>JBIIVD010000049.1:0-13964 GCA_044339635.1 Steroidobacteraceae bacterium | reverse complement strand
CCTGGCGCGCGAGCAGGATGTGCTCGCGCGTCTGCGGCATCGGACCGTCAGCGGCCGACACCACCAGGATCGCGCCGTCCATCTGCGCCGCGCCCGTGATCATGTTCTTCACGTAGTCCGCGTGCCCCGGGCAGTCGACGTGCGCGTAGTGGCGCTCCTGCGACTGGTACTCCACGTGCGCCGTCGAGATCGTGATGCCGCGCGCCTTCTCTTCGGGCGCCTTGTCGATCTGGTCGTACGCCTTGAACTCACCGCCGTACGTCTCGGCCATGACCTTCGTCAACGCCGCCGTCAGCGTCGTCTTGCCATGGTCCACATGCCCGATCGTACCGACGTTCACGTGCGGCTTGCTGCGCTCGAATTTTTCCTTGGACACGACCTAGTCTCCTGAGATCTTTGAAGCGTGGCGACAAAAAAACCGTCAAAAACAACTGCTCGACAATCGACTGGAGCTCACGACCGGAATCGAACCGGTGACCTCGTCCTTACCAAGGACGTGCTCTACCGACTGAGCTACGTGAGCGGAATCCTGGAGCGGGTAGTGGGAATCGAACCCACGTCATCAGCTTGGAAGGCTGAGGTTCTGCCATTGAACTACACCCGCCCAACACCAAAGTTCGCAACCTCGTTGGTGGAGGGGGTAGGATTCGAACCTACGAAGGCGTAAGCCGGCAGATTTACAGTCTGCTCCCGTTGGCCGCTTGGGTACCCCTCCGCCGTAAAACGAGCCGCCTATTCTGGGTGGACGAGGCAGGGGTGTCAATGGCCGCGCGGGGGCGCGAAGGAGGGTGCGGTGCTCGCGGGACTCGATCCCATCGTCATGTTCTTCGGTCTCGGCCTGCTCGCCGGAGCCCTGAAAGCCGACCTGCGCTTGCCGCCGGCTATTTATGAGTTCGTGAGCACCCTGCTGCTGCTGGCCATCGGCATGAAGGGCGGCATCGAGCTCGCGGCCGGCTCGCCCGCCGGCCTGTGGGTGCAGATCCCGCTCACCCTGCTGATGGGCATCTTACTGACTTTCCTGGCATTTTTCATCCTCCGCGGCCTGGGACGGCTGGACCGGACCAACGCTGCGGCCGTGGCCGCGCACTACGGGTCGGTCAGCGTCGCGACCTTCGCCGTGGGCGTCGCGTTCCTCGGGCGACTGGAGATCCCCTTCGAGCCCACCCTGCCGCTGCTGCTCGTCCTGCTCGAAGTGCCGGCGATCATCCTCGGCATCCTCTTGGCGCGGGGCCTGCACCCGGGGACCCCGTGGGGCGAGGTCGGGCGCGAGGTGCTGCTCGGACGCAGCGTGCTGCTGCTGCTCGGCGGCCTGCTGATCGGCGCGGTGGCGGGCAACGAAGGGCTGGAACCCGTCAAGCCGCTCTTTTTCGACCTTTTCAAGGGAATTCTGGCCATTTTCCTGCTCGAAATGGGCCTGATCGCCGCAGATCACTTCGGCGGGTTCCGCCGCCACGGGCTGTTCATGGCGGCGTTCGCGCTGCTGATACCCCCGCTCTTCGCGCTGATCGGCATCGGTTTCGCGGGGCTGATGGGCCTCGGCACGGGCGGCGCGGTCCTGCTCGCGACCTTGGCGGCCAGCGCCTCCTACATCGCGGCGCCCGCCGCCATGCGACAGGCCGTGCCCGAGGCCAACCCCGCGCTGTCGCTCACGGCGGCGCTCGCCATCACCTTCCCCTTCAACATCCTGGTCGGCCTCCCGCTCTACCTGCGGATGGTCGAACGCCTGCTGCCCGCCTGAGGCACCCATGACCGGACTCGCCGATTCCCACCGCAAGCTCGTCACCGTCATCACCGAGTCGAACCTCGAGCGCGACCTCGTGCGCGAGCTTGATGCGCTCGGGGTCGCCGGCTACACCATCAGTGACGCGCGCGGCCGCGGCGACCAGGGCCTTCGCGCCTCGCACTGGGGCCACAGCAGCAACATCCGCGTCGAGATCGTCTGCGATACCCCGCTCGCCGAGCGTGTGCTCACGCGGCTGCGCGAGAAGTACTACCAGCACTACGCCATCGTGATGTGGGTGGTCGATGTCGAGGTGCTGCGGCCGGACAAGTTCCGCTGACCGGCACGCGACCCGCCGGATCCTGACCCTCGCCCCCCCCCCGCACGGAGACCCCCCCATGGCCGGTGCCAGCCTCCTCACCCTGCTCGACGACATCGCGACGGTGCTCGATGACGTCGCCGTGCTCTCCAAGGTAGCGGCAAAGAAAAGTGCCGGCGTGCTGGGCGACGACCTCGCGGTCAACGCCGAGCAGGTCTCGGGCGTACAGGCGGCGCGCGAGCTGCCCGTGGTGTGGGCCGTCGCCAAGGGCTCGGCGCTCAACAAGGTGATCCTGGTGCCTGCGGCGCTGCTCATCAGCCTGTTCCTGCCGTGGCTGATCACGCCGCTGATGGTGCTCGGCGGCCTGTTCCTCTGTTACGAAGGCTTCGAGAAGCTCGCACACCGCTGGCTGCACCCGGTCGAGGAGACCGCCGCTGCCCGCGCCGCCGTCAGCGCCGCCGCCGCGGACCCCGCGGTCGATCTGGTCGCCTTCGAGCGCGACAAGATCAAGGGCGCGATCCGCACCGACTTCATCCTCTCGGCGGAGATCATCGTGATCACGCTCGGCATCGTCGGGACCGCGCCGCTCATGACCCGCATCGGGGTGTTGGTGACGATCGCGCTGCTGATGACGGTCGGTGTCTATGGCCTCGTCGCCGGCATCGTGAAGCTCGACGATGCGGGGCTGCACCTCTCACGCCGCGCCGGCATCGGTGCCGGCGCCCGTCTCGTGCGCGGGCTCGGGCGCGCGCTGCTCGCAGCGGCGCCGCGCCTGATGCGCGTGCTCGGGGTGGTCGGCACCGCGGCGATGTTCCTGGTCGGCGGCGGCATCCTCACGCATGCGCTGCCCGCGCTGCATCACCTCGGTGGCGAAGGGGTCGTGGGCGGCCTGCTGAAACTGCTGGTCGACGGCGGCACCGGCGTGGTGGCGGGCGCGCTCGTGCTGGCGGGCGTGCGCTTGGTCGGCGCCCTGGTGCGCCGCGGCCGCTAGGCTTCGGGATCCGCGCCCGCGACCCGCAGGAGCTCGGCGACCAACGCGGGCGGCAACACACGCGCCTCCCCCGGCCGCAAGTCCTCCGGCAGCGATACCGGTCCGTAGCGCAGCCGCGTGAGCCGGCTGACCTCGTGCCCCACGGCGCTCCAAAGACGCCGCACCTCGCGGTTGCGCCCTTCGTGCAAGGTGACGCGGAACCAGGCATGGCCCTCGCTGCTGCCCTGCGCCTCGAGGCGATCGAACCGTGCCGGACCGTCCTCGAGCGTGACGCCGCGGCGCAAGCGTTCGAGCGTCGCCGCATCGGGCTGGTCGCGCACGCGCACCAGATACTCGCGCTCGACCTCGGAGGATGGATGCATCAGGCGATGGGCGAGACCGCCATCGTTGGTGAACAGCAGCAACCCCGAGGTGTTGAAATCGAGCCGCCCCACCACGATCCAGCGACCCGCCGGCGGCGGGGGCAAGCGGTCGAAGACCGTCGGCCGCCCCTGCGGATCGCTGCGGGTGGTCACCTCGCCGAGGGGCTTGTGGTAACCGAGCACGGTGGTGCCGACGTGCGCGACCGAGGCACCCGCGAGGTCCACCGCGCGTCCGTCCACCGTGACCCGGGACCCCGGACCGACGCGTTGGCCGAGATCGGCCGGACGACCGTCCACCTGCACCCGTCCGGCGCGGATCCAGTCCTCGATGGCGCGGCGCGAGCCGAGGCCCAGCGCCGCCAGTGCTTTTTGCAGCCGCTGCGGCGGCGGTGAGGCGTCGGTCATGCCCGGCCATGATACAAGCGGCTTACGGTCGCCAGCCGGTCATAACCGGGGGTTATGAGGGCATCGCCTTCCGGACCCACGACCGTCATCCCTGCGGCCTATGCTGCCTCCCGTGATCCACGACTGCATCCTCTCGACGATCGGCAACACGCCCTGGACCCATCGTCACCGACCTGCCCACCAAATCCACCGGACCCGCCCCGAACGACACTTGAGGAGACCCTGACCATGCGCCCAGAGACCATCGCCGTGCACGGCGGCTACACGCCCGACCCGACCACCAAGTCCGTCGCCGTCCCGATCTACCAGACGACCTCGTACGCCTTCGACAGCGCGCAGCACGGCGCGGACCTGTTCGACCTCAAGGTGCAGGGCAACATCTACACGCGCATCATGAACCCGACCAGCGACGTGCTCGAGAAGCGCATCGCGGAGCTCGAGGGCGGCATCGGCGCACTCGCGCTCGCATCGGGCAGCGCGGCCGTCACCTACGCGATCCTGACCATCGCCGGTTCGGGCGACAACATCGTGAGCTCGGGCGCGCTCTACGGCGGCACCTACAACCTCTTCGCCCACACGCTGCCGCAGTTCGGCATCGAGGTGCGCTTCGCCGACTATTCGGACCCCGCGCAGTTCGAGCGGCTGATCGACTCGCGCACCAAGGCGGTGTTCTGCGAGAGCATCGGCAACCCGCTCGGCAACGTCACCGACTTCGCGGCGATCGCCGCGATCGCGCATCGCCACGGCGTGCCGCTGATCGTCGACAACACGGTCCCCTCGCCCTACCTCTGCCGCCCCTTCGACCACGGCGCCGACATCGTCGTGCACTCGCTCACCAAGTACCTCGGCGGCCACGGCAACAGCATCGGCGGCGTGCTGGTCGACTCCGGCAAGTTCCCCTGGGCCGAGCACAAGGCGCGCTTCCCGCGGCTCAACGAGCCGGACGTCTCGTATCACGGCGTGGTGTACACCGAGGCGCTCGGTGCCGCCGCGTACATCGGACGTGCGCGCGTCGTGCCGTTGCGCAACATGGGCGCGGCGATCTCGCCCTTCAACTCCTTCCTGATCCTGCAGGGCATCGAGACCCTGGCGGTGCGCATGGACCGCATCTGCGAGAACACCCTCGCCATCGCGAAGTTCCTGCAGGCGCATCCCGCCGTCGGCTGGGTGAACTACGCCGGCCTGCCGGACCATCCGCAGCACGCGCTCGCGCAGCGCTACATGGGCGGCCGCGCCTCCGGCATCCTGACCTTCGGCGTGAAGGGCGGCCGCGCGGCGGGCGAGAAGTTCCTCGATGCGCTGAAGCTCGTGATCCGGCTCGTGAACATCGGCGATGCGCGCTCGCTCGCCACGCATCCGGCCTCGACCACGCACCGGCAGTTGTCGCCGGCGGAGCTCGCGAAGGCGGGTGTCTCCGAGGACATGGTGCGCCTGTCGATCGGCATCGAGCACATCCTGGACCTGAAGGAAGACCTCGACCAGGCGCTGCGCGCCGCGCGCTAGGTCGCAGGCGGCGCGGCGACAGGCACCGCCGTGACCTCCGGCAGCAGCGGCGGCAACGGACAACGCAGGATGGCGCAGAGCGTGCGCAGCAGTTCGGCCTCCTCGAGGCTCAGGCGCCCATCGTGCGCGACCGTCGCGGTGAAGGCCGCGACGACGCGGCGCTTGGCGGTCGGTTCGAGCGCGGCGATCTTGAAGAGCGCCGCATCGAGCGCGACCGCCCAGTTCGGCGGCAGGCTGTAGGCCGGCGCTGCGGCGCCGGCCAACGCGTCCATGCCCGCGCGGTAGGCGTGGGCGCGCGCGTTCGCATCGTCCGGCGAGCCGTGGTGGGCGAGGATGGAGACCACCGTGGCCAAGGCGTCGCCGACGTGCCACAGCAAGCGCGCCGGCCCGCTCGCCGTCGGGCCGCGATCGCCCATCAATCCGACGCGCACCGACGCCGCGAGGCAGAGCTCGAACAGTTCGCGTTCGCCGTCCTCGAGCTCCAGGGCCTTGAGCATCGTCATGAGATCCCGCTGCTCGTCCCGCGACAGGCGACGCAGCCCCGGGAAGGCCGCTTCGACGGCCGGCAACCGCAGATACGGGCTCAAGCTGCCGGCGACGCCTCGTTCGGCATCCACCTCGGTACGCACGGCGGCGCCGAGCCCATGTTCGATGAGCGCAAGCTGGCGCGCCCAACGCGCATCGTCGCCCGACGCGATGACCGCGAGGACCAGGGCACGCGACCGTCGAGGCGACGCGACGCTCTGCGAGATCCTCTCCGGCAAAGACACGCGCAGGGTCTCGCCGAGCGCGAGACTCGTCCAATCGGGGTTCCCGACCTTCGAGAGGACGAAATCCGGCGTCGCGTGCAAGGTCAGGTACGGCAGTGACTGCGTGAACGCCTCGGCTCGCGCGGCGTCCTCGCGCGCCACGCGTGCGCGTGGCACGAGCGCCTCCAGCCGCCGACGCTCGCCCGTCTGCCAGGCCCGCAGCGCGGCTTCGGTCACGGGACCGACCGTACCCTCGGGGTCGAGCGCGGCGATGCGGTCCGCGATCGGCGGATGCACCTGCGGCCAACGCCTCTGATGCGACACGAGCCACAGGTGTTCCGCGGACGGCGCCGCCGAGGGTGCGGCCCCTCGTCGCGCGGCGGGACCGCCTGCCGCCATCAGCAGCACTTCACGGAGCGGCGCGGGATCCCCGCAACGACGCGCTGCAGCCGCATCGGCGGTCGGTTGCTGCCGCCGGCACACCGCCGCTTGCATCATGGTCGCGAGCGCCTTGCCGAGGCTCCCCGCCGCCTGCATCGCCCACGACAACAGCCAGAGCGGCGCATACATCATGACCATGACGGTGAGGCCGGACCATCGGTGGTACGACACCGCCTCGGTGAACGAGCGCAACAGGCCCCGTCGCAGCGCAGCACCGACCTCGTAAGGCGCCGAGAGGCCCGCAGCCCATGCCACGACGCGCCGGTTCACCATCATGTCGCCGCTCTGGACATGGGCGAACTCATGGGCGATGAGCGCCCCGAGCTGCCTGCGGTCGAGCCGTTCCGCCGCGCCCCGGGTGACGATCAGCGCCGCGTCGGCGAAGCTGCCGCCGGCGACCATCGAGTTGATGGAATCATCCTGCGGCAGGAGATGCACATCCGGGACCGGCAATCCGGCTGCGAGCGCCGACTCTTCGACGATTTCGTACAGCCGGTGTGCAGCAGCATCGGGCGACGGCGGAAAGACCGGCACCGCGCCGAGCGCCATCGCGATGGCCTTGCCGCCCGCATCGAGCCGGTCGGACTCGAGCCAGGCCGGCACGACCATGACGCAGGCCCACAGCGCGGCAAGGACGGTCGCGATGAACCACGCGACGCCGACCAGCACGAGCAGCGCCAGCACGAGCAGCGACATCGAGAGGACCGCGAGCGCGAAGCAGGCATCGAGCGTGCGCCGTCGGCGCAACGCGGCATCCTGCGCATCGAAGAAATCGACCGGACCTGACGATGCCTCGACGGACCTGTCCCCCATCGGTCGACCCTCCCTGCCGGTCACCGACGGGTCTGACGCCCTCGAGCCGCCGGAGTTCCGCGACGGACGGTCTTCTTCTTGGCCGGTTTGGTGACCGGTTTCCGGGGGGCGCCGCGCGCCTTTGCCTCCTCGACCTGCTCCTGCAGCACGCGGAACAGGCTGTCGATGAACTCCTTGCGCAGGGCGGCGAGATGCGCCTCGTCCTCGGGGCTGAAATCGTGGGCGTCGACTTCGCCCGCGGCGAGGCTGCCCTGGCGGACCTGGATGGCCTCGAGCGCGGCCAAGCGCTCGCGCAGCGTCCACACCTCACCCCCGAGCACGACGACCATGTTCAAGATCTTGTCGATCGCCGGATCGGCGAAGAAATACGGACGGCCGCCGCGGATGGTGCGGCGCATCGGGCGGCGCCCCGCCTCCCGGGCGCTCATTTCCAGGCCCCGAAGCAGTACCAGAGGATGCCGTCGGTGAGGCGCCCGGTCTTGTCGCTGTCGACGGACGGCGGCCGCTCCGCGGCCTCGCGCCAGACCTGCTCGCCATACCAACCGACCGAGGGGATCACGAACTGCAGGTATTTCTTGGGATCGAACCCGGCGCGGCGGCAGACCTCCTCGGGCTTGAGGTCGCGGAAGGGCTTGTAGAACGGCTCGTTGTTGTAGGCGCCATCCCAGTCCAGGTAGAACGCGTCATACGGCGACAGCTGCGAGTTCGGCGGCAGCTCCATGTGCAACATGAGACCGCCCGGCTTCAGGACGCGGTGCGCCTCGGCCATGATCTTCTCGATGCCCTTGCGCGGCACTTCGTGGAGGAACATCGAGGAGAAGACGACATCGAAGCTCGCGTCCGGGAAATCGAGCGCGGTGGCGTCCATCTGGTGGAAGTGCAGCTCGCGGTCCTGCGCCTGCGCGCGCGCGTGCGCATAGCGCAGGCAAGGCGCGGCGACGTCGATGCCGTGCACCTCGGCTGCGGGGAACTGGTCCTTCCAGGAGCCGGTGTTGTGGCCGATCGTGCAGCCGAGGTCGAGGATCTTGCGCGGCTTGAGCTGCGGGAATTTCAGCTTGATGAACCCGGCGATCGACTGGCCGATGTCGTCGAGGTTCTGGCCCATCAGGCCGAACGAGAACACCGCGAGGCCGTTGTCGTAGAGCGAGCCGGCGGCGAGGTCACCATCCTCGTATTCGCCGTCGTAGTTGCCGGCCATCAAGTGCACGTCGATGGCCGAGACGCTGCGTGGTACCTCGAAACCGGGCTTCAGGGACAAGGTCCCGCGGGCCTTGCTCGCACGACCGAGGCGCGCGGCCTTGTCCTTCAGCGCGGCGCGGTTGCGCTCGAGCGGCGGGAACACGGCCTGCCAGACCATGTCCTGCGCCGTGACACGGAGGCTCGAATAGAACTTGAAGTATTCGTTCGGCTTCATCGCGGCGTGCACTTCGGGCCCGTCCTTCGGCAACCGGCCACGCGAACGGCGGAAGGCCGGTTCGACGTCCGCGTCCCACACGGCGCGCATGCCGGACGCCATGTCGTTGAGCACGTGCGCGCGCAGGCCGGAGACGAAGTTCATCCTCGCCTTCTCGTCGCGGGTCTTGTCGAGCTTGAGTCCGTGTTTGAGTTCCAGCATGTCGTCTCTCTCCTCGTCTGATCAGCCCGGACGCAGGTCCGGACGCACTCCCGATACGGGCAGCCCGATGGTACCGCAGCCGACCGATTGCGCACTCCCCGGGGCGGCGACACAATGCCTGTCATGACCACTTCCACCATGGCGCGGTCGGCGCCGCGCACGTCTTGCCGCCTCGCCGCCGTCGCGCTGCTGCTCTCGCTCCCGACCGTCGCCGGTTGCACCGAACGCAGCGTCGCGCAGACCGCGCCGCCCGACCCGGCGACCGCGCCGCTCGACCTGCCGGCCGCCCCGGCGGTGGCCGAGGACGCGGCGCCCGCGCCCGCAGCGCCCGGCAACGGGACGCTGCGCATCGCCACCTGGAACCTCGAGTGGCTGATCGCGCCCAACGCCTTCCGCAAGCTCGCCGCCGAGTGCGTTCCGCGAGACGCCTCGCCCGGTCCGCGCAAGCGATTCATACCCTGCAACGTCGCCGAGGAGCTCGAACGCAGCGAGGCCGACTACCGCGCGCTCGCCCGCTACGCCGAGATGCTCCGCGCCGACGTCGTCGCACTGCAGGAAGTGGACGGCCCCGACGCGGCGCGGCGGGTGTTCCCGGACCACGACTTCTGCTTCACCCGCCGCGAAGCGGTGCAGAACACCGGCTTCGCGATCCGCAAGGGCGTGCCGCACCGCTGCGGCCCCGACCTCGTCGCCCTCTCGCTCGACGGCCGGGTCCGCCGCGGCGCCGAACTGATCGTCTATCCGGGTGAACGCCGGGAGATCCGCCTGCTGTCGGTGCACCTGAAATCAGGCTGCGCACGGCGTCCGCTCGACGATCCGGGCGAGGCCTGCTCGGTGCTCGCGCGACAGGTGCCGGAGCTCGAGCGCTGGATCGACGCGCAGGCGGCTGCGGGCCGGCGTTTCGCGCTGCTCGGCGACTTCAACCACGACCTGATGGGCGGCCGTCCGCCGGCGCGCAACGAGCAGGGACGGGTGCGGCATTTCTGGTCGGAGATCGACGATGGCGAGCCGGCCGGCGCACGGCTCATCAACATCGCGACCGGCCAGCGCTTCACGAACTGCCACCCGGGCCAGAACTACCGCGCCTACATCGACCACGTGGTGCTCGGCCAATCGCTGGCCGAGTGGCGGGTGCCGGGCTCGTTCATCCGCCAGGGCTACGAACCCAAGGACGCGCTGCAACGGAAACTGGCCGACCACTGCCCCGTGGGCGTGGATCTGCGGCCGGTGCCCTGAGCGCCGCGTCCGAGGGCACCGCCATGCTGGATCTCGTCTTCGAATCCGCCACGGTCATCGACGGCAGCGGCGCGCCACCGCGGACGGCAGACGTCGCGGTGCAGGACGGCCTCATCCGCGAGGTGGGCCGCGTGACCGGCCCGGCGCGCGAGCGCATCGATGCGGGCGGCGCCTGGCTCACCCCGGGCTTCATCGACCTGCACACCCATTACGACGGCCAGGCGAGCTGGGACGAGACCTTCAGCCCGAGCGTGCAGCACGGCGTCACCACGCTGCTGTTCGGCAACTGCGGCGTCGGCTTCGCGCCGCTCGCGCCGGGCGACCGCCACCGCGCCATCGATGGCCTGATCTCCTTGATGGAAGGCGTCGAAGACATCCCGGGCGTGGCGCTCGCCGAAGGCGTGCGCTTCGATTGGCAGAGCTTCCCCGAGTACCTCGATGCGTTGGACCGCATCCCGCACACCCTCGATTTCCTCGCACAAGTGCCGCACGACCCGCTGCGCATGGCGGTGATGGGCGAGCGCGCACACGCGCACGAGGCCGCCACCGCAGAGGACATCGCCGCGATGCGGCAGCTGCTGCGCGAGGCGCTCGAGGCGGGCGCCGCCGGGTTCTCCACCGGACGCACCGACAACCACCGCACCACCGCCGGCGTCGCGACACCCGCCGCGGACGCCACGGCCGCCGAACTCACAGGGCTCGCGCAGGTGTTCCGCGACCGGCCGCGGGGCGTGCTGCAGCTCGTGAGCGATTTCGACCTGCTGCACGGCCCCGAGCGCTTTGACGCCGAGTTCGACCTCGTCGAGCTGCTCGCGCGCGAGAGCGGGCGGCCGTTGTCGATGACCTGGCTGCAACGCGACCCGGGCGGCGCGCAATGGCAGGCGATCCGCACGCGCACCGAGGCGGCGGTGGCGGCGGGCCTGCCGCTCTGGCTGCAGACCGCGTCCCGCGGCATCGGCGTGATCCTCGGCCTCGACACCAGCTTCCATCCGCTGATGGGACATCCGGGCTACGTCGAGGTCGCGGGCTTGCCGCTCGCCGAACGCGCCGCGGCGCTGCGCGATCCCGCCCGCAAGGCACGCATCCTCGGCGAGCGCCCTGGCCGGATGTCGGGCGACGGCACCCCCATCCCGCCGATCGTCGACCTGATGCTGGCCCGCATCGAGCTGATCAGCGCGCGGATGTTCCCCCTGGTAGCCGGCTACGAGCCGACCCTCGCGCAGAGCTTCCTCGCCCGGGCGCGCAGCCGCGGCTGCGGCGCGCTCGAGGCGATCTACGACCATCTCGCCGCCGGCGCGGGCGACAACCTCATCCACTTCCCGATCTTCAACTACAACGACGGGTCGCTCGAAGTGGTGCGCGAGATGCTCGCGCATCCGCGCGCGCTCTACGGACTCTCCGATGGCGGCGCGCACGTCGGCACCATCTGCGACGCCAGCACGACCACCTTCCTGCTCGCGCATTGGTGCCGCGACCGCCCCGAAGGCCGGCTCACGCCGCAGACCGCGGTCGAGATGCTGACGCGGCGCAACGCACGGCACTTGGGGCTCGACGATCGCGGCATGATCGCGCCCGGCCTGCGCGCCGACCTCAACCTCATCGACCCGACGCGCCTCGCCTGCGGGACACCGCGCCTGGTGCGCGACCTGCCCGCCGGCGGCAAGCGGTTGCTGCAGATCGCCGAGGGCTATCTCGGCACCTGGGTCGCCGGCGAAGCCGTGGCGCTCGACGGCGCCGTGCAGGATGCACGGCCCGGCCGGCTCGTGCGTCTGCGCTGAAGCGAACAGACGCACCCCCTCGTCAACGATGTAGCCTGTCATCCCAAAGGCTGATTGACGGATGATCGCGCCTATGAGCGACACAACAGTCCTGACCGCGCGCCCTCCGAAGGCGCACGGCACCAACGGCGAACTCGTGGTGTTCGAGATGATGGCGGACATCGACGCCGTGATCCGTCGCAAGATCGGACGTGCCTCGATCCAGCACTGTTACGCCATCGTGCAGATACTGTTCCGCGCCCACCTGCTCCAACAAGACGTGCGCGCATCGGACCTCTGGGTCTCGATGGGCGGGTCGGACAAGGCCATGCTCGAATGCCTCGATCAACTCGCGCGCGACGGCTTCATCGACTGCGATCCTGCGGTGCTCGCGAAGCATGGCGATGGTCGCATCGCCCTGACCGCCGTCGGCGCGCGCTGTGTGGGCGACATGGCCGAGTCCATCGTGGACATCCTCACCTCCGGCTTCCACCGTGCGGGCGTCGACCCGTTCGCGCCGGACGGGGCGCGACGCATCCTGTCGCGCGACGGTGCCGCGAACGGCACCACGAACGGCGTCACCCACGGCATCCAGAAAGCCGCCGCCCAGGGCAGCGCGAAAGACGATCACGCCCGCCAGTAGAGGCCGCGCCGGTCGAGCGTCCGCGCCAACACGCCATAGGCGAGCACCAGGGTCATCGCGTAGAGCAGTGACGCCAGACGCGGATCGGCGAACCATGGCTCGAAGCCCTGCCGGTAAAGCCATTGCATCGGGGTCAGCGCCGCGGCCGCGCCGGACGGATCGGGCAATCGCCACAACGACAGCACGCGCGGCACCAATCCGCTCAACGCGAACACCAGCAGCGCATTGCGCCCGAACGCCTCGCAACCGCGCACCAGCACGTTGTCGGCACGGCGGCCGTCGAGCGCGAGCGCCGCGAGGCCCATGGCCGCCGCCGCGAGGCCGGTCGTGAACACGACGTAGCTCGGCGTCCAGATCTTCTTGTTGAAGGGCAGCAGCCACTGCCACGCCAACCCGACCGCGACGGCGAGGGCCGCCACCGCCAGCAGCCGTCGCAGCCATGCCGCGTCCTCCTGGCGCCGGGCCAGCATCGATCCGATCACGAAGCCGAGCAACACCTGGGCGATGGCCGGCAGCGTGCTGGCGAGCCCCTCCGGATCGAAAGGCACACCCTCGCCCTGATAGAGATGACCGGGCCCGAGCAAGCGACGGTCGAGGGCGGTGCCGAAGAACCCCTCGAGGCTGTACGGATCGGGACCCTGGGCGAAGACCCCCATCGCCGCCCAATAGCCGAGCAGCAAGGCCGCGCTCGCGGCCAGCGCCGCGCGGAGGCCGCCCCACCACGCGATGACGGCCGCCACACCGAAGCACAGGGCGATGCGCTGCAGCACGCCCATGATGCGCAACGAGTCCGCATCCCGCGCGACCAGATGCCCGGCCTCGTCCCACCGGACGAACGGTGCGGCGTTCAGGAAGAGCCCGACCCCGAAGATGACGAGGCAGCGCTGCAGGATCCGCCGGCTGAACGCGCGGCCTGACAGGGCCCGAAGGGCCGGCAGGGTCAAAGCCAAGGAGGCCCCGACCGCGAACAGGAAGAACGGGAACACGAGGTCGGTGGGGGTGCAGCCGTGCCAGGGCGCATGGGCCAGCGGCGCATAGAGATGCGACCAGGAGCCGGGGTTGTTCACGAGGATCATGGCGGCCACCGTGGCGCCCCGGAAGGCGTCCAAGGCGCGGTCCCTGCCGCCCGCCACGCCGCCGCCCGCCAAACCGCCCCCTGCTGTCATCGACCTGCCCTCTCCAGACGGGGGGTCGAAGCCGTCCCCCGTTCCGTATTATCATAGGAAGTTAACCCGGGACCTGCCCACCGATCGGGCGGGGTCGTCCCGTTTTCCATCCTTTTTGCCCCAGCCACGGAACCTGCCATGCCCCGTACAACCGCCCTAGCCGACATCCGCAACATCGGCATCATCGCCCACGTCGACGCCGGCAAGACGACGACCACCGAGCGCATCCTTTACTACACGGGGC
>JBIIVD010000090.1:0-3786 GCA_044339635.1 Steroidobacteraceae bacterium | reverse complement strand
GCGAAGACGCCGAGGTCATCAGCGCCGAGGAGCTCGCCGCCTCGCGCAAGTCCATGAACCTGACCACGCTGAAGGCGATGCCGATCAGCAAGCTGGTCGAGCTCGCCGCGACCTACGGCGTCGAGAACATGGCGCGCTCGCGCAAGCAGGACATCATCTTCAGCCTGCTCAAGGCGCACGCCCGCAAGGGCGAGTTCATCTACGGCGACGGCGTGCTCGAGATCCTGCAGGACGGCTTCGGCTTCCTGCGCTCGGCCGACGGCTCCTACCTCGCCGGTCCCGACGACATCTACATCAGCCCGGCGCAGATCCGCCGCTTCAACCTGCGCACCGGCGACAGCATCTCGGGGCTGATCCGTCCGCCCAAGGACGGCGAGCGCTACTTCGCGCTGCTCAAGGTCGGCGAGATCAACTTCGACTCGCCCGACAACGCGCGCAGCAAGGTGCTGTTCGAGAACCTCACCCCGCTGCACCCGACCAAGCGCCTGAAGCTCGAGCGCGGCAACGGCTCCACCGAGGATCTGACCGCGCGCGCCATCGACCTCTGCGCGCCGATCGGCAAGGGCCAGCGCGGCCTCATCGTCTCGCCGCCCAAGGCCGGCAAGACCATGCTGCTGCAGAACATCGCCACCGCCATCACCGCCAACCATCCCGAGGTCTACCTCATCGTGCTGCTCATCGACGAGCGCCCGGAAGAGGTCACCGAGATGCAGCGCACCGTGAACGGCGAGGTGGTCTCCTCGACCTTCGACGAGCCGGCCGCGCGGCACGTGCAGGTGGCCGAGATGGTCATCGAGAAGGCCAAGCGTCTGGTCGAGCACAAGAAAGACGTCGTGATCCTGCTCGACTCCATCACCCGCCTTGCCCGCGCCTACAACACCGTCGTGCCGAGCTCCGGCAAGGTGCTCACGGGCGGCGTCGACGCCAACGCGTTGCAGCGCCCCAAGCGCTTCTTCGGCGCGGCACGCAACATCGAGGAGGGCGGCTCGCTCACCATCCTCGCCACGGCGCTGATCGACACCGGCTCGAAGATGGACGACGTCATCTACGAGGAATTCAAGGGCACCGGCAACAGCGAGATCCACCTCGATCGGCGCATCGCCGAGAAGCGGGTCTTCCCGGCGATCAACATCAACCGTTCGGGCACCCGCAAGGAAGACCTGATCACCGACCCGGGCGAGCTCGCGAAGGTGTGGATCCTGCGCAAACTGCTGCACCCGATGGACGAGCTGGCCGCGGTGGAGTTCCTTCTCGACAAGATGAAGGACACCAAGACGAACGCGGATTTCTTCGAGGCCATGAAGCGCTGAGACGCTACGAAGCGCTGATCTCGCGGGAGATGGCGCGATGGCCGATGTCGCGCCGGAACAGGATGCCCCGCCAGCAGATGCGGTCGGCGAGCGCGTAGGCCGCAGCCTGCGCCTCGCCCACCGTGTCGCCCAAGCCCACCGCGCACAGCACGCGGCCGCCGGCCGTCACCACGCGGCCCTCGGCGAGCGCGGTGCCGGCATGGAACACCTTGCCCGGCAGGGCCGCGGCCTCCTCGAGGCCGGCAATGGGGTCGCCCTTGCGCACCGTGTCGGGATAGCCCTCCGCGGCGAGCACGACGCCGAGCGCGGCGCGCGGGTCCCAATCCATCTCCACTTGGTCGAGCCGGCCATCGAGCGCCGCATCGCAGAGCAGCGTGAGGTCCGACCGCAGGCGCGCCATGATCGGTTGTGTCTCGGGGTCGCCGAAGCGGCAGTTGAACTCGAGCACGTTCGGCGTGCCGTCGGGAGCGACCATGATCCCGGCATAGAGGAAGCCTGTATACGGCATGCCGTCCGCGGCGAGGCCGCGGATGGTGGGCCAGATGACCTCGCGCATGATGCGCTCGTGCATCGCGGGCGTGACCACGGGGGCGGGCGAGTAGGCGCCCATGCCGCCGGTGTTCGGACCGGTGTCGCCGTCGCCGACGCGCTTGTGGTCCTGGGAGGTCGCGAACGGCAGCGCGTGCACGCCGTCGGCCATCACGATGAAGCTCGCTTCCTCGCCGGGCAGGAATTCCTCGATCACGACCTCGGTGCCGGCATCGCCGAAGCTGCCCGCGAACATGGCGCGGGCGGTGTCGATCGCCTCGTCGGCCGTGGCGGCGATGACGACGCCCTTGCCGGCTGCGAGGCCGCTCGCCTTGACGACGATCGGGCAACGCTGCGCCCGCACCCAATCCGCATCGAAGCTGTCGCGGGTGAAGGTGGCGTAGGCCGCGGTCGGGATGCCGTGGCGGCGGAGGAATTCTTTGGTGAAGGCCTTGGAACCCTCGAGCTGCGCCGGCGCGCGGCGTGGCCCGAAACAGCGCAGGCCCGCCGCCTCGAAGGCATCGACCACGCCCAGGACCAGCGGCGCCTCGGGGCCGATGATCGTGAGGCCGACGCCTTCGCGGCGCGCGAGCTCGACGAGTCCGGCGACGTCCTCGGCGGCGACCGCCACGTTGCGCACCCGCGGCTCGGTGGCGGTGCCGGCGTTGCCCGGCGCCACCAGGACTTCGGAGACGCGCGGCGACTGCGCGCATTTCCAGGCGAGGGCGTGTTCGCGGCCACCGCCGCCGACGATCAGGACCTTGAGGCCGTGGGCATGCATGTGGCGGGTCTCAGTGCCGGAAGTGGCGCAAACCGGTGAACACCATCGCCATGCCGCGCTCGTCGGCCGCGGCGATGACCTCGGCGTCGCGCAAGCTGCCACCGGGCTGGATGACGGCGGTGATGCCGAGCTCCGCGGCGACATCGAGGCCGTCGCGGAACGGGAAGAAGGCGTCGGAGGCCATCACCGCGCCCTTGACCTCGAGCTTCTCGTCCGCAGCCTTGATGGCGGCGATGCGGCTCGAGTAGACGCGGCTCGTTTGCCCGGCGCCGATGCCGAGGGTGGCGCGGTCGCGCGCGTAGACGATGGCGTTCGATTTGACGAACTTGCAGACCTGCCACGCGAAGAGGAGGTCGTCGAGCTCGGCGTCGGTGGGCGCGCGGCGGCTGACGACCTTGAGGTCGGCGCGTGCGATGCGACCGTCGTCGCGGGTCTGCGCGAGCAGCCCGCCGGTGACGCTGCGGTACTCCTGCTCCGGTCCCGCATCGCGCGTCAGGTCGCCGAGCTCGAGCACCCGGATGCCGGGTTTGGTGGCGAGCACGGCGCGCGCCTCGGGCGAGACCTGCGGTGCGGCCAGTACCTCGAGGAACTGGCGGCCGACGATGCGCGCGGCGGTGTCGGCGTCGAGCGGGCGGTTGAAGGCGATGATGCCGCCATAGGCGGAGGTGGGATCGGTGCGGTGCGCGGCCTCGTAGGCTGCGGCGATGTCGGGCGCGGTGGCCACGCCGCAGGGGTTCGCGTGCTTGACGATCACGCAGGCGGGCGTCTCGAACTGGCGCACGCACTCGATGGCGGTGTCCGCGTCAGCGATGTTGTTGAACGAGAGTTCCTTGCCCTGCAGCGACCGGGCGTTCGCGACCGAGGGGCCGCGTGCGGCCGGGTCACGGTAGAACGCCGCCTTCTGGTGGGGGTTCTCGCCGTAGCGCAGGCCCTGCACCTTCTCGAAGACCAGCGGCAGCACGCGCGGGAAGTCCTCGCCCGGCACCGGATTGCGCGTCTGCAGGTAGCTCGCGACCATGGAGTCGTAGCGCGCCGTGTGCGCGAACGCCTTGGCCGCAAGCTGCGCGCGCAGGGCGGGCGAGGTCGCGCCGTCGTGCGCATCGAGCTCGGCGAGCACCGTCGCATAGTCGGCGGGATCGACCACCACCGTGACGGCGTCGTGGTTCT
>JBIIVD010000089.1:0-3815 GCA_044339635.1 Steroidobacteraceae bacterium | reverse complement strand
CGCTCGGGCCGGGCGATGGCGTGAAGCTCGGCTATCCCGCGCGCGGCTTGCGCAGCTATCTCGCGGTGCGCGGCGGCATCGAGGCGCCGCGTCTGCTCGGCAGCGCCTCGCGCGATACGCTGGCGGCGCTCGGACCGGCGCCCATCACCAAAGGCGCGATGCTCGCGGTGGCATGTGCGCAGGTATCGGGCGCCGACCCGGATCTTGGTGGGGACGCTGCCGCTACCGTGGGCGGCGGGCCCGACCGCTCCCGCTCTGCCGTGCCGCCGCTGCCCGCGTCCGGCGACACGGTCGTGCTCGATGTCGTCGCTGGACCGCGCGCGGACCTGTTCACGGAGGCGGCCCTCGCCACACTCTGCGACCAAGCTTGGCAGGTCACGCCGCAGTCGAGCCGTGTCGGCCTTCGCCTGCGCGGCCTGCAGCCGCTGATGCGGCGTGACGCCACCGAACTGCCGAGCGAGGGCGTGGTCTGCGGCGCGATCCAGGTGCCGCACGACGGCCAGCCGGTGCTGCTGCTCGCCGACCATCCTTTGACCGGGGGCTATCCGGTGATCGCCGTCGTCGCGGAACATCACCGGGACCTCGCCGGGCAGATCCCCCCGGGCGCCAAGGTCCGATTCCGGGCAACATAGCGGGACGGGCCCCGTCCATGCAGAAGGAGACCTCGATGCTTCGTCCCATTGCTGCCGTACTGTCATGCCTGGTGCTTGCGCCGGTCGCGTTGGCCGGCGAGATCTTCGGCAAGGTCATCTTCAACGGCGCGGCCGTCGGCGAGGGCGTGACCGTCGCCGCGCGCTGCGGCGACAAGAGTTACCCCGCCGTGAAGACCGACCGCAGCGGCACCTACAACCTGGTCGTCGCCGAGACCGGCAAGTGCACGCTCACCCTCACGCACCAGGGCAAGACCGCGACCGTCGATGTCGCGTCCTACGACGACGCCGCGCAGGCCGACATCGTCCTCGAACTCAAGGACGGGCGTCTGGTCGCCCGCCGCCGGTGAGCCGATGAGCGAGCCGACCCCGCCGGCCGCACCCGCGCCGGCCGTCAAGCGGAAGGACATCTGGGACAAAGCCGCCATCCTGCTCGCGCCGATCGGCGGGCTGGTCACCGCGTTCGCGGTCGCCTTCGTGGGCATCAAAGGGTCGCAGCTGCTCGAGCGACGCCAGTCGCTCGACACCAACGCGCGCCTGTATTCGGAGCTCATGAGCCGACGCGAAGAGGCCGAGGCGAGCCTGCGCAAGGACATGTTCCAGTCGATCATCTCGAGCTTCCTGACGCCGACCACCGACGGCCTCGCGGCGCGCGTGCTGAACCTCGAACTCCTCGCCTACAACTTCCACGATTCGCTCAACCTCAAACCGCTCTTCCTCGAGGTGCAACGGGAACTGCGCCGCTCGACCGACCCCGACAAGGCGGACTACCTCGTGCGCCTCAACCGCGTGGCGCGCGAGATCTCGACCAAGCAGCTGTTCGCGTTGGAGGGCAAGGGGCAGAGTTTCCGGCGCACGGCGGACCTCGAGGCGCTCGCGGCCGCCGGTGCGGCGGGCCTCGCACTCGACCCGGAGATGATCACCGTCGATGGACAGACCTTCGAGGTCGGAGTGCGGGTGCTCAAGGTGGACCCCGAGCAGCAGCAGCTCACCGTCCGCCTGCGCGTCGCGGCGCCCGACGGCGGCACCGCCGTGCCGGCTTCGCGCGCCAACTTCACGGTCGGGTTCTATGACTTCCCGGTGATCGACAACACGCGCCTGCCCTCGGGCGTGCGTTGCGCGCTCACGCTCGCGAACATCTCGCCGGTGTCGGCGGACGTCGTGACGGTCTGCTTCCCCGGTGAATACGCGAGCCTCAAGGACCGCCCGTACTACGACGAGGTGATCCAGAAGCTGCGCGAGGCCAACGAGCAGGAGCAGGCGGCGCTGTCGGCAGGGTCCTAGACCCTAGTCCGCCATCGGCACCACGCGACCGCCCTTCATCACGAACTGCACGGTCTTGAGGACCGTGATGTCCTTGAGCGGGTCGCCGGGCACCGCGATGAGATCCGCCGCCATGCCCGGCCGCAGCGCGCCGACATCCTTGGCGACGCCGAGCAGCTCCGCGGCGTTCGTGGTGGCGGCGACGATCGCCGTCGTGGGCGTCATGCCGTGCTTCACCATCAGCTCGAACTCATCGGCGTTGCGGCCGTGTTTCGAGACGCCGGCATCGGTGCCGAAGGCGATCTTGACCCCCGCGGGAACCGACTTCTCCAAGGCCTTGCCGGTGACCTCGAGCCGCCACATCACCTTCTCCAGCACCGCGGGCGGATAGGCGTTCGGATCCTTGGCGAGGCGCTCGCGGTAGCCGTTCACGGTCGAGAGTGTCGGCACATAGAACGCGCCGCCCTGCTTGAAGAGCCGCAGCGTCTCGTCGTTCGGCATGGTGCCGTGCTCGATGGAATCCGCGCCGGCGGCGAGCGCGACGTTGATGCCCTCGGTGCCATGCGCGTGCACCGCGACCTTCTTGCCGTGCAGGTGCGCGGTCTCGACCACCGCCTTCGCCTCGTCCGCGAACATCTGCTGGCCGAGGCCGGCACCGATGCGGCTGTTGACGCCACCCGTCGTCGCGATCTTGATGACGTCCACGCCGCGGCGCACCTGCCGGCGCACCGTCTCACGGCAGCTGTCCGCGCCGTTGCAGAGGTTGTCCTGCGTGATCCCGGGGTGCAGGTTCTCCGCCACGCTCAAGGTGCCGTCCATGTGGCCCGAGGTGACCGAGATCGAGCGGCCGGCATCGATGATGCGCGGACCCATCACCCAGCCGTTGTCGACCGCATCGCGCAGCGCGAGCGTCGCACCGCTGCCATCGCCCAGGTTGCGCACCGTGGTGAAGCCCGCGCGCAGGGTCTTCATGCCGTTCCACTGCGCCCGCAGGGCATCGAGTCCCGGGCTCGAGCTCACCGACTCGATGAGCGCGGCCTGGCCGCCGGCGTCGGAGTCGAGGTGCACGTGGCTGTCGATGAGGCCGGGCAGCACGAACCGGTCGCCGAGGTCGATCACGCGCGCGCCGACGGGGCCGGACTGACGGCCGTCGAGGAGGGCGGTGATGCGCCCGTTCTCGATCACGATGCTGGTGGGGCCGCGCGGCGCCTTGCCGGGCTCCGCGAGGACGCGGGCCGCCTGGACGACGACGACATCGGCGAGCGCCGCCGGGGCGACCGGCAGCGCCAGCGCGAGCGCGAGGGTGAACGGGGTGGCGGCTCGGACGGATCGGGACATGGTGGCCTCGGGCGGTCGCGGTGGAGGGGCGGACGGTGGGGGCAAGCATACGCAGGGAAGTGGCGCCCGGTCGAGCGCCCACCCGCGCTAGAATCCCCGCCATACCCCGTCTCCAGCCAGGTCCCGCATGTCCGCCGACACGTTGCTGATCGCCGTCATCGTGCTCCTGGTCCTGGCCTTGGTCGGGCTCGCGGTGCTGTTGTTCCGTCCGCGGCCGCCGGTGACGGACCCGGCGGCGCTCGAGGCGGTCGACCGCAGCGGCCGCGAGCTGCGCGACGAGATCGGGCGCGTGCGGCGCGACCTCGGCGAGGTCGGCAGCGCGCAGCGCACCGAGCTCTCGGGCAGCCTCAATAATTTCAGCCAGACGCTCGCGACGCAGATGTCGGGCATCGCCACCGTGCAGGATCGCAAGATCGACGGCTTTGCGGCGCAGCTCGCCAAGCTCACCGAGGCCAACGAGGCGCGGCTCACCGAGATCCGCAACACCCTCGAGACCAAGCTGCGCGAGCTGCAGGGCGAGAACGCCGCCAAGCTCGAAGAGATGCGCAAGACGGTCGACGAGCG
>JBIIVD010000017.1:0-46800 GCA_044339635.1 Steroidobacteraceae bacterium | reverse complement strand
GCGAACCACCCGCCGCCCGCGATCAGGTAGTCACCGCCGCCGAAGGGCGCATCGCGGCCGGATTCGGCGAGGTCGCGCAAGAAGGCGAGATCCTCGACGGCGTGGGCGGGGGAGGCAGTGGGGCGTGTGGTGTCGGACATGGCGGTTCTCCTGTATTGGGTGACCATGTGCTTTAATTTACAAAGTACTTTTTGCTTTGTCAACACCCACGACGCCCGATCGCTTGCCCGGAGTCGCCTAGCACAGAATTGTTACAGATTGTTGACATCGGCCCTACACGGAGTACTTTCGGTTCAAACCTCATCCATGAACACAGAAGGGGCATCAACATGAAGGGTTCTCTGCATCGCATCGGGCTTTCCGCCCTGCTTGTTTTCGCCGCAGCCGGGACTCAGGCCCAGGAGCCGACCGGCTGGACCCTCAACCCCGACAGGTCGGAGCTCACCGCACGCACCGCCGTCGCCGGACCGGCGACACTGCCCACCGGCCTGGTGCTCGCCTCCACCGGCATCGCAGCGCGGGGCCTCGAGCGGACCCTGGTGCTGAGCGGCGATGAACTGTCGCTGGATTCAGAGGTGCGGTTCAAGGCACGGCTCGATGGCCGCGACTACCCGATCCACGGCCTGCCGATGGGCGACACCATCGCCATCGACACGGGCGACGGCGACGCCGTGACCTCGGTGATCAAAGCCGGCGGCGAGAAGGTCGCGACCTTCCGTCGTTCGTTGTCCGAGGACCAGCGCACCATGATCGTGACCGCGCGCTACTACGGCGAGAACGGCCGTGTGGCACGCGAGAAGATGGTGTTCGAGCGGCGCTGAAAAGATCGACGTCCGTCGAGGCCCGGCGCGACGCGACATCGACGCAAGGCTCACGGCTCGTCTACCTCGTACCCCCGAGCCCGCAGCCGGTCGGCGAATCCGCCGGGCTGCAACAAAGCGTCGATGTCGACCACGGCCAGCGACACGGCGTGGTTCTCCACGGCCTCGACGAGCCGCTGCCAACGGGCATCGCGCGCTTTGGCGGCGACCTGCATGGTGTCCGCGAAACTGTCGAGACAGGCGTCCCTCGTGGCACCACGAGCACCGGTGCGTAAAGCATCCACATCCCCTTCTGCCCAAGCGACCGCACGCTCCCGCGCCGTTGCGAGGTCGGTGTCGAAGCGGGCGAGTACGCTGCGCATGCAGGCGATCTCTGCTTCGATGGGGATGCGCTCGAACTCATCGAGTGCGGCGCGCGCGGCAAGCGGGTCGTCCATGGTCACCGAGACGAACAATCGCTCGACCTTCCTCTCAAAGGCCATTCGGGAGACCGCCCCCACAACCTCGCTAGCAGTGCTCAACTTGCTCTGCGCGACCGCGGCACGCCACAACTCCTCCGCCGCGAACACTGGGCGTCGCTTGAGCATGCTGCGGTCCTTGGGCGCATACCGGGCCTTCAAGGCCATGAACCGGGCGTTGAGATCCGCGGGCAGCACATCCTCGAGACGCTTGCCGTCGGGGTTTTTCAAGAGTCGCTGGAACTCAAGGGCCATACCCATCGCTTTGAGGTAACCGATCTTCTTGATGTTGGCCCCGATCGTCGTGCTGCTGGTATCCACGAACGCGGTCGCCCGGTCCAACACAGCCTCGACCTCACGCGAGCGCCATTGGAGGTTCTTGGGTGTCGGAGAGATGGTGGCCAGGATGTAGAGGGTGTTGTCGCCATGACGGACCTTCCACAACGGCGGCCCCGGACGCTCGCCCGAGACCAAGACCTCCTCGTTCCCGTCGGCGGTCTGGGGGGTCGGGACAGGCTCTGCGCCGACGAGCGTGCTGCCGGCGAGCGAGAACGCGACGATGAGGCAGACCGCGAAGGATTTTTGGGGCATGGCTATCCCGAGGGTGGCGTGCAGTGCAGGCCGACGGGGTGTCGGTCACCCAATCTCGACCTGCCGCGATGGCCGAAGTTCAGCCAGAGGTGCCCCCCCCTACGAACAAGGCGATCCAGGCTAAGGGCTGAACTCGCGCCCACGCCACTCGAGCGGATCTCCGCAGCGCATCGAAGGACTCGATGCGTCAGATCACGCGAGCCAGCCCTCGCGCTCACCCTTGCGTGAGAGCAACAGGAGCGACACGGCGATCGCGAACACGAGTCCCTGCAAGACGATCACGACGAGATCACCGCGGACCTCGGGACGCGAGAGCAAGGCGATGTCCTGCGCGATCAGCCCGAGCAGGGACAACACGAACAACGGCTGCGCCCATCGCTTGCGCCAGATGAGCGCGATCGAACCGGCGACCCCGAACCATACAGCGCTGGCGTATGCCGCCACGAACCATACCGGGCGCGACGCGTACATGGCCAGCTCGGCGTCACCCATCTTCGCCACCGCCTCGGGCGAGATCGTGACATCCATCAGATAGGCCGAGGCGCCCAGAAGATTCCAGAGCAACGCGAGGATGGCGACCGGGGTGAACCACTTGGGCGGCACGGACATGGAGGCCTCCGCAGGAGTTGGTGAAAGGGAAGCGATCGGACAGCCTCAAACCGCTCTGATACCCTCAACAATACACCGCTGGGCGCGGCTGAGAGCCTGCCAGCCCCATCCTATCGAACTGCATCGATAGGTTACACGACGGTTTGGCGATCTGTCTGTCGGCCCGCAGCCGCTGGTCCCCGCAGCGTGCCCGCGGGGCGACAATCTGCGTCTCTGCCGCGTCTCGGCAGAAATGCGAGCTCGGAGGTCGAGGCAACCAGCGTGGTCGACAGGCACCTCACGGATAGTACGCCCCCGAAATCGTGAGGTACTTGTCGCCGCAGCCGGTATACCCGTTCTTACGTTGCAGCCGCCGCTGCGCACCCGGTTCCACCGTGATCGTCTCGGTGGTGACGGTCGCGGGTTGCGTGCAGATGATGCTGTACCTGAGAGTGACCCGGACAGGCTTGCTGGTGCTTCTGTTGGAGATCATCCAAAACTCCGCGTTTCCGTCCCACTTCGTCCAGAGCCTGACATCGTCGATCGCTCCAGCAGCCACGGCCGCGGCGCTGACACACAGCGAGAATACGGCGACGCTCTTCCAAGCATTCAAGATCTTCATGGGATATCTCCTTTCGTCAGATTCATTCAGAAGACGAAAACCACATTCCAGCGTAGACCACCCGGCAGAACGTGTCTGAGGCAGGACTCGACCTTGCAACAATACGCCTGAAGCCCGCGAACCTCGCGCTTGATCGAAGCGCCGCCGATCCCGGAGGCGCGCTGACCTGACCCCCGTTTTAGCACCAGGGGTTAGTTCGTAAAGTCCTTGTTGGTGAACATACCTCAAGTGCTCGCTTCCTGCCTGGCGTGCCCGGCATGCCGGGCACGCCAGGCGGCGGCGAACTCGGCGGGGGTCTGGTAGCCGAGCGCGCTGTGCGGCCGGCGCTGGTTGTAGTCGGCGCGCCATGCCCCGATGATCTCGCGTGCTTCGGCGAGCGATCTGAACCAGTGCTCGTTCAGGCACTCGTCGCGGAACTTGCCGTTGAAGCTCTCCACGTATGCGTTCTGCGTCGGCTTGCCGGCCTGTATCAGCCGCAGCGTTACCCGATTGCGATACGCCCAGCGGTCGAGCGCATTGCCGGTGAACTCCGGACCTTGATCGGTCCGGATCACCTGCGGCAGTCCGCGGAACTGCCCGACCCGATCGAGCACCCGCGTCACGTACTCGCCCGAGATGCCATGGTCGACCGGGATGTCGATCGCTTCCTTGGTGTAGTCATCGACGATCGTCAGGCACTTTAGCCGACGACCGTGCTCGAGACTGTCGCTGACGAAGTCGATGGACCACACCTCGGTCGGCGCCTGCGGCACCTCGAGCGCGCGGCGCTCTACCGCCACGCCACGCCGGCGTTTGCGCCGGGTGACTTGCAGCCTCTCTTCGCAGTAGATGCGCTGCACGCGCTTGCAGTTGACGGCCAGCCCCTCGCGGCGGATCAGCGCATGGATGCGCCGATAGCCGAACCGACGCCGCTGCGCCGCGAGCAGCAGGATACGGCTGCGCAAAACGCCGCAGTCCCGCTCGCCGCGCCCCTCATAACGCAACACCGTGCGCGAGAGCCCCATCAGGGCACACGCCCGGCGCTCCGAGATCCCCGTCTTTGCCCGCATCGCCTGCACCGCCTCGCGCCGCGCCTGCGGGCTTACCGTTTTCCCCGCGCGACGACCTTCAGCGCCTCGATGTCGAGCATCGCCTCGGCCAGGAGCTTCTTGAGCTTGCCGTTCTCGCCCTCAAGCTCCCGCAGCCGCCGAACGTCCGCCACATCCATCCCGCCAAAGCGGCTGCGCCACTTGTAGAACGAGGCGTCGCTGAACCCGTGCTTGCGCCCGAGCTCCTTCACAGCCGCTCCGGCCTCCACCTGCTTCAGGAACCCGATGATCTGCTCGTCAGTGAATCTCGACTTCTTCATGCCCGATCTCTCCTTCGGAAATCGGACTCTACTCGCCTTCCCGTGGCACTGAAAATGGGGGTCAGGTCAGCATATCGCTCGGTTTCGAAACGTGAGATCCAAAATTCAAAGGGCCCCTATCGCACAGCCAACTTCGCCGAACGGGTCTGATGTCGGGACTGAGCCGGCCGATGAACCCGTAGTGAGGGCCGGTCTTCGGCAGCGCGTTGAAGAGGCACCCGATCGTGGTCGACTCCGGCAGCGAGGTGAATGGCAGGCCGAGGATCTTGGGGATGCTCGGCGGAATGAAGCCCACCGCGAGCAGGCAACGGACGAACGCCGCGAACAGTTACATCCACCAGCGACGGGTGACCGACGCGTGGTTCGTGATCCGCCCCAGCGAATCGCGACAATCTGACGTTCCTCAGCCGATATGTGCGCGCGCCCCCCAATTGAGTCTTGATTCCACGCTCACGAGCGGCGTTGGGTCCTCTGGCGTTTGCTCGCCTGGCGGGCTAATGATATGTCTCACGAACAAACAAAATCCCGTCGAAGCCCGTCTCAAGGTGAAACGACAAAGGGCTCCTCCCACGATGTCTTTCCCTGCTGGACGAGCATTGCTACGGTGCAGGCGATCGGTAACTTGATCGTGCTGGCCGTACGCACGGACACATCGGCGCGCAGGCCGAACTCGCTGCCCGTATCGAGATTACGCGCAAAGAGAGACACACTGCCGAGAAAGCCCTCGGTCAGGGCCGCGACTCGAGCGGCGAGCGGTATCTCGGTAGTGGCCGGAGGCGGGGGCGGCGTCTGCGCTGCTGCCGCCCACGAGGACAGCAGCAGCGCAACGAACGTAACGAGGAACCCGTCGAATCGACTCAGAAGTCCATCCTCAGCGACAACTGCACGCGACGCGGCAGGAAGTAGCTGCGCGGCTGACCGTAATTGGCCGCGAACTCAACCTGCTGGATGTTATAGCCAGTCTGTCGATCCAGCACGTTGAACACGTCGGCACGGAGTTTCAGGGTCGGCAGCGAGCCGATCTTGAAGTTCTGCGTGTAGTTCAGATCGAGCTGGTAGTGGCTCGCTGCGCGACGGCTGCCCGCTGGCTCGGCAAAGGAGCTGATGGCCGCCGAGGCGTTCACGAGCCCGTTGCCATAGTAGTTGCTCGACCACGTCTCCCACGGCTGACCCGACTGGTAGACAAGGTACGCACCGATGTTCGCCTTCCAATCCGTGGTGTAGTGACCGTAGATCTTCAGGATGTGCGGCCGATCACCCGACAGCGTGCCGTCCTTGTTGTCCCAGACGTACTGGCCACGCGCATCGTTGTAAAACGACGAACCGACGAAGGTGTTGGCGTCGTTCACCGTCGTGGTGTTGTCCTGGTCGAAGTTACCGCGATAACGGCTGCGCACGTACGAGGCGTTGAGGTAGGTGCGATCGCCCGTCCATTCCGCCTCAAGGCTCGCTTCCCAATACTTGGTGTAACCACCATCGACTTCCGCGATCACGTAGGTCGATCCACCGATCTCGGCACGAATTGCAGCGAGATTAGGCACGTAATCACCGAGGACGCGAAGCGCCTGCGGTACGCCACCGTTGGGACCGTAGGTACCTTCCTGCGAGCGCGCGAAGTTCCAGATGTCCTCCCAGAAGTGCGAGCCCTCGCGGTAACGTACGTGGCCGCGCAGCGCCCAGCCCTCGGAAACCTGACGGATGGTGCCCAACGTGAACTCGTCGACGCGACGCGGCTTCATGCCAGATGCGAAGACTTTGCCGCTCGAGGCACCGCGATAGACCGACTCGAGGAAGTTGCCGTTCTGATCGAAGCGAATATCGAGCACTCGGCTGAACAGGTTGCGATCCCAGGAGGCGGCACGAGACAACGAACTCGCCTCGGGATTGTAGGACGCGAAGTTGGCGAACACGGTGTTCGAACCGTCGTAACGCCAGGTCACGCCGAGTCGCGGCTGGATCATGTCCTTCCAGTCGATGGTGTACATCTTGTACTTGTTGCCCGGCGCCAGTTCATAACCCGAGACAGTGCCCGCCTTGGGCCGCAAACCCTGCCCGTAGAGCTCATCCTTGCTGATGAGCACGCCGAGGTTGAAGTCGAAGTTCTCCCAGGTGATCGTGTCGTTGAGTTCGACGTTGTACGACTTCGACGACGACACGATCAGGGGCTTGAGCGGATTGCCGTTCACATCCTTCACGCCCGACTCGGTGATCGTGGCCTGGTAGAAGTACGGCACACGCGGCGTCGTGGTCGTGGTGTTGACCGTGCCACCGTTGAAGGAGATCACGCCCCAGCCTTGCGTGGTCCGCATCAGTTCCTCGGAGATCTCCGAGAACTTCACGCCCGCGTGCAGCTGGTGGCTTGTGCTGCCGATCTCAAGCTTGTGATCGATCGCCACCTCGAACGTGTCGCGGTAGAAATCCTGATCGTTGATCTCGGGCCATGCACCGATACGACCGCCGCCCGCCTTGACGCCGGCGGGATTGGTGTAACCGTACTGGTTGATCAGCAGCTGTGCCTGCTGGTTGAAGAGAATCTGCGCCGGCGTCGTGGCGGTCGCGAGCAGCGTCGGCACCGTGAAGCGGCCGGCGTTGGTCAGATCGGCGATGTTGAGTTTGTCACCCGGCTTTCCGACGAACGACAGCGCCTTATCGGGGGTGCCCGCCGTCTCGAGGTCAAACTTGCCGAACTTGAAGCTGACCGAGGTGTTTTCGCCGGCGATCCACGAGCCATCGAGCGTCAGGATGCTCTGCTCGGAGCGCTCACCCGTGGAAACCGTATCGGCATCGAGCAGACCGATGCCCGCGCCGTTGCCCTCGCGCTTGGAAGTGCGCAGGCTGACGTTGAACAGCAAGTCTTCCGTCGGCGCCCAGGTGAGCTTGCCGAAGTACTCGTTGCGGATGCTCTCGTAATCTTTGACCGCCCCGTAGGCCGTGGTCGGGTTATCGCGGGTGACTTCCGGACGATAGTACGAAGCGTAGAAAAACAGCGAGTCCTCGACGATCGGACCGCCGAACCCAGCGTTGATCCAGCTTTGGTCGAGCGAATACTTGGAGATGCCGCGAATCTTCGAGACCAGACTCTTCGGCTGAACCTTGTATTCGACCGCCCCCTTGAACTCGTTGGTGCCCGACTTCGAAGTCGTGTTGATCGAGAAACCGCCAGCGCGATTGAAGCCGATGGCCTTGACGCCGCCGCGCTCCATCGACACGTTCGCCACGTCGTGGGTCGAGGGGTCGGCCGCGAGGTTGCCGAACAGGGGCAGCGACACGTCCACGCCGTCGAAGCCGTACTTGTTGTCGACGCCCGAGCCACCGGCAGAGGGACCGAGCACGGTGTTTTCGGAGTACTGCACACCCGGCACCAGCTTGAGCAGATCGCGGTAGCTTTGGCCGACGGGCAGGCTCTCGACGTTCTTGGCGCTGAGCGAATTACCGAGCGAAGCGTTGCCTTGGCGTGAGAGACGACTCGATACGATGGTGACAACCTGCAGGTCCTCCGCCCGGGTGGCCGAAAGGTCCACATCCGCGATGGACGTCTGGTCCAGCAACACCTCCACATCGACGCGCTGCAGTACGCCGGCTGCATTGCTAAAAGTCAGCGTGTACTTGCCGGGCAGCAGCAGCGGCAGGTTATAGCTGCCATCCGAGCGCACAGTCGCCGTGCGGGGCTTCGGCATGACGTCGCTGGTGGCGGTCACGGTGATGCCCCCAACGGTCGATCCGGCGACCTCAGCGGTCACCTTGCCACGGATGCCACCGGCCTCCTGGGCAAACGAGGGTACGGACATGAGCGAACCGGCCACGAGTGCGGCGGCCACGGCTTTAGCGATTGGATTCATCGGCGAGGTCTCCCCGAGGGTTTTTTGATGCGACGCTGTGTCAAGTTGCGTCAAGACGGCATTTAAAATGTTTTTGCCTGCGTCGTGCAAGCCTCGACCGGCAGCCGCGGAGCCGGGGCGTAATGCCCTACGCGGGGTATACTGCCCGCGGGCGGCCGTAGCTCAGCCAGATTGAGTACTGCCCTCCGAAGGCAGGGGTCACAAGTTCGAATCTTGTCGGGCACGCCATTAAATCAACGACTTACGGCAAGACACCCACCAGCCGTATAAAAGAAATATGAAAAGACTTCTCTAGGTCAGCCGCCCTCGGCCCCTCCCAGTCCGTACCGGATACCCCCTCCGGGCCAACCTGTGTAATGACCCACCGCTTTCTGCTCAGGTCAGGCCGCTAAAGCATACGCCATAGCGGGGGTTTTCATGCCGAGGGCCTGGTGGGGCCGACGGGTGTTGTAGAAGCGGATCCACTCTCCGATGACGCGCGAGGCGTGTTGCTGGGTCTCGAAGCGATGACGGTGTACGCACTGCTCCTTCAGGGTACGGATGACGCGCTCGATCATTCCGTTCTGCTTCGGGCAGTGCGGCGTGATGAACGCCTGCCGGAGGCCATAACTGCGCACGAGGCGCGTATAGGCCCGAGAGGTGAACGCCAGCCCGTTGTCGGACCTCAGCAGGAACGGCGTCGTGACGCGTCCGAGCGTCCCGAACCTCGCGATCAACGCCTGCTCGAGTGCCGACATCGCCGTCGTCGCAGCCGATGGCAGCGCCTCGATCCGCGGTCGATGACCGACGGCCCGCTTGCGGACCTGCCATCCCTTGATCTGGAAGATCCGCTGCACCGTGTTCTTGTTGAACTGCAGCAGGCCCGCTACGGTCCGGTAGCCGAACGAGGGATCCGCCTCGATCAGCTGCTTGATCGGCGCGGCGAAGCGCTCTTGGACCTTCGGTGCCGACTTGACCGGTCTGTAGTACACGGTGCGACGAGGAACCTCGAACCAACGACGGAGTTTGGTCATCGGAACCTCAAATCCGTCTTCCTTCATGCCCTGCTGGAGACGACGAATCATGCCTCGTCCTTCTTCGCCAGCAAGGCTTCCCATTTTTTTCGGGCGCGCAGCTCCAACATCGCCTCGCCGTACGCTTCCTGCAGCGCCTTGAGCTGCGCCTCGTACTGCTCGCGGATGTCCTCCGGCTTGGCCTTCAGCGCATTCTCCATCCCGGCTTTGGCTTGATCGATCCACGACTCGATCTCCGAAGGCGAAAGGTCGAACTGACGGGACGACTCGCTTACCGTGGTCTTCCCTTGGGTGATTTCAAGGACCAAAGCCGACTTCCGACGCGCCGTCCAGCGCTTGATCTCTTCGTCCATCTCGATACTCATGTGCTGTCTTCTTTTCGGAACATAACACCTGAGCAGGAAATCAGTGGGTCATTACAAAGCGTTGCTACCGCGATGGCGAACGCCAGCAAACCGCCGGGGTATCAGGAATGCGAAGCCCGGGCCGCGACATTTTCCAGGTCCGAGTTAGTAGTCGGCCAAGAATGCGAGACGATCCCAGCCTCCGCGACATCAAATGAACGGCAAATTTGCAGAAGCCTTACGGAAACACGCATCGACGCCGACAAGTACTCAGCGATCATGCAGCAATGCCAAGCAGAGTTACGTCGCGATGCAAGACAACAACGGAAAGATGATGACAAATCGATCCTGCAACCGATCGACTGTGAGATATACCCGAATGCAGCTGGCTGCTACGGACGCAAAAAATGACGCGTAACCTCCTGCGGGCCCCCAGCGCGTCCCGGATACCCCCAAATGTCAATGGACGGCTCTGGGCGGGTGAGGCGGGTAAAGCCCTGATTTATTCGGGCTTATTGGACTTCAGCGGAGGGTCTCGAACGGGTATATGGTGGAAAGGGAGGCTACCGAATAGCATCCGTAACTCTATGACTTATATCGGTATCAGACGCCTCAATCCGCTCTGATACCCCCAAAAGTACCCCCACAAGACGCGGGTGAAGGCCTTCCGAGAACCTCCGCACAGTCGTCAAACTAACACGCGCAGGTAAGGGGATGCTGCGCCGTTGGTGGCATTAATGCCGCTCAAGCGGTAAAAGATTGATCTATGGGTTTCGGTATCGATTCAATTGGCGGGCTTCTCCTTCTCGGCCTCCTGCTGTGGCTGTATCTCTTGCCGTGGTGGGTTGCGAAGGGACGAAAACACCCGAACGTGTACTCGATTGCTGTGGTGAACGTCTTTCTCGGCTGGACATTCATCGGGTGGGTCGCTTGCCTCGCTTGGAGTCTTTCGGCTGCGGGCAAGCCTCAATCACCCGAATGACCTCGGGAGCGCGGGCGCTCATCGCTACAACCCGCTCCGCAGTCGTCAATAACCGCTCCTCCCGACGTGCCGCCGGGAAGAGGTCACGCAGCCGGATCGGGTCTAGCGGATGCACCGCCCCACCCTATGCCGCCTTGCCCGGGGCGGCTATCTGCATATCTGGCGTGTTCGTGTAGAAATGCGGCGGCGGACAGCGATGTTGCGTCTGGAAGTATGATTCGATCGGGTGAGGAGGCGGTGATTATGGATGAAGCGACCAAACAAGACGCGTATGGCGGGTATGGCTTCGCTATCCGTACCTTTTGGCTCGAAGTCAGCGACCTTCATCTCCATAGTTGCTGGTCACGAGAATCGTTAATCACCGACAAACCCGAGTTTTCTCACTTTGTTTCGGGCAAAGCGGTAACTAAGGACCGCGTAAGGGTCATAGGCCGAGAGAGTGCAATCAACGAGTTTGACTTCACGTTGCGGGTAGACACCGATGCCAAAAATTCATGGGAATGGCTTAAGGCGCACGACGTACTCGCGTACACAGACCACTCAAAATACAAGCCCGAACATGTACGTCTCAAAAAACTAATTAACGAGCGCCTTGATGCAGACCCGCCAACGGCTGCGCTGTTTACCTACGAGGCTGATTGGGAGATAGGAACGAAAGCAAGTTGGTCGATTGAGTGCAAGGTACCACCCGACGTTCTCGCCAAACTTACACACGAGATCGCTTCGAAGACAGTCGACACCATTTCCATTGGGGTAAAGTGGACAGCCGGTCTTGTTTATGACGAACACGCACCGCCGAGTTTTCCGACCGTTTGGGGTTTGTTTTGTCTTGAGGAAAATCGCTCGCCAGAATCTCTGCAAGGACATGTCTCGTCAATTAACTGGTCACCTTCAAACCGACTGGAAACAACTTCCGACGAGGCAAAATTAGATACCCCCACCTCGATGTCGGCACCCGCGACAACCGTGACGCCAGTGATCTTTAACGTCCCGAAATCTGCGATTGCAGCATTGTGGGTAATTGCACTTGTAGCGGCACTCCATCTTTTCAAATAACCTAGTATTTTTAAGACGTGGGGAGCGGGAATGCAGTCGCTACCAAGAAAATCCGCATCGATACCAGAAGACCAGAAAAGTTTATGAAAAAATTGCTTCCAGTAGTCGTGCTTTTTGGCATTTCTGGATGCAGCGATTTCGCCCTTCCTCCAAAGATGATTGTCGCGGACGGGCAGACCTACTATGCCTGCAAGGGATACGTCCGAAGTTTCCAAAAGACTTGGGGCGGCGAAACCTACACCGTTGAGTTTCAGGAGCGCGACGGTCGGAAGGTGCAGTTGCGCGGCATCTCCAAACTCGCCATCACAGATATGCCCGCTTATGTTTGGTCGGAAATCCCCGCCAACCTCCCAGACCCGAAAACTGCTAAAGAAGGCTCGTGGGTGGGCGACTGGAGTTCCCCGAAGCGGGCAATTCTTGTAGACGGGGTATGGCAGCCGATTTCGATTAGGAATCCCGCCTGTGCCCGCGAGAAATCCGACAATGGCTCTGCACCCACGCACAACTCCGTAACAGCCGCCGACCCCACCTCAGCAGTTGTGAGCCTTGCGGAATGGGAAGCGATGACCCCGGCACAGCAAGCCGCTTATAAGGGCGTTATCGATTTACCAGATCCGCCCAAGTAGGGACTTGATGTAATCCATGGCCCCGCCCCGTCCGAACGTACACGTCTAACCAAGTTTTCTAACCTCCTCGCGCACCGCCTTTAGCCCCTCAACAACCTCCACCAATCGCGCAGCGATAACCGTCAGCCGTCGCACGACGATTGCAGACGCGACAAGCGCGACCAGTTCAACAGCCAGCAGCCCGGCTTCAACCATCGCCAGACCGTCGCAGCGGAAATGCGGTGCGGGGCGGTAACTGCCGCAGGACACGCCCGATTAGCCGGAGCGTCGGCCTCACCGCCCCCTTGTAGCCGCGCAGCGCCGAGCGCCGTTTACCGTCGGGTGTCTTTGGCCCCGTGGACTTCAGCCACGGCTTCCAGCGGTGAATCATCGCGGCCCGCATCGCTCGATGCTCGATTGTCCGGGTGTAAGGCATTGGCTCCTCGTGAAAGTTGGGATGGCGGAGTTGGGTTCTCCCGCGCACGCGAGAGGTCGAGGTTGTTGTTGATCTGCTGCGGCCCGCTCGTGACATTGGCTTGGCGGGCATAGATGACAGGCGGATTCCTGATCTCAGCCAGCGTTTGCAGGGTCGCTCGGCATTGGCTCTGCGCCTTGAGTGCCAGCCGCATATACGGCTCGACGTAGGCGACATACTCCTGACGTAGCGACCGCTCGACCAGCGCGACAAACAGGGCTTGCAGCGAGTCAGATTGATTCGTCAGCATCGCCTCGACCCGGGATAGATCACCGCTCGACACCGCCTTCGCTTGGTCGCTCAAGGTCGCCAGAAGCCCCGGGACATCGATCCCGTCGGCGAGGTGCTTGGGCTGCGCCGCGCCTATAACGCGATACGCGGCCACCTCGGGCGCGGTGAGCATCCCACCATACCCCTTGCCGTCCTCATCCTGCGTCTTGCCCTGCTCAAGCGGAATGGCTTTGCGGGGCTGGTACTTGTTCCTACATGCTTGCTTGGACATCGGTAACTCTCCATCGCCGTGACTCGGCTGCTGAATTCCGCCACCCCGGGTGGTAAATCTAGATAGGTGTCCACGGGTGACTCAATGGGTCAGCGAAATAGCCGCTGACTGCACCATCGGCGATGCAGTCTCGGACTTGCTACCCCCTGAAGGCGGCGACTGCGCCACAGGCGACTCAAGTTGAGTCACCCGCGACGAACCGTTTGTGTTTTTCCAGCGATACGTTGGGTTAGCAACGTGATAGTCAAACTTCTTGTCGTCCGTGAAAAACTCGCACCACGACAGCCCGTAAAGACTCGCTTTGTTTCTACCTCCCTGTCGCGTCAGTTCTATGAATCCCGCCTCCAGCAGTTCCGCTGCACCGCGACGTAGACTCGGGCCGGATATCCGCCAGCCACGCTTTAGAGCGTTTTTCTCGGAGATGTCGAGGTCGCCGTTATTCCTCCACCGGTACTGGCTGGCGAGATAGTTCAGCGTCTTGTGACCATTGGGTGTGAGATTGGCAAACGCCGGACTCACCACCATGTCGCGGGGATACTTGACGAACGGTTCGTAGGTCTTACCCCTTCGACCTTTGGCCCGGGCCATCCGATCCTTGTGACTCATGGCGCACCCCTATGGGTGGCTATAGGGTCACGCCCTAGCGCCGCCGTAGACTGCATGGCGGATGCTCGGATGCGATGTTTTCGTTGTGGCTCCGTTATCCAGAAGCCTTGCCGATTTAACGTCATTCCCCGCTGATGCATCTCATCCGAGGAAAGACAGCGGCGACCGTCCGGGTAGTCGATCCGGTGCCGGTCAAACGATTTCACGCTATTGAAGTATTCACCGCACCCTCGGCAGAGACAGCGGCTCCCTGTTAGGCGCGGAGACTTCATCACCGCGAGCCCTTTTGTCCTACGGACAGAGTTCACGGCGACACCGCGTCATGTCGAAGATCGTCGGACGGACGTCGCGATTGCATCACCCTAGACGCAATCCAGTCTTCTATTTCCCGGTCTAGCCAACCGACCGTGCGATCAGTCAACTGGATTGGCGCAGGGAAACGCCCCGCTGATACCAATTCGTAGATGGTTGATCGCGATAGTCCCGTACGCGCCTGAACTTGCGGACGCCGGATGATGATTGAAACGTGGGCATTACCTGGAAACATGTTGCGGCTCCATTGTCGCGAAGCCGTACAGCCAATAAAAAAGGGCTGCACAGGCTTCCGCCTATGCAACCCTATGGTCTTCCGAGGCACTGGATTTCTGCCCCGATTTCCTATCCCGCCGACACTGCGGCAAGTCCCCAATTTATTCCGCGTGTCAGGCGGTTCAATCCGTTAAAGGGGTTGAGACTCGAACGGACGTAGGCGACTAACCCTACTTTCTATACCCGTACCGGAACTTTAAGGAATTCTTCGGAGTTAGTCAAACGCTCCCGGATTTTTTTGCGGAATGGGTATTCACCCGTTCGACCCAAAATCCTTTCCGAGTGAATATGCGCTTACGGCAAACGGGAGAACCTTCGGCGACCGGATCGCGTCGAGGTAATCCGCCCATGTCTGCATCATCGAGCGCCGCTCCTCAAGGTGCGTCGTGCGGTTGTAGGCGCGTCCGTTGGCATCGCGCACCGTATGGGCCAATTGCGCCTCGATGATGTGGGCCGGAAAGCGCAGATGTTCCTCCAGCACCGTTCGCGCCATCGCCCGAAATCCGTGTCCGGAGGTTGTCTCGCGCTCGATCCCGAGCGCCCGCAGCGCGACGTTGACGGTGTTCTCGCTCATCGGGCGACTGGGCGACCGTGCGCCCGGGAATACGAGGTCATGGTGTCCCGTCAGCGGATGAAGTTCCCGCAGGATGGCGACTGCTTGCGTAGCAAGGGGGACAATATGCGGCTGCTTGGTCTTGGATGCGGTAAAGCGCCACTCGCCCGCCTCAAGGTCGATGTCAGCCCACCGTGCCGAGCGCAGTTCGCCCGGGCGCACGAACAACAGCGGCGCAAGGCGCAGCGCCGAGCGCACGACCAGCCCGCCTTGATAGCCGTCCATCGCCCGCAGAAGGTCAGGAATCGCCTTCGGGTCGGTCACCGCTGCGAAATGCCGGACAACCTTCGGCGCAAGTGCCCCACGGAGGTCGCGGCATGGATCGCTCAATGCGCGGCCCGTGGCGACGGCATAGCGACAGATGGCGGACAGGTCGCCGAGCGCACGGTGCGCGGTTTCAATCGCGCCCCGCTCCTCGATGCGGCGCAGCACCGCCAGCACCTCGGGCGCGGTCAGTTCAGCGATGGGGCGATTGCCTAGCCACGGGAAGATGTCCCGCTCTAGCCGCTGGATGATTTTGACTCGGTGCTTCTCCACCCAGCCCGGGGCCATCTTCCCGAACCATTCCCGGGCGACCACCTCCAGCGAGTTTCCCGAAGCCGTTACCCGGGCATCCCTAGTTGCCTTGCGGTGCGCGGCAGGGTCGATGCCGCTAGAGAGCAGCCGCCGAGTCTCGTCGCGCCTCTCCCGGGCATCCGCCAGACCCACCTCGGGATATGCACCGATGGCGGCGAGTTTCTCCTTGCCCGCGAAACGGTACTTGAGACGCCACAGGCGGCTCCCGTTCGGTTGTACGAGAAGGTACAGCCCGAGGCTGTCCGAAGCCTTGTAGGGCTTCTCCGAGGGTTTCAGGGCGCGTATCGCCTTGTCCGTCAGCATGGGGGTATCTCCGCTGCGGGGGCGAGCCGATACCCCCGTATCTACCCCCAGAGTGTTCCGGATACCCCCGGATGTCAACGGACGGCTCTGGACGGGTGAGGCGGGTAAAGCCCTGATTTATTCGGGCTTATTGGACTTCAGCGGAGGGCCTTGGACGGGTATGTGGTGGAAAGGGAGGGACTCGAACCCTCGACCCCGGCATTATGAGTGCCGTGCTCTAACCAGCTGAGCTACCTTTCCAAGCGGTCTTTTGCGGCCCGGACAGCGGGCCGGGAGTGTGTTCGCGGGGCGCGGGGCTGTCAAGTTTCGGGGCACCACGCCCCCCTTTACCGCGCCCGCCGGGCAGATCAAACCCGGGTCAGCCAGCCGTGGCGGTCGGGGGCAGTGCCCTGCTGGATCGCGACGAGGGCCTCGCGCAGCCGACGGGTCTCGGGGCCGACGTCGCCGCTGCCGACCTTGTGGGCCATGCCGCCGCGCACGAGCGTGCCCACACCGGCCAGCACCGCGGCCGTGCCCGACAGGGCGGCCTCGCCGTCCTTGGCCCAGGCCAGCATCTCTTCCACGCTGAACACGCGCTCCTCGACGGCATAGCCCATGTCGCGCGCGAGGGTGAGCAGCGAATCGCGGGTCACGCCGTGCAGGAAAGTGCTGTCGAGACCACGGGTCACGAGCCGGCCGGGGCGCAGCAGCAGGAAGTTCGCGGCCCCTGTCTCCTGGACCTCGCCGCCCGGGCAGAACAGCACTTGGTCGACGCCGTGTTCGCGGCGGGCCGCGAGCGTGGGACCCATGGCGGCGGCGTAGTTGCCGCCGGTCTTGACGCGCCCGAGGTGAGGCGCGCAGCGCTGCGCCTGCTCCTCGACCAATATCTTGAGCGGCTTCATGCCGCCCGCGAAGTAATCCCACACCGGGCTCGCGAGCACCACGAGGCAGGCTTCATTGGAGGGCTGGGCGGCGGCGCCGATGTTGGGCATGGTCCCGAACAGCAACGGCCGCAGATACAGGGACCCGGGCGCCTCGGGGACGATGTCGCGCACGCGATCGATGAGACCCGTGACCATGGCCGAGAGCTGCGCCGCATCGGGGACCGGGAGCTCAAGGGCGCGCGCGCTCTGGCGCAGGCGCTCGACATGCCGGTCGAGACGGAACACATGCACCGACCCGTCGGCATGACGATAGGCCTTGAAGCCCTCGAAGCATTCGCTGCCGTAGTGCAGCGCATGCGCCGCCGGATGGATCGGGAGCGGACCGGTGGGCACGAGTTCCGCCGGCGTCCAGGCCCCGTCGCGGTACCACGCGAGGTTCATGGTGTCGGCCAGCACGCTGCCGAAGGGCGCGGATTTGGCGCGAGCGATGGTGGCGGCGGCGGTGGCTGCGGTATCGGCGGTCGTCATATCGTCGGGTCTCCAAAGATCTGTTCCGGCGCCTCGAGGCGCAGTTTCAGGGCCTGCACCAGCGCCGCTGCATCATAGCCGTCGACGAAGCGGTGATCGAACGACGACGACAGGTTCATCATGCGGCGGATGGCGACCTGCCCATCATGCACGACCACGCGGTCGATGGCCTTGTTGATGCCGATGATGGCCACCTCGGGGGCGTTGAGGATGGGCGTCGAGACGATGCCGCCCAACTTGCCGAGGCTGGTGACAGTGATGGTGGAGCCGCTGAGTTCCTCGCGCCGTGCCTTGCCGCTGCGGGCGGCCTCGGTGACGCGGCGGATCTCGGCGGCGAGATCGTCGAGCCCGCGCTGCGCGACATCGCGCACCACCGGCACCTTGAGGCCGTCCGGCGTCTGCGTGGCGATGCCGGCGTGCACGGCCGCGTGGCGCAGGAGCACGTTGCGCGCCGCGTCGTAGTGCGCGTTGCACTGCGGGAAGCCCGCCAAGGCGTCGGCCAGCGCGCGCACGATGAACGGCAGGAAGGTCAGCGCCTCGAGGCCAGCGGCCTTGCGGGCGGCGTTCAGGCGCAGTCGCAGCGCCTCGAGCGCCGTGACATCGACCTCCTCGACATAGGCGAAGTGCGGCGCGTTGCGCTTGGCCTCGGTCATGCGCTGCGCGATCAGGCGCCGCACGCCGATGACCGGGATTTCGGTGACGCCCGGTGTGCCGCGCTGCGCGCGCTCGAGGTCGGCCGTGACGATGCGGCCGCCCGGGCCGGTGCCCTGCACGCGCGCGAGGTCGAGGCCCGCCTCGGCGGCGCGGCGACGCATCGCGGGCGAGGCCATGACCCGTGCCGGCGCCAGTGCGGATTCTTTGGCTGCAGGCGCGATGGGTGCAGGTGCGGCGGCCGGCATGGATGCGGGCGCAACGGGCGCGGCGGGCGGCCTCGCGGCAGACGCCACAGCAGACGGGACCGGCGCAGACGGCGCCGCAGCAGCTGCCGCCGGCCCGGCGCCAGCGGTAATCTGGCTCTCGACCTCGAACACGGCGAGTTCGCTGCCGACGGCAAGCGTATCGCCCGGCTTGCCGCTCACGGACACCACGACGCCGCTCACCGGCGAGGGCACCTCGACGACTGCCTTGTCGGTGGACATCTCGACGAGGGGCGCATCTTCGCGCACGCGATCGCCGGGCTGGACCTTCCAGGCGATGACCTCGGCGGAGACCGTGCCCTCGCCGAGATCCGGCAGGCGCATCACGAAGCGGCTCATGCCGAGACCTGCATCAGCGCCTCGAGCGCCCGGCGCACACGCAGCCGTCCCGGGAAGTATTCCCACTCGAAGGCATGGGGATACGGGGTGTCCCATCCGGCGACCCGCTGGATGGGCGCCTGCAGGTGCCAGAAGCAGCGTTCCTGCAGCGAAGCGGAGAGTTCCGCGCCATAGCCCCCGAAGCGCGTCGCCTCGTGGGCGATCAGGCAGCGGCCGGTCTTGGCGACCGATGCGGCGAGCGTGTCGATGTCGAGGGGTACCATGCTGCGCACATCGACCACCTCGGCGTCGAGCCCGAGATCGGCGACCGCCGCGAGGCAGACATGCACCATCGTCCCGTAGGTCACGACGGTGACGGCATTGCCCGGCCGCACGACGGCGGCCTTGCCCAAGGGGACGGTGTAATAGCCCTCGGGCACATCGCCCATGGGATGGCCGGCCCAGGACTCGGCGGGCTTGTGCGGATCGCCATCGAAGGGTCCGTTGTACACGCGCTTGGGCTCGAAGAAGATCACCGGGTCGTCATCCTCGATCGCGGCGATCAGCATGCCCTTCGCGTCGTAGGGGTTCGAGGGCATGACGACCTTCAGGCCGCTGACATGCGCGAACACGCCCTCCGGGCTCTGCGAGTGCGTCTGGCCGCCGCGGATGCCGCCGCCGCAGGGCGTGCGGATGGTCACCGGCGCGGTGAAGGCGGCCGCGCTGCGGTAACGCATGCGGGCGAGTTCGCTCACGATCTGGTCGTAGGCGGGATAGATGTAGTCGGCGAACTGGATCTCGGCGACCGGGCGCAGGCCGTTGGCCGCCATGCCGATCGCGGCGCCGACGATGCCACCCTCGGCGATGGGGGTATCGATGACGCGATGTGCGCCGTACCGGCTCTGCAAGCCCTCGGTGGCGCGGAACACGCCACCGAAGTAGCCGACGTCCTCGCCCAAGATCACGACCCGGGGGTCGCGTGCGAGCATGACCTCCATCGCGGAGTTGAGCGCCTGCACCATGCTCATTGCGGTCATGCGGCGTCTCCCGGGCGCGATCCGCCCTCGCCTGCGGCGGCGGCCAACTCCGCGGCGAGTTCGGCTTGCTGCGCTGCGAGGTGCGGCGGGATGTCCTTGAAGACATCCGAGAACATCAGTGCGGGATCGAGCCGTGCGCCTTCGTTGAGCGTGCCGTAGGACATCGCCTGCTTCCAGGCCTCTGCGACCTCGGCTTCGAGCTCCGCGAGGAGCGCGGCATGACGGGAGTCGTCCCATTCGCCGAGGCCGATGAGGTGTTTTTTGAGGCGCTCGACCGGATCGCCGAGCGGCCATGCGGGGAACTCGTCCTTCGGGCGGTAGCGTGACGGGTCGTCGCTGGTGGAATGCGCGCCGGCGCGATAGGTCACGTGCTCGATGAGCGTCGCACCGTGTCCCGCACGAGCGCGCTCGGCGGCCCAGGCGGTCGCGGCATGGACCGCGAGGAAATCGTTGCCATCGACCCGCAGACCTGCGATCCCGACCCCGGGGCCGCGCGCCGCGAACGAGCGCTGCTCGCCGCCGGCATAGCCCTGGAACGTGGAGATCGCCCACTGGTTGTTGACGATGTTGAGCACCACGGGCGCGCGGTACACCTTGGCGAAGAGCAGCGCGTGGTGGAAATCGGCCTCGGCGGTACTGCCTTCGCCGAGCCAGGCCGCCGCGATGTCATCCTCGCCCTTGATCGCGGCCGCCATCGCCCAACCGACCGCCTGCGGGTACTGCGTCGCGAGGTTGCCGGAGATGGAGAACAGCCGACGCGCCGCATCCTGGTACATCACGGGCAACTGTCGGCCCTTGCACATGTCGTGGGTGTTGGAGAGCAACTGGCACATGAGATCGAGCAAAGGCATGCCGCGGCCGATGAAGAGACCTTGGTTGCGGTAGGACGGGAACAGCATGTCGCCGGGACGCAGCGCATGCGCGGCGGCGACCGACACCGCCTCCTCGCCCCACGACCGGACGTAGAAGCTGATGCGGCCCTGGCGCTGGGTGCGCTGCATGCGATCATCGAAGACCCGCGTCAGCAACATCTCGCGCAGGCCGGCACGCAGCGTGTCAGGCGGCAACTTCGGGTCCCAGGGGCCGACCGCCGCGCCGGAGTCGTCGAGGACGCGGATGAGTTCCTCGGCGAGCGGCACCGTCTCCCGGACGGCCACATCGATGGGCGGACGGGGCATGGCGCCCGCCGGCGACATCCGCACGTAGCTGAAATCGGGATCCTCACCCGGACGGGCCGGGACCTCGGGGACGTGCAGGCGCGGCGCGTTCATGGTCACCTCGGGATTTTATTCGATGACGGAGGGGATGGGCAGGGCGAGATCGATGCCCGCGACCTCGAAGCCGCGACGGTAGTCGCGGATGTGCTTCTCGCACCAATTGCGCGCCGCGGCGGCATCGCCCGCCTCGATGGCGGCCAAGATGCGGCGCTGGGCGACCGCGATGCGCGATCGCGACTGCGGAACGGCCTCGATCAGCCGCCGCAGCGACGAGTCGAGCAACTGCAGCAAAGGCTCCTGCGTGAGCGACAGCACGCTGTTGCCCGTGGCGGCCGCCAGCGCGCGGAAGAAATCGGCCGCCTGCGCGGCAGCATGCGACACCCGCCCATCCTCCGCGGCGGCCACCACGGCTGCGAGCGCGGCGAGCGCCGCGGCATCGCGGCGTCGTGCAGCGATCTCCGCGACCGGCGGCTCGATGAGCGTCATCGTCTCCCAGACCTCGGCGACCGTGGCGTGGTGCAAGGCGAGTGCCCGCGACACGCCGGACGCCACCTGCTCCGGATCCGGCCGGCTGACCATCATCAACTTCGAACCGCGCTCGCGCCGCAACAACCCTGACGACTCGAGCTCGCGCAGCGCCTCGCGCACCGTGGAGCGATGCACGCCCAACTGCCGAGCGAGCTCCAGTTCGCTCGGCAGACGCTCGCCGAGACCCAAGGAACCGCCGGTGATGCGCGCGGTGAGCGCCGTCGCCACCTTGCGATAGGCGGGCTCCACCCGGATCTTGGCGAAACGCGCGGCCATGCCGTGGCCCGTCAAGCCGACTGCGCGAACAGCTCGCGGCCGATGAGCATGCGGCGGATCTCCTGCGTGCCGGCGCCGATCTCGTAGAGCTTGGCGTCGCGCACCAGGCGGCCGGCCGGGTAATCATTGATGTAGCCGTTGCCGCCGAGGCACTGCAGGGCCTCGAGCGCGATGCGGGTGGCCTTCTCGGCGGCGAACAGGATGGCCGCCGCGGCGTCGTGGCGCCGGCAGCGCCCCGCATCGCAGGCGCGCGCGACCGCGTAGACCAGCGAACGCGCCGCCGCGAACTCGGTGTACATGTCGGCGACCTTCGCCTGCATCAGTTGGAAGCTGCCGATGGGCGCCCCGAACTGGCGCCGCTCGTGCAGGTAAGGCAAGGCGAGGTCGAGCGCTGCCGCCATGATGCCGAGCGGCCCACCGGCCAGCACCGCGCGCTCATAATCGAGGCCGCTCATCAGCACACGCGTGCCGCCGTGCAGCTCGCCGAGCAGGTTCCCCGCCGGCACCACGCAGTCCTCGAGCACGAGCTCGCAGGTGTTCGAGCCGCGCATGCCCAGCTTGTCGAGCTTGGGCGAGCGCGAAAAGCCGGGAAAACCGCTCTCGACGATGAACGCGCTGACGCCGCGCGGCGCCGCCGCCGGGTCGGTACGTGCGTAGAGCACGACGACATCGGCGTCCGGGCCGTTGGTGATCCACATCTTGCGGCCGTTGAGCACGTACGCATCGCCACGACGCTCGGCACGCGTCTGCATCGAGAGCACGTCGGACCCCGCCCCGGGCTCGGACATGGCGAGCGCACCGATCCATTCCCCGGACACCAACCTGGGGAGGTAGCGGTCGCGCTGCGCGTCGCTGCCGTTCAGGCGGATCTGGTTGACGCAGAGGTTCGAGTGCGCGCCGTAACTGAGCCCCACGGAGGCCGACGCGCGCGAGATCTCCTCCATCGCGACCACGTGGGCGAGGTAGCCGAGGTCCGATCCGCCCCAACGGTCGGGGACCGTGAGCCCGAGCAGGCCCTGCGATCCGAGCTCCCGCCAAAGACCGGCCGGGAACTGGTTGCTGCGGTCGATGTCGGCCGCGAGCGGCGCGATGCGCGCCTGCGCGAACCGGCGCACCGCCTCGCGCACCTCGGCAGCAGAGTCGCCCTCGACGGGATCGATCGCGAACGCTTCCAACCCGGGCATGTCTTGCCTCCGACCTCGATGATGGTAGGATTGTCCGACAATATAATGGTGTCCTGCAATAGCGCGAGCGCGCGGCGGGACAGGGAGGTGACATGGCGATCCTCGAATCCGCGCTCGACCCGGGCAGCGCGCCGTTCCGCGAGCGCGCGGCAGCGATGCGCGCGCTGGTGGACGACCTGCGGACCAAGCTCGACGCGGCCGCCGCAGGCGGCGGTGAGGCCGCCCGCGCCCGTCACCTCGCCCGCGGCAAATTGCTGCCCCGCGAGCGCATCGAGACGCTGCTCGACCCGGGGTCGCCATTCCTCGAACTCTCGCCGCTCGCCGCCTGCGGGATGTACGGCGACGAGGCCCCCTGTGCCGGGATCATCACCGGCATCGGCCGCATCGCCGGCCGCGAGTGCGTGATCGTCTGCAACGATGCCACGGTCAAGGGCGGCACCTACTATCCCGTCACCGTCAAGAAACACCTGCGCGCACAGGAGATCGCCCGCGAGAACCGCCTGCCCTGCGTCTACCTCGTCGATTCGGGCGGCGCCAACCTGCCGAACCAGGACGAGGTGTTCGCCGACCGCGAGCATTTCGGGCGGATCTTCTTCAATCAAGCGAACCTGTCGGCCGAGGGGATCGCGCAGATCGCCGTGGTGCTCGGGAGCTGCACGGCCGGGGGCGCCTATGTGCCCGCGATGAGCGACGAGTCGGTGATCGTGCGCGAGCAGGGGACGATCTTCCTCGGCGGACCGCCGCTCGTGAAAGCGGCGACCGGCGAGGAGGTCAGCGCCGAAGACTTGGGCGGCGGTGACGTACACACCCGCCTGTCCGGTGTCGTCGACCATCTGGCCGCGGACGATGCCGACGCCCTCGCCCGAGCCCGCGGCATCGTCGCGCGTCTCGGCGCGGCGCACCGGCCATCGGTCGTGCTGCGCGAACCGCGGCCGCCCCGCTACCCGACCGCGGACCTGCACGGCGTCGTGCCGACGGACCTGCGCACGCCGTTCGACATCCGCGAGGTCATCGCACGGCTGGTCGATGACAGCGAGTTCGACGAGTTCAAGGCGCGTTACGGCACCACGCTCGTCACCGGTTTCGCGCACATCGAGGGCATCCCGGTCGCGATCGTCGCCAACAACGGCATCCTGTTCTCGGAGTCGGCGGTCAAGGGCGCGCACTTCGTCGAGCTCGCCTGCCAGCGCCGCATCCCGCTCGTCTTCCTGCAGAACATCACCGGCTTCATGGTCGGCCGAAAGTACGAGAACGAGGGCATCGCCAAGCACGGCGCGAAGATGGTGACCGCGGTCGCCTGCGCCAAGGTGCCCAAGCTCACCGTCGTGGTCGGCGGCAGCTTCGGCGCCGGCAACTATGCGATGTGCGGACGGGCGTATTCGCCGCGGCTCCTCTGGATGTGGCCGAACGCGCGGATCAGCGTCATGGGCGGCGAGCAGGCGGCGCAGGTGCTGGCGCGGGTGCGCCGCGACGGCATCGAGGCCAAGGGCGGCGACTGGAGCGATGAGGATCAGCAGACCTTCATGGACCCGATCCGCCGCCAATACGAGGTCCAAGGCCATCCCTACTACGCGAGTGCACGCCTCTGGGACGACGGTGTCATCGATCCGGCGGACACCCGCCGGGTGCTGGCACTCGGCCTCGCGGCGACGCTGAACGCGCCGATCCCCGAGACGCGCTTCGGCGTGTTCCGCATGTGAGGACGACCCGATGATGCAGCACCCAGACGGATCCGGGACCGTAGGGCTCGAGTTGGAGCGCGAGGGCGGTATCGCACGGCTCTGGCTTGCGCGACCCGAGCGGCGCAACGCCCTCGATGAGGCAGTGATGGACGCCTTGACCACCGCATTGCAGCAGCTCGCCGCGGATGACTCGGTGCGGGTGTTGGTGCTCGGCGGGCGCGGCAAGGCGTTCTGCGCCGGCGCCGACCTCGACTGGATGCGACGCGCCGCCACCTACGACCGCGAGCAGAACATCGCCGACGCCGGGCGGTTCGCGCGCCTGCTGCAGGCGCTCGACGGCTCGCCCAAGCCCACGATCGCGCGGGTGCATGGCGCCTGCTTCGCAGGCGCCATCGGCCTGGCCGCCGCCTGCGACCTCGCGATCGCCGCGGATGACAGCCGCTTCTGCTTCACGGAGACGAAGCTCGGGATCGTGCCGGCGATGATCTCACCCTACGTGCTGCGGGCGGTCGGCTACCGACAAGCGATGCGGTACATGACGACCGCCGAGGCTTTCGACGCGGCGACCGCACTGCGCATCGGGCTCGTACACGAGTGCGTGGCGCCGGAGGGCCTGGATGCGGCCATCGCGCCGCTCGCGGCCGCCCTCGAGGCCTGCGGCCCACGGGCGCTGGCCGAGACCAAGCGGCTGCTGCGCGGCATCGCGGACCGGCCGATCGACGAGGCTCTCATCCGGCGTACCGCCGAGTGCATCGCCGACGCCCGTGCCTCCGACGAGGCGCGCACGCGGCTCGGCGCGGTGCTCGCGGCCGCCGAAGCCCGGCGGGAGAAGCCATGACAGCGCCCTCGCCCCGCCTGCCGCGCCGGCTGCTGATCGCCAACCGCGGCGAGATCGCCTGCCGGATCATCCGCACGGCCCGGCGTCTCGGCATCGAGACGGTCGCCGTGCACTCGGACGCCGACGCGGGCGCATGGCATGTACGTCTCGCGGACCGTGCCGAACGCATCGGACCGGCGGCCGCTGCGCAGAGTTATCTCGACATCGACGCGCTGCTCGCCGCCGCGCGGCGCAGCGGCGCCGATGCCGTGCATCCCGGATACGGGTTCCTGTCCGAGAACGCGCGCTTCGCCGAAGCCTGCGCCGACGCAGGTCTCGTCTTCGTCGGCCCGCCGCCCGCAGCGATCCGGGCGATGGGCTCGAAATCCGAGGCCAAGCGGCTGCTCGAGGAGGCCGGCGTGCCGCTCGCGCCCGGGTATCACGGCGAGCGACAGGAACCTGCATACCTCGCGGCCGAGGCGGTGCGCATCGGCTGGCCGCTGCTCATCAAGGCGAGCGCAGGCGGCGGCGGCAAGGGCATCCGGCGCGTGGACCGCGCCGAGGACTTCGCGGCGGCGCTCGCCGCCTGCCAACGCGAGGCGCAGTCAAGTTTCGGCGACGCGCGCGTGCTGCTCGAGAAGTTCATCGAGCGACCACGGCATATCGAGATCCAGGTCTTCGCCGACCGCCACGGCGGCTGCATCCACCTCGGCGAGCGCGACTGCTCGATCCAGCGGCGCCATCAGAAGGTCCTCGAGGAGGCGCCTGCGCCCGGCATGACCGCGGAGCGCCGCGCCGCCATGGGTCGCGCCGCGGTCGCCGCTGCGCAACGCGTCGGATATGTCGGCGCCGGCACCGTCGAGTTCATCGCCGCCCCGGACGGCACGTTCTTCTTCATGGAGATGAACACGCGGCTGCAGGTCGAGCATCCGGTGACGGAGAAGATCACCGGGCTGGACCTCGTCGAGTGGCAATTGCGCATCGCCGGCGGCGAGCCCCTGCCGCTCGCACAAGAGCAGGTCCGGCTCGACGGACACGCCATCGAAGTGCGCCTCTATGCCGAGGACCCCTCGCGTGGGTTCCTGCCCTCGCCCGGCCGACTGCTGGCCTGGCAGGCACCGGAGCAGCGGCCGGGTGTGCGCATCGACGCGGGTGTCGAGACCGGCGATGAGATCACGCCGCACTACGACGCCATGATCGCCAAGATCATCGCGCACGGCTCGCACCGCACCGAGGCGCTCGACCGCCTGCAGGCGGCGCTGCGCGATACCGTCGTCGTCGGCCCGCGTACCAACCTCGGGTTTCTGCGCCGCCTGCTCGCGACCCGCTCGGTCCGCGAATGCGACCTCGACACCGCGCTCATCGAGCGCGAGCACGCGGCCTTGCAGGAGACGACCGATCCTGTCCCGGAGTTGCTGTGGTCTGGCGCACTCGTGGCCTGGCTCCTCCAAGAGCACGATCACGCCTCGCGTGACCGACAGGGCGCCCGCTCACCTTGGGACGCGACGGACGGATTCCGCCTGGTCGGCAGCGCTCGACGTCGCCTGACCGTCGAAGCGGGCGACGAACGACGCAAGGCGTGGCTCACGCCGCAGGCGGACGGCTGGCAGCTTCGATGGGACGATGGCCCGGCATGCGCGCTGCAGGCGGCGCCCGACGGCAGCGGTCGGCTGCGGGTATCGATCGATGGCAGCCGCTGCACGATCTCGGTGGTCGTGCTGCAGGGCCCCGGCCACGGCGGCACGGTACACGCGAGCGCCGAAGGCCGGGACGCGACCCTGCGCATCCTCGACCCCCGCGATCCGGTCGGTACCGCCGAAACGCTCGATCACGGACTGCGGGCCCCGACGCCCGGACGCATCGTCGCAATCCTCGTGCGGGCGGGCGACCGCGTCCGCCGCGGCACGCCCCTGCTCGCGCTCGAAGCCATGAAGATGGAGCATGTGCTGACCGCCCCTGCAGACGGCATCGTCTCGCAGCTCCGCGCCAGCGAAGGCGCACAGGTGGCAGAAGGCGTCACACTGGTCGAATTCGAGCCAGACTGAGTTCGGGCCCGACCGAGTTCGGGCCCGACCGAGCCCCGTTTTCACCACCCTGAAACGACACCGCCGGTGCCGCTTGCGCGACACCGGCGGTGGAGCCGGTCTGCAGGCCGGACCCTAAGGCCCGAACTGCGGCATGGGCCGGACTTACTGCGGCTTGTCGCAGTCCGTACGGCGCAGGACGACGCGGCGGTTCTCCGCGCGGCCCTCGGCGGTCTTGTTGTCCGCCACCGGCTGGCTCTCGCCGAAACCGGTCGGGACCATGCGCGAGTCCGCGATGCCCTGGGCAGCGAGGTAAGCGCGGACGGTCTCGGCGCGACGCTCGGAGAGCTTCTGGTTGTACGCATCGGAGCCGATCGAGTCCGTGTGGCCCTCGATGACGCCGCTCGTCCAGTTGAGGCGCTTGAGCTCCGCCACCGCCGCATCGAGCTGGGCCTTGTCCGAATCGGTCAGTGCCGACGAGTCGAAGGCGAAGTTCAGCTTGAGCGTGAGGTCGCAGGGGCAGCCCTGCGGACCGACGCGCGTGCCGCGCGGGGTGTCCGGGCACATGTCGTTCGGGTCGATGACGCCGTCGCCGTCGCTGTCGAGCGGGGCAGCCGGCTTCGGCACCACCGCGGGCGCGATCGCCGCGACGGCGACCACCGCCGGGGCGGCCGTGGCGCCGAAGCGGTAGCCGAGGTTGACCGAGTAGATCATCGGATCGAGGGCGACGTCGCCGACGCGGTTGCCGTTCAGCTTGACCTTCGAGTCCATGTCGACCCAGCGGGCCGAGAGGTTCACGAAGAAGCGCTGGGTGACGCCGAGGTCGATGCCGGCGACGGCGGTCGGGCCCCAGGAGCGGCCCAGGGAAAGCCCGGCCGGCTGCTCGCCCGAGAACTGGGCGTAGCCGACGCCCGCGCCCAGGTAGGGACGCGCGCGACCGAGCGGGTTGAAGTGGTACTGGCCGGTCAGCGTCTGGATGAGCGGCTCGACCTTGCCGAACGGCGTGCTCGCCGTGGCGGTGTCGGAGGTGGTGCGATGGTTCTGTGCCGGGGCAGCGAAGAGCTCGAGGCCCCACTTCTGCGACAGCATGGCCGTCACGTCGAAGGAGAAGCCGGTGTCGTCATCGACGCCGAGCTTCGCCGTCGGCGACAGCGCGAGGTCGCGGGACTTCGGGTCGACCTGGCTCACGCCACCGCGGACGATCCAGTCGGTGCGCTCCCAGGGAGCCTCGGCGGAGGCGACCGGCGCGAGCAGCGCGGCGCCCAAAAGAAAGGTGACCACGACGGCCGGACGGGTGTTCAACATGGCAAGGCCCTCAAAACATTGACAAAAAACAATTTAATATTACCACAAAACATGGCATTGCGGTGAAATCCCCCGAGGGGAAACCGTCGGGGAACCGGGGATTATCCCTATCGCGCATGCGCCGACCCACCGGGGGACGTGCGTCAGCGCCCCCCCCACTGCGGGCGGATCAGCCCCCTACCCCCGCCAGCACCAGTACGCCGAGCAGCAGGAACAGGGCGGCCGCGATGCCATGCACCAGCCGCATCGGCAACTTCGTCGCGGCCACCTCGCCCAGCAGCACCGCCGGCACATTGGCGATCATCATGCCGAGGGTGGTCCCGGCGACCACCGCCCAGAGGCTGGCGTATTGGGCGGCCAGGGCGACCGTCGCGATCTGGGTCTTGTCGCCCATCTCGAGCAGGAAGAACGCCACCAAGGTGGCGAGGAACACGCCGTGCCGCGGGCTCGCGGCGGTCTCCCCGTCGTCCACCTTGTCGGGCACGAGGATCCAGGCCGCCATGGCGATGAACGACACCCCGAGGATCCACCGCATCCATTCTGGGCCGACCGTCGCCGCCACCCACGCGCCCACGACGCCCGCCAGGGCGTGGTTCAGCAGGGTCGCGACGAAGATGCCAAGGATGATCGGCACGGGCTTTCGGTACTTGGCCGCCAGCACCAGCGCGAGCAACTGCGTCTTGTCGCCGATCTCGGCGAGTGCGACGACGCCCGTGGAGACGAGCAGGGCTTGCAGGGCGTCAGGCATGGGGGGCGTCAGACAGGGGTCCGTGCTCCGGCGTACGCCACTCAGATATTGAAGCGGAAGTGCATGACATCACCCTCGCGGACGATGTACTCCTTGCCCTCGAGGCGCAGCTTGCCGGCGTCCTTGGCGCCGTGTTCGCCCTTGAGCGCGATGTAGTCCTCGAAGGCGATCACCTCGGCGCGGATGAACCCGCGCTCGAAGTCGGTGTGGATGACGCCCGCGGCCTGCGGCGCGGTGGCGCCCTCACGCACGGTCCAGGCGCGGACTTCCTTCGGGCCCGCAGTGAAATAGGTCTGCAGGCCGAGCAGCGCGTAGCCGGCGCGGATGACGCGGTTGAGGCCAGGCTCCTCGAGGCCGAGGTCCTTGAGGAACTCGGCGCGGTCGGCGTCCTCGAGCTGCGAGATCTCGGCCTCGATCGCCGCACAGACGGCGACCACCTGCGCGCCTTCCTTCGCGGCGAGCGCCTTGACGGCCTCCAGCATCGCGTTGTCCTTGAAGCCGCCCTCGGCGACGTTGGCGACATAGAGCACGGGCTTGTAGGTCATCAACTGCAGCCCGCGCACGATCGGCCGCTCGGTCTCGTCGAACGACACGGCGCGCACCGGCGTGCCGGCATCGAGCGCGTCGCGCACCTTGCGGATCACCTCGCGGGCCTTCATCGCGTCCTTGTCCTGCGCCTTGGCGGCCTTCTCGGCGCGCTGCAGGGCCTTGTCGGCGGTCTCGAGGTCTGCGAGCGCGAGCTCGGTGTTGATGATCTCGATGTCGGACAGCGGGTCGATGCGGCCGCTGACATGCACCACGTCGTCGTCGACGAAGCAGCGCACGACGTGCGCGATGGCGTCGACCTCGCGGATGTTGGCGAGGAACTTGTTGCCGAGGCCCTCGCCGGTGGAGGCACCCTTGACGATGCCCGCGATGTCCACGAACTCGACCGTGGTCGGCAGGATGCGCTCGGGCTTGACGATCGCGGCCAGCTGATCGAGCCGCGGATCGGGCACCGGCACGATGCCGACGTTCGGCTCGATGGTGCAGAACGGGTAGTTCTCCGCCGCGATGGCCGCGCGCGTGAGCGCGTTGAAGAGGGTCGACTTGCCGACGTTGGGCAGGCCGACGATGCCGCATTTGATTCCCATGGTGAGCGTCCTTGGTGAAAGTCCTGAGGGGTCAGTCCTTGGTGTGCAGGCGGTTCATGGCCTTCTCGGCACCCTCGACGAGCAGCACCGGCAGCGCGTCGAGCGCGCGGTCGACCGCCGCCTCGATGGCGCGCTCATCCTCGGGTGTGGCGCGCTGCAGCACATAGTCGAGGACGAGGTCCTTGTGGCCGGGGTGACCGATGCCGAGCCGCAGCCGCCAATAGTCCGGACCGAGCGCGAGGCTGGTGTCGCGCAGGCCGTTGTGGCCGCCGTGGCCGCCGCCCAGCTTGAAGCGCACGGTGCCTGCAGGCAGGTCGAGTTCATCGTGCGCGATGAGGATCTCCGCCGCGGAGATCCGGTGGAAATGCGCGAGCGAGGCGACCGAACCACCGCTCTTGTTCATGAAGGTCGTGGGCTTGAGCAACCAGAGCTCGGCCGCGGCACCGCCCGGCAACGGCAGGCGCAGCCGCGCCACCTCGCCCTGGTGGCGGGACTCGGCGCGGAACTCGGCGCCATGGCGACGCGCGAGCGCATCCACGAACCACCAACCGGCGTTGTGGCGCGTCCGGGCGTACTTGGCGCCCGGATTGCCGAGACCGACGATGAGCTTGAGCGCGGTGCCCGCCACCCGACTTCCTCAAAAAAGGAGGCCGCCACAGGGGCGGCCTCCGTTGACACCAGGTCGCCGCGCGATCACTTCTTCGCGGCGTCCTTCTTGGGCTCTTCCTTCTTGGCGTCGGCAGCGGGAGCCGCCGCCGTCTCGGCGGCCTTGGCTTCCGGCTCCTCGGCACGCGGGCTGTGGATCGAGACCACGACCTGGTCCTTGCCCTGCACCACCGCGGTGGCGACGACGCCGGCCGGCAGCGGGATGTCGGAGATGTGCCGGGTCTCGTTGAGCTTCATCTGCGAGAGGTCGAGCACGATCTCCTCCGGGAGGTCCTTCGGCAAGCACAGCACCTCGATGTCGGCGAGGCGGTGCGAGACGAGGCCACCCTGCAGCTTGACGCCCGGGCTGATGGACTCGCCCTTGAAGTGGATCGGCAGGCGCAGGCGGATCTTCTCGTCGGCCGACACGCGCAACAGGTCGACGTGCAGCACCTGCGGCTTGGCAGGGTGCATCTGCAGGTCCTGGACGATCGCCGCTTGCGTCTCGGCGCCGACCTTGACGCCGATGATGCTGGAGTAGAACTTCTCGTCCTCGATCAGCGTCACGAGCTTCTGGTGGTCGAGCGAGAGCATGCGCGGCGGCTGCTTGCCGCCGTAGAGGATGGCCGGCACGCGACCCGCGTGACGCAGGCGGCGGCTCGCACCCTTGCCTTCGTCGTTGCGGAACTCGGCGCCGAGTTCGATGGACATTTTCATCTGTGGGACTCCTGAGGATGTGAGGGACCCGTTCCGCGACCAGAACGGGCTTCAGTCGACGTACAACGAACTCACGGACTCTTCGTCGCGGATCCGCCGTATCGTCTCGCCGAGCAGCCCCGCCACGGAAAGCTGGCGGATCTGCGGGCATTGGCGCGCCGCGGGCGACAGCGGGATGGTGTCGGTCACCACCAGCTGGTCGAGCGCGGACTTGGCGATCTTCTCGACGGCGCTGCCGGAGAGGATCGGATGGGTGATGTAGGCGACGACGCGCACCGCGCCCTCGTCCTTCAGGGCCTGCGCGGCGATGCACAGCGTCCCCGCGGTGTCGACCATGTCGTCGATCAGCACGCAGGTCTTGCCGGCGACCTCGCCGATGATGTTCATCACCTTGGATTCGTTGGGCCGCGGACGGCGCTTGTCGATGATCGCGAGCTCGATGTCGTCGAGACGCTTGGCGAGCGCACGGGCTCGCACCACGCCGCCGACGTCCGGCGACACGACGATCATGTCCTTGTAGCCCTGCTTCCAGGCGTCGCCGAGCAGCACCGGCGAGGCGTAGACATTGTCGACGGGGATGTCGAAGAAGCCCTGGATCTGCTCGGCGTGCAGGTCGACGGTGAGCACGCGCGAGATGCCGGCGCCCGACATCATGTTGGCGACGAGCTTCGCGGAGATCGCCGAGCGCGTGGCGCGCGGGCGGCGGTCCTGGCGCGAGTAGCCCATGTAGGGAACGACCGCAGTGACGCTGCGCGCCGAGGCACGGCGGCAGGCGTCGGCCATGATCAGCAGTTCCATGAGGTGGTCGTTCACCGGCGGGCAGGTGGGCTGCACGATGAAGACGTCGCGGCCGCGCACGTTCTCCATGAGTTCCGCGTTGACCTCACCGTCGCTGAAGCGGCCGACGACGGCACGCCCGAGCGGCACCATCAAGTGCCGCGCGATGTCCTGCGCCAGCGCGGGGTTCGCGTTGCCGGTGAAGAGCGCCAAGGTCTGGCTGTCCAAGCGGAACTCCCAAAAATCGTCCGGAACGGCGGACCCGAGTGACCGGGGTGACCGAGTGGCTGGGGTGGAAGGATTCGAACCTCCGAATGGCGGGATCAAAACCCGCTGCCTTACCACTTGGCGACACCCCAGCAGTCGATGCGGTGTCCCGGTCCGCCGCGGAGGGTCGTCCCTACCCCCACAGCAAAAGGGGCGGTATTGTGCGGACGGGGGAATTGACTGTCAATTCAGGGAACTGGCGCGGGAACGGTCGCAAGCCCCCTCACCACCCAGGCCCGCCAAGGGTCCGGGACCCGCGCCGCGATGCGCTCGGCGGCCGCCGCAGACTCGAAGGCCGCGAACAGGCAGGCGCCGGTACCGGTGAGCCGCGCCGGCGCGTGACGGCCGAGCCAGTCGAGGGCCAGGGCGACCTCCGGGACGCGGGCGCGAACCACGGGTTCGCAGTCGTTGCGACCGGGCCCGGCGAGGAGTTCGGGGATGGAGCGCCGAGGCGTGTCGCGGCGCAGTTCCGGCGCCTGGAATATGTCGCGCGTGGGCACCGAGACGCCCGGATGGATGACGAGGAACCAGCGCGGCGGCAGGTCCACCGGGGTCAGCCGCTCGCCGACGCCCTCGCCCACCGCCGAGCGTCCGCGCACGAACAGCGGCACGTCGGCGCCGAGCGCGAGCCCGAGACGGGCGAGTTCGTCCACCCCCATCCCGGTGCCCCAGAGGGCATCGAGCGCGCGCAGCGTGGTGGCGGCATCCGAGCTGCCGCCGCCCAATCCGCCGCCCATGGGGATGCGCTTGCGCACCCGGATACGCACGCCGAGCGGCGTGCCCGAGGCCGCCTGCAGCGAACGGGCGGCACGCACCACGAGGTCCTGTTCGGGAGGCACTGCCGCAAGCGGACCGGGCGCGGCTGCGGCGTCATCGACGCGCGCGATCTGCCCCGTGGTATCGATCTCGAAGGACAACAAGTCGCAGAGGTCGATGATCTGGAACACGGTCTGCAGCTCGTGATAGCCGTCGGCACGGCGGCCGGTGACATGCAGGCAAAGATTGAGCTTGGCGGGCGCCGGCCACCACTGCAGATCCATGCTCAACGCCCCCCCTCCGACGGCGCGCCCTCCGCCGGCGCGCCCTGCCAGACATCGACCCACAGCCGCAGCCGCAGGCCTTCACGCCGCACCTCGATGCGCTGCGGCAGTTCGAGGCGGCTGCCCGCGACCGGGGCATAGAGCGGATAGGCGATCTCCCAACCCGCCTGCCGCAAGTTGGCGAGCCGGCCGCCGGCCGGCTCCAGCGACTCCTCGGCGGCGAGTGCGGGGTCGGGATCGGGGACGCCGAGCAGCCAGTAACGCAGGCTTGCGAGCGGCACCGGCGCGCCGAGCGCCTGCTCGAGCGCGGAGGCGTCATCGCCCGGCGCGAATTCGTACTGCGCGCCGCCGACGCCCAAGGGACCGTCGAGCTCGATCCGGGTGAGCGCAGGCCGCTGCAGCCACCGCAGGTTGCCCGAGAAACCGTCCTCGCCCTTCGCCACCGCCACGCGTCCCCGCAGGTCGTAGCCGGGCCAACCCTGCAACGCGCTGCGGCGAGCCTCCCAGGCCACGGGAAGCTCGAGACTCGGCAAGACGGGCTCGGCGGCACGTCCGCCGAGGGCGGCGCAGCCCCCGAAGCCCGGCAGGCACAGCAGCAAAGGGAGGAGCAGGAGGCGCAGCGGTGACGCTGACCGCCCCGTCGCAGCAGACCGCCTCATGGCAGACGGCCTCATGGCAGCGGACGACCTCACCGCAGCGGACTCAGGGTTTGCGGTCCGGCGCCGCCCCGGTGAAGCGTTCGAGGGTGGCGCGCAGGGGCTTGGAGTCCGGCGCCGTCACCAGTGCGCGCGCCCAGACACTGCGGGCGCCGGCCTGATCGCCCATGGACCACAGCACCTCCCCCCAGTGGGCGGCGATCTCGCCTTCGTAGGAGAGGCGCCAAGCACGCTCAAGGTGCGGCAGCGCGCCCGCCTTGTCCCCGCGCCGGTAACGCACCCAACCGAGGCTGTCGAGGAATGCGGCATTGTCCGGGCGCTGCTCGAGCGCGGAGCGGATCAGGCGCTCCGCCCGGCTGAGCGATCTCTTGCGGTCCGCCAGCGTGTAGCCGAGGGCGTTCTGCACGTTGGCATCGTCGGGCCGCTCCTTCAGCAGCGCCTCGAATTCCTTGATCGCCTCGCGGCTGCGCCCCGCCCCATCGAGTTCCACGGCACGCTGGTAGCGCAGCTCGTGGTGCTCGGGATGGCGCTTGAGCGCGATGTCGATCCCCTGCACCGCCTCGGCGCGCATCCCGCCGTCGGACAGCGCGCGCGCCCGCGCAAGCTCGGTGTCGATGAAATCGCCGCGACCGCTGCGCAGCCAGTCGTCGAAGAGCCGCATCGCCTTCGGCGCTTCGCCACGCGCGACGAGCAGGCGTGCCGCGCGGCTGCGCGGTGCGAGACCGGCCCCGGCACGGACCAGTTCCTCGTAGCCCGGCAGCGCCGCATCGGAGCGACCGAGGCGCTCGGCCATCATGGCGAGATAGAACAACCCCTCGCCGGTGCCCTCGTTGCGCTGGATCCGCGCCGAGAAACGCCGCTCGGCATCGAGGTAATCGCCCTCGCTGAACGCGAGCAGCGCAAGACGACGATCCGCTTCGACGGCGTGCGCGGGCTCTGCGGCGATGCGCTCGATCTCTGCCCGGGCCTCGACCCGCCGGTCGAGCGTCAGCAGCGTCTCGACGACTGCGAAGCGGTGGTTCTCGGGGTCGCCCTGCGCCACGAGCTGCGCCTCGGCGAGCGCTCGGTCCGCATCGCCAGACGCCGCAGCCTCGGCGGCGGCCAGACGGATCGTGGCCGCGTCGTTGCCACCGCCCTTGGCGCGGGCTTCGGCGATCAGCGCGCGGCAGCGCGCCAGGTTGTCGGCGTTGCAGGCCATGCGCGCCAATGAGGACAGCACTGGCGGCGAGAGTCCGTCGCGCCCCGGGACATCCTTGAACACCTGCCAGGCGTGCGGCGCCAGATCGCCCTCCGCGAGCGGCGGCAGGATCTCGCGCAGTGCCCGGTCCGGCTCGACATCCGGCTTGGCGAGCAGGCCGAAGAAGATCTTGCGCGCCTCCTCGTAACGCGCCGTGGCGATCGCCACGTTGCCGACGAGCCGCAACGCCTCCACGTTCTCAGGATCGAGGACGAGCAGACGCTGCGCCGATGCCCACGCCGCCGGCAAGTGCTGGCAGGCCTGGCCGATCTCGGTCGCACGGTAGGCGACGGCGGGATCGCGGGAGGCACGCGCGTCTTCAAGGAAACCCTCGGCGGCGGCCCGACAGTCGCCTTCGGCGAGCCCCCGCTCGCCGGCGCTCTGCGGGACCGGCGGCTGACGCCCCTCTCCGGATGCCGGCGGCGAGACGGGTGGGCGACCCGCCTCTTGCGCAAAAACGGGAGGCGCGACGGCGAACAGCAACACCGCAGCGGCAAGGGTGGTGGACAACGGGCGCAGATGAGGCATCGTCCATTCACTATAGCGGAACCGCAGTCCCCGGGTGCGGACACGGCTTGTCAGGGTGGGACATGGCACACACAATCCCCCGACCATGACCTGCCCCACCCTTCGCCGATGAAAGAGACCCTCCGGCGACGCCTCGAACGGCAAGCCGAACATTGGGAAGAGCTCGGTCGCTCGCTGGCCGACCCGGCGATCGATGGCGGCTCCGCCCAGTTCCGCGAGGCCTCGATGGAGTACGCACGGTTGACGCCCTTGGCGGAGCGTTGGCGCGGGTTCATCGGCCACGAGCAGGAGCTCGCCGCCGCGCGAGCGCTGGCCGCCGACCCAGATGCCGGGATGCGCGGCCTCGGCGAGGAGGAGGTCGAGCGGCTCCGCGCGGTCCTCGCAGCCGACGAGCTCGAACTGCGGCGCATGTTGGTGCCGGTGGACCCCCGGGACGTCCGCAACGTCTACCTCGAGGTCCGCGCCGGCACGGGAGGCGACGAGGCCGCGATCTTCGCGGGCGACCTGCTGCGGCTCTACGCGCGCTACGCGGAACGGCAGGGTTGGCGCCTCGAGACCCTGAGCGAGAGCCCGGGGGAACACGGCGGCTACAAGGAAGTCATCTGCCGTGTCGTCGGCACCGGCGTCTTCTCGCGGCTGAAGTTCGAGTCGGGCACGCACCGCGTGCAGCGCGTCCCGGCGACGGAGTCGCAGGGCCGCATCCACACCTCGGCGGTGACCGTCGCCATCCTGCCGGAGCTCGACGAGGTCGAGGACGTGGAGATCAACCCGGCGGAACTGCGCATCGACACCTTCCGCGCCTCCGGCGCCGGCGGCCAGCACGTCAACAAGACCGACTCGGCGGTGCGGATCACGCACCTGCCGTCCGGCATCGTGGTGGAGTGCCAGGACGAGCGCTCCCAGCACAAGAACCGCAGCCGTGCGATGTCGTTGCTGAAGGCGCGGCTGCGCGCCGCCGAACAGCAGCGCCGCGACGCCGAAGAAGCACGGTCACGACGGCTGCAGGTCGGCAGCGGCGACCGTTCGGAACGCATCCGCACATACAATTTCCCGCAAGGCCGGGTGACCGATCATCGCATCGAGCTCACGCTCTACCAGCTCGAGGACATCATGGACGGCAGGCTCGACGCGTTGATCGAGCCCTTGCAGCAGGAGCACCAGGCGGAACTGCTCGGGGAGGACGCATGACCGACGCACCGGAGATCGTCAGCGCGAGTCCCACGGGCGTCGCGGCGCGCTTGCGCATCGCCGGCGTCGGCGCGCGGGCCTATGCGTTCACCGTCGACTTCAACATCCGCATCGCGCTCGCCTTCGCGTGGTACGCGACCGGCGCGGTGCTGCACTCCTCGGCGAACGCGCTGGAGGTCACGCTGCGGCGGCCGCGCGAACCGGACATCTGGTGGACGTACGCGATCGAGATACCGGTGGCGGTGATCTTCCTTTTCTACCACCCGGTCGTCGAGACCCTGCTGCGCGGGATCAGCCCGGGCAAGCGCTTCGCGGGCCTGCGCATCGCCACGCTCGAGGGCGGCGTACCGAACCCGGGCGCGCTGATGCTGCGCAACCTGTTCCGCCTGATCGACAGCGCGCCGCTCTTCTACGGCGTCGGGATCGTGATGGCGCTCGCGAACCGGCGCGGTCAACGCCTCGGCGACCTCGCCGCCGGCACCCTGCTCGTCTACGACGACGGACGCGCGGAGATGAAGCTGCCGGCGGGCAGCGGGTTCAACTCGGTCTCCGCCCTGCTCACCGAACACCGCGCGGTCGCGAAGCGGCTGGCACTCGCGCGCCGCGACGCGCCGGATGCGGTCTCCACCGAAGCGCTCGAGACCCGCCACGCCGCGCTGCACCATGGGCTCACCCAAGACGCGACGACGCTGCGCGAGATGCTGCGCAAATTCGCCGAAGAGACCCTGCCGGCCGCCACCCACGAATTGCGCCCCTTCCTCGGCGCCACCCTGCTCGGGTTCGTCGTGGCGGCGCTCGCAGGCTGGGGTCTCGTCACCGTCGAACCGGAGTCGATCCGGCTGTTCGCCTCGCCCGAGATGCTGCAGAAGGTGCAGGCGGGCGAGCTCTGGACGGAAGGCCTGCTCGGGGTGGCACCCTCATCGGTGATCTCGGGGGCCATCTTCTTCAACAATGCCGTGGTCGCGCTGGCGGCCTGGCTGCTCGGGTTCCTGTTCGCGCTCGGCACGATCTACGCCATCGGCGTCAACGGCATGATGTTCGGCGCACTGACCGCGCTCTGCGTCTCGAACGGCCTCGGCGCCGCGCTGCTCGATTTCGTGGTCGCGCACGGACCGGCGGAGATCTTCTGCCTGTGCGCCGCCGGCGCCGCCGGCGCGATCGTGGGCGACGCCTTGGCGCATCCCGGCGAGTCGACCCGCAGCGACGCGTTCGCCGCCGCAGTGCGGCGCACGGCGGTGCTGCTGCCGGCAATCGCGATCGTGCTGATGTTCTGCGGACTGATCGAGGGGTATGTCTCGACCAGTTCCCTGCCGTTCGCCGTCAAGGCGCTCATCGGCGCGGGAGCATTGGCGGTGGCGGTCAGCGCGCTCGTCGACTGGCGCGGGGACCGCGGGTCACTGCGGCCCACACCGCCGCCTCGAGGCGTGCCGGCGTCTCGCTGACCACCGCGACACCGCGTTGGCGCCACTGGTCGGCCTTGGACCGCATCGCGGCCAGATGCCGCTCGGCGGCGAGCGCCGTCCAGAATCGCCGGGGCGCGCCCGGCGGCGCGACGAGCAAGGCTTCCACCGACGGCTCACGGGGCATCACCACGACCACGGAGTGACGGGCGGCCAACGCGCGCAGACCCCCGGTCGGCGGCTCGCCGAACCACAGCACGGCGCCCTGCGGCTGACGCAGCAGCCGCAACGCGGCGCGGGCGGCGCCTTCGGGATCGGCGGGTTGGGCATCAGGCGCCAGCGCAGCCAACTGCGCGCGCAGCCGAGGAAGCGCGGCCGCACCGCCCACCGGCGGCACCGCGCGCAAGACGCGGTCGGCGAACACCAACAGACCCACACGGTCGCCGCGCGCCAAGGCCGTTTCCGCCAAGCGCGCGGCGAGGTTCACGCGGGTGCCGAGCGCATCGAGCACGCCATCGCCGGCCGAGGATTCGCATCCGGCATCGATCACCATGAGCATCTCGAGATGCTGGTCATCCCGCAGCTCGCGCGTGGTGAGCACGCCCGAGCGGGCGGTCACTTTCCAATCGATGCGCGACAGCGGATCGCCGGGCTGCCAGTCGTGCCAGCGATGGATCTCGCGGGCGACCTCCTGAAGCGGCCGCGGACGGGCGCCCGTCGCCGGAGTCGCAAGCCGCGCGCCGCTGCGTCGCAGCAGGTCGGGTACCACGCGCGCCGTCGCACCGGTGTCGAGCGGGCGGTCCCACCACGCGAGCCCGAGCGGACCGAGCAGCCGCGCCGGGATCTTGGGCCACGGGTGCGTGCCGAGCCGGATCGGCCTCACGACCCACGAGCCGCTCACCGACCCGTCAGGCACCAGCGCTGTGCCACCCTCGGGGTCACCGGGGCCGATGCTCATCTCGCGCTGGGACACGCCCGCGGCCGGCGCCGCCTCCGGTCCGATCGGCATCCAGCGTAACCGCTGGGTCCGCCGTGCATCGTGCGTGACGATGATGCCCGTCTCGCTCTCGCGCCCGAGGTTCAGGGCAGCGGGCGTGACGAGTCTCGCCGCGAGACGCACCCGCCCTTGGACCACCGCCTCGAACGCGAGTCCGCCCGCGAGCATCAGCAGCACCGCGCGCCAGAGGTCGGCGATGTCGGGGTCGCTCGACCACTGCGCCGCGATGAAGGTCACCACGCCGACGAGCGCAAGCAGCAATGAACGACCGGTCAGGTGCATGGCGGGACGTGCGTCAACGCGGCACCGCAGTGCTCGCGAGCAGTTCCGCGACCACCGTCGAGTCGGCGAGCCCCTCGAGGGCTGCCTCGGCGGTGAGCGACAGCCGATGGGCGATGACCGCCGGGGCGACCGCCTTGACGTCATCCGGCGCGACATGGTCCGCGCCGCGGATGCCGGCGTGGGCGCGCGCCGCGCGCAGCAACATCATGGCGCCACGGGTCGAGAGTCCGACCGACACCTGCGGATGGGAGCGGGACGCGTTCGCGATCCCGAGCACGTACGCGATCATGGCAGGCGACACGAAGATCGATCCGAGCGCGGCGCGGGCCGCATCCATCGTGGCAGCGTCGAGCTGCCGAGCCGGCGCAAGCGACGCGTCCGCCTGCAGGCCATGACGACGCAGCACCTCGGCCTCGAATTCGGGCGCGGGATAGGTGAGATCGATGCGCATGAGGAATCGGTCGAGCTGGGACTCGGGCAGGGGATATGTACCCTCGAATTCGCGCGGATTCTGTGTCGCGATGACCATGAAATCCTGCGGCAGGCGGAACACCTCGCCCTCGGAGCTCACCTGACGCTCTTCCATGGCCTCGAGCAGTGCCGACTGCGTCTTCGGCCCGGCGCGGTTGATCTCGTCGACCAACACGACATCCGCGAACAAGGGACCCGGCCGGAACACGAAGTTCGAGCGCGCCGCATCGTAGACGTGCACGCCGATGACATCGCCCGGCATGAGGTCTGCCGTGCCCTGGATGCGCTTGAACGTGCCGCCCAATGCCGCCGCGAGCGAACGGGCGAGCAAGGTCTTGCCGAGGCCCGGCACCCCTTGCAGCAGGACGTGACCGCGGACCAGCAGCGCGATCGCGATCGACTGCACGTGACGACCGTCACCGACCACGATCTTGCCGAGTTCGGCTTGCAGTGCGCGCTCGAAGGCGGCGACCGGCGCGCCGGCGGATGCGGCTCCAGCATCGGACATCGGCACAGGGACGTCTTGGGTCATGGGATGGCACTCCGCAGGCGGGTCAGAAGATCGCGGAAGGGATCGAGCGGGACTCCGCCGCCGTCGGCGAGACGGCGGCGGAAGGCACCGAATTGGGCGACGTCGGCGGCGCTGACGCCCGGCCGCGTGGCGAACCAGGCCTCCGGCGCCGAACGCGCGCCCTCCGGCAGTCGCGCGACGAAGGCGTCCAAGGCCGCACGCGCGGCTTCGCGAGGCTCGACGGCGCGCGCCAACAGGCGCGCCTCGGCCGCGACCAGCGCGGCGGCGCCCGGGGGATGCGGGGCGGGCGACGGCGAACGCAGCCGGGTGCCGCCGACGATCCAGGCCAACCAGAGCGCGAACAGGGCCAGCGCCGATACATGCAGCCTCGGGTCGGCAAGCAGGCGCCCAAGGTCGTAGGGCTCCGGCACACCCTGCAGTCCGTCATCGAACATCACGATCCCCGATGGCGCGACGAGTTCGCGCAGGATGTTGCCCGCGAACCGGGCGTTGTCGGCGCGACCGAGGGCGCGGTTGGCGAACGGCGTCGCTTGCGCGACCAGCAACACCCAGCCGTCGCCGCGCGGCAAGAGCCATGCACCATCCGACCCGCCCTGCGCGGCACGCAGCAAGGGCAACGCCCCGCGGCTCGGGGGCGGTGTCACCTCGCAGGGCGGCATGCTGCGGTCGGACAGCGATTCCACCGACCCGACCCCACGCAGCAACGGATGCGCAGCGACCGGCCGCCAGGCCGCCACGGCGGGGCTCGAGAGGAATCGCATGGGCACAGACGACTGTCGCGGCGACTCCACGCCCGAGAGCATCGCCACGTCGGCGCTCAGACTGCGCGAACGCGATGCGGGCGCCCACTCCGGCGAATCGCACAGCGCCGCCAACACCAGCAAGGAATTGCCGCGCCGGACCCACTGGTGCAGCGGCACCAGGTCGCGGTCGAGCAGCGACTGCTTGCCCGGCAGCGTGATGATGAGGAGATTGCCGGTCGGATGGTCGCCGGTGAGCCGGTCGAGGCTGCGATAGTCGTCGCGCAGCGCGAGCAGGCGCACGCCCGAACCCGCGAACCAGTCGCGCAACGCCGTATAGCCGGCGGCGCCGGGCTCGCTCGAGAGGGGCCGCGTGTCCTCCGTGCGGGACGACGAGTCGCTGAACGCGAGACCATAGAAAAGCAACAGCGCCGCGAGCGCGAGCGCCAAGGCGCGCAATCGCGCTCTCATGGCGGCGCCCTCCGCATCCACCGGCGCCGCGGCGCCGCGAGCCAGCCCGACGCCGCTGCCGACGCTGCGGCAAGCGCCGCCTCATCCGGCGGGCGCCGTCCATAGGCGCCGGACTCGCCGGTCGCCGCGATGATCGACAGGGCGGCACGCTGCCCTTCCGGCAATCGCGCGAGACGGTCGATCTCGCGCGGCGTGAGCGGCGTCGGCGGCGGCAAGGATTCGTGGGCATGCAAGCGCGCCGCCACGGTCCGCAGGAGTTCGCCCGCGCGGCGGCGCGGCGGCAAAGCCGCAAGCGCTGCGAGATCGACCTCGGGCGCGCCGGACGAGACGCGGGTACGGCGGCGGCGGCGACCCGAAGTACGTGGTCCGAGCGCGGCGCGGACCTCCTGCAGGATCACCGTCACGATCAAGAGCGCAGCGGTCCCGAACGCGAACCACGATACGGTGCTCCAGAAGCCGAGCGGCCACTGGATCCGGGGCCCGGACCGGGTCTGTTTACGCTCTCGGGGATCGAACTCCCCGACCACCGAGCGCCACCAGCGCGCGAGACGGGCGCGTGTCGATAATTCGCCGCGCGCTGCGGGGTCGAGCGATGCCAGGATCTGCGAGAGACGCGCCGCAGGGAGCAAGCGCATCGAGGCCGCGGGATCCGTGGCCGATTCGACGATCCGGGTCAGGTCCTCGACCTGCCGCAGGGTCGTGGCGGATCCGGCGGGCAGGAGCCGTTCCCGCCCGCCGAGGACGCGCCCCTCGTCGGCGAGCACCGTCCAGAGCGTCGGGCACTCCCCGGCAAGATCGACGCGCACCAGGCCAAAGGGGTCGGCGCGCTCATCCGAACGCACCGAGCGCGTGCAAGCCCGCAACGCCGACGCGAGCGTCGACACGGCCTTCGCATCGGCCTTCGCATCGGCCTTCGCATCGGCCGCCGCATCGGCCGCCGCCGGCCGACCGGCATCGAAGGACAGCAGCAGGACCGCAGACAGCGACACGACCCGCCCTCGGCGGCGGAACAGTGCCGGCGCGATCCCCTGCCCGCTCATGCCGCGGGCTTCATGCGACCGGCGCGGCCGATCCGAGCTCGGACGGGTCCGCCGAGGCAGGCGCTGAAGGCTCCTTGCGCCAAGCCTCGCGCCTGCGAAGATCGAGGTACTGCGCGACGCCGAGCGCCACGAACAGGGGCTGGAACACCGCCGCCAGCAATCCCGACACGACGCCCAGCACCAACGCGGCAGAACTGCGGTCGATGCCGCCTTCGACCTGGGCGAACAGCAATCCGACCAGGACGCCCACGACGTAGAGCGCCATCACCACACCGCCGGCGACGCCGAGGATGGTCGCCGTGTGCCACCAACTGCCCCGTACCAACCGCAAGGACCGATCGACCGTGGCACCGACCCCGGGACGCTCGACCATCAGCACGGTCAGGCTGGGCCACAGGGCCACGCTGAGGTACATCCCGGGCAGCACCAGCAACAAGGTGCCGAGCACCAAGGCGAGCGCCGCCAGCAGGATCACCGCCACGGCGCGCGGCACGGCGCGCATCGCCTCCCAAGCGCCGCCGAAAAGGCCGGGGCGTCCACCCGCTGCCACCTGATATTGGCGCAATACGAGCAACAACCAGACCCAGAGACCCGCCAACGCCGCCCCAGCCATCAGGCCCCACCAGACGCCGTCCTTGGGCGCGAGCAACGAGAGCGACTGCCCGGTGGCGAGCAGGTAGACCGACGGCAGGTTGCCGAGCAACACCGCGAGCAGCGACCACGGCAGGCAGGTCGGCAAGGTCCGACGGAACAGCAGGAAGCCGGCATCGAGGACTTCGCCGGCGGTGGCGGGACGGTCGTAGGGGAAGAGTTTCACGCCTTTGAATGTACCAAACCTTGTGCCATGACAAACTTGCGCGATGCAGGGATCATCCCGACTCGGTGACATCGTCGCACAGGTGGCCGACACGCTGCGGGCGCCGCTCGGCGCGCAGGCGCGACGGGAGGCCGAGACCTTGGTGCTCGCCGCCCTCGGCCTCGGGCGCGGCGCGCTGATCGCCGCGCCGGAGCGGCCGGTCTCGCCCGCCGAGGCCGCGCGCGTGGCGGACTGGGCGGTCCGCCGCGCCGACGGCGTGCCGCTCTCCTACCTCACAGGGGAGCGCGAGTTCTGGTCGCTGGCGCTGCGGGTCGATCCGGCCGTGCTCATCCCGCGACCCGAGACCGAGCTGCTGGTCGAGCGGGCGCTCGCGCGCGGCGACGAGTGGCACGCGGCGACGGGGACCTGCCCTGCCGTGGTCGACCTCGGCACCGGGTCGGGTGCGATCGCCCTCGCGCTCGCCTCGGAACGGTCGACGTGGCCGATCACCGCGATCGACCGTTCAGGCGCAGCGCTGGCCGTGGCGCGCGACAATGCGCGCCGCCTCGGGTTCGACCGCATCGAATGGCTGGAGGGCGACTGGGTGGCGCCGCTTGGCGCGCGCCGCGTCGCGTTGCTGGTGTCCAATCCGCCGTACGTCGCGGCCGACGACCCGGTGCTGCAGGGCGATTCTCTGCGTCACGAGCCGCGGACGGCGCTCACCCCCGGTCGCGATGCGCTCGCCGACCTGCACGCCCTGGTCGACGCCGCGCCCGGGCACCTGCTGCAGGGCGGCCGCTTGCTGCTCGAACACGGCGCCACCCAGGGTGCCGCGGTCCGCGCACGCCTTGCGGCGCAGGGATACGCTGACATAGTCTCGCACGCCGATCCGGCCGGCCACGAGCGCGTGACCGAGGGCCGGCGCTGAATCCGACCACACCCTCCAAGGAAATCCCGCCATGTCCCCTGCCCCGCTGCCGACGCTCGCCTTCTCCACCACCGCCGGTGACTTCACCGTGGAACTCGCCGCCACGGAGGCGCCCGAGTCCGTCGCCAATTTCCTGCAATACGCCGCCGATGGCCACTTCGACGGCACGCTCTTCCACCGCGTCATCCCCGGATTCATGATCCAGGGCGGCGGTTTCGCATCCGGCCTCGAGCAGAAACCCACCCGTCCGCCGATCCGAAACGAAGCGGCCAACGGCCTGCGCAACAGCCGCGGCACGCTCGCCATGGCGCGCACCAGCGACATCCACAGCGCCACCTCGCAGTTCTTCATCAACCTCACCGACAACGACTTCCTGGACCACGCGCCGGGCAACTACGGGTACGCGGTGTTCGGCCGGGTCACCTCCGGCATGGACGTCGTGGACGCGATCGCTGCCGTGCCGACCACACGCCGTCGCGGCCACGGTGACGTGCCCGTCGATGAGGTCGTGATCACCGCGGTGCGACGGGTGGAGGCTGCCTGACTCCGCTGCGCATCGCGCGTCTCGCGCTGCGCACGGTGCTGGCGGCCGGCGCGGCGCTCGTCATCGTGATCCTCGCGCTGCGCTGGGTGCCACCGCCGACGAGCGCGTTCATGCTGTCGGACCGGATCGGCGCGATGCTCGACGGCGACTTCGCCTACCGCAACCGCTACGACTGGGTCGCGCTCGAGAAGATCTCGCCGCAGGCGGCGCTCGCGGTGATCGCCTCGGAAGACCAGCGCTTCCCCTTCCACGCAGGCTTCGACTTCGAGTCGATCCGCGAGGCGGTGCGCCACAACGCCCGCGGCGGCAAGGTCCGCGGCGCAAGCACGCTCACCCAGCAGGTCGCCAAGAACCTGTTCCTGTGGAAGGGGCGCAGCTGGGTGCGCAAAGGGCTCGAAGCCGGCATCACCGGGCTCATCGAACTGCTGTGGCCGAAGGAACGCATCCTCGAGGTGTACCTCAACATCGCCGAGTTCGGCCGCGGCACCTACGGCGTGCAGGCCGCGGCGCAGCGTTTCTACCGCAAAGACGCCGCCAGGCTCACCCGCCGCGAGGCGGCGACGCTGGCGGCCGTGCTGCCTGCACCGAAGCGATGGCGGGTGGATGCGCCCACCTCTCGCGTGCAGCGGCGACGCGAGGCGATCATGACGCAGATGCGGCTGCTCGGCGGCCCGTCGTTCCTGCGGCAATTGGACGACGAGGAACCCGGCGCGGCGCCACGCAGCGCACGCTCGACCGCACGGTAGACCGAAGGCGGTCAGGGCGTCGGTACTCCAGAGGGGCAAAAGGACTCGGGGGACCGGGGCCTCAGGGGGCTTGCCCGATTGGTTTCAATTGAAACTATAATGCGCCCATGAACGCCCTTCTTCACCCCGCCACGGGGTCCGGCGCCGGCGCGGCCGTCAACGCGGCCGACAACCCCATGGGGCTCGATGGTTTCGAGTTCGTCGAATTCGCCGCACCGGACCCGTCGGTGCTCGAGCGGGCGTTCTCGCTGCTCGGTTTCGAGCCGGTCGCCAAACACCGCTCGAAGGACG
>JBIIVD010000016.1:0-48900 GCA_044339635.1 Steroidobacteraceae bacterium | reverse complement strand
GCCCGCCGAGGCTGTCCGGAGGGCCTGGATGACCCCACATACCCGGCTGCTCGCCGCATCATTGCTGGCCGCGTCGCTGCTGGCCGGTTGCGCCGCCGCGCCACCCCCGGTCGATCCGCCCTCGCCCGAGCGTGCCGCGGCCGCCGCGGCGCGCGGGGATCATGCGGCGGCAGCCCGCGATTACGAAGCCGTGGCCGGATTCGCCCCGAGCGGCGTCGCCAACGACCTGCGCCTGTCGGCGGCCCGTGAATGGCTGTCCGCCGGTGATGCGCGCAGGGCGCAGGGCATGCTGGATGCACTGGTGCCGCCGCTCGATGCGCGCCAGACGTTCGCACGCGACCTGTCGACGGCCGAGGTGGCGCTCGCACTGGGCGATGCCGCGCGCGGCTGGTCGGTCCTCGAAAAACAGTCGCCGCCCGCGGCCAATGTGGAGTTCGACCGCTACCACGAACTTCGCCAACGGCTCGCCTTCGCCACCGACCGTCCGCTGGAGGGCATCAACAGCAGCCGGGCACGCGAAGCCCGCGCCTCGGATCCCGCGCAGCGCACCACCTTGCGCCAAGGACTGCTCGAGCAATTGCGGCGCGCGGCGACATCCGGCACCACCCTCGACCCGCGCGATGCGGGACGCGACGCCGTGGCGCGCGGCTGGCTGGAGGCGGGACCGATCGCGGCGCGCGCCGCCACCGCGCCCGCGAGCGCCAACGCGAACCTGACCGCGGCTTGGCGCAAGCGCTATCCGGATCACCCGGCTGGCGCCGCCTTGGCCGCGACCCACCTCGGCTCACCGGCGCTCGCTGCACCGGGCGCCGCGACCGCCGCAGCGAGCGGATCGGCATCGGGCACCCCCGCATCGGGCACCCCCGTGTCGGGCACCCCTGCACCGCTCGTCGCCGCCCCGCTCGCACCTGGCGCACACATCGCCGCGCTGCTGCCGCTCAGCGGCCGCAACGCCGCGGTCGGTGCGCAACTGCGTGACGGGCTGCTGGCGGCGTTCTATGCACAGCCGGCCGAAGGTCGCCCGCCGCTGCGCTTCTACGACATCTCGGCGCAGCCGGTCGGCGACGCGCTCGCAGCGGCGCGCAGCGCCGGAGCCGTGTTCGTGATCGGTCCATTGATGCGCGAGGACGTCGCCGCCGCGGCGGCGTCCGTGGCGGCCACGCCGGGCGGCCCGCCGCTGCTCGCGCTCAATTTCCTGCCGCCACCCGTGGCGGCGCCGGCCTTGGCCGCGCCCCCCGCCGGGTTCTACCAGTTCGGCCTGTCGCCCGAAGAAGAAGCGCGGAGCGCGGCACGGCGCGCGATCGCCGATGGCCGACGTCGCGCCGTGGCGTTGGTGCCGGACGGTGACTGGGGCCAACGCGTGCTGGCGGCCTTCCGCGAGGAGTTCGAGGCCGGTGGCGGCACGCTGCTCGCCACACAAACGCTGCGCGGGCGCGACCTCGGCCCGGCGGTCCGCAGCGCCCTCGGCATCGACGCGAGCCGGAGCCGGCACCAGCGGCTGCAGTCCCTGCTCGGGACGTCGCTCGTCTTCCAGCCGCGGCGGCGCGGTGACGTCGACCTGCTGTTCGCGCCCGGCCAGCCGGGGATCATCCGGCAACTGCGTTCGCAACTGCAGTTCGAATCGGCCGCGGACATCCCGATGTACTCGATCTCGGATGCCTGGGATGGCCGTGTCGATGCCGACCTCAACGGACTCATCTTCACCGACATGCCCTGGATGATCGCGCCCCGCAGCGGACGCAGCGCGACGCTGCGCAGCGAGACCGAAGCGGCCTGGGGCGACCTGCGAGGCCGCGGCCGGTTGTTCGCGCTCGGACATGACGCCTGGCTCGTGCAGGACGGGCTGCGCAGCGGCCGCTTCGGCGCGGGTCGCGGTGAACTCGAGGGCGTCACCGGCCAGCTCGCCCTCGACGATTCGAGGCGCGTCCAACGGGGCCTGCGTTGGGGCGAGATCCGCAACAGCACGCTCCGGCTGCTGGATGAGCCCTGACCGGCAGGTCCTCGGTCGCACGGCCGAAGATCTGGCGGCGGCGCATCTCGAAGCGTCGGGGGCGCAGATCCTGCTCAGGAATTTCCGTCGCCGGACCGGTGAGCTCGACCTCGTCGCCCGGCACCGGGACACCCTGTTGGTGGTCGAAGTCCGGCTGCGCAGCCGCGAGGACTACGGCGGCGGCGCGGCCAGCGTCGATGCGGTCAAACAGCGCCGGATCGTGCGCACCGCGCGCCAACTGCTGCAGACGCAGCGTGAACTCGCGCGCTGGCCGGTGCGTTTCGATGTGGTGGTGGTGACGCCCGACGCGGAGCCGTGGCGGATCGAGTGGATCCGCCACGCCTTCGAGGCACGCGGATGATCCACCCCGCAGGGCGTCGGCCTACTTGACGACCTTGAGGTTCGGTCGACCGCGACCGCTTCCCGGCGCAGTGCCCGGCGGATTTCCCGACCCCGGAGGATCGCGGACCACCGGCGGGTAGCCGGTCGGCGCCACCCCGCCCAAGGCGTGGTTCGTGCCCGGTGCCGTCGGCGCATCGGGCGGCCGCGGCGCGAGCAACGCCGACGGCGGCGCGAGCTCGCCCTCGGGCGGGAACACCATCCCTTCGCCTGTCTCGCGCGCGTAGATGCTGAGCACGGCCGCCAGCGGGACGCGCACGAGGCGCGGCACACCACCGAACCGCGCCTCGAAACTGATGAGGTCGTTGCCGAGATCGAGGTGGCGGGTGGCGTTCAGGCTGATGTTGAGGACGATCCGCCCATCACGCACGTACGCCTTGGGCACGTCGACGCCCTGCAGATAGGTGTCGACGAGCACGTGCGGCGTCATGCCCGAATCGCTCATCCACTGGTGCATGGCACGCAGCAGGTAGGGGCGCCTCGGCAAGGACTGATCGTCGCTCATGACTGCCGAGGCCCCGGCGGGCTCACTTCACGTCGCGCCAATACTCCCGCTTGAGGAGCCAGGCGAGCGCGGTGAACACCAGCAGGAACAGCATGACCCAGACGCCGAGCGCCTCGCGCTTGGCCTTGACGGGCTCCCCGGCGTACTCGAGGAAGTTCACCGTGTCGCGGAGGAACTCGTCGTACTGCTCGGGCGTCAATTGGCCCGGCTCGACGATCTCGAAGGCCTCGAACGTGTCCTGGCCGTCCTTCTTCACGGTCTTGAGGACCTGCGCGCCCTGCAATGCCGACAGCACATGCGGCATCGCGGTGCCCGGCAACGCGAGGTTGTTGGTGCCGTTGGTGGTCTTGTCGTCGAGGTAGTACGTCTTGAGGAAGCGATAGACGTAGTCGCTGCCCTTGGAGCGGCTGATCAGCGACAGGTCGGGCGGCGCCTTGCCGAACCAGGCCTCGCCATCGGCGGCCGTCAGCGACGTGATGATGTAGTCGTTCTTCTTGGAGCCCGGCTTCACCAGCGCCTCGAGCTGCTCCTCGGGGATCTGGAGGTCCGCGCCCATGCGCGAGTAGCGCACGTACTTGAGCGAGTGGCAGGCGGCGCAGTAGCCCATGAAGTTGCCGGCGCCGCGCTGCAGCGAGGCGATGTTCGAGACATCGTTGCCCGGCTCCCAAGTCTGCCACGCACCCGGCAGGCCGGGGCCCGCCGCACGCGCGGCAGGGGCGGCGAGCAGGGCCGAGAGCGCGAGACCCGCGGCGAGGATGGCGAAAGACTTATGCATGGTAGGTGACCCTCTCCGGAGCGGCCTTGGTCTTCTCCACGCTCGTGTACCAGGGCATGAGGATGAAGTAGAGGAAGTAGATGGCGGTGAAGATGCGCGCCAAGATGACGTAGAGACCGTCCGCCGGCTTGAGGCCGAGGTAGCTCAACACGATGAACGACACGACGAACAGCACGAGCGCCGTCTTCGACATCCAGCCCTTGTAGCGGATCGACTTGACGGGCGAGCGATCGAGCCACGGCAGGAAGAACAGCACCACGATGGCGAGCAGCATGAGCAGCGCACCCAACTGCTGGTCCGGCACCGCGCGCAACATCGCGTAGAAGGCCGTGAAGTACCACACGGGCGCGATGTGATCCGGGGTCGACAGGGCATTGGCCGGCTCGAAGTTCGGCTTCTCGAGGAACAGCCCGCCGAAGGTCGGCACGAAGAAGATCACGCCGCAGAAGAACAGCAGGAACACGCCGACGCCGAACAGGTCCTTGATCGTGTAGTACGGGTGGAAGGGGATGCCGTCGACCGGCTTGCCGTTCGCGCCGAGCTTGGCCTTGATCTCGATGCCGTCGGGGTTGTTGGACCCGGTCTGGCGCAAGGCCACGAGGTGCATGAGGATCAGGAAGGCGATGGCGAACGGCAACGCGATGACATGCAGCGCGAAGAAGCGGTTGAGGGTGGAGTCCGCGATGCCGTAGTCGCCGCGGATCCACTCGACCAGCCCCGGCCCGATCACGGGGATCGTGCCGAAGAGGTTCACGATGACCTGCGCGCCCCAGTAGGACATGTTGCCCCAGGGCAGCACATAGCCCATGAAGGCTTCGGCCATGAGCGCGAGGTAGAGCAGCATCCCGAGGATCCACAGCAATTCGCGCGGGGCGCGGTACGAGCCATAGAGCATCGCGCGGAACATGTGCAGATAGACGACGATGAAGAAGAACGAGGCGCCCGTCGAGTGCATGTAGCGGATGAGCCAGCCCCACTCGACCTCGCGCATGATGTACTCGACCGAGTTGAAGGCTTCGGCCTCGCTCGGCTTGTAGTGCATCGTGAGGAAGATGCCCGACAGGATCTGGATGACGAACACCAGCATCGCCAACGCGCCGAAGAAGTACCAGAGGTTGAAGTTCTTGGGCGCGAAGTAGCCGGTCAGCTGCGACTCGACGAATTCGTCCACCGGCAGTCGCTTGTTGAGCCAAGCACGAAAACCGCCCTTCTCGGCGGCCGCGGTGTCGGGGGGGGCGGCCATCAGACGACTCCTTCAGCAGTGGCGTCGAGGCCGACCACGAGCATCGTATCGGACTCGAATTTGTGCGGCGGCACGGCGAGGTTCAGCGACGCCGGCGACCCGTTGAACACGCGACCGGCGAGGTCGAATCGCGAACCATGGCAGGGGCAGAAGAAACCGCCCGGCCAATCCGCGCCGAGCGTCGGATCGCCCTGGGTGAAGTACTGCTTGGGCAGGCAGCCAAGGTGCGTGCAGGCGGCGTACAGCACGAGGAACTCGGGCTTGATCGAGCGCATCTCGTTCTTGGCGTATTCCGGCTGCGCCGACGCGTCGGACTTCGGGTCCTTGAGGCTGGGCGACACCTTGGCGAGGCCGGCGACGGCTTCCGGGGTGCGGCGGACGACGTACACCGGCTGCTTGCGCCAGCTCTGGGTGATCATCTGGCCGGGCTCGAGCTTCGAGAGGTCGATCTCGAGCGGCGCACCGAGGGCGCGCGCACGTTCCGACGGTTTCCACGACGAGATGAAGGGCACGAGCGTGAAGGCTGCGCCCGTCGCGGCGGTGGCGGCGGTGGCCACCGTCAGGAACTTGCGCCGGCTGGTATCGACTTCTTCGGGCTGGTTGTCCGGATCACTCATCGCGAAATATCTCCCCAATCCATTCGTGGCGCATCGCCTGCGGCACGCCGACCGGCGCGCCAAGCCGAGGTGCCGTTCCGTTGGAAGCGCGGCATTATACACGCTGCGCGGCCACTCGACCCCTCACGGGCAAGCTCGATGATGCGATGGCAAAAGCCTGCAGTCTTCCTCGCGGGCGCCCTGATCGGCGGGCTGGCGCTCGCCTTCCTCGCCGTCCTGTGGCGACCGGAACTGTTGGCCGGGCGGGTGGCCGCCCGACAGGCGGCGTTGGCTGACGGCCCAGGCCGGGCCGCGACCGGCGCCGAGGCCGGACGGGCGGGGGCGGCGACGGAGAGCGCACAGGAATCCGGCTCTGCCGCCACCGCGGCGGACCCGGCCGCAGTTGCCGTCGATCCGGCCATGCCGGTGCGCCAGGCGGCGGCATCGAGCTACGCCGACGCCGTCCGTCGCGCGGCGCCGGCCGTGGTCAACGTGTATGCCGCCCGTATCGTCACCGAACGGCTGCCCCGCAACATCCTCCAGGACCCCTTCGGCGAGCTCGGTCCCCGCTACCGCCAACGCCTCGAGCAGTCCCTCGGTTCCGGGGTGATCGTCGATGCCTCGGGGCAAGTGGTGACCAACCACCACGTCATCGCCAATGCGGCGGCCATCCGCGTCCAGCTCGCCGACGGCCGCGAGGCCGATGCCAAGGTCATCGGCCGCGACCCGGACACCGACCTCGCACTGCTGCGGATCGACCTTCGCGACCTGCCGGCCATCGAGCTCGGCCGCTCCTCGGCGCTGCGCGTCGGCGACATCGTGCTCGCGATCGGCAACCCGCTCGGGCTCTCCGCCACGGTCACGCAGGGCATCGTGAGCGCGACGGGCCGCGGCCAGCTCGGCGTAGCGGTGTTCGAGAACTTCATCCAGACCGACGCCCCCATCAACGTCGGCAACTCCGGCGGCGCGCTCATCAACACCCGCGGCGAACTGGTCGGGATCAACACCGCGATCATCGCGCGCAACTTGGGCGTCGAGGGCATCGGTTTCGCGATCCCGGTGGACCTCGTGCGCGGCGTGGTCGGCGAACTCGTGGCGCGCGGCCGCGTGGTGCGCGGCTGGGTCGGGTTCGACGTCGCCAACATCGACGATGCCACCGCCCGCGCTGCCGGGCTCGCGCGCGGCGGCGTGGTGATCGTGAAGCTCTATCAAGGCAGTCCGGCGCAACAGGCGGGCCTGCAACCGGGCGACCTCGTCACCCGCATCGGGGGTCGTGCGCCCACCAGTGCGCAGGAGGTCCAGGTGCGCATCGCCGCCTCGCAACCCGGCACGGCGCTGCTGATCGGCGTGCAACGCGGCACTCAGGCGGCCGACGCGCAGCTGCAAGTGGTGGAGCAACCGCCGCGACAACGCTGAACGGCCGGCCCGCGGCGGCCAGCCTCACGCTTCCCCCGACCGGCCCTCCCCGTGACCGGGGATGTTCAACCCGGGACGCGCTTGATGTCGGCACCGAGTGCCGAGAGCTTCTCTTCGATGGCCTCGTAGCCGCGGTCGATGTGGTAGATGCGGTCGATGACGGTGCGGCCCTCGGCGACGAGGCCCGCAAGCACCAGCGAGGCCGAGGCGCGCAGGTCGGTGGCCATGACCGGCGCGGCCTGCAGCTTCGGCACGCCCTTGATGATGGCGGTGTTGCCCTCGAGGCGGATCTCCGCGCCGAGCCTGCGCATCTCGAGCATGTGCATGAAGCGGTTCTCGAAGATCGTCTCGATGATGGTGCTGACGCCGTCGGCCACGGTGTCGAGCGCGGCGAACTGCGCCTGCATGTCGGTCGGGAACGCGGGGTACGGCGCGGTGCGCAGGTCGACCGCGCGCGGACGACGGCCGCGCATGTCGAGCTCGATCCAATCCGCGCCCGTGGTCACCGTCGCGCCGGCCTCCTGCAGCTTGGCGAGCACGGCATCGAGATGCCCGGGCGCAGCCTGCTTCAGGTGCACGCGGCCGCCGGTGATCGCCCCGGCCACCAGATAAGTGCCGGCCTCGATACGGTCGGGCAGCACGCGATAGCTGCCGCCATGCATCCGCTCGACACCGTCGATGACGATGGTGTCGGTGCCGGCGCCGCGCACCTTGGCGCCGAGCGCATTGAGGCAGTTGGCGAGGTCCACCACTTCGGGTTCGCGGGCCGCGTTCTCGAGCACCGTCTGACCATCGGCGAGCGCGGCGGCCATCATCAGGTTCTCGGTGCCCGTGACGGTCACGGTGTCGAGCACGAGGCGGGCGCCGCGCAGGCGCGAGGCGCGGGCGCGGATATAGCCGTTCTCGATGGTGATCTCCGCGCCCATCGCTTGCAGGCCGGCGACGTGGATGTTGACCGGACGGGCGCCGATCGCGCAGCCGCCGGGCAGGGAGACATCGGCCTGCCCGAAGCGGGCGAGCAAGGGGCCGAGCACCAGGATCGAGGCGCGCATGGTCTTCACGAGGTCGTAGGGCGCGACCGGCTGGCGCAGGGTGTTCGCGTCGACCTCGACGTTCATGCGTTCATCGACGGTGACCGTGACCCCCATGCGGCCGAGCAGCTCGATCATGGTGGTGACGTCCTGCAGGTGCGGCACGTTGCCGATCGCCACCGGCTCCGACGCGAGCAGCGTCGCGGCGATGATCGGCAAGGCGGCGTTCTTGGCGCCCGACACCCGCACCTCGCCTTCGAGCGGGATGCCGCCCGTGACCTGGAGTTTGTCCATGGCGGGACCCCTCAGACCGGCCGGCTGGCGCCGGCCTCCTCGGGGGTCAAGGCCTCGATGCTGAGCGCGTGGATCTCCCGGCCCACGAGCGGCCCGAGGGTGCGGTACACCATCTGGTGGCGCGCGATGGCGCGCTGCCCGGCGAATTGCGGAGCGACGATGCGGGCGGTGAAGTGGGTCTGGTCGTCGGACTGCACCAGAACTTGGGCGCCGGGCAGGCCGGCGCGGATCAGTTCGGCGACTTTTTCGGGATGCATGCTCATGGCGGTATGATGCCATCCCATGACCGACGCGCGCACGACCGACGGACAGGCGGTGGCCGACCAAGCCTTGGTCGAGGCCGGCCGCCGTGCCCTGGCCACCGAAGTGGCCGCCCTCGCCGCCCTCGAGACCCGCATCGATGCCGCGTTCGCTGCCGCCTGCCGCCTCGCGCTCGCCTGCCGGGGGCGCATCGTCGTCACCGGCATGGGCAAATCCGGCCACATCGGCGGCAAGATCGCCGCCACCCTGGCGAGCACCGGCACGCCGGCCTTCTTCCTGCACCCCGCGGAAGCGAGCCACGGCGACATCGGCATGATCACCCGCGAGGACCTGCTGCTCGCGCTCTCCAACTCCGGGGAGACCCCCGAGATCCTCACGCTGCTGCCGCCGGTCGCACGGCTCGGCGTGCCCTTGCTCGCGATGACCGGCAACCCGCAGTCCACCCTGGCGCGCGCCGCGCAGGTGCACCTCGATGTGAGCGTGCCGGCCGAGGCCTGTCCGCTCAACCTCGCGCCGACGGCGAGCACCACCGCCGCGCTCGCCATGGGCGACGCCTTCGCCGTCGCTTTGCTCGAGGCCCGCGGCTTCACCGCAGAGGACTTCGCCCGCTCGCACCCGGGCGGCGCGCTCGGGCGGCGGTTGCTGCTGCGCGTCGAGGATGTCATGCGCCGCGGCGACGACACGCCGCGGGTCAGCGCCGAGACGCCCGTCGCGCAGGGGCTCGTCGAGATGTCGCGCAAGGGCCTCGGCATGACGGTGGTGGTCGATGACGCCGGCCGCGCGATCGGCGTGTACACCGACGGCGACCTGCGCCGCTCGCTCGATCGCCGCATCGACGTGCATGCGGCGCTGATGCGCGATGTCATGACGCATCCCTGCCGCAGCATCGGCCCGCGCGAACTCGCGGCGGAGGCCGTGCACCGCATGGAGACGCACCGCATCACCTCGCTGCCCGTGGTCGATGCCGACGGCCGGCTGGTGGGCGCGCTCAACGTGCACGACCTGCTGCGCGCCGGCGTGGTCTGACATGCGCGCATCGGCCGCGTCCGTGCTGCTGCTGCTCGCGGCTCCGCTGCTCGGGGCCTGCGCGGGCGCGGACGACGGCGGGCCCGGCACGCTCGCCTCCAACGAGGACCCGGGATATTCGGCGCGCGGCGCCGAGATCATCGAGACCGGCGCGGACGGCAAGCCGCGCTACACCTTGCGCGCCGCGACGATCCGCCAGGATCCGGCGGACGGCAGCGTCTCGCTCGACGCGGTCGACATGACCGTCGCGCCGCCCGGTGACACGCCGTGGCGGGTGCGGGCGGACCAAGGGCGGTTGCCCAAGGACGCGCGCTCGGTATCGCTCCAAGGCGCCGTGACGCTCGAGGGCGAGGCCGCACCCGGGCAAGGCACGCTGCGCATCCGCACCGAGCGCCTCGATTACGACCTCGGGGCCGGCCGGGTGACGGTGCCCGATGCCGTGCGTCTCGAGATGGCCGGCCGCACGCTCGAGGCCGTCGGCCTCGTGGCAGACTTGAACCGCCGCGAGGCGCAACTGTCCTCCAAGGTCCATGGCCGCTACTCACCCTGACACCCGCGCCGTCCCCGAGCGGCTCCGCAGGCTCGCCGTCGTGGCGCTCCTCGCGGCCGCACCGTCGCTGCTCGCCGCGCAGGCCGCCCAGCCCGCGCAGACAGCCAAGCCCGCGCAGGGACGCAACGCCGAGATCGTGCTCGACGCGGCCTCGTCCGATGTCGACTACCGCAGCAACACGCTGCTGTTCCGCGATGTCGTCATCACCCAGGGCCCGCTGCGGGTGCAGGCCGAACGGGCCCGCGCCACCGGTCTCGACTTCAAGGACGCGACCTGGACCTTCAGCGGCAAGGTGCGCATCGACGTCGAGGGCGGCACGCTGCGCTCGGACGAGGCCGTGGTGAATTTCGTCGCCAACCAGCTCGCGCGCGCCACGGTGCGCGGCAAGCCCGCCGAGTTCGAGCAGCGCCTGAAGACCGGCGGCAAGGCCCAGGGACGCGCCGGCTCGCTGCTCTACGAGACCCGCAGCGGCACCGTCACCTTGCGCGAGGGCGCATGGCTGAGCGACGGCCGCAGCGAGATCCGCGGCCAGCAACTGGTCTACGACATCGCGGCGCAACGCGTGCAAGCCGGCAAGACCACCGGCAGCGACGAGCGGGTGCGCATCGTGATCCGCCCGCAATCCGGCACGGACACGAAGACCCCGACCGAGCCGCAGGGCAAGCCCCCTGCCCCGCAGGGAAATCCATGACCGGCAGTGACGCGGCCACGGGCGGCGGACGGCGCCTCAAGGCGAGCCACCTCGCGAAGGCCTATGGTAAGCGCAGCGTGGTGCGCGACCTGTCGCTCGAGGTCGGTGCCGGCGAGGTCGTCGGGCTGCTCGGCCCCAACGGCGCCGGCAAGACCACGGCCTTCTACATGATCGTCGGCCTGATCCCGGCGGATGCCGGTCGCATCCTCATCGACGACCTCGACCTGACGCACCTGCCCATCCATCGCCGCGCGCGCGCCGGGATCGGCTACCTGCCGCAGGAAGCCTCGGTGTTCCGCAAGCTGAGCGTCGAGGACAACATCCTCGCGATCCTCGAGACCCGCGACGACCTCGACCGGGACGCGCGGCGCGCGCGTTGCGAGGAGATCCTCGCCGACCTGCGCATCGACCACGTGCGCGCTTCGCCGGGCATGGCGCTGTCGGGCGGCGAACGCCGGCGCGTCGAGATCGCCCGCGCGCTCGCCGCCGACCCTCGTTTCCTGCTGCTCGACGAACCGTTCGCCGGCGTCGACCCGATCTCGGTGCTCGACATCCAGCGCATCGTGCGCGAGCTCGCCGCGCGCGGCATCGGCGTGCTCATCACCGACCACAACGTGCGCGAGACGCTGGGGGTCTGCCAGCGCTCCTACATCATCGGCGACGGCACCGTCATGGCGGAAGGCGTGGCCGAGGAAATCCTTGCCAATCCCCGCGTGCGTGAGGTGTACTTGGGCGAGTCCTTCCGCCTGTAGGTGACGTCCCCGGGACGCTCCCGCGAGTCCGCCTGATGCTCAAGCAGTCGCTGCAACTCAAGCTCGGCCAGTCGCTGACGATGACGCCGCAGTTGCAGCAGGCGATCCGCCTCCTGCAGATGCCGACGCTCGACCTGCAGGCGCACCTCGCCGAGGTGCTCGAATCCAACGTCATGCTCGAACAGGAAGACCCGGAGCCCGAGGAGGCTGCGGACTTCGAGCTCGGCGCGCACTTCACGGCGGCGGCGCCGGACACCGAGGAGCTGGGCTCGACCGAACCCGTCGAGGTGGAGGTCGTCGACCAACCTTGGGCGGACCGCGCCGGCACCGGCAGCGATTCGGCCCGTGCCGAGGACGACGAGGAACGCACCCGCGACCTCGCGGACGAGCGCGGCGAGTCGCTGCGCGAACACCTGCTCGGCCAACTGGAGCTGCTCGGTCTCTCCGACGGCGACCTCGCCGTCGCCGTGGCCGTGGTCGACGCGATCGATGACGACGGCTATCTCACCGAGACCCTCGCGGAGGTCGCCCGGAACCTCGCCCGCGACGGCATCACGACCCACGACGAAGACGAGATCGAGCGGGTGCTGCTGCTCGTCCAGACGCTCGAACCGCAGGGCGTCGGCGCCCGCGACCTCGTGGAGTGCCTGCAGTTGCAGCTCGCGGCCCTCGACCGCGGCACGCCGGGGCTCACGCTCGCGCGCCACATCGTCAGCCATCACCTGCCGCTCTTGGCGCAGCGCGACCTCGCGCCGCTGCGCCGCGCCCTCGCCACCGATGCGGAGGCGGTCACGCTCGACCAGGACGAGGAGACGCTCGTCGCCGCCGTCGCGCTGGTGCGCGCCTGCCATCCGAAACCCGGCAGCCTGGTCAGCGCCCTGCGGCCGGAGTACGTCATCCCGGATGCGATGGTGCGCCGCACCGCACGCGGCTGGTCGGTGGAGCTCAACGGGCGCGCCCTGCCCCGCCTGCGCGTCAACCAGGACTACGCCGGGCTGCTCGGCCGCGGCGACAGCGGACACGCGACGCTGCGCACGCAGCTGCAGGAGGCGCGTTGGCTGCTCAAGAGCCTCGAGATCCGCCACGACACGCTGCTCAAGGTCGCGCGCGCCATCGTCGAGCGCCAGAGCGAGTTCCTCGCACAGGGCGAGGAGCACATGAAGCCGATGATCCTCAAGGACATCGCGGCGGCGATCGGCATGCACGAATCGACGGTCTCCCGGGTGACCTCGGGAAAGTACCTACACACGCCCCGCGGGGTGTTCGAACTGCGATACTTCTTCTCGAGCCAGGTCGAGGGCGATGACGGTGCCGGCACCTCGTCGACCGCGATCCGGGCGAAGATCCGGCGCCTGGTCCGCGACGAGCCTCCCGGCGAGCCGCTGTCCGACGGCCGGATCGCCGAGGTGCTCTCCGCCCAGGGCATCCCGGTCGCCCGCCGCACGGTGGCCAAGTACCGCGAGGCGCTCGGCATCGCCCCATCGGGCGAGCGCAAGCGGGACGGTTCGCGTTAACCTCATCCTGGAGCCCCTGGAGGACCACGCCATGCAGATCGACGTCACCGGACGCCACCTCGAAGTCACCGAGTCGATGCGCGCCTACGTGCTCAAGAAGATGGACCGCATCGTGCGGCATTTCGACCAGCTGATCGACGCGCACTACGTGCTCTCGGTGGAGAAGCTCCGTCACAAGGCCGAGGCCACGCTGCGCATCCGCGGCGGCGACATCCATGCCGAGGCGACCGACGAGGACATGTACGCCGCCATCGACGCGCTGGCGGACAAGCTCGACCGCCTCGTCAAGAAGCGCAAGGAAAAGGCCACCGACCATCACGCCGAGGAAGGCCGCGCCGCGCGGCACTGACCCCGCACCGTGCCGGGCATGCGCATCATCCTCGTGAGCGGCCTCTCCGGGGCCGGCAAGAGCGTCGTGCTGCACGCGCTCGAGGATGTCGGCTACTTCTGCGTCGACAACCTGCCGGCCAGCATGCTCGAGTACTTCGTGTCCCATTCGCTGCGCAGCGGCGAACCGGGCGTGTTCGAGAACACCGCCATCGGCATCGACGCGCGGGACAGCGCGCTCGCCCTCGCCGACGTGCCGCGCACGCTCGAGGCGCTGCGGCGCAGCGGCCTGCGCTGCGAACTGGTCGTCGTCCAGTCGTCGGACGCCGAACTGCTGCGCCGCTTCGGCGAGACCAAGCGCCGTCATCCCCTCGAGCGCAGCGGCGGCTCGCTGCAGGAAGCGGTGGCGCGCGAGCGCGAGCTGCTCGACCCGGTCATCCAGGCGGCCGACCTCGTCATCGACACCACGCACCTCGGCGTGCACCAGTTGCGCGAGCTCGTGGTGCAGCGCATCGACACGCGGCGCGCGGAGCAGCTGTCGGTGACGCTGGTGTCTTTCGGCTTCAAGCACGGGGTGCCCGGCGACTGCGACTTCGTGTTCGATGCCCGCACCTTGCCGAACCCGTACTGGGACACGGCCCTGCGCCCGCTCACCGGCCGCGACCCCGCCGTGGTGCGCTGGCTCGACGACCGGCCGGAGGTGCAGCGGCTGCTCGGCGAATACGAACAGTTCATCGCCGCGCGCATCGTCGAGCATCGGACCGCCCGGCGCCGCTACCTCACGATCGGCATCGGCTGCACCGGTGGCCAGCACCGCTCGGTGTACCTCGTCGAGCGGCTCGCGCAGCGGCTCGCGCCGCAGGTGCCGGGGCTCGGCCGTCGCCACCACTCGCTGGACCTGCCAGGCCGCACATGACCGAGACGGGGGGCAAGCAGGTGAGGCTCGGCGCGCTGCGCCAGGCCCTCGACGCCGGCACCTTGCGGCCGGCCGAACGCATGGTGGCGGCGCTGCATCCGGCGGAGATCGCGCTGCTGCTCGAGTCGGTACCGCCGCGCCAGCGCGAGCTCGTCTGGGAGATGGTCGACCGTGAGCTCGAGGGCGACGTGCTCGTCGAGCTCAACGAGAACGTCCGCCAGGAACTGATCGATTCGATGGAACCCGGCGAACTCGTGGCCGCGACCGAGGGCCTCGAGGTCGACGACCTCGCGGACATCGTCGGCGACCTGCCCGAGGCCGTCACGCGACAGGTGCTGCGCTCCATGGACCAGCGCGACCGCGAACGGCTGCGCACCGTGCTCTCGTGGCCGGAGGACAGCGCCGGCGGCCTCATGAACACCGACACGGTCAGCGTGCGCGCCGACGTGTCGCTCGAGGTGGTGCTGCGCTACCTGCGCATGCGCGGCGACCTGCCGCCGCGCACCGACAGCCTGTTCGTGGTCGACCGCGACGACCGTTACCTCGGCACCATCGCCCTCACGCGTCTGATCACGGGCGATCCGGACGCGACGGTCGGCGAGAGCCTCGATGCCGAGGCCGCGCGTATCGACCCTTCGACCGCGTCGCACGATGTAGCGCAGCTCTTCCAGGACCGCGACCTCGTGTCGGCCGCGGTCGTCGACCCCGAAGGACGCCTGCTCGGGCGCATCACGGTCGATGACGTGGTCGACGTCATCCGCGAGGAAGCCGAACACTCGGTGCTGTCGATGGCCGGCCTGCAGGACGAGGAGGACCTGTTCGCGGGCATCCTGCCCTCGACGCGGCGCCGCCTGCTGTGGCTCGGCATCAACCTCATCACCGCCTTCCTCGCGGCCGCCGTGGTCAAGACCTTCGAAGGCACCATCGAGAAGGTGGCGGCGCTCGCGGCGCTGATGCCGATCGTCGCCTCGATGGGCGGCATCGCCGGCACGCAGACCGTGACGCTGATCATCCGCGGCCTCGCGCTCGGCCAGGTCCAGTGGTCGAACGCCCGTTGGCTGCTCTTCAAGGAGATCGCGGTCGGCAGCCTGAACGGCCTGTTGTGGGCGCTGGTGGTCGGGCTCGTCACCGTGTTCTGGTTCGGCACCTGGCAGATCGCCGCCATCATCGCCGCCGCCATGCTCATCAACCTGCTGGCCGCCGCCGCGGTGGGCGTGCTGGTGCCGCTCGCCTTGCGCCGCTTCGAGATCGACCCCGCGCTGTCGGCCGGGGTGATCATCACCACCTTCACCGACTGCATCGGTTTCGCGACGCTGCTCGGGCTCGGCGCGCTGTTCCTTACCTGATCGGCGCGGGACTGGTGGGCCCGGGACTGGCGGGCGCGGCGAGCCGCCCCGACTGGAAATCGCGGATCGCCTGGTCGATCTCCTCGCGGGTGTTCATGACGAACGGCCCGTACTGCACCACCGGTTCGCCGATCGGCCGCGCCGCGAGCAGCAACGCACGGGCACCGGCGTCGGAGGCCCGCAGCGCCAACCGGTCGCCATCGTCCAGCACCCCGCCCTGTCGGGCGCGCAACGTGACCTCGCCGCCGTCGGCGTCCGGTACGACCAAGGCTCCCTCGTAGACATAGCAATACGCGTGGTGCGACGCCGGCAGTCCCAGGGAGAACGCCGCACCCGCCGGCAGTTCGAGGTCGATGAATAGCGGTTGGGTGCTCCTGCCCGTCACCGGACCGCTCGCACGCCCACCGCCGAGCGCGAGTTCCCCGGCGACGACCTTCGCCCGCACGCCCGCGGCATCGGCGAGCTCGGGGATGGCGGCGGCGGGGATGTCGCGGTATTCCGCCGGGCGCATCTTCTCGGCTGCCGGCAGGTTGATCCACAACTGGAAGCCGCGCATCAGCCCGCTCTCCTGCTGCGGCATCTCAGAGTGGATGATGCCGCGACCTGCCGTCATCCACTGCACGTCGCCCGCGCGCAAGTGCCCGCGATTGCCGAGATGGTCCTCGTGCAGCATGTGGCCGGCGAGCATGTAGGTCACGGTCTGGAAGCCGCGATGCGGATGCGGGGGGAATCCCTTGATGTAATCGCCCGGCCGGTCGCTGCCGAACTCGTCGAGCATCAGGAAGGGATCGAGGCGCGCGAACGGGCCTTGGCCGAGGCTGCGCCACAACGTGACGCCGGCGCCATCGGAGGTGCGCTGCGCGTCGATGACGCGTCGCAGACGACGCAGGCGGGCGGTGTCGGTGTTCATGAGGCGAGGCTGCAGGCTCGGCTGCGGAGGGTGTCGGAAGTCATCGTGGTGGCGTAGGATAACGCGGAGCGCAGGATGCGCGCGTGACCCAGGCGGCCCGGAACATGGCCACGACCCCTTCCTACAATGCCCCCACCCGCATCGTCATCGTCGGCGGCGGCGCCGGCGGCCTCGAACTCGCCACCCGGCTCGGCGACACCCTCGGCCGTCGCGGCCGCGCCGAGGTGATCCTCATCGAGCGGGGCCGCACGCACTTCTGGAAGCCCCACCTGCATGAGCTCGCGGCCGGGTCTGTGGATCTCGACGTCCACGAGCTCGACTACCTCGCGCAGTCCCATTGGCACGGCTTCAAGTACCGCTTCGGCGAGATGACCGGCCTCGACCGCGCGGCCCGCGAGGTGCTGGTCGGGCCGGTGCTCGACGACGACGGCGTCGAGATCGTGCCCGCGCGCCGCGTGGGCTACGACCTGCTGGTGCTCGCCGTCGGCAGCCGCGTCAATGATTTCGGCACGCCGGGCGTCATGGAGCACGCCATCGCGCTCGACAGCACGGCGCAGGCAGACCGCTTCCACCGGCGGCTCGTCAACGCCTTCCTGCGCGCGCATTCCCAGGTCGAACCGCTGAAGCCCGGCCAGCTCGACGTCGCCATCGTCGGCGCGGGCGCGACCGGCGTGGAGCTCGCCGCCGAACTGCACAACGCCACCCGCGAGCTGGTGTCGTTCAGCCTCGACAACATCGACCCCGACAAGCACATCCGCCTGCACCTCATCGAGGCTTCGCCGCGCATCCTGCCGGCCTTGCCCGAACGCATCTCGGCCGCCGCGCGCCGCATGCTCGACAGCCTGAACGTCGAGGTGCATTGCGACGCCCGCGTCGCCGAGGTGCTGCCGCAGGCGGTGCGCCTCGCCGACGGCCGGGTGATCGATGCCTCGATGGTGGTGTGGGCGGCAGGCGTCAAGGCCGCGTCGTTCCTCTCCGGCATGGGCATCGCCACCAACGCGATGCACCAGGTGAAGGTGGATGCGCGGTTGCGCTCCGTGGACGATCCGGACATCTACGCGTTGGGGGACTGCGCGGCCGTCGAATGGGCCGGGCATCCGGGGCGTCTCGTGCCGCCGCGCGCGCAGGCTGCCCACCAGCAGGCGATGTACCTCGTCAAGGCGTTGCGGCGGCGGCTCGCGGGCAAGACCGTTTCAGCCTGGCGCTACCGCGACTTCGGATCGCTGGTCTCGCTCGGCGAATACTCGACGGTCGGCAACCTCATGGGCAACTTCGTCGGCGGCAATCTCTGGCTGGAAGGGCTGTTCGCCCGCTGGATGTACCAGTCGCTCTACAAGATGCACGAGATCGCGCTGCACGGATGGTGGAAGACCTCGCTCACCACCCTCGCCCGCCTCATCGCTCGGCAGACCGAGCCGCGCGTGAAGCTGCACTGACCGGACGCGGCTTCGTCAGCGAAGCGCAGCGCGGCGCGAACCACCAGCCGCGCGCACCGAACGCGGCCCAACGACCGCGGTCGGTGCGACAGGCGCGTCGCACCGGGTGCGGTGCGACCGTGCACGCGGTGCGCGATCCGGTGATGGCGGGACCCGCGAACGCAGGGGACCGATGATGCGCGCGACGCGCTGGGCAGGCTTTTTTCCGCATGGCATCGGGGGATACGACCCCGTGCCGGCATAACGGACAGTCAAATGACTTTCGGCAGGGGTGCTCAGCGCCGTACGGGCGCCGGTGCAGGCACCCACGCCTTCAAAAGGTCCTCGATCGCATAGAAATGGAAGGTCCGGTCGTCGGACATCGCCACCAGCAGACCGCCAGGGAACCCCGGCAGGTCGCCGACGACGAGGTCGATGCCGTCGGTCTCGCGCGCCGCGAACGGCACATGCCCGATGAAGCGCGGCTCATCGGGCTTGCCCGGGCTGCCCGCAAGATCGAACACGCGCAGCGTCCCGGCCTGCTGGTCGGACACCCAAAGCCAGGCCCGACCTGCGGCATCGCGCATCACCGCGCTGCCCTCGTGGTCGCGCGCGAAGCCGGTGGTGCCGAACGTGGCCAGTTCATCGTCCGCATCCTCGACCGCCGGATCGACGGCGTACTTGCGCAGCCCGAAGGTCTCATCGCTCGCGAACAGGTGGCCACCCACGGCATCCACGGACAGCGCCTCGATCTCCTTCCGTCCGCTCCACTCGCCGAAGGCGCGCACGCGCAGGCCCCGCAGGCGTCCGGCGCCGTCATCGACGAGACGGTATTGGTGCAGGTAGCCCTGCTTCGGGGCGTATCGATCGGACCGGCTGACGGTGACGAGCAACGCGCCGTCCCCCGGGCGCACCCAAGCGGCCACGCCCATCACATCGCGGGCCCGCTCGCCCTCGAACATGGGGATGCCACCGCCGTCGACGGGCCGCATGTCAGGCAGCGCATAGACGCGGATCCGGTGCGCGAAGCGCTCGGCGACGATGGCGACATCCACGGGCTTGCCGCCCAGCATCACGCCGCGGGCGATGTCGACGTTGTTGGGGCGCAGCAGGCCGCGGACCACGAGGTCCTCGCGTACGCGGCCATCGAGCCCGAACACGTAGAGCGCACCGTCGATGTCCTTGTCGGTGCCGACGATCAGCGTGCGCGCCGGATCGGCCGGATCCACCCATATCGCCGGGTCGTCGGTATCGTGGCGGACCGGCGCGCTCACCACCCGCGGTTTCACGACGGCGGCGCGCTCCGGCGTGGTGGACGCCGCCGCCGAGACCGGCAGCACGCCGGACGCGGACAACAGGAGTGCGAGGAGACCCGATCGCATGTCCGAAGCTTACAGCTTCAGCCGCGCACCGACGAACACGCTGTACCCGAACTGCTCGTACTCGTAGATGCGGCTCGGCCGGCCGAAGTAGCGGATGCCCTTGGAGTTGGTGAGGTTCTTGGCCTCGACGAACCCCTCGAACATCTTCGTGAACTGGTAGCTGCCGGTGAAGTCCACCTGGTCGCGCCCCGCCCAGTAGAGATCGAGCGCGCCATCCTCGGCGTTGATCTCGTCGAGGTAGTCGCTGCGGTCGGTATAGCTCAGGCGCAGGCTGACCGGGCCCTTCTCGTAGAACAGCGCGACGTTCGACACCGTCTCCGACTGCCCCGGCAGCGGGAAGGACGAGCGGCCGGCGTAGGTACGCCCGAGGTCGATGGAGGCATCGACATAGGTGAAGTTCGCGAACACGCCGAAGCCGGACAACCACCCCGGAAGCTGCGTGAACTGCTGCTGCCAGGCGAGCTCGACGCCGAGCAGTTCACCGTCCGCATTCTCCGGCGTGATGATCGCCGCCGGTGCGCCGAGGTAGGTCCCCGAGCTGCGCAGCGTGTAGTTGTAATCCTTCAAGTCCTTGTAGAAGGCACCTGCCGACAGGATGCCGATCGGCTCGAAGTAGTACTCCAGCGAGGCATCGAAGTTGTCGGACAGCGTCGGCTTCAGCTCCGGGTTGCCCTGCTGGACGACGAGCAGCGTGCCCTCCTGCGATTCGACGGCGCGCGGCACGATGTCGGTGAAGTCGGGGCGCATCATGCCGCGGGTGACGGCAGCGCGGGCGATCAGCGCGTCGGTGACCTCGAAACGGAGCGTCACGCCCGGGAACAGATCGGTGTAGCCGCGCTTGTCGGTACGGGTGCTGAGGGCGCCCGTCGCCGTATTGAACACCGGCGCAGACCCTTCGGTCTCGGTACGTTCGACACGCAAGCCGGCCACCATGCTCAAACGACCGAAATCGAGGTCGGCCAGGGCGTAGCCCGCCAACACGGTCTCGTCGGCCGTGTAATCGGCCGTCGCCGACTGCTCCGCGCGGATGGGCGAACTTGCCTTGGTGGCATCGTAGTAGGCGTTCGCGAGCGAAGTGTCGACCTTGAACCCGAGGTCGTAGCCATAGTTCCGGCTCCGGATATCGGAAAGGAAGCTGGCGAGCGTACGGCTGAGCGATGCCGAGGAGGCGCGATCGCGGAAACGGTTCTCGTCCGCCTTGCGTTCGCCGATCTTGTACTTGGCGCCGAACTTCAGGTCGCCCTCGGCGCTGCCCCACTGCACCGGCAAGCCCGCATTGACGACGGCCGCCACGGTGTCCTCGGAGGTCTCCGAGGTGCGGTACGCGTTCTCGCGGAAGGAGAAGCTCGCAGGATTGAGATGCTGGTTGGTGGTGAACAACGAGATGGCCGGCTCTCGGGCGGACACCGAGTAGTCATAGCTCATGGGCGCCGCTTCGGTGCCGAGCGCTCCGGTGCGCCAGAGGAGCTCGTCGCGGCGCGGATAGGTCTGTTCGGTGCTGGCGATCGATACCGAACCGTCGAGCGTCCAGGCCCCGAAGTCCTGCGAGCCACCGATCTCGCCGGTGGCGATCTCGTTTCGCACGATACGGTGGCGGATCTGCTTGGCGACGCGGATGTTGCGGAATGACGCTTTCTGGTCGGTCGCACCCGGCAACAATACGCCCTCGGACCACAGGACCAGCAACTGGTTGCGGTACTCGTCGTCCGTGAAGCGAGAGTAGGTACCCCGGGCGAACAGCTTGGCGCCGTCGTCGGTCCTCAGCTCGGCGGCACCGGTGAAGGCGAGCCGTTCACGCTGCGTGTCGTAGTCCTTGAACAGCGTCTCCACGACGCCGAACGCTTGCCCGCCCTCGGGACGGTTCAGCCGCGCCCAGGCGGTCTCGATGTTGTCGACCTGCCGGTCGGTCTCGGAGTAGCTGCCGGAGAGCAGGACACCGATGCGTGAATCGCCTTCCCAGATGTCGCTCACCGAGAACGAGCCGCGCTTGTCGTGGGTGCCGCCGAACTCGTTATAAGACCCGCCGAGCGAGGCACGTGCGCGGAAACCCTTGTAGTCGAACGGCGACTGCGTCTTGATGTTGACGGCGCCGGTGATCGAGTCGGCGTCCTGGTCGGGCCGCAGGGTCTTGGTGATCTCGAGCGCCCCGACGATGTCCGACGGCACGGTGTCGAGGTCGATGGCGCGGGTGGTCGGATCCGGCGCGGCGATGCTGACGCCATCGATGGTGACCGCCGAGAACTCCGACGGACCACCGCGGACGTTGATGTACCGGCCCTCGCCCTGGTCGCGGGCGATGGCGACACCCACGACGCGCTGCAGCGCCTCGGCGATGTTGGGGTCCGGGAAGCGGCCGATGGCGTCGGACGACACCACGTTGGTGATGCCGCTCGCGCTCTTCTGCTGGTCCGCCGCGCGCTTCGCGGCGTCGATGATGGCGGTGATGACCACCTCCTCGAGGGCCTCGGCGCCGGCAGGAGCGCCCGCCTCCTGCGCCTGCGCGGCGAGCGGCACGAGCGAGGTGGTGGCGGCGAGGACAGCGATACGGTGCGCATGGCGCGCACCCGGCTTGCGGGACATGGGGGACCTCGGGAGGGACAGGAATGGCCGAATTCCGCATGTTCGCGGCGCCATGTTGCCTGCCGGTTACGCCCGGATTGCAGTCCCGTGACGGTCGTGGCGACGCTCCAGCACCACGAAACTCATGGCGTGCGCATGCCGCTCGTCCGCGGGCCAGGCCTCGCGCGAGGTCTCCCGCCAGAGCGCGGGATCGAAGGGCGGCAGGCGGGCATCGCCCTCGGGCGACGCATGCACGAGGGTGAGCAGCACGCGCGTGGCGAGCGGCAGCGCGAGCGCATAGATCTCCGCCCCGCCGATGACCGTGACCTCGGACGCCTCGCCCGCCGCGACGAACGCCGCCGCGAGGTCTGCGACCACCCGGACATCAGGGTCGGCGGGGCGCCAGTCCGGCTGCCGCGTGAGCACGATGTTGAGCCGCCCGGGCAGCGCCCGGCCGATGGACTCGAAGGTCTTGCGACCCATGAGCACAGGCTTGCCGAGCGTCGCCGCCTTGAAGCGCCGCAGGTCCTCCGGCAGCCTCCAAGGCAGCGCGCCCTCGCGGCCGATCACGCCGTTGTCGGCCACGGCGACCGCCAGCGTGACCCGCGGCGATGCCGTCATGTTCAGCGTCCGCGACCGCCCTTGGCGCGCCGGGTGGGCTTCTTGGCGGGCTTCTTGGCAGGCTTCTTGGCAGGCTTCTTGGCAGGCTTCTTCGCCGGCTTCTTCGCCGGCTTCTTGGCAGTCTTCGGGGCGGTCTTCTTGGCTTTCTTGCGTGCCGGCTTCTCGGCCGGCTTCTCGGCCGGATAGAGCATCGTGCCGCGGCACTTCGGGCTGCCGCAACGGCAGGCGAAGATCTCGTCGACGTTGTCCGGATCGTCCTTCTCGCGGCCGATCTCGTAGTCGTAGCCGAGCTCTTCGCCCTTCTCGATCACGCGGGTCGATTCGATGAACACGCGCCGCTGCTGGATCACCGACTCGCAGTTGCCATCGCAGGAGTGGTTGATGAAGCGCGCGTCGTTGCCGCCGACACCCGCGTCGATGACGACATGGCGATCGACGATGAAGAGGAAGGTGTGGTTGTCGTTCGGGTCATGGTCCACGTACCGCTCGTCGGCTTCCTTGTGCGAGATGCGGTCACCGAGGTATTCGATGAGGCGCGTGCCCTTGGGGACACGGCGCGCGGCGAACACGCCCTTGCCATGGATGGGGGAATTGCGGACTTCGATCCAGCGGCTGGTACGCATCTCGGGAATCGGCACGGGGAAGGCTCTCCTGTCGGGTGGGACGGGCGCTCAGACGGCCACCGGCGCGGGGATCGCGGGGTGGTGCTGATAGCCACGGAACTCGAAATCATCGAACACGTAGTCGAAAAGGCTGGGCGGCCGCCGCCGGAGGGCGAGCGTGGGCAGCGGCAGCGGCGCGCGCGTGAGCTGCAGGTCGGCCTGCGGAAGATGGTTGAGGTACAGGTGGCAATCGCCACCCGTCCAGACGAAGTCACCGACGCCGAGGTCGCACTGCTCGGCGACCATATGGGTGAGCAGCGCGTAGGACGCGATGTTGAACGGCACGCCCAGGAAGATGTCGGCGCTGCGCTGGTAGAGCTGGCAGGACAGCCGTCCATCGGCGACGTAGAACTGGAAGAAGGCATGGCAGGGCATCAAGGCCATCTGCGACAACTCGCCCACGTTCCAGGCGCTGACGATGATGCGGCGCGAATCGGGCTGCGTGCGCAACTGGCGCAGCACCTCGGCGATCTGGTCGATGCTGCCGCCTCCGGGGGTCGGCCAGGAGCGCCACTGCTTGCCATACACCGGGCCGAGCTCGCCGTCCGCATCCGCCCATTCGTCCCAGATGCTGACCCCGTGCTCACGCAGGTACGCGACGTTCGTCTCGCCCCGGAGGAACCACAGCAGTTCGTGGACCACGGACTTCAGGTGCACTTTCTTGGTGGTCACGAGCGGGAAGCCCTGCCGCAGGTCGAAGCGCATCTGGTGCCCGAACACGGAGAGCGTGCCGGTGCCGGTGCGGTCGGACTTGCGGGTGCCGTGCTCCCGCACATGGCGCAGCAGCGCGTGGTACTGCTCCATGACGCTCAGCCCGCGCCCATCGTGCGCAGGTTGTCGGAGGGCTGGTTGCGCCGGTAGGCGACCGCGATCAGGGCGACGCCCGCGATGAGCATCGGCAAGGTCAGCAGGTGACCCATCGTGAGCCAGCCGCCCGCCAAGTAGCCGATGTGCTCGTCGGGCAGCCGCCAGAACTCCACCGTCAGCCGCCCGAGGGCGTACATCACGAGGAACAGGCCCGACGCGGCCCAGCGCGGCCGCGGCGTCGAGGTGAACCACCAGAGCACGGCCGCCAACAACAGGCCCTCGAGCAGCGCTTCGTAGATCTGGGTGGGGTGCCGGGCCATGCCGTCGACCATCATGACCCACGGCGCATCGCCGGGGCGTCCCCAGAGCTCGCCGTTGATGAAGTTGCCCATGCGCACGGCGAAGATGCCGATCCCGGGCAATGCGGCCGCGAAATCGAAGACGTCCCCGATGAGCCGGCCCCGGCTGCGGGCGAACCAGGCGAGCGCCACCAGCACGCCGATGAGCCCGCCATGGAAGGACATGCCGCCGCTCGTGATGCGCAGCGGATACCAGGGGTCCTCGGCCCAGAAGCCGAGACCGTAGAAGAGGACGTAGCCGATGCGGCCGCCGAGGATCACGCCGAGCATCGCGAAGAACACGAAGTCGTCGACATCGACCGCGGTCCAGGTCGAACCCGGCCGCGCGGCGCGACGACGTGCCAGCCACCACGCCGCGGCGAAGGCGATGACGTAGGTCAGTCCGTACCAACGCACCTGCAACGGGCCGAGCGAGAACGCGACCGGATCGAAACCGGGATAGGTCAGCATCGTCGGATTCTAACTACTGGGCCCGGGTGACGCGGCAGAAAAACGCCTTGAGGTAACGGGTCTCGGGGATGGCCGGATGCACCGGGTGGTCCGGGGACTGGCCGCCCTGGTGCAGCACCTGCACCGCCCGGTCGACATGCCGGGCGGCGGACTGGATCGCACCCAGCAGCTCGTCGGCCGGCATATGGAAGGAACAGGAACAGGACACCAAGAGGCCCTCGGGCGCGAGCACCCGCAGCGCGAGCTGGTTGAGTTTGCGATAGGCCGCCTGCCCTTGCGGGAACTCCTTGCGGCGCTTGATGAACGCGGGCGGATCGACGATGACGGCGTCGAAGCGCTCGCCGGCGGCCGCCAACGCCGCCAACGCCTCGAAGGCGTCGTCCCGCAGCAGCGTCGGTACGCCGTCGGGCTGCGGTGCGGCATCGGGCCGCTGCGCAGCATCCGCCCATGCCGCCTGCACATGCGCCCCGGCGCGCTCGAGGGCGCTGGCCGAGGAATCGACGCAGGTGACGGCGCCGGCGCCGAGCGCCGCTGCGGCGCTCGCCCAACCGCCCGCATAGCTGCAGACGTCGAGCACGCGGGCCCCGCGCGGCAGGAAGCGCCCGAGCAGGCTGCGGTTGAAGGCCTGGTCATAGAACCATCCGGTCTTCTGCGCGCCCTGCAGCGGGATCGAGAAACGCAGCACCTGCCCGTCAGGCAGCGTCTCGCGGGCCTCGATCTGCGCAGGCATCTCGCCCGCCGCACAGGAAACTTCGCTCGGCAGATGCTCGAGCGCGCGCGCGCCCGAGTCGTTCTTCCAGACGAGCGCCCGCGGCGCGATGACCTCGGCCACCGCCGCCTCGATCTCGGCCCGCAGCCGTTCCATGCCCGCCGTGCCGATCTGCCCGACCAGCACATCGCCGTAACGGTCGAGCACCAGGCCCGGCAGGCCATCCGACTCGCCGAACACGAGGCGGTAGCAGGGCTCGGGGTACAAGCGCTCGCGCAGCGCGAGGGCCGCGCGCAACCGCCCGGCAAGCCATGCACGGCCCACCGGCCTGTCGGCGTCGCGCGTCAGCAGACGCGCAGCGATGAGCGTCGCGGGATTGACGTAGGCGATGCCGAGCGGCTGGCCACGGTCGGTGACGACCCGCGCCTGCTGCCCGGGCTCGAAGCCCGTGAGGGGCGTCGCGGCGGTGTCGATCTCGTTGCTGAAGATCCACAGGTGTCCGGCGCGCAGACGGCGCTCTTCGCCGCGCCGCAGGCGCAACTCCGGCAGGCCCGGACCGCCGGGGGACGAAGACGTCGAGGATGCGTTCAAAAGGGGATCCGCGGGCCGGGAGACCGGCGCGGATTCTAGCGGATGACGGGGCGGATGGCGGGCCGGATGACAGCGCCAGGCTGCGCGGCGTCGGCGCGGACCGGCACCGCCTCATCCGAAGACCCGGTACTGCCGCCGCAGGCTTTCGCCCGGCGCGCCGCCATCTCGGCATGCAGGCGCGCCATGGCATCGGAGCCGGTGGTCACGCAGAGGAAGGGGAAGAGGCCATGCATCAGGCAGGCGATACCGGCGCCGATCATCCGAAGGCCGAACCCGCCCGCCTGCCGCAGGTGGCCGAAGTAGGACTCGCCGACCGAGGCAGGGTGTTCCGTGAAGGCGCGCAACGGTTTCATGGCGCTCAACGATAGCCCTCCGGCGCGGCGACAGGGTTGCGTATCTCTGGACGGCGCCGGTCATCTGAGAAATAATGTTTCTTATATACTAATCTTGACGCAACGGTGTTTCGTGGACAAACTCGATCGCAAGATACTCGAACTGCTGCAGAAGGACGCCGACCTCACCGCAGCCGAGATCGCCGACCGGGTCGGCCTCTCGAAGGCGCCCTGTTGGCGACGCATCCAGCGCCTGCGCGAGACCGGCGTGATCCGGCGCACCGTGGCCCTGCTCGACGCGCAAGCCCTCAATGTCGGCACCACGGTCTTCGTCACCATCAAGGCGCCGAGCCACAGCGCGGGCTGGTTCGAGCGTTTCTCCAAGGTCGTACGCGACCTGCCGGAGGTCACGGAACTGCACCGCATGAGCGGCGACGTCGATTACCTGCTGAGGGTGGTGGTGCCCGACATCGCCGGCTACGACGCCGTCTACAAACGGCTGATCGCCGCGCTCGAGCTGCTCGACGTGAGCGCGAGCTTCTCGCTCGAGACCCTGAAGGCGACCACCGCCCTGCCGCTGCACTACGCCAAGCTGGCCTGACCCCGGAACGCGCTCAGTCGGTCTCGATGCCGAGCGCACGCAGCGCCCGGAAAGTGGTGTCCACATCCTCGTGATGCACCGCCTGCCAGCCGCGGGCCTGCGCAGCGACGATGTTCGGGCGCCGATCGTCGATGAACACCGTGCGCGCCGGATCGAGCCCGAAGCGGCGTTCGGCCGCGAGGTAGATGGCGGGATCCGGCTTCATGCAACCCTCGAGGAACGAGGCGAGCGCGTCATGCCCGACCTCGTGGATCCGGTAGCGCTCCTGCAGGTGCGCCCAGTGCAGGTCGCCGACGTTCGAGAGCAGGAAGACGCCGTGGGTGGCCCGCAGCCGCGCCGCCAGCGCGAACATCCGCGGCTCCGGCTCGAACATGTCGAGCCAGGCCCTGCGCACCGCCGCCGGATCCGGCGGGCGCGGCGCGAGCGATGCCACGTTGGCGAGCAACCCCGCGCCATCGAGGCGGCCGGTCTCGTGATCGACGATGCCGATGCGATGCGCGACACGCTCGAGATCGTCGGGCTCGTAACCATGTTGCGACAGCAGCGCGAAGAGCGGCGCCGGTCGCAGACGGACGAACACCTGGCCGATGTCGAACACCACCGACCGGATGCGTCCCGCATCGGCGGCCGGGTCGGCCAGACCGCTCATGCCGGCCACCGCCGCAATTCCAGCCAACCCTCGTCCGAACGCCCGAGCGCGACCGCGAACGGCAGCTGATCGAGTGCCGCGCAGAGCGCGAAATCGCCCTCCGGGGCCCAATCGGCCGCAGGGTCGAAGAATTTGGCCGCGGCGGGGGCGGCGCGCAGACGCGCTGTCAGGTCCGCCTCGTCGAAGGAATCCGCGAAGGGGCCGGCGCCGAGCCGGGTCGCCAACAAGGCCGCGCAGGCTTCGTCCTCGACGCAAGGCTCGCGCGCCTCCTGTCCCATCGCGACCAGCGTCACGACGGTCGGGCTGAGCGTGCGGACCGCCGCGACGGTCGCCGCGGCGTTGACGAAGGCGCCCGTGAACACGCGTTCGGCCGACTGCGCCGCCGCTGTGAGGCCTTGGGTGCCGGCGTGGGTGGTGTGGATGATCGTGCGGCCCGCAAGCGGGCGCGCGAGGACTTCCGTCGGCGAGTTGCCGCAGTCGAAGCCCGGCAGCGGCTTCGCGTAGCGCTCGCCGGCGAGCAAGGCCTCAGGCAGGACGGCCTTGAGCGCGCGGGCCTCGTCGATGCCGGCCACCGGCAAGACGCGCGACGCGCCCGCCGCCAAGGCATGCGCCACGAGCGAGCAGGCGCGGAACACGTCGATGATGACGGCGACGCCGGTCGCCGAGGCGGCGCCGGCGAGCAACGATGCGCGTCGGACGGTCAGCCCGCCCAGGCGCGCACCGCGCCGGTGTCGAGGTGCACGAACGCGGAACGGCGGTAGTAGCCCACCCCGCCGACGCCGGCCGACACGGCGACATCGCGCAGCGCCGCGCAATCGATGCCGTGCAGCCGCACGTCGATCGCCCGCCCCTGCATGTGCAGGCTCTTGCGTGCGACACCACCGCCGCCCGTGCGGCGCAGCATCTCGTTGGTGCGCGCCGACCGATACGCCGAGATGACCTGATATCGCGGCTCGACGCCGAGCTTGGCGGCGAAGTCGGCCAACTGGTCGAACAAGGCGGGATCGATGTCGCCGGCTTCGTTGGCGCGATGGTCGCGGAGCAGCCAGTGCAGCTTGGAGAGCGACCCGCGGACGAGGCCGCTGGCGTCGCGGTAGGCCACTTGCAGCGACTCTGAGGTGTGGGTGTTGACGAGTTCGATCCACCGCGTGAGCGCGCGGCCGCCGGACTGCACGGCGGGGATCAGCGGCTCGGCCTCGGCCGAGCGGGGCAAGGGACACAGCGCGGCACCCGCCGCGGCGGCACCGAGCAACAGGAAACGACGGCGATCGGGTCGCGCAGGTGGGGTCATATGGTGCTCCACTTTTTCGTCTGAGGCCGGGAAGCCGCGGATGCTCCCAGACCTTCCGGCGTGAGGCAACCCCCGAAGAAGATTCTTCCGTGGCTACGGAACTTCCTGCAGCGGGCGCGGTCAGCGGTCGATGGCCATCACCCGGCCACGGTCCCCGGGTTCGAGGTTCACGGACACCACCGTCGCCCGCGGAAAGAAATTGAACTCCGACGCGCTCGCCCAGGTGTAGGCACCCATGGCGCGACCGACCACGAGGTCACCCTCGTCGAGCAAGGGCAAGGACAGGTTCTCCGCGATCACGTCGATGCTGTCGCAGGTCGGTCCCGCGAGCACCGCCGGCTCGCGCTTGCCGCCGCGCTTGAGCGCTTCGAGCGGATAGCGCGCGTGGTCGAAGAGCTGGCCGCTGAAGGAACCGTACAGCCCGTCATCGAGGTAGTACCACCAACGCCCCTCGCGCTGCGCACGCCCCATGACGCTCGCCACGCCGATCGCCGACGGGCCCGCGATGTAGCGCCCGGGCTCGGCGATCACGCGCAAGCGCTTCGGCAGCTTCGCGAGCGCGGCGCGCAGCGGCGCACAGAACCCGCCGATCTCGGGGGCGCGCGTGCCGTAGTCGATGGGGAAGCCGCCGCCGATGTCGAGGGTGTCGCAAGGGCCGAGCTTCTCGCGCCGCGCGGCGGCGAGCAGCTTGCCGCAGACCTCGATGGCTTCGACGTGCTTGCCCGGATTCGGCGCCTGCGAACCGACGTGGAAGGAGAGACCCTGCACCGTGAGCCCGAGGTCGCGCGCACGGCGTGCGAGCGCGAGCAGGTGCTCGGGATCGCAGCCGAACTTGCGCGAGAGGTCCGACACCGCGCCCGGGCTGCGGAACGAGACCCGCAGCAGCAGGGCGGCGCGGTCGGCATGGGGCACGAACTTGCGCAGCTCGTCCGGGTTGTCGGCGACGAACACCCGGACACCCCGCGCCAGCGCGGCGCGGATGTCGATGTCACGCTTGATCGGATGAGTGTGGATGCAGAGGTCGGGATCGATGCCCATGCGCGCGACCAGCTCCACCTCGCCGGTGGTCGCGAGGTCGAGGAAACCGCCCTCCTCCAGCACCGTACGCACGACCGCCGGATGCGGCAGCGGCTTGAGCGCGTAGTGCAGGTCCACGCCGGGCAGCGCCCGCTGCAGCTGGCGGAACTGCCGACGCACACGCTCGCAGTCGACGATGAGCAGCGGCGAGCCGAACTCGGCCACCAGACGACGGATCTCGCGCGGCGTGAACGGATCGATGATCGGTGCGCGCGCGGGGCGCTTCGCGGGACGGCGGGTCTTCATGGGGCGCGATGTTTGCACGCCGGCGGCGGCGCGCCTAGCGGAATGTGGCGGCCGCCCGCATGAGGCGATCGCGGACCGCCTCCCACTCCGGGGTGGTCGGCACGGCCTCGATGAGCAACCGGTCGACGCCGCGCGCATCGAGTTCGCGCAAGCTCGCATAGAGCCCGCGCCCGTAGGTCGCGGCGTCGCTGCCGGGCGGACAGGCGAGCGTCGCCACCCGCAGGCCCTCGCCCGCAGCACGCGCGCTGGCGGCGGCGAGGCCGCCGGCGGGGACGAGTTCGAGCGGGGTGCGTGGCGCGTAGTGCTGCGCCGTGCTGCCGGGCACGCGCGGCGCCGGCGCGGCTGCGACGCCTGCCACCGGCACGCCGAGCACGGCCTCGAGCGCGGCGCGACCGATCACGCCGGGACGCAGCAACTGCGGCGCCGGCCCGAGCAACGAGACGATGGTCGACTCGAGACCGACCTCGCAGTCGCCGCCCTCGAGGATCACCGCGATGCCGTCCGGGAACTCCTCGCGGACATGCGCGGCACGGGTCGGTGACACACGACCATAGCGGTTCGCGGAGGGCGCGGCGATGCCGCCACCGAAGGCGCGCAGCAGGGCCTGTGCGACCGGATGGGACGGCACGCGGACGGCGACCGAGTCCTGGCCGCCGGTGAGTTCGTCGGGCACGCCAGGCGCCCGTCGCAACACCAACGTCAAAGGGCCGGGCCAGAAGCGCGCCGCGAGCGCCTGCGCGGCGGGGGGCAGGTCGGCGACCCACTGCGGCAGCGCGGCGGCGTCCGCGAGGTGCAGGATCAGCGGATGGTCGGCCGGACGGCCCTTGAGCGCGTACACCTTGCGCAGCGCAGCAGGGTTGCGCGCATCGGCGCCGAGACCGTAGACGGTCTCGGTCGGCATCGCGACCAGACCACCCGCGCGCAACGCGGCGACGGCAGCGGCGATGTCGGGCGCAGCACCCACGGTGGCGATCATGCGCGGCAGTCTACCGCCGAAAGGCGCTGCGGTGAACGCGAGCTGGATGATCGAAGGGTGACCGGAAAGCTCGCAGATCAGTCGCATCACACCACGCCCCCGCCCCATCGGTTGACAGCACACCGCACCCTCGGCAGTGTCTGCCCTCCTGCAGCTCCACCCGGTATCCCGCCGTGAAACCCACTCACCGCAGAGGTTGCGACGGCGCATGAACGACGACGCCCCGCAAGCCGCCGCAGCGGCCCCGACCGCTCCCCGGCGCAACCGCGACGCGCGGCGCGCCGACCGCAGTCGACAAGGCACCGCGCAGCTCGGTTACATCCGCCGCAGGATTCCGGCGGTCGAACTGCTGCACAGCGAGGCGGTCGAGATCATCGAGCACAACGCCGAGACCCTGCTGCAGGAGGTCGGCATCGAGTTCCGTCGCGACCCGGAGTCGCTCCGGCTCTGGCGCGCCGCCGGCGCGGACGTGCAGGGCGAGCGGGTGCGGATCCCGCGCGGGCTCTGCCGGTCGCTGCTCGCGACCGCGCCCGCATCGTTCGAGGTGCATGCGCGCAACCCCGCGCGCACCGTGCGCTTCGGCGGCGATTCCACGGTGTTCTCGCCGGTAGGCGGCCCGCCCTTCGTCACCGACCTCGAACGCGGCCGGCGCTATGCCACGCTCGACGACCTCGTGAACTTCATCAAGCTCGCGCACATGGCGCCCGCCATCCACTTCGCGGGCGGCAGCGCCTGCGAGCCGATGGACATCCCGCCCGGCAAGCGCCACCTCGACATCCAGTACGCCTATTTCCGCCACAGCGACCAGGCCTGCGAAGGCACGCCCGAGACGCCGGGCAAGGCCGCCGACGCCGTGCGCATGGCCGAGGTGCTGTTCGGCGCGGACTTCGTCGAGTCGCATACCGTGCTGCTCGGCAACATCAACTCCAACTCGCCGCTCACCTTCGACGGCCGCATGCTCGGCGCGCTGCGCGAGTTCGCCGCCCACAACCAGGGGACGATCATCGTGCCCGCCGTGCTCGCGGGCGCGATGGGGCCGGTGACGCCCGCGGGCTGCATGTCCGAGATCCTCGCCGAGACGCTCGCCGGCATGGCGCTCACGCAGCTCGTGCGCCCCGGCGCGCCGGTGATCATGGGCTCGTTCGTGGGCGCGGTGTCGATGCGCAGCGGCTCGCCCACCTTCGGCACCCCCGAGGCGACGCAGATGATCTTCGCCACCGCGCAGCTCGCGCGGCGGCTCGGCGTCCCCTGCCGCAGCGGCGGGTCGCTCTGCGCCTCGAAGGTGGCCGACGCGCAAGCGGGCTACGAGAGCGCGCACACCCTGCTGCCCACGGTGCTCGCAGGCGTGCACCTCGTGACCCATGCCGCAGGCTGGCTCGAATCCGGCCTCGTCGCGAGCTACGAAAAATTCGTGATGGACGCCGACCAGCTCGCGATGATGCAGTCGCTCGCCGCCGGCATGGACCTCACCGAGCGCGGCCAGGCGATGGACGCGTTCCGCGAGGTCGGGCCTGGCAGCCATTTCCTCGGCGCCTCCCACACGCTCGCCCACTTCGAGCACGCCTTCCACCAATCGACCATCGCCGACTACGCGCCCTTCGAACAATGGGCGGCCGAGGGCAGGCTCAGCGCCGAGCAGCGCGCGCATGGCGTGTGGAAGCGGATGCTCGCCGACTACGTCGATCCCGGCCTCGACCCTGCCCTCGATGAGGCGCTGCGCGAGTTCGTCGAGCGGCGGCGCGCCGAGCTCGGCGATGCGGTGGAAGAGGACTGAGCGCCGCAGGTCACACGGCCGTATCGCCTGCCGTCGCGCGCGCCAGCATCTCGATGGACAGCGGCGCGGACCCTTCCGCCTTGTTGTTGATGATGACCAGCGACTCCCGGCCCCGCGATGCGGCGGCGCGCAGCAGCGCGGCGATGCGGCCGCGCGCGTCGGGATCGGGTTCGACCAGACGGTCGAACGGCGCGTAGGTCGCGCGGGCCTCGTCATAGGCGCGATCGCGGCGCAGCAGCCAGCGGATCACGAGCGGCCCGGCGCCGGGCGGATCGGTCGCGGGATCGACGCCCTGCGCATCCACGGGCGGCATGCGCGGATGGGCGCAGAGTCCGTGCACCGCGCCGGCATCGGCGAGCAGCGCGTGGTAGTCGGCTCCGAGCACGAAGGGATCGCGCCACTCGCAGGCGTAGGTCGGGCCGCGCGGCAAAGCCCGCAAGAACGCCGACAGCCGATCGAGCAGCAGCGCGCGGTGCCGCTGCACGCGCTCGCCGAGCGGCGAGAACTGGAACAGCACCACACCGAGCCGCTCGCCGAGCAGTCGTCGTGCCGGATCGATGACCACACGCGCGGCGTAGTCGGCGTCGAGGAACACCTCGGGGGTGTCACCGAGGAACGCCGGGCGGCGAGCGCTGCGCGGCGTCGTGAGCGCGGCATGCGCCTTCATGAGGAAACGGAAATCCGGCGGCACGGCGCCCGCCATGCGCTCGAGCGTGCGCGGATCGAGCGGCGCATAGAAGCTGCGGTCCACGCCCACCGCCCGCAGCAAGGGATGCCGCGCGTAGGCCGCAAGACCCTGACGCACGAGCACGGTCTCGTCGTACGCCCCGTCGTAGACGATCCCCGCCCATCCGGGGAATGACCAGGTGGAGGTCCCGAAGCGCAGGCGGGACGGCAGCCGCGCCGCGAGCGCGGCCTGCGCCGGGTCGACGGATCGTGGCGCGACCGCGGTCTCGGCGCTGCCGCCGAACAGGTCGGGCTGGGCGTCGGGTCCGCTCAAGCCTCGAGCGCGGTGCCGAAGGCCTGCTGGTAGAGGCGCGCGAACTCGTCGCGGCCGAAGCGGTGGTTCTGGGTGCCGTGATGCGCGATCTTGAGCGACCCCATGAGCGAGGCGATGCGGCCCGTCACCGCCCAATCGAGACCTCGCTGCAGGCCGTAGAGCAACCCGCCCCGGTACGCGTCGCCGCAGCCGGTGGGATCGGCGATCCGCTCGGGCTTCACGGGCGGGATCTCGATGACGCGGCCGCCGGTGTGGATGTGCGAACCCTCGCCGCCGCGGGTGACGATCAGCGCCTCGACCCGGTCCGCGATGTCGGCGACGGCCCAACCGGTGCGCTCGACCAGCAGGCTGGCTTCGTAATCATTGACCGCCACCCAGCGCGCCTGACCGATGAGCGTGCGCAGGTCGTCGCCGCCCAGGAGCGTCATCGCTTGCCCCGGGTCGAACACGAAGGGGATCTCCGCGGCCGCGAACTGCGCGGCGTGCTCGAGCATGCCGCGATGGCTCTCCGGCGCGACGATGCCGAGCGCGATGCCCGCGCTGCGCGGGACCTCGTTCAGGTGCGCCCGGTTCATGGCGCCGGGGTGGAACGCGGTGATCTGGTTGTTATCCGCGTCCGTGGTGATGTAGGCCTGCGCCGTGTACTCGTCGCCCAGCTCGCTGACGAAGTCGAGCGGCAGGCCGTTGTCCTTCATCCAGGAACGGTACGGCCCGAAATCGTGGCCGACCGTCGCCATCACCTTGCCGTCGCCGCCCAGCAGCTTGAGGTTGTAGGCGATGTTGCCCGCGCAACCGCCGAAGTTCCGGCGCAGCGCCGGCACCAGGAAGGCGACGTTCAGCATGTGGATGCGGTCGGAGAGGATGTGGTCCTTGAAGTGGCCCTCGAACACCATCACCGTGTCGTACGCGACCGAACCGCAGATCAATGCCGTCATGCGAACCTCTCCCAGAGCACCAGGGCCCATACCGTCACCAACAACGCGAAAGACGTGAACACCGCCGCCGAACCGATGTCTTTGGCGAGCCCGGAGAGCGCATGGCGCTCGAGGCCGATCCGGTCGACCGTGGCCTCGATGGCGCTGTTCAAGAGCTCGACGATGAGGATGATGAACAGCGGCCCGACGAGCAGCGCGCGCTCGAGGCCGTCCTGGCCCAGCCACAGGCCGACCGGGAGCAGCACGACACAGAGCGCGAGCTCCTGGCGGAACGCGGCCTCCTCGCGGAAAGCGCCCACGAACCCCTTTCCCGTGTTGCCGAACGCGCGCCAGAGGCGCACGAGGCCGGTGGGTTTGGGGCGGTCGCCGATCGTCATCCCGCCATTGTAGCGGCTTGCGGCGGCTTCCACGTCAGTTCGAGCTGCTTCGCCGCCCTGACATCATCGAGCCGGCGTACCGGCATGGTGTAGGGGGCGCCCTTCAGCCTCGCGGCATCCGCCTGCGCCTCGCCGAGGATCGCGGTCATCGCCTCCACGAAGGCGTCGAGCGTGTCCTTGTTCTCGGTCTCGGTGGGCTCGATGAGCAGGCACTCGGGCACCAGCAAGGGGAAGTAGGTGGTCGGCGCGTGGAAGCCGTGGTCGAGCAGGCGCTTGGCCACGTCCATGGCGGTCACGTCGAGCTCGCGCGCCTGCTTGCGCAGCGTCACGATGAACTCGTGGCTGGCGCGCCGGGTCGGGTAGGCGAGCTCGTAGCCCGCCGCGCGCAGGCGCGCCTGCAGGTAGTTCGCGTTGAGCGTGGCGAACTCGCCGACCCGCGCCATGCCCTCGCGTCCGAGCATGCGCATGTAGACGTAGGCGCGCAGCAGCACACCCGCGTTGCCCATGAACGCCGACAGTCGGCCGATGCTCTGCGGCCGCTCGGCCTCGGCGAGCCAATGGAAGCCGCCCTCGCCGCGCGCGACGAGCGGCACCGGCAGGAACGGCTCGAGCCGCGCCGCGACGCCCACCGCCCCGGCGCCCGGACCCCCGCCGCCGTGCGGCGTCGAGAAGGTCTTGTGCAGGTTCATGTGTATGACGTCGAAGCCCATATCGCCCGGGCGGACCTTGCCGAGGATGGCGTTGAGGTTGGCGCCGTCATAGTAGAGCAGCCCGCCCGCGCCGTGCACGATGCGCGCGACGTCACGGATCTTGCGCTCGAAGACGCCGAGCGTGGAGGGGTTGGTCAACATGATGCCGGCGGTGTTCGGGCCGACCGCGCGCTCGAGCGCGGCGAGGTCGACGTCGCCCTCGCCGTCCACCGGGATCTCCTTGACGATGCAGCCGCACATGGTGGCGGTCGCCGGGTTGGTGCCGTGCGCGGCCTCCGGCACGATGATCTCGTTGCGCGCGAGGTCGCCGCGCGCGCGGTGGTAGGCGCGGATCATGGCGACGCCCGCGAACTCGCCGTGCGCGCCGGCCATCGGGCTGAGCGACACCGCGGCCATGCCCGTGACCTCCTTCAGCATCTCCTGCAGCTCGAACATGCATTCGAGGAAGCCCTGGCCCTGCGACGCCGGCGCGCGCGGATGGCGGGCGAGGAACTCGGGCAGCATCGCGTACTGGTTGCAGGCCTTGGGGTTGTATTTCATCGTGCACGAACCGAGCGGGTAGAAGTTCGTGTCGATGGAGAAGTTGAGCTGCGACAGGCGCGTGAAGTGGCGCACGGCGTCCAGCTCGCCCACCTCGGGCAGCAGCGGCGCCTTGCGGCGGCGCAGCGCATCCGGGATCGCCTCGCGCGCCGCGGCAGCGGCCGCGGGCGCGGCGGGCGGGGACTGCGCGGCGGCGCGGCGGCCCGGCCGGGAGTGCTCGAAGATCGGTCTTTCCAGCGTCTGGTCCATGTCCTGTCCTCCGGGTCTGTCCCTGGGGTCTGTCGGGCGTCGCGGGCGCCGCTCAGGCCGCGCGTGCAGCCTGCAGCGCCTTGCCGAGCGCGCCCGCGTAGCGCTCGATGTCGGCGTCGGTCTTGGTCTCGGTGGCGCACACGAGCAGCGCATGCCCGAGCCCGGGGTGGTCGGCGGCGAGGTCGACGCCGCCCAGGATCCCCTCGGCCTCGAGCGCCCGCAGCACCGCCGCAGCCGGGCGGTCGAGCCGCAGCACCGCCTCATGGAAGCGCGGGCCGGCGAACGCCGCCTGCACGCCCGGCAGCTTCGTCAGCGCGGCCACGAGCTGCGAGGTGCGGGCCATGGACGCCAGCGCGACCTGCTCGAGCCCTGCGGGACCGAGCAGCGTCATGTAGATCGTCGCCGCGGTCATCAGCAGTCCTTGGTTGGTGCAGATGTTCGAGGTGGCCTTGCCGCGGCGGATGTGCTGCTCGCGGGCCTGCAACGTCAGCGTGTAGCCGGCGCGCCCCTCGAGGTCGACGGTGCGGCCGACGATGCGTCCCGGCATCGAGCGCACGAGCTCCATGCGCGTGGTCATGAAGCCGAAGTACGGTCCGCCCGAGGACAACGGCACGCCGAGCGGCTGGCCCTCGCCGACGCAGATGTCGGCGCCCTTGGCGCCCCACTCGCCCGGCGGCTTCAGCACCGCGAGCGAGGTCGGGTTGACGGCGGCGATGACCAGCATGCCCTGCGCGTGCGCCCAGTCGGTGAGCGCGTCGACATCCTCGAGCTGGCCGAAGAAGTTCGGCTGCTGGATCACGAGCGCCGCGATGTCCTCGCCGGCGAGAGCGCCGAGCGCGGCGGCGTCGATGGTCCCCGAGTCGCGCAGGTACGGCACCGTCTCGAAGCGCAGCCCCTGGTTGCCCGCGGTGCTGACCGCCACGCGACGGTAGTCGGGGTTCACGGTGTCGGGGATGATGACGCGCAGGCTCTTGGAGCGCCGGTGCGCGCGCACCGCCATCAGCGCGGCCTCCGCGACCGCCGAGCCGCCGTCGTACAGCGAGGCGTTCGACACCTCCATGCCGGTCAGGCTCGCCATCATGGTCTGGTACTCATGGATCACCTGCAGCGTGCCTTGGCTCGCCTCGGCCTGGTACGGCGTGTAAGCGCTGTAGAACTCGCCGCGCGTCGTGATGGCCCAGACCGCCGAGGGGATGTGGTGCTCGTAGGCGCCGGCGCCGAGGAAGGAGAGCGGCAGGCCATCGCGCCGCGCGCGCCCGGACATCAGGCGGCCGACCTCCATCTCGGAGAGACCCGGCGGGATGCCATCGAGGCCCTTGGCGCGCAGCTCGGGCGGGATCTCGTCGAACAAGGCGTCGATCGACGGCGCGCCGATCGCCGCCAGCATCGCGCGGACATCTTCCTCGGTGTGCGGGACGAAGGGCATGACCTCAACCTCCGGCCGCGGCGAGCTGCGCGCCGTAGGCGCCTGCATCGAGCAGCGCCGCGAGCGCCTCCGGCGAGGCGGGCTGCAGGCGCAGCATCCAGCCCTGCCCGTAGCAGTCCTGGTTGACGAGCTCCGGCGCGGCGCCGAGCGCGGCGTTCGCCGCCACCACCGTGCCCGCGAGCGGCGCGTACACGTCGGAAGCCGCCTTGACGGACTCGACCACCGCGCAGGCCTCGCCCGCCGCGAGCGCGCGGCCGACCTCGGGGACCTCGATGAAGACGAGGTCGCCGAGCGCGGCCTGGGCGTGGTCGGTGATGCCGATCTCGACCGTGCCGTCAGGCAACGGCCGGACCCATTCGTGGGACTTCGCGTACTTCAGGTCGGCGGGGATCTGGCTCATGGGGGACTCCTCCCAAGGGGTCAAAGATCGATGAGGACGCGGCCGTGGCGCACGAACGGCGGGCGCACGACGCGCGCCGGCAGCAGCTTGCCGCGGATGTCGACCAGCACGGCGGCGCCCGCGGCGCGCGGTACGCGGGCGAGCGCGATGGACTTCTGCAGGGTCGGCGAGAAGGTGCCGCTCGTGACCTCGCCCTCGACCGGGCCGGCAGCGGGGTCGGCCGCGGCGGGGTCGGCGGCAGGCAGGACGACCCTTTGATGGCCGCGCAACACGCCGCGCTCCTCGAGCACGAGTCCGACGAGCTTCATGGTCACACCTGCGGCGCGCAGCGCCTCGAGCGCGCGACGGCCGATGAAATCGCGCTCCGGAGGGTCGAAGGCGACGGTCCAGGCGAGGCCCGACTCGAGCGGATGCTTCGTGCGGTCCATGTCGCTGCCGTGCAGGTTCATGCCCGCCTCGAGGCGCAGCGTGTCGCGCGCGCCGAGGCCGCAGGGCGCGACGCCCGATGCGGCGAGCGCGCGCCAGAACGGCTCGGCCTCCGCGGCCGGCAGCATCACCTCGAAGCCGTCCTCGCCGGTGTAGCCGGTGCGGGCGACGCACCACGTGCCGCACTCGCGGGCGAAGAAAGGCTGCAGCGCGAGCGCCGGCGCGCGGTCTTCCGGATCGAGGAGGTCGGCCACGCGCTCGCGGGCGGCGGGGCCCTGCACCGCCACGATGGCGAGGTCGGCGCGCTCGATGATGTCGACCCCGGCCTGCCACGCCGCGGCGCGCTCGCGCATCCACGCGAGGTCGAGGTCGCGGTTGCCGGCGTTCACGACCACGCGGAACCAGCGCTCGTCCATGTGATAGACGATCAGGTCGTCGATGATGCCGCCCGACGGGTCGAGCATGCAGGAGTAGAGGGCCTTGCCGCGCTCACGCAACTTGCCGACGTCGTTGGCGAGCAGGCGGGCGAGGAACGGCCGGGCGCCCTCGCCCCGGATGTCGACCACGCCCATGTGCGAGACATCGAACATGCCGGCGTCGCGGCGCACCCGGTGGTGCTCCTCGATCTGCGAGCCGTAGTGGACGGGCATGTCCCAACCGCCGAAATCGACGGTGCGCGCGCCCGAGGCGATGTGCAGTTCGTGGAGCGGAGTCCTGCGTCCCATGCCCGTGACCTTCCAGGTCTGGGCCTCCGCAAGGCCGAAAAAAGGCGGCAGGGACACCATGCCCCTGCCGCCCCTCTGTCCGTGGACCTGAGAGATGGGGCCGCGCGCGAGGCGGGCCGCTCCCCTTCGGTGGATGGCGACCCCACGGGGACGCGCCATCGCTCTCCAGAACCCGCCTGCGACCTGCCGTTCTTCTGCCTGAGCGATTCCGGGCGGAACTTGCGCCTTCGGCGTCCACCCCGGCCGCTGGGCGGGGGCGGATCTCTCCGGCAAGGTCGGGATACACGGGCGACGGGATATTATCATCTTCGCAGCCCCGGAGGTCGTCCTGATGCCCAAGCCCCGCCTTGCCACCCTCGCCGCCGTCTTCCTGACCGGCCTATCGCCTTTCGCCGACGCCGCGGCGACCACCGCCCCGCGCGGCGCTGCGACCGAACGCCTCTACGCGTTGTTCGATGCCGCTTGGCAAAAGGAGCTCGCCGACAACCCGATGATGGCGACCTACACCGGCGACACGCGCTACAACGACCGCTGGATCGACATGTCCGCGGCGGGCATCGCGCGCCGCCACCAGCACGACCGCGATACGCTCGCCGCGCTGCGCGCGATCCCGCGCGACGGCCTCACCCCCGCGGAACAGCTTGACTACGACCTGTTCGCGCGCGAGTACGAGCAGCGTCTTGCGACCCACGCCTTCAAGCCCTGGCTCTACCAGATCGAGCACATGGGCGGCATCCAGACGCTGTCCGAGACCGCCGAGATCCTGCCGTTCCAGTCGGTCAAGGATTACGAGGACTGGATCAAGCGCCTGCAGGGCGTGGGGCCGCTGGTGGACCAGCACATCGCGCTGCTCGACGAGGCGGTGCGCGAAGGTCGCACGCAGCCGCGCGCCATCATGGAACGCCTGCCGCCGCAGCTCTCGCTGCAGGTGGTCGATTCGCCCGAGAAAAGCCCGTTCTACGGACCTTTCCGGCGCTTCCCCGACACGATCGGCGCCGCCGACCGCGCCCGCCTCGACGCCGCGGGTCGCGCGGCGATCGCATCGTCGGTGCTGCCCGCCTACAAGCGCCTGCAGACGGCGTTCAACGCCCGCTACCTGCCCGCCACGCGTGCGACGGTCGGCATCTCCGGTACGCCGCAGGGCGCCGACTACTACCGCGAACGCATCGCCTACCACACCACCCTGTCGGGGCTCACCGCCGACGAGATCCACGCCATCGGTCTTTCGGAGGTGGCGCGCATCCGCGGCGAGATGCTCAAGATCAAGGACCAGGTCGGCTTCAAGGGCACGCTGCAGGAATTCTTCGTGTTCCTGCGCACCGACCCGCAGTTCTACTACAAGACGCCGCAGGAGCTCTTCGAGGCCTACCTCGCGGTCTCCAAGCGCATCGATCCCGGCCTCGTGAAGCTCTTCGGCAAGCTGCCGCGCACGCCCTACGGCCTGCGGGCGATCCCGGCGACCAGCGCCCCCAACACCACCACCGCCTACTACCAGCCGCCGGCGGCCGACGGCAGCCGGGCAGGCTTCTACTACGTGAACTTGTACCGGCCCGAGGTACGCCCGAAGTACGAGATGGAGGTGCTGTCGGTGCACGAGGCCGTGCCGGGCCACCACCTGCAGATCGCGCTCGCGCTGGAGCAGGCTTCGATGCCGCAGTTCCGCCGCAACGCGGGCTACACGGCCTATGTCGAAGGCTGGGCGCTCTACTCCGAGAGCCTCGGCGAGGAGCTCGGGCTCTACCAGGACCCGTACTCCAAGTTCGGCCAGCTCACCTACGACATGTGGCGCGCGGTGCGGCTCGTCGTCGACACCGGCCTGCACGCCAAGGGCTGGTCGCGCCAGCAAGCCATCGACTTCTTCAAGGACAACGCGGCCAAGACCGAGGCGGACATCGTGAACGAGATCGACCGCTACATCGCCTGGCCCGGACAGGCCCTCGCCTACAAGATCGGCCAGCTGCGCATCTCGGCGCTGCGCCGCGAGGCGGAGACCCGGCTCGGCGCGCGCTTCGACATCCGCGCCTTCCACGACACGCTGCTCGCCACCGGCGCGGTGCCGCTTGATGTGATGGAACCGCGTATGCGTGCGTGGATCGCGGCGCAGCAGGCCCCGGAGTCGGCCAAGTGATCCGCCGGCGACGCAGCATCGCGGCGGTCGTCGGCGGCGTGAGGGTCGGCGGCGACGCGCCGATCGTCGTGCAGTCGATGACCAACACCGACACCGCCGACATCGAGGCGACCGTGGCGCAGGTGCGCGAGCTCGCCCGCGCGGGCTCCGAGATCGTGCGCGTCACGGTCAACACCGACGAGGCCGCGGCCGCCGTGCCGCACATCCGCGACCGCCTCGCGCAGTCGGGCGTCACGGTGCCGTTGGTCGGGGATTTCCACTTCAACGGCCACAAGCTGCTGAAGACGCATCCGGCCTGCGCCGAGGCGCTCGCCAAGTTCCGCATCAACCCCGGCAATGTCGGCCGCGGCAGCAAGCGCGACCCGCAGTTCGCCGAGATGATCGAGATGGCCTGCCGCCATGCCAAGCCGGTGCGGATCGGCGTCAACTGGGGCAGCCTCGACCCCGAGCTGCTGACGCGCATGATGGACGAGAACAACGCCTCGCCGCAGCCGCGCAGCGCCAACGAGGTGATGCGCGCGGCGGTGGTCGAATCCGCGCTGCAGAACGCGCAGCGCGCCGAGGAGCTCGGTCAGCCGCATGGCGCGATCGTGCTCTCCGCCAAGGTGAGCGGCGTGCAGGACCTCATCGCCATCTACACGGACCTCGCCGCGCGCTGCGAATACCCGCTGCATGTCGGGCTCACCGAGGCGGGCATGGGCAGCAAGGGCATCGTCGCCTCGACGGCGGGCATCGGCGTGCTGCTGCAAGCCGGTATCGGCGACACCATCCGCGTCTCGCTCACGCCTGAACCGAACGGCGACCGTACGCAGGAGGTGATCGTCGCGCAGGAGATCCTGCAGACCATGGGGCTGCGTTCCTTCACGCCCATGGTCATCGCCTGCCCGGGCTGCGGGCGCACCACCAGCACCTATTTCCAGCAGCTCGCGCAGGACATCCAGTCCTACCTCCGCCACCGCATGCCGGAGTGGCGCAAGGTCCACGACGGCGTCGAGGAGATGAACGTCGCGGTGATGGGCTGCGTGGTGAACGGACCCGGCGAGAGCAAGCACGCCAACATCGGCATCAGCCTGCCGGGCACCGGCGAACGCCCCGTGGCGCCCGTGTACGAGGACGGAGAGAAGACCGTCACCCTGAAGGGTGATGACATCGCCGGCGATTTCCAGCGGCTCGTCGAGGCCTATGTCGCGCGCCGCTATCCGCGCCGCGCGGCGGCGCCCGGCGGCGGGAACTGACAGAGGTACACCAGACATGAACGGACTGACCGACAAGAAGTGCGTGCCCTGCGAGGGCGGCGTCCCGCCCCTGCCGCGCGCCGAATGCGAGCGGCTGCTCGCCGAGCTCTCGGCCGGGTGGCGCCTGTCCCCGGACGGCACGGAATTGCAGCGCGAGTTCACCTTCAAGGACTTCTATCGCACGATGGATTTCGTGAACGCCCTCGCCCACGTCGCCAACTCGGAAGACCACCATCCGGACCTCGCGGTGGGCTATGGCTACTGCCGGGTGCGCTACACGACCCACGCGGTGAACGGCCTCACCGAGAACGACTTCATCTGCGCGGCGAAGATCGACCGGCTGGGTTGAGGTCCGGGGCGCGGCGCGCGACCGACGGCAGGTCGCCGCCCAAGCCGAGCGCGGCCTCGGCGAACACGCGGCGCAGCGCGGCCTGTCGGCCGACGAGCCCGAGCCCGCGCTGCAGGAGCCGTCCCGCGGGATCCTCGCCGAAGGCGAGGAAACGGTTGATCAGGTCGAGCGCGGCGCTCATGGTCGTGTTGCTGCCCTTGCGCCAGCGTTCGTAGCGTCGCAGCACACGCAGGGCGCCAGGGTCCTCACGCTCGGACGCGGCGCCTTGCAGCACCTCCGCCAGCGCCGCCGCATCCATCAAGCCGAGGTTGAGGCCCTGCCCGGCGAGCGGATGCACGATGTGCGCCGCGTCGCCGACCAATGCGCAGCGCTCGCGCACGTACTCCGTCGCCGTGATGCGCCGCAAAGGGAAGGCGGCACGTGGGCCCTCGAGCCGCAGCGCGCCGAGCACGCCGTCGCTGGCGGCGGTCAACGCAGACTCGAACTCCGCGACCGGCAGCGCGAGCAGCGCCTCGGCACGGCCCTTCGGTACCGACCACACGACCGAGGAGCGCCCGTCCGCGAGCGGCAGCAGCGCGAGCGTCCCGTGCCCGAGGAACCGCTGCCACGCGGTGCGCTCATGCGGGGACCCGCTCTGCACCACCGCCACCACGCCTGACTGGTCATAATCCTGCGTCTCGACGCCGAGGCCGGCAGCCTCGCGCACGGCGGAGCGCCCTCCGTCCGCACCGACCACCAGCGAGGCCCGCCGCTCGCCCTCATCGGTCGTGAGCGTCACCCCGTCCGCACCGAAGCGCAGCGCGCGCAGCGGCGCCACACAGACGTCGCCGCCTGCCGCGAGGAACGCATCGAGCGCGGCACGCTGCACGCGCGCGTTGGCGACGATGTGGCCGAGGTCGGGCTGGCCGAGCTCCGCGGCATCGAAGGTGAGCGAGCCGGCGCCACGCGGCGCTTCGGTGCCTGGCCAGACGTGCATGCGCTCGTAGGCACTGAGGACGCCCGGCGACGCATGCAGCGCCTGCCAAGCTCCCGCGGCACGCAGCACGCGCTCGCTGGCGCGCGACAGGGCGACCACGCGCAGGTCGGACTGCGGATCGGGAGGCGAGTCGAGCGCGGGCGGCAGCCGCGGCTCGATGAGCAGCACGCGATGCCCCAGGGCCGGGCCGTCACCGGACACGCCGCGACACAGCAAGGCGCCGAGGACGGCGCCGACCGGCCCGCCGCCGACGATCGCGACATCGTAGTCGGGTCGAGCCGTGGATCGGGTCATGCGTCAGCCGCCGGACCTGCGCCGCGCGCGAGCCGCGGCGTCCGTCCGCCGAACCCCCAACTGAGCCGCGACAGGGCACGCTTGGCGGTCGGCGACAGGTCGAACAGCAGCAGACCGAGGTCGCGCGCCCAGGGCACGCCTGGCCGCTCGTCCCCGAACAGCTTCACGAGACCGTCGGTGAAACGGACCATGCCGTCGCGGTCGGACACGCGCCGTGCCGCGTACTGCGCCAGCACGGCCTGCGCACCGACATCGACGCGCGTGCCCGCATCATCCGTCCCGTCCACGCGCGGTGTCGCCCGCAAAGCGTCCGACAAGATCTCGGCGAGCGTCGCCACATCCCGCAGTCCGAGGTTGAAGCCCTGGCCCGCCACCGGATGCAGCCCCTGGGCCGCATTGCCGACCAAGGCGACCCGCGCACCGGTCACGGCCGCGGCCCGCACGAGCTTGAGCGGATAGGCGTTGCGCGTGCCCAACTTGAGGAACCGCCCGGCACGCCAGCCGAACGCGCGCTGCAGCTCGGCCAGGTACTCTGCATCCGGCAGCGCGAGCATCCGCTCGGCGTCCGCCGGGGCAAGCGTCCACACCACGCCCCACGCGCCGCTCGCGAGCGGCAGCACGGCGAACGGGCCTTGCGGCGTGAAGCGCTCATAGGCCGTCCCGTCGGACGGCTGTGAGGCCAGCACATGCGCCACGATGGCCACCTGCCGATAGTCCTCGGTGCTCGCCTCCAGGCCCGCCGCCGCGCGCAGCGAGGAACCCGCGCCATCGGCGGCCACGGCGAGCCGCGCGCGCAGCGGCCGCTCGCCGGGGTCGGTCGTCAGCTCGACGCAGTCGGGCCGCAGGGTCACGGCCGTGCAGCGCGCCGGCATCCGCAGCTCGAGGCCGGGCAGTGCAGCCAAGCGCTCGCGCAACGCCGCCCCCAGCACGCGGTTGGTGAGCACGAACCCGAACGCGTCGAGATCGAGCGCGGGAGCCTCGAGGCGCGCGAAACCGAAACGTCCGGCGTCCGACACATGGATCCGGCGGATGGGCGCCGCCTGGGGCGCGAGGGTGTCCCACAAGCCGAGCGACTCGAAGACCTGCCGCGAGCCGTTGCCGAGCGCCGTGGTCCGATCATCGAAGGAAGGTTGCCGCTCGGCATCGGCGGCGGTGCTCTCGACCAGCGCGACCTTGAGACCGAGCGGCGCCAGCGCCACGGCGAGGCTCGCGCCGACGAGCCCGCCGCCCACGATCGCCACATCGACCCGGTCGGCGGCGTCGCTGCGGTCCGGGGCGCTCATGACGCCGTCGCCTTCGGCGCGCGCGCGGACCTGCGACGGGGGTTGCGGACGGTGACGGGACCGGGACCTGCGCCAGGCGCGCCGCTGCGACCGGTGGCCATCAGGGACTCGATCTCCTCAGGATCTTTGGGCACGCCGGCCGTGAGGACATCGCGGCCCTCGCGCGTCACGAGCACGTCGTCCTCGATGCGGATGCCGAGACCGCGCAGCTCGGGCGGCGCTTCGCGGGCGCCCGGGGCGACGTAGAGGCCGGGCTCGATGGTGAGCACCATGCCGGGTGCGAGGTCGCGCCAGGTGTCGCCGAGCTTGTACTCGCCGACGTCATGGACGTCCATGCCGAGCCAGTGGCCGGTCTTGTGCATGTAGTAGCGACGATAGGCCTCGGATTTCACGAGGGCGGGCACGCGCCCCTTGAGCAGGCCGAGCTTGACCATGCCGGCGGTCAGCACCTGCACCGCCACCTCGTGCGGATGGTTCCAGGACACGCCGGGGCGCACCGCGTCGATGGCCGCGAGGTTGGCCTCGAGCACGACCTCGTAGGCCGCGCGCTGCGCCCCGCTGAAACGCCCGTTCACGGGGAAGGTGCGGGTGATGTCCGAGGCGTAGAGGCGGTACTCGCAGCCCGCGTCGATCAGCAGCAGGTCGCCGTCGCGCAGCACCGACTCGTTCTCGCGGTAATGGAGGATGCAGCCGTTGGCACCGCCGCCGACGATCGGCAGGTAGGAGATGTCCGCGTCCGCGCGGTGGAACTCGTGGCGGATCTCGGCGGCGATCTCGTATTCGGACATCCCCGGCCGGCAATGCTGCATCGCCCGCCGATGGGCGGCGCAGGCGATCGCCGCGGAATGGCGCATCTGCGCGAGTTCGGCGCGGCTCTTCAAGAGGCGCATCTCGTGCAGCGGATGTTCGAGCGCCACGATCTCGTGCGGGGCGTGCCGGCCATGCTTGGCGAGCGCGCGCAAGCCGTTCACCCACCCGACCAGGCGTTGGTCGAAATCGCGGTCCACGCCGACCGTGTAGAAGACCCGCGCGCGGTTCTCCATGAGGCCGGGCAGGATGTCGTCGATGTCGGCGATCGGGAACGCGTCATCGGCGCCGTAGAGGCGACGCGCCCCGACGGGCCCCGCACGACGACCATCCCAGGTCTCGCGTGCAGGATCGCGGTCGCGCACGAACAGCAGGTACTCGCCCTGCGGACGACCCGGCACCAGCACGGCGACCGACTCGGGCTCGCCGAAGCCGGTGAGATAGTGGAAATCGCTGTCCTGGCGATAGGCGTGCTCGACGTCGTTGTTGCGCAGGTGCACCGGCGCTGCGGCGATGATCGCGATCGAGTCGCGTCCCATCTCGCGCATCAGCCCGCGACGACGGCGGGCGTATTCCTCGCGGCCGATCGGCGCCGGGGGTTCAGTGGAGCGAGGCGGGGGGGACATCGGGTGGCGTCCGGGTCGGGTCCTCGCGGAACGGCGCGAGCTCCTCGTGCAGCAGCTGCACGGCCACACGCACGAACTCCACGAGCTCGGCATAGGCCTGTTCGTTCTCTTCCTCGGATTCGTCCTCATCGACGCCCACCCGGGTGATCGCGGTGAGGTCGCGCACGACCTCGGCGACCTGCCCGGGCAACTGCTCCGGGTCGGGCAGCGCGCGGGTACCGAGCCCGTAGAGGAATCCTTGGCACCACTCGCCGAGCGCCGGCGCCCGTTCAGCCACCGGCACTTCGTCGTCCGGCAACAACGGATCGAGCAGGTCGCCCGCCTCGAGCGATCGGCGCGTCCAGTCGAAGACGGCCTGCATGGCGCCCTCGGCCGGGCCGGGAGCGCCCTCCGGGAAGACCTCGCGCAGCCAATCCTCGAACGTGAAATCCCGGCCTGCGCAGAACGCCCCGGCGAGCGTGCCATGGGCCTCCGGCAGGTCGGCGAGCGCGCGAGCCTGCTGCATCAACGGGGCGAGCTCGCGGAACGGCGGCGGTGACATGCCCCGAATTATGCCTCATGCCATCGGCGGGGGCGCCGCCCGGGCAGGCACGCGGGCGGCGCGTCGCGAGGGTCCTTCCTCTATCGGCGCCCCCGGCTATACTTTCTTTTCAACGATGTCTCCCCTGGGAGACTTCCGACCACGCTCACGCCACCGGGACTCACATGAACGATCGCACGGGCCTCGAAGCCGAACTGCGCCGCCTCGAGAGGCAGGTGGACGACCTGCTCGCAGCGCTCGGCGCGCTGCGCGAAGAGAACCGGGCGTTGCGCCATCGACAGGACCACCTCTCCACCGAGCGCGCATCGCTGATGCAGCGCAACGAACAGGTGCGCACGCGGGTGGAGGCCATGATCGGGCGCCTCAAGACCCTGGAGCACGGTTCGTGAGCGCCGACAAGGACGCCGACAAGGAACTCGCCCGCGTCAGCGTGCGGATCCTCGACAAGGAGTTCATGATCGCCTGCCCCTACGAGCAGCGCTCGGCGCTGCTCGATTCGGCGCAGTTCCTCGACACCAAGATGCGCGAGGTCCGCGACAGCGGCAAGGTGGTCGGCCTCGACCGCATCGCCGTCATCGCGGCGCTCAACCTCACCAACGAGCTGCTGAGGCTGCAGGCGCGCGAGCAGCGCGTCGAAGCCGAGATGGGCGGCCGGGTGCGCGCCTTGCGCGAGCGCATCGACGAGGCGGTCGCACGCAGCCAGCAGCTCGAGCTCTGAGCCGACCCCGCCGCGAAATCCGCGAGCCGCCCGCGCGCCGGCTGGTGTAGAGTGTGTCGGCGTCACCTGCGGTGTTCGATAGTGGATCGGGTACTACCTCTCGACCCTAAGT
>JBIIVD010000015.1:0-49535 GCA_044339635.1 Steroidobacteraceae bacterium | reverse complement strand
CGGGGTCGTTCAGCATCTCGGGGGTGAGCTGGATGGAGGTCGCGCGCGAGCGCGCCTCGGTGACGCCGACCAGGACTTTCTCTTCCTGGGCCGCGAAACCTTTGACCGTGTTGACGAGGTTCGGGATCAGGTCGGCCCGACGCTGGTACTGGTTGACCACCTCGGACCAAGCGGCCTTGGTGGCCTCGTCCTGGGTCTGCAGGGTGTTGTAGCCGCAGCCGCCGAGCATCAACGCGGCGACGAGGATCAGGCTGGCACGGATCGAACGCATGGAATGGCTCCTGTGGTCTGAGAACGCCCGTTCACGCGGGACGAGCGCGCCAATGATGCCGCAGCGCGGCGTCGGTCACCAGATTGTCACCCGTTTCACGGCCGCCCGGTATCCTTCCGACCGCCATGCCCCGCTATCGCCCCCCGACCACGCCGGGTTCCAAGTTCGTCACCCCCGCGGGCCACGCGCGCCTGCAGGGCGAGCTCGACGCCCTGTGGCGCATCGAGCGGCCCCGCGTGACGCAGGCCGTCAGCGAGGCCGCCGCCCAGGGCGACCGCTCCGAGAACGCTGAGTACACCTACGGCAAGAAGCGCCTGCGCGAGATCGACAGCCGTGTCCGCTTCCTGCGCAAGCGCCTCGACGGCATGGTGGTGGTGGACCAGCCGCCGACCGACCGCCAGCGCGTGTTCTTCGGCGCGTGGGTGACCCTGGAGGACGACACGGGCACGGAAAGCCGCCGCCGGATCGTGGGGCCCGACGAGTTCGACATGGACCCCGGCTACGTGAGCATGGATGCACCCCTCGCCCGCGCCCTGCTCGGCAAGCGGCTCGACGACGAGGTCACGGTGCAGACGCCGGGCGGCGTGCGCACGTACGTGGTGACGGCGATCGATTATTGACGCCCCTGCGGACGACCCTCAGCGGACGCGGATGTTGAGGAACTGCCAGGGATCCTCGCGGTCGAGCTCCTCGGGGAACAAGCGCTCGCGGTCCTGCAGCGGGTTCCAGTCCGTGTAGGCACCGACGACGGGACCGAGGTAGGGCATGCAGACCTCGAGGGCGCGCCGGAAGTCCATCTCGTCGGGCTCCACCACGCCGCGGCGCGGGTTCTCCATCGCCCACACGATGCCGGCGAGCACCGCCACGGTGACCTGCAGGCTCGTGGCGTTGTTGAACGGGCAGAGCTCGCGGGCCTCGTCGATGCTCAGCTGCGAGCCGTACCAGTAGGCGTTGCGCCCGTGGCCGGCCAACAGCACGCCGAGCTCGTCGATGCCGCCCGGGTTGATCTCGTCCATGAGGATGCGCTGTTCGTCCTGCATTACGAAATTGCGGCCGGCGAGCTCGTGCACCGAGAGGACGGCGTCATCGCAGGGGTGGTAGGCGTAGTGCACCGTCGGACGGTAGGCGACGCGGTCGCCCTCGCGCACCGAAAGATAGTCGGAGATCGAGATCGACTCGCCGTGCGTGATGAGGAAACCGTGGAAATGGCCGGCGCGCGGCGTCCAGGTGCGCACGCGGGTCGCGGCGCCGGGCTGCGAGAGGAAGATCGACGAGCCACGGCCGAAGTCGTAGCGGTTGCCGTCCACCGGGAAATGCCGCTCGTGCGACCCCCAGCCGAGCTCGGCGGGCTGGCAACCTTCGCTGACGAAGCCGTCGACCGACCAGGTGTTGACGAACTCGCCCGGCCGCTTGCGCACCGGCGAGACCTGCGTGTCGCGCTCGGCGATGTGGATGACCTTGACGCCCAGCCGTTGCGCGAGCTGCGCCCAATCGTCACGCGAGCGCGGCTCCGCCACCGCAACGCCCGTATCGGCGGCGATGTTGAGCAGTGCCTGCTTGACGAAGTGCGACACGAGGCCCGGATTGGCGCCGTGGGTGAGCACGGCGGTCGGTGCGTCGGCCGCGCCTTCGCGCAGCGCGAGCGCGGTCTCGCGCAGCGCGTAGTTGGTGCGCCGCGCGGCCGGGATGCCGGGATCGGTGTAGCCGCCGGGCCAGGGCTCGATGCAGGTGTCGAGGTACAGCGCGCCGCGCTCGCGGCAGAAACGGATGAAGTCGATCGACGACACGTCGACCGACACGTTGACCACGAAGTCGCCCTCGCCCACGAGCGGCGTGAGCACGGTACGCAGGTTGCCGGGCGTGATCGATCCTTTGATGAAGCGCACGCCGAAATGCTGCATGACATGCAGGCCGCGATCGTCCGGCGCCACCACCGTGATGCGATCCGCCGCGGTGCCGATGTGGCGCATGACCAGCGGCAACACGCCCTGGCCGATGCTGCCGAAACCGATGAACACGATGCGGCCGGGGAAGTCCACGTGGATCTGGTGGCTCGTCATGATGTGGCGGGTGCTCCTGTGGAGGGGTGGCTCAGGCGTTCCGCCAGTGCGGCGGGTAGGTTCGCTCGTAACCGGGCTGCGCCTCGATGCGGGCGAGCCAGCCGCCGAGCGCGGGATAGTTGGATTCGATGGGCAGAAAGCGGCTGGCGAGGTCGCCCGCCCCGGGCCGCGCCAGGGCGCGCCGCAGCAACTGGATGGCCGGGAAGATGACCATGTCGATGGCGCTGTAGTCCTCGCCCACGATCCAGTCGAAGCGCGATACCCGCTGCTCGATGGTGCGCGCCTCGCGCGCCACGACGTGCATCGCGTCGGTGAGGCCATCGGGCGTGAGCGGCGGTTCGTCGGCCGGCCCGGGCCCGGTGCCGAGCAAGGTGCGGCAGATGCCCATGATGTGCGGCTCGGTGTAGGCCTGGAATTCTTCGATGACGCGCACGATGACCGCAGCTTCCTCGGGCGAGCGGCCGAAGATCGGCGGCTCGGGGTACTTGAGGTCGAGGTAGTAGAGGATCGCCACCGACTCGAACACGACGTAGTCGTCGTGCTTGAGCACCGGCAGTCGGCCACGCGGATTCATCGCCAACATCTGCGGCGCCTTCTGTTCCTGCAGCGACATCTGCAGGAGGTGGCTGTCGTAGGGCAGCCGCTTGTGCTCCAGGGCGAGCAGCACCCGCCAGGAATACGGGCTGCCGCTGCCCCACCAGAGATCGATTGCCATGGCGGAGGATTGTAACGGTAACGCGCAGGCCGGAGAATTCCACCATGGAACATCGCAGCTTCATCGACGCCGCCACCTTGGCCGCCCATCTCCACGACCCGGATTGGGTGGTGCTCGACTGCCGCTTCGAGCTGGCGCAGCCCGGCTGGGGCGAAGCGGCCTTTGCGGCCGGTCACATCGAGGGCGCGCAGTACGCACACCTCGACCGTGACCTGTCCTCAGCGCCCACGCCCTCGACCGGGCGCCACCCGCTGCCCGACCCCGATCTGTTCGCGCGCCGCGCCGGCGCCTGGGGCATCGGCCCGGACACCCAAGTGGTCCTCTACGACCAGGACATCGGCGTGTTCGCGGCGCGCGCGTGGTGGCTGCTGCGCTGGCTCGGTCATCGCCGCGTCGCCGTGCTCGAGGGCGGCTGGGCGGCGTGGACCGCGGCGGGTCGAGCGGTGTCGATGACCCCGGGTTCGCGCCCCGCCAAGACGTTCGCGGGCGCGCCCGATCCGGCGATGACCGCCGATGCGGCGGCCGTGCAGGCCGGCCTCGCAAGCGGTGCGATCCGGCTGGTCGACGCGCGCGGCGCCGAGCGCTTCGCGGGCCGCAACGAGACCGTGGACCCGGTCGCGGGCCATGTGCCCGGGGCGGTCAACCATCCCTACACGGGGAATTTCGAGGCGGGGACGGCGCTGCCGGTCGCGCGGCTCCGCGAGCGTTGGCAAGCCACGCTCGCCGGTCGCGCGCCGCAGGAACTCGTGGCGATGTGCGGATCGGGCGTCAGCGCCTGCCTCAACCTGCTGACGCTCGAGCATGCAGGGCTCGGCGGCGGGCGGCTCTATCCCGGCTCGTGGAGCGAGTGGATCCGCGATCCGTCGCGCCCGATCGCGACCGGCGCGGCGGCGGACAGCCCGCCCTGGAACATCCAGCGCTCGCGCGACCTGTACCACGTCAGGGCCTGGGGCCAGGGCTATTTCGACATCAACGCGCGCGGCCACGTCGTGGTGCGCCCGGACACGGGCCTCGGTCGCGAGATCGACCTCCACGACGTGGTGCAGGGCCTCAAGGCCCGCGACCTCACGGCACCGCTCGTGGTGCGCTTCTCGGGGATCCTCGAACACCGGCTGCGGCAGCTGCATGAGGCCTTCGTGCGCGCCATCGCCGAGAACGACTACCGCAACCGGTACGCCGCGGTGTTCCCCATCAAGGTCAACCAGCAGCGCCTCGTGATCGAGGAAGTGTTCCGCTGCGGCGCGCCCTTCGGGTTCGGTCTCGAGGCCGGCAGCAAGCCCGAACTGCTCGCCGTGATGGCGATGAGCGAGGATTCGCCCGGACGGCTCATCGTCTGCAACGGCTTCAAGGACGATGCCTACATCGAGACCGCCATGCTCGCCACCAAGCTCGGTCGTTCGATCGTGCCGGTGGTGGAGAACTTCTCGGAGCTCGGACTCATCATCAAGCATGCGCAGCGCCTCGGCGTGCGGCCGCAGATCGGCGTGCGCGTGAAGCTCGCGAGCGAAGGCTCCGGGCGCTGGAGCGGCTCGGCGGGCGAGAAGTCGAAGTTCGGCCTCTTCATCACCGAGATCCTCGAGGCGGTCGCGGAGCTGCGCCGTCACGACATGCTCGACTGCCTGAAGCTCGTGCACTGCCACCCGGGCAGCCAGCTGCAGGACATCCGCCGCGTCAAGGACGCCATCAACGAGCTGGCGCACGTCTACGCGGAGCTCAAGCTGATGGGCGCCGGCCTCGAGTACATCGACGTGGGCGGCGGTCTCGGCGTCGACTACGACGGCTCGGGCAGCAACGACGCCTCCTCGATGAACTACAGCGTCGAGGAATACGCCAACGACGTCGTCCACCGCATCGGCAGCGTCTGCAACGCGCGCGGCATCCCGCACCCGATGATCGTCAGCGAATCCGGCCGCGCCATCGCCGCCCACCACAGCGTGCTGGTGTTCAACGTGCTGGGCAGCTCGGCGCTCGACAAGTTCGAGGTGAGCGGTCGCGAGGACGAAGAGGCCGGACGCAGCCTGCCGCAGCCCGTCCGCGACCTGCTCGACGCCTACCGCGAGGTGAGCGCGAAGCGCCTCGTCGAGTGCTGGCACGACGCGCTGACGGCGCGCGAGCAGTGCCTGCAGATGTTCAACCTCGGCTTGCTGTCGCTGGAGCTGCGCGGGCTCGCCGAGCGCCTGTATTGGGCCACCTGCGCGCGCATCCGCGACCTCTGCCGCAAGCTCGACGAGTTGCCCGAGGAGCTCATCGACATCGAGACCGTGCTGTCGGACATCTACTTCTGCAACATGTCGGTGTTCCAGTCGCTGCCCGATTCCTGGGCCATCGACCAGCTGTTCCCCATCATGCCCATCCATCGCCTCGGCGAATGTCCGACGCGCCACGCCGTGCTCGCCGACATCACCTGCGATTCCGACGGCAAGATCGACCACTTCGTCAGCCATCGCGACACCAAGCGCACGCTCGAGGTGCATGAGATCGCCGACGGTGACGAGTACTACCTCGCGGCATTCCTGGTGGGCGCCTACCAGGAGACGCTGGGCGACCTGCACAACCTGTTCGGCGACACCCATGTGGTGCATATCCGCCTGGAGGACGACGGCAACTGGCTCATCGAGGAGACGGTCGCCGGCGACACCGCGAACAAGGTGCTCGAATACATGGAGTACGACGTCGCCGAACTCGCCCCGGCCCTGGCGCGCGACTGCGAGCGCGCCATCCGCGAAGGCCGGATGACGGTGGCCGAAGGCCAGGAGTTGCGGCGTTTCTATGAGCGCGAGCTGAACGGATACGCCTATCTGGAGTGAGCGGCGTCCGCCGTGCCGGGGTGTATCATCGGCGGGCGGGTCACCCGACCCGCCGACCGACATATCAGGCCATCCGTCCCGGAGGACTCCGCATGAACCGTCCGATCCTCGCGATCGCCGCCGCCATCGCCGCGCTGCTCGCGTCCGCCGCCCCTGTCACCGAAGCCCGCCAGAAGCCCGCGGCGATCGACCTCTCGACACCGGCCGGTGCCGCGCTGGCACAGCGCAAGATCCAGTGCTCGGCGGTGGACAACGTCCCCGTCATCTACACCTTCCACGGCGAGGCGTTCGCGCGCGTCCCGGGCGAGCGCGACCGTAAGCTGTTCGACGTCGAGGGCATGAACGTCCGCCAGTGCGTGACGGTGACCGATCCGCAGCGCGGCACGGGCTGGCGCCTGGTGTCGCGCGAGCTGCTGCTCTACATCGACCCCGCCACCGGGCAGATGCTGCGCGAATGGAAGAACCCCTGGACCGGCCAGACGGTCAAGGTGCTGCATGTCGCCAACGACCCGGTGAACCAGCGGCCCGTGTTCCCGGCCGCCTCGGACAGCCGCGTGCCGGCATGGCGCGGCACGATCAACGGCGACACCTGGTGGGACACCATCACCGTGCCGCTCTTCTACAGCAACCCCCTCGCAGGCCCCTACCAGAAGCAGATCGGCGGCTTCTACCACGCCACCGAGATGTTCAATTTCTTCGGCAAGGTGTCGGAGCTGACCGATCCCCGAAACACCAACCCCGCGGTGCAGGTGGGCTGGGTGCGCATGGCGGACTGGCTGCCCTGGATGGAGATGAGCGGTCGCGCCGGGATCGTCTACATGCACGCCGCCGGCCGGAAGGTCGACGACTACTCGCAGCTCCCGAAGGTGATGCGCGACGCCATCGAGCAGGAATACCCCAGCTACCGCACCCCCCCGCCGGGCGATGACGCCCGCGCGAACGAGACCAGCTGGACCTACTACAAGAAGCAGTTCCCGCCCCCGGCCGCGCCCGCCGCCGGCGAGCACAAATGACCGCGGCGCACGGCCGGCGGACGGCGTCCGCAACGGTCTTGGCCCCGGTAGTCGTAGCGTAAACGCCACGTCCAGCGGGCCTGCCGGCCATCCGGCAGGCCCGCCGTTTACTTCCGTCGCGGACGGGGAGTAGCATCGGGTCATCGGCAGGCTATCTTTGCCCGCCCCTCTGTTTTGAGAGAGACCTGCGCATGACTACGATCTATGTGGGCAACCTGCCCTTCTCCGCCAACGAAGCCGACCTCCGCGTGCTCTTCGAGCGCCACGGCAAGGTCGACTCCGTGAAGCTCATCAATGATCGCGAGACCGGCCGTCCGCGCGGCTTCGGCTTCGTCGAGATGCCGTCCGCCGAGGCGCAGGCCGCCATCGCCGCCCTCAACGGCTACGAGATGAACGGCCGCGCGTTGCGCATCAATGAAGCGCAGGAACGCGCGCCGCGTCCGCCCGGCGGCGGCGGCTACGGCCGACGCTGACGGCCGGCGCAGTGCCCGCCGCCCCACGCCGTCCCCGCAAGACCCCGACCACGCCCCCGCGACGGCGTCGCGCGCAGCCGCTCGAGCCGGTCGCGCTGCGGCTGCCGATCCCGCCGAGACGGCGGCTGCCGGCGGACCTGCAGAAATACTTCGGCACCTGCGAGCAAGCCTTCGGCTTCCTGCCGAACGTGCTCGCGGTGTACAGCTTCGATGAGACGAAGCTGCGCGCCTTCATCGCGATGTACAACGACCTCATGCTCGGACCGTCGCGGCTCTCCAAACTGGAGCGGGAGATGGTGGCGGTGGTGGTGTCCGCCGCGAACCGCTGCTACTACTGCCTCACGGCCCACGGTCACGCGGTGCGCGAGATGTCGGGCGACCCCTCGCTCGGCGAGACGCTGGCGCTCAACTACCGCGTGGCGCGCCTGCCGCGCCGCCAGCGCGCGATGCTCGATTTCGCGCATGCCCTGACGGTCGACCCTGCGGGCGATGCCGCCGCGGCACGCCGCAAGCTGCAGCGCGCCGGCTTCAGCGACCGGGACATCTGGGACATCATCGCCGTGACGGCGTTCTTCAACATGACCAACCGCGTGGCCGCCGCCACCGACATGATGCCGAACCCGGAATACCTCGCCGCCGCTCGCTGAACGGCACCTCCATGCAGGACGACAGCCGCGAAGTGCTCGACGGACGCGTGATCCGCGTGACCGTCGATACGGTGACGCTGCCCAACGGCCATCGCACCGACCTCGAGATCGTGCATCACCCGGGCGGCGCCGCCATCGTCGCGATCGACGGCTCGGGGCGTGTCTGTCTGCTGCACCAACACCGGCATGCCGCGGGCGGCCGCGTCTGGGAACTGCCCGCCGGTCGGCTGGAGCCGGGCGAACCCCCGGCGGAGACGGCACGGCGCGAACTCGCCGAGGAAGCCGGCGTCACGGCGCGCGAGTGGCGGTCCCTCGGCGTCTCGCTCAGCTCGCCCGGCGTGTTCACCGAGCGCATCCACCTCTTCCTCGCCACGGGTCTTGCGCCGGTGCCGGATGCGCGCGAGGCGGCCGAGGTGTTCGAGATCCATTGGCTGCCGCTCGAGGAGGCCGTGCTACGCTGCCTCGACGGCCGCATCGAAGATTCCAAGACCAGCATCGGCGTATTGCGCGCCGCCGCCCTGATCGGGCGCGATCCGACCCGGAGCCCCCCATGAAAGCATTGATGAGCATCGCCCCCGGTGGTCCCCGCAGCCTCGAGCTGCGCGAGGTGCCGGACCCCGTGCCGGGCCCCGGCGAAGTGCGCATCGCGGTGCGCGCCTGCGCCATCAACTTCCCCGACACGCTCGTGATCGAGGACAAGTACCAGTTCCGGCCGCCCCGCCCGTTCGCCCCCGGCATGGAGGTCGCGGGCGTGGTGGAGGCCTTGGGCCCCGGCGTCGAGGCGCCTGCCCTCGGCAGCCGCGTCATCGCCCATGCGCTGGTAGGCGGTCTCGCCGAGAAACTCGTCGCCCGCGCGGCGCATTGCGTGCCGATGCCCGATGCCATGCCCTTCGAGGTCGGCGCATCGCTGCTCGTCACCTACGGCACCTCCCTCCACGCGCTGCAGGATCGCGGCCGCCTGCGTGCCGGCGAGACGCTGTTGGTGCTGGGTGCGGCCGGCGGCGTCGGCCTTGCGGCGGTCGAGCTCGGCAAGGCGGCCGGGGCACGCGTCATCGCAGCCGCCTCGAGCGAAGCCAAGGTCGCCGTCGCCCGCGCGCACGGCGCCGATGCGACGCTCGTCTATCCGGCCACTGTCACCGACCCGCGCGCGCTCGCGGCGGCGTTCAAGGACGCCTGCGGCCCGTCGGGCGCGGACGTCATCTACGACCCCGTCGGCGGAGCGTATGCGGAGCCCGCGCTGCGTGCCATCGCCTGGGAGGGCCGATATCTCGTGGTCGGCTTTCCGGCCGGGATCCCGCAGCCGCCGCTCAACCTCGCGCTGCTCAAGGGCTGCGACATCTGCGGCGTGTTCTGGGGCAGCTTCGTCGAGCGCAACCCGGCGCGGCACCGTGAACACGTGAAGAACCTGCTGCAGATGTGCCTCGAGGGCCGCATCCGTCCGGAGATCTCCGCGCGCTTCTCGTTGGCGCGCGGTGGCGAGGCGCTCGAGGCCTTGTCGGCGCGCAGCGCCACCGGCAAGGTCGTGGTGATGATCGGCGGGGACTGATCCGCCGCCGAGCCCGCGTCCTGCCGGACCTCAGGCTGCTGGCGTCGGCCGCGCGGTCCGCGCGCGCTACGCGCCGAGCCGGGACGCCAGCGCCAGAAGGTCGCTGACCTCGATGTCCGCGCCGGGATGCAGACCCTCGGGCCAGGGCTGCGCGTTGCGGTTCACCCAAGCGGCACGACAGCCCGCCGCGCGCGCGCCCACCACGTCGAGCCGCGGGTGGTCCCCCACGTAGAGCATCTCTTGCGGCGCGACGCCGAGCGCGGCGGCGGCGGCGAAGAACGCCTCGGCCTCGGGCTTGGCGCAGCCCACGGATTCCGCGTTCAGGACGCCGACGAAATGGCTATCGAGCCCGATGCGCGAGAGGTCCGCGTTGCCGTTCGAGAACGTCGCGAGCGGATAGCGTGCGCCGAGCGCGGCGAGCGCGGGACGCACGTCGTCGAACAGCTCGACCTCGTTGCGCGCCGCGATGAACACCTCGAACGCCGCATCCCCGACCGCCGGGTCGTGGCCGTGTCGCAGGGCGATGCGACGCAGCGCCTCGGTGCGCAGCCAGGTCATGTCGTGGGCGCGTGCGGGATGCGCCGCGGCGAGCGCGCTGCGGGCCTCGAACACCGTCTCCGCCGTGAGATGCGGCGCGAGCCCGGGGTGATGGGTCGCGATGAACGCTGCGACGCGGGCCTCCGCGCGCACCAGCACGGGTTTGACCTCCCAAAAGGTGTCGTCGAGGTCGAAGCAGACGGCGCGGATGGTATGGATCATGACGGCAGGCGGACTCGGTCGACGGGAGCCCGTGGGCTGGGGCTACAATCCGGGCCTCGCTTTGTACCGGTACGCACCGCGGAGCACAACATGAACACGCCGCTCGCCCTCGCCGCCTCCTCTGCCCTGGTCGCGCTCGCGATCCTGGCGTCGCCCGCCACCGCCCAGGCCACTGCCGCCCAGCCTGCCGCCCAGCCCACCGCCCAGGCCGCCCCGGCGCAGGCGATCGCCGCTCCGGCACCCTCGCGGGCCTTCACGGCGGACGATCTCGTGCGCCTCGCGCGCCTCTCCGATCCGCAGGTCTCGCCCGATGGGCGTCGTGTCGCCTATGTGCTGCGCGAGACCGACATGGAGGCGAACCGCGGCCGGACCGATCTTTGGCTGCTCGATCTCGGCGCCGCAGCGGGCAGCGCCCGCAAGACAGACGCCGCACCGCGCCGCCTCACCCAGCACCCCGCGTCGGACAGTTCACCGCGCTGGGCGCCGGACGGGCGCGGGCTGTATTTCCTGTCCAGCCGCAGCGGCAGCTCGCAGGTCTGGTACCTCGGCCTCGCCGGCGGCGAAGCCCGACAAGTGACGATGCTGCCCCTCGATGTCGGCTCGTTCGAGGTGTCGCCGCGGGGCGATCGGCTCGCCGTGTCGATGGAGGTGTTCCCGGATTGCGCCGATCTCCAGTGCAACGTCGATCGCAAGGCCGCGCAGTCCAAGCAGAAGACGAGCGGGCAGGTCTATGACCAGCTCTTCGTGCGCCACTGGGACAGCTGGAAGGCGGGTACGCTTTCGCAGCTCTTCACGCTGCCGATCGGCGCCGACGGCAAGGTGGGTGCGCCCGTGAAGGTGAGCGGCGGCGTGCGCGGTGACGTCCCCTCGAAGCCGTTCGGTGGCGAGGAGGACTACGCGTTCAGCCGCGACGGTTCGCGCCTCGTGTTCAGCGCACGGCTCGCCGACCGCAGCGAACCCTGGTCCACCAACTTCGATCTCTATGAGGTCGCGGCCGACGGCAGCGGCACGGCGCGCAACCTCACGGTCGACAACCCCGCTTGGGATGCGCAGCCCGTGTTCCTCGCGAACGGCGATCTCGCCTGGCTCGCGATGGAGCGCCCCGGCTTCGAGGCCGACCGCTTCAAGGTGATGCTGCGCAGCGCGCGCGACGGCAAGGTGCGCGCGCTCACCGGTGACTGGGACCGCTCGGTCGGCCACCTCGGCGCGAGCTTCGATGGCAAGCGCCTGCTCGCGACCGCCGATGACATCGGCCAAGTCGCGCTGTTCGAGATCGACCCTGCGACCGGCGCGCGCACGCGCCTCGTCGGCGAAGGGCAAGTGCAGGCCTTCGCGCCCGCTGCCCAAGGTGTCGTGGTCGCCTGGGCCTCGCTCGGCTCACCGCCCGACCTGCACCTCGCGGCGCGCGGCAAGGCGCCCGCGCGTCTCACCTCGGTCAACGGCGACCTGCTCGGTGCGCGCGAGTTGGCCGCCTCCGAGCAGTTCTCCTTCGCGGGCGCCGAGGGCACGACGGTCTACGGCTACGTGATGAAGCCGCAGGGCTGGACGCCGGGCAAGAAGTACCCGATCGCGTTCATCGTCCATGGCGGCCCGCAGGTCAGTTTCGCCAATCATTGGTCCTGGCGCTGGAACCCGCAGGTCTACGCCGGCGCAGGCTACGGCGTGGTGTTCATCGACTTCCACGGCTCGCCGGGCTACGGCCAGAAGTTCACGGACTCGATCAGCCAGGACTGGGGCGGCAAGCCGCTCGTCGACCTGCAGAAAGGCCTCGACGCCGCGCTCGCCCGCTACGACTGGCTGGACGGCACGCGTGCCTGCTCGCTCGGCGCGTCCTACGGCGGCTTCATGCAGAACTGGATCGCGGGCAACTGGCCGGACCGGTTCCGCTGCATCGTCAACCACGCCGGCATCTTCGACCAGCGCACGATGTACTACACCACCGAGGAACTGTGGTTCACCGAGTGGGAGAACGGCGGCCCGTACTACGCGAACCCGCAGGTCCATGAGAAGTTCAACCCCGCCGACCATGTGACGAAGTGGAAGACGCCGATGCTCGTGATCCACGGCGCGCTCGACTACCGGGTGCCGTACTCGCAGGGCCTCGCCACCTTCACCGCGCTGCAGCGCCAAGGCGTCGAGAGCCGGTTCGTGTTCTTCCCGGACGAGAACCACTGGATCCTGAAGCCCGCCAACAGCGTGATGTGGCATGCCGAGGTGATCGGGTGGTTGGACAAGCACACCAGGAACGCGTCACCACCGCAGACGCGGTGAAACATGACGCGCCCGGCGCCGCCGCAGGCGCGTTCCTCGCGGGGACGCGTCGGCGGCGCTACGCGTAATCCGCCCGCCACTCCGCCTTGTACGAGAGTCCGAGCGCGATGATGCGCGCCAGCAGGTCCTGGTAGCCGATGCCGGCGGAGAGCGCCGACTGCGAGAAATCCTCGGCCTGGGCGAGGCAGGGGTTGGCGTTCGCCTCGAGCACGAACACCTGGCCGTCCGCGCGCACCCGGAAGTCCATGCGCGCATAGCCCGAGAGCCCGAGGCTCTTGTAGATCCGGCGCGACAGGCGATCGAGCGCGGCCACGGTGGCGGGCGGCAGGTCGACCGCGGCTTGGCGGGAGATGCCGTGGCGCTGCTGGTACTTGCGGTCCCACTTCACCTTGCGGGTCGCGATGCCGACCTGGTTCGCGGCGAGCGAACCGAAGCCAAGCTCCCACACCGGCAAGCGCGTCAGGCGCTCGTTGCCGAGCACGCCCACGTACAGCTCCCTGCCGTCGATGTACTCCTCGACCAAGGCGTCGGTGCCGATCTGGTCGTGGATGAAGGCGACGCGGTCGCGCAGCTGCTGCGGGTTCTCCACCACCGAGGCCTGCGAGATGCCGAGCGAGGCGTCCTCCGTGGCGGACTTCACGAACAGCGGATACCGCAGGCGCGGCGGCACGCGGAACTTGATGCCGCGCCGCAGCACCGCGAACTGCGCGGTCGGGATGCGGTGGTAGGCCAGCAACTGCTTGCAGAGCGGCTTGTCGCGCGACAACAGCAGGCCGCGGGGATTGCAGCCGGTGTAGGGCTGCTGCATCAGCTCGAGGAACGCCACGACGTGCTGGTCGTAGGTGACGATGCCGTTGAATTCTTCGAGCAGGTTGAAGACGACATCCGGCTTCCAGTCGGTGATGGCCGCGCGCAGGTCGGTCAGGCTGTCGAGCACGCCGAGGCAGCGGACCTCGTGGCCGACCGCGCGCAGCGTGGTGATCACGTCGTACTCGGTGCGCCAGTCGTCGATCTGCTGGTCGGTGTAGCCCGCGGTGCTCTCCGGCGGGACGAGCGACGGATGCACGAGCACCAGGATGCGGAGCGTCTTCATAAAGTGAACCTCAAGCGGCCGTCCGCGCGGGCCGCCCGCGCGAGGCGTCGCAACATGCGCCCGGCGACCGCGCGGGACTCGCGCGGCGTGCCACGCACCCACAGTCGGCGCTCCCGGCACCGGTCGATCGCGACCTCCAGCAACTGGCGCGCCGCATACGGGTCGATGCCGGTGCGGGACACCGCATCCGCGACCAGCGCCGAACGCGCGGCGCGCAGCACGGGCGCGGCACGACGGCTGCGCGCGCGGGGCGGCCGCGGACCGAACGACATGCCGAGGCAACCATCGACCAGCGCGTAATCGCGATGGGCGCGGCGCTCGACGCCGCGGCGGTAGTAGCCGCGCAGCGACATCTCATTGGAAGCCACGGTGTCGATGCGCTGCTTGGAGCGCACCGGCGGCGCACGGCCGCGGATGTCGGTCATCAGGGCATCCATGCGTTCGAGCTTGCGCAGCGCCGGCCAGCCCGCGTAGCGGCTGCGCCAACGCGAGCGCGGCGCGAGCCACACCGCGAAGGTCTCGGCGAAATCTTCGGCGGGGTGCGCCTGCGCATACCAACCGTCGAGGTGCTGCACGAAATCCCGGCTCACCGGATCCACGGAATAGGCCTGCGGATAGGGCGCAAGCGGCGGCCCGAACGTCTCGCGCCAGGCGCGGCGACGCCGCAGCCGGTACGCCGTATCGACCGCATGCCCCGCCTCGTGCCGCAGGATGCGCATCAGGCCGGTCGCATTGCCCCCTTCGACGACGCCGGTCATGAGCCGCTCGAGGCGCTCGAGCCGCGGATGCGCGAGATAGAACGGGATGGCGATGCCGGGGATGCCGTCCGGCGAGAACCATTCCTCGGAGAACCAGACGTGCGGACGGAACGGGATGCCTCGCGCCTGCAGCTCCCGGTACAACTGCCGGATCGCGCGGCGCAGCACCGCCCGCTGCGGGCGGCCGAGCCGCAGGTCGCGGAAACGCAGACGCAGCATGCCGGCATCCGACTCCCGCGCCCACACCGGCCTCTTGCGCGCCATCGCTGCCTCCTGGTCCGCGGCCCGTCCGCGATCCGGCCCATACGCCCTGCACGGACTCTACGCCGCCTCGGCCAGACCCACCAAGACCTCCGCCAGCAGGGCGTCGGCCAGGTCCTCGATCTGTGCGCGCTGCGCGAGGGCGGCGAGCCAGGCGGCCGGTATCGCCTCCACGCCGTGGTGTGCGCCAGCCAACTGTCCGCAGAGCGCGCCGAAGGCATCGGCCGGTCCGCCCAGGTTCACCGCGCGCAGCACCGTGTCCTTCCAGCCCGAGCCGGCGGCGAACGCGCCCGCCACGACCGCCAGCGCCGCGGCAGGCCGCGCCTCGGACAAACTCCCGTCGGCGGGGCTGGCGTAGGACAGGCGAGGCACCACCGCATTGCCGCCCGCAGCGAGGATCGTCGAGGGATCGGCGCCGCGCAGCGCCTCGCGCATCATGTCGGCGAACGCGGAGGCCGCATCGGCGGTCTCCGGCCGGTGGCTGGTGATGGCCGCGCTCGCGCGCACCGCCTGCCGCATCGCATCGGGATCGCCGAGATATCTCAGCGCGAACGGTGCGACGCGCGTGAGCGCATCGGCGCCGTCCGCCAACGCCGGGTCCGGTCGATCTTCCACCAAGGCGCGCGCGACGCTCGCGCTGATGCCGAGACACTCGCCCGTGGCGCTGCCTTCGCCGTGCTGCTGCCAACGGCGCCATCGCGCGCGTTGGTCCTCCGGATCGCTGCGGCCCGTCGCAAGCAGGCTGTGCGCCGACGCCAGCGCCAGCGCCGAGTGCGCCGCCCAGGCGCCGCGCGGCAGGTCGAGCGGACCTCCACCCAGCAGGTCACGCACCGGCGCGGAACCGCCTGGCCGCCCGTAGAGCGCCGGGGCCGCGGCAGCCTCGCCCGCCGCAAGCCCGAGCAGGGCGCCGCGGAAGCGGCTGCGCAGGCGCGCCACGCGCGCCAGCGCGTCCCGATCGACCTCGATGTCCGCAGCGCCGTCGTTCAAGGCCCGGCCCGCAAGCCCGCGAAATCGAACAGTCCCGGATCGGCGAGATGACCGGCTTCGACTTGGCGCAACGCGGTGAAGATCGATCCGGTGCGGCCGGGGTGCTCACGCTCCCACTCGGCGAGCATGCGCTTGATCGCGCGGCGCTGTGCGTTCTCCTGCGAACCGCAGAGCGTGCAGGGGATGAGGGGGAACCGACGCGCACGCGCGTAGCGGGCGATGTCGCGCTCCGCGCAGTACGCGAGCGGCCGGATCACGATGTGACGGCCGTCATCGGAGCGCAGCTTGGGCGGCATCGCCTTCAGGCGCCCGCCGTGGAACAGGTTGAGGAACAGCGTCTCGACGATGTCGTCGCGATGATGACCGAGCGCGATCTTGGTGGCGCCGTTCTCGGCCGCCCAACGGTAGAGCGCGCCGCGCCGCAGCCGCGAGCACAGCCCGCACATCGTGCGGCCCTCGGGGATGACGCGCTTCACCACCGAATAGGTGTCCTGCTCGATGACGTGGTACGGCACGCCGAGCCCGCGCAGGTAATCAGGCAGGACGTGCTCCGGGAAACCGGGCTGCTTCTGGTCGAGGTTGACGGCCACGAGGTCGAAATGCACCGGCGCGCTGCGCTGCAGCGAGAGCAGCAGGTCGAGCAGCGTGTAGGAATCCTTGCCGCCGGAGAGGCAGACCATGACCTTGTCGCCCTCGGCGATCATGGCGTAATCCTCGATCGCCTTGCCCACCTCGCCGCGCAGCTGCGCCTGCAGCTTGCGGAACGTGCCGGACGGGCGCGCCGTCCCGGGCGCGCCTGTCGGCATCGCCTCGGGCGCGCCTGTCGGCATCGTCTCTGGCGCGCCTGTCGGCGCGACCGCACTCATCCCGCTACCGTTCCGCCGAGGGTCCCCGCGGTGCGTGCCGCGACCACGATCAGCCACACGCAGGCGCCGAAGCCCGCCACCCAGACGAGCGACCGCAGGGTGGGCAGGTCGGCGAGATAGCACGCGAGGTAGGCGATGCGCGCGACGAGGAAGACCCCGGCGATCGTCGCGACCGTGTCCTGCGGGACCTGACCGATGACCGCGGCCACCAGCGCCGCCACGTACACCGCGAGCGCCTCCCAGGAATTCTGCTGCGCCGCGTGTGCCCGCGCGCGGTAGCCCGCCAACTGCGACAGCCAGGTCCGCGGGTTGCGGTTGTCGTAACGGCCGGGGCCGGCTTTGGAGATGCCGGCGCAGACGATCGGGAACAGCACGGCGACCAGCAAGGTCCAGAGGGCGAGGGTCATGGGTCTCTCCTGTGCCCCGACAGGGGCGGGTCAAAGATCAGGGCTCCAGCCCCCAGTGCGCGGCGATCCAGCCGAGCGCCACCGAGGCGGCCACGAGCGCGGCGACGACCGCCACGAGCAACGCGCGCCGCAGCGCGACCGAGCGGCGCGGGTCGGCGCTCATCGCAGGCGCACCGACCCCTTCTCGTCGAAGGGGATGGTGCGCACCAGCCCCTCGGCGAGCTTCACCTCGCCGCGCAGGCGGTAGGACAAAGAATCCGGCAGGCCGTTGCTGCGCACACGCTCGAGGAGACGCGCCAAAGTGCCGGCGAAGTTCGCCGAGACCAGCATGTCGAACTCGGCCTCACCGAGCGCCGGCACCGTGAAGGAAGACCCGGAGAGGCCGCGGCCCAGTTCCTCGCCACCGACTTCGAGCGTGTAGGAGACGCCGCGCACGGCGATCGCGCGGTCGTTCGGGTTCTGCACGCGCAACCGCGCCTTGAAGCGCTGCTCGAAGAGGTCGCCGCGGACCCACTCCACGCCGATCACGGACAACTGCGGCGGATTGAGACGCGGCACGAGGCTGGCGCAACCTGCGAGCAGCAGGGTCGCAAGCACGGATAGGATGGACAAGCGGAAAGCGCGGGACATCGGAGGGGATTCTAGCAATGACGCCCACGACCTGCCGCTGCTACTGCATTTCATTTAATAATATACGGTATATAATATTATATATTGCTCATATGTCGCCCCGCAGGTGGGCAGAGCACGCTATGCTTTGGCCGATGCTGGCCCTGCTTCAGTCACCGACCCGCCTGACGATGCCCCGCCCCCGGTTCGCGGCCCGGTCACGCTGGGTGTTGTTCGTGGCCCTGGCGCTATCGGCCTCGGCCACCCTGCTCGCCCGAGCGGACGTGCCCATCGAGGACCTCGCCCGCTTTCCGAAGAGCACCGTGACGATCGAGGCCGCCGCAGGCGGACGCCACAGCTACCGCGTCTGGATCGCCGATACCGAAGCCCGGCAGCGACAAGGCCTGATGTTCGTCCGCGACCTGCCGGCGGACCAAGGCATGCTGTTCATCCACTCTCCGCCCCGTCCGTCGGCGTTCTGGATGAAGAACACCTACATCCCGCTCGATCTGCTGTTCGTCGATACCCGCGGCAAGATCATGCGGATCTTCGAGAACGCGACGCCACTCTCGCTCGAGCCGCTCGGCGTGGATGCGCCGGTCCGCGCGGTGCTCGAACTGCGGGGCGGCGAGGCCGCGCGGCGCGGCATCCGCGCGGGCGACCGCTTGCGCCATCCCGCTTTTCGTTGAAGCACACGGGAAGCACACGGCTGATGCGCACGGTGCGTTGACGCACACGGCTTCAGAGTCCACGGCGCCTGACAGCGGGCAATGAATTCCTGCCGGCCCTCCCTGTCGCGCCGACGCAACGCCCGCCACTCGCCCCCAGGTGGCACTTGGGATATCATCCGCGCCGGAAATCCCACATCGCGGCGCACGTGCGCGCCAACACGAACTCGAATTACTGGAGTGGCCCTCATGAAGAAGACCGTCCTCAGCTTGGCGACCGCTGTCGTCCTTGCGCTCTCGCAAGGCGCGCAGGCGGGTTCGGATCCGGGCAGCACCTACATCGCGCCGTCGATCCACGGCGTCTGGGTGGATGACGACCGCAAGGTCGACGATGGCCTCGGCGCCGGCATCGCGCTCGGCTACGTCGCGTCCGACAAGTGGAACTTCGAGCTGGGCGGCCACGCCAGCGGCCACGATATCGCGGGCACCGACAACCGCTACGACATCAAGGGCATCGACCTCAACGCCCTGCGCGTCTTCAAGCGCAGCGACAGCATCAACCCGTACCTCATCGGCGGCGTCGGCCGTCTGGAGAACGACGGGCCGGGCGGCAGCGACTCGTCCATCTTCTACAAGCTCGGCGCGGGCGTGATGGCGGACATCGCCAAGAACACCTCGAAGGGCACCAACCTCGCGATGCGCGGCGAGATCCACACCCGCCGCGCCGACGACTTCAACGACTACGTCGCGAGCCTCGGCCTCGTGTACTCGTGGGGCGGTTCGATCGCGGCGCCGGCCGCAGCGGCGATCGCCGCGATCGCTCCGGCGGTCGTGAAGCCGGTCGACGGCGACGACGACCGTGATGGCGTCCCCAACAGCCGCGACAAGTGCCCGAACACCCCGCTCGGCGCCAAGGTCGACAGCGACGGTTGCGAGTGCGGCGATGTCGTGCTGCGCGGCGTCACTTTCGTCACGGACTCTGCCGAGATCACCCCGCAGGGCCAGCTCGTGCTCGACTCGCTGGTCTCGGGCCTCGCGCGCCGCGCCGGCACCAAGCTCGAGATCCGCGGCCATACCGATGATGTCGGCTCGGAGGCCTACAACCTCGCGCTCTCGCAGCGCCGCGCGGACTCCGTGAAGGCCTACCTCGTCTCGAAGGGCCTCAACGCCGCCGACCTCAGCACCATCGGTCTCGGCGAGATGCAGCACATCGCGCCGAACGACACGCCCGAGAGCCGCGAGCAGAACCGGCGCGTCACCCTGCAGGCCTTGAGCGTGATCTGCGAGGCCCGCGCCTCGGAGGATCTCACGCTGCGCGGCGTCACCTTCAAGACGAACTCGGCGGTGATCACCCCGACCAGCAAGTTGGTGCTCGACTCGGCCGTGGCCTACCTCAAGGCCCGTCCGAACGCGGCCGCCGAAGTGCGCGGCCACACCGACTCGGTGGGCAACGACGAGGCCAACATGCGCCTCTCGAAGGCCCGCGCCGAATCCGTGCGCGACTACCTGATCGCGAACGGCATCGACGCCGGTCGCCTGACGGCCAACGGCTACGGTGAGACCGAGCACATCGCGCCGAACGACACGCCGGCCGGACGCGAGCAGAACCGCCGCGTCACGCTGCGCATCGCGCCGTAACGCGACGCGCAAGGTCGGCCATCGACCAAGGCCCGCCGGGTGTACCCACCCGGCGGGCCTTTTTCTTTCGTGTCATTCGTCGGCAGGCGCCCTGCGGTAGGATGTGCACCACCCGCGCGATCGCGGGGACGTCACCGGAGCCGATCATGTTTTCGACCGACACGCCCTCCATCGCGCCGCAGACCGCCTGCGGGATCGCGACCCTCGCAGCCCTGGTCGCACTGTCCGTCGGTGCACCGGCCACCCTGGCGCAGGGCTCGACCACCGCACCCTGGCCGACCGACGAGTTCTGCGGCCGCGCCCAAGGCTATGTCACGCTGGCCAGCCGCCCCGCGCGCAACACGCTGCACGAGGGTTACGACAGCTTCCGCGATTCGGCCGCCTCGGTGCAGCCGCTTGAGGCCCAGCAGTACACCGTCGCCGATGACGCGCAGGGTCGCGCGCGCCTGATCTCCTGCAAGCTCGTGACCGCCGAGGCCTTGCGTGGCGTCTACGGACCGGAGGCCGCGCGCACCGACTCGAGCTGCTCGCTGGTCAACCGCAACACCTTCAACTCGGTGCTCGCCTCGCTGACCCCGGCCGAGCGTGCGAACGCACGCTTCGGCCAAGGCAAGAAGGTCGCGTTCGATCGCGACACCGTCGCGACCAGCGCCGCCGAATGGCTGGAGCCCGGCGAACTCGCCACCGTCGACAAGCGCGGCACGCTGCACCTGACCTCGCGCAGCTGGACCGGCACCGAGGCCGGCCGCGGCGTGCGCCACTGCCACTTCATCGCGCCCGACTTCGCGCGGCGCATCCTGCTCGACGGCTCGCTGTCGCTTCCGGCGACGCCCGTGAAGCGCTGAAGGCGCGCGCGTATCGCCCCCGACCTGGCCCCTTTTCCGACCTGACCTCTCGAACGGAGACTCCACCATGAGACATTCGTCCCGCATCCAGATCACCGCCCTCGCGCTCGGCTCGCTGCTGCTCGCCGGCTGCGCCAGCACCGGCAACCCCGACACCGCCAAGACCCGCAGCGGTGCGGCCATCGGCGCCGGCATCGGTGCCGTCATCGGCCTGCTCAGCAAGGGCGACAAGTTCGACAACGCGGCGATCGGTGCCGCGATCGGCGGCCTCGGCGGCGCTGCGATCGGCAGCTACCAGGACCAGCAGGAGCGCAAGCTGCGCGCGCAGCTCGCCAACACCGGCGTCGAAGTCCAGCGCGTCGGCAACAACATCACGCTCGACATGCCGGGCGGCGTGACCTTCGCCACCAACAGCTCCGACATCAACGCGAACTTCTACCCGGTGCTCGACCAGGTGGCCGCCACGCTCGGCGAGTTCAACCAGACTGTGATCGAGGTCGCAGGCCACACCGACTCGACCGGCGCGCGCGCCTACAACATGACGCTCTCCGAGCGCCGTGCGGGCTCGGTGGTGAGCTATCTCTCCGGTCGCGGCATCGCGCGCGAGCGCATGATCGCCGTGGGCGCGGGCCCCGACCATCCGGTCGACACCAACGACACGCCGGAAGGCCGCGCCCAGAACCGGCGCGTCGAGATCACTATAGTTCCGGTGGAGAAGAAGACGGGCTGAGCCCCGTACCGCGCGCGGCAGGGTCCGCGGTCGCGGCGGTCGGTGGCGGTGCGGAACGCACCGCTGCCGACGTCCGCCGCCGCACCTCGAAGGCGTGGCCGAGCTCACGGGCGAGCGCCGGGCTGCGCTCCAGCATCTCGCGCACCGCATCCGGCGACAGCCACACGCACAGACAATCACGGCGCGCCACCGCGCGCACGTCGGTACGTTGGGCGCCGTGCAAGCCCGCCTCGCCGAAGAATTCGCCGCGACGCACCGTCGCGATCTCGGCCGGCACGCCGCCGTGCTCCACCTGCAGCGACACCTCCCCCGACACCAGCAGGCACAGGCCCTCGATGGCCGCGCCCGCCTCGAACACCGTCTCGTCGCGCGCGTAGTCTGCGCGTCGCGCCCGGGTCGCATCCCAAGACTCCGGCGCCGCAGGCAACTTCGGGAAGCGCGCCAGCAGCTCGATCGCGGTCGGCTCCGGCCGGTAGAACGGCGTGTCGGCCTCGTGCTCGAGGTTGACGCTCATCGGATAGGGGATCGTGAGTCCTTCGCGCCGCGCCGCGTACCAGACCCGCGTCATGAGCTCGTTGCGCACCGCCATGCGCTGCCCCTGGGGGACGCGCACCACGAGTTTGTAGTTGACGCTGAAATCCGCGAACGACACCGTCGCCGCGTAAGGGGCGGGATCGGGGAGCACGCCCGGTGTGCCGCGCGCGACCTCCTCGAGCACCGCGCGCACCTTGTTCGGCGGATCGTCATAGCTGAAACCGAACTCCAGCGCCTCGGCGCGCTGGCGCAACGGGCGCGAGTAGTTGGTGATGGTCTGGCCGTTGAGCGAGGCGTTGGGGATGATGCGCGTGATGCCGCCCGGCGACATCACGTGCACCGAGCGCCAGTTGATCTCCTGCACCACGCCGGTGGTGTCGCCGACCTCGATCTCGTCGCCGACCTCGAACGGGCGCTCCATGAGCAGCATGATCCCCGAGAACAGGTTGCCGAGCGGCTCTTGCAGCGCAAGGCCGAGCACCAGGCCGCCAAGCCCGAGCGCCGTGAGCGCGCCGGAGAGGTCGGCGCCCCAGACCTGCGAATAGACGATCGCCGCGGCGGCGAGCACGAGGCCGAGGCGCACGAGATCGCGCAGCAGCTTCGGCACGCGCGCGCGCCAACTGCCGGGATCGGCGCCCTCGAAGGCGACCGCGTTGACGAGCCCGAGCGCGCCCGCGACCAGCACCACCCACAGGATGGTGTGGCCGATCCGCACCCAGAGGTCGTCGTCCGGCAACGCGAGCACGCCATCGAGCAGCACCACGAGACCGATCGCCGGGACGATGGCGTTGCGCAGGAACGCCACCGGCGCCGCGAGCGCGTGGTCACGGCGGCGCAGCGCGGCGAGCCATTCATTGAGCACCAGCAGCGCCAGCGGCAAGCCGACGATCAGCGCCAGCGCGGGGCGCCAGGACGCTTGCAAGCCCTCCAGCACGTTCATCCGCGCGTCCCGGACGGGCCGCCAGCCGCGCCATCGCCGCCGCTGCCGCCCGCGCCACTGCTGACCGCGCCGCTGCCGCCCGACACCGGTGCATCGATCACCGGGTAGAGCTCGATGCTGTCCATGCCGCGCACCTCCGCCTGGAAGGGCGCGCCGAAGGCGACCTCGTCGCGCACGCGGTCGTACACCGCGCGCGTCACCTGGATGGACGTCTCGCCATCGGACTCGATGCCGCGCGCGAGATGCACGGTGTCGCCCCACAGGTCGTAGATGAAGCGGCGCCGGCCGACGAGGCCGCCGGTGACGGGTCCTGCGTTGATGCCGATCTCGGCGACGATGGCGAGGCCGCGCTCGGCGTTGAAGCGCCCGACGATGCGCACCACTTCGCGGGCGAAATCGACCATGCGCGCGGTGTGGTCCGGGCGCTCGACCGAGAGGCCCGAGGCCGCAAGGTAGGACGACCCGATGGTGCGCACCTTCTCGACGCCGTGCTCCTCGGCCGCCTCATCGAGCGCAGTGACGATGTCCGAGAGCAGGTGGAGCGCGCCTTCGCCCTCCGCGCCCTGCGCGGCATCGACGCCCACGAGGTTGACGAACGCGACCGTGACATCGGAATAGGACTGCGGCTCGTCGTGCCGGCCCTCGCGCAACTGCGCGGCACCCGGCGCCGGCAGCAGGCTGGCGAGCAGACGCTCGGTCTCCTGCGTCTGCTGCTGCATGCGGGCGCGACCGTCGCGGAGACTGGCCGCCATGTCGTTGAAGGCGACGCCGAGCGCGCGGAACTCGGGCGCCGCGGCCAGCGGCACCGGTGTGTCGAGGTCGCCCGCGCTGATGCGGCGTGCGCCCTGCGCGAGGTCTTCGATGGGCCGCGCGAGACGCGACGCCAGCCACAACGCGAACAGCGACGCCGCGAGCGCGAGCGCCGCGGCGATGGCGAGCGCGCGCCGCGCGTAGTCGGTGAGCGGCTGCAACGCCTCGCTGCGGTCGATCTCGGAGACCAGACCCCAGCGCAGCGAATCGAGGTCGACCGGACCATAGGCGGCGAACACCGGCTCGCCGCGATAGTCCTCGGTCTCGAGCACGCCCGACTCGCCGCGCAGCGCGGCGCGCGTGCCGTCGTGCTTGACCGGAACGGTCAGCACCGTGGTCCCGAGCCGCTCCACCTCGCCCACCGTGCGCGAGGACAAGGGCGAGGTACGCAGCGCCGCGACGAAGGCCTTGGCGTCCTCGCGCACGAAACGCGAATCCGAGCGCATCGTGAGGTCGGGCCCCACGAGGTAGGTCTCGTCGGTGCGGCCGATGCCGCCCGGCTTGCCGTCGCGGGTGCCGAACAACGCCTTCTCCAGCGACTCGAGCGGCAGTCGCAGCGAGAGGATCGCGACCAGGCGGTTGCCGTCGAACACCGGCGTCGAGATGAACGCGCGCGGCGCGCCGAGCGACGGACGGTAGAACTCGAAGTCCGAGAGCTTGTAGTCGTCGACGTTCTGGCTGTTGCGCAGCGCGCGCACGGCGCTCGCGAGGTTGCTGGCGGCGTAGGGGCCATCCTGCAGGCTGGTGCCGAGGACGGTCGAGGCCTTGTAGCTGAAGAACACCTCGAGCGTCTCGGGGTCGGTCAGCAGGATGTTGTCGAAGCCGAGCCGGCGCACCACCTCGCCCAAGGACGGCCGCACCCGCGCGACCGTGCGCCCGTAGGCGCTGTCGTCGGTGCCGGCGAGGTCGGCGTTGCCGGTGTAGGGCCGCGCGCCGCGCGCGATGTAACGCTGCTGCAGCAGCCACCCTGCGGCGCTGCGCGGCAGGTAGGCGCCCGGCGGCGACTGCAGGCCGAGGCGTCCATCGACCGTCGGCGTGAACTCCCGGTCGTAGAACGCCGCCACCTCGGCGCGCGCCGCATCGCCCACGGCCTCCGCGCCGAGCGCGCGATAGGCCTGCAGCAGCTCCGTGGCGCTTTGCGCGACAAGCGGGAAGGCCGAGAAGGCCAGCACCTCGTTGCGGGTGGATTCGAGCGACGCCACCACCGCGCCTGCCTTGGCGCGCTGCAGCGACTGCACTTGGTTGAAGGCGGCGACGCGCAGGCTGTCGCGGGCGCTGGTGTAACCGAGCCAGGCGACCAAGGCGATGGCGGTGAGCACCAACGCGAGCATCGCAGCCAGCAGCTTGGACTGCAGGCTGATCGAACGAATTGCCTTCACGGGCCGTCCCTCCCCCGTCGCGCCCCCGGAAGCCGGGGCGCCGAAAGGCGGGACTTTAGCGCGGTGCGTCGCCCCGCGTCACGGGCGTGAACTCGCGGAACACCCGCTCGAGGTACTCGGCGTGCAGGCGGCTGCGGGCCTCGGCTTCGGCGGCATCGGCCGGCCGGTAGGCCTCGATGTCCTCTGCGCCGACCACCGACCGGCGGTCGAGCAGCCGCTCGACCGTGTCGAGCCGGGCGCGGGTGACGGCGAGCTCCGCCACCAGCGCGAGGGTCACCGAGTACAGCCGATCGAGCATCGGATCGTCGGTGAACTCCGGACGGCGCCCGCGGGCGGCCGGCGAGGCAGGCTGGGCGGGGTCAGCGCGGAACGGGAGAGGGTCATTCATCTCCTTGCTACCCAGTGACGGCGGATCCTTCCGCCGCCTGCCATGCCCCGACGGCATACCACACGGGCGCACGCCCGAAATCTTCGGATTTGCCATCGGCCGCGACCGCCACCGGCGCGCGGCATTCGGTCTCGAACACCTGATCGGCCGGGTGACCGGCAGCGACGAGGCGTTCGGTGAGATCCATCTCGTGGAGCGCCGTCCAGAACGGCTCGTTGTTGAAGCGCCCGTCCCAATCGCGCATGAACTGCTCGAACGGCGGGAACCGGCGATAAGGCGGTTGCTCGAGGTGGATCGTGAGCCCGCCCGGACGCAACAGCCGTCGCGCCTCGGCGAAGAAGCGCGGCAACGCCTCGGCCGAGGTCTCGTGCAGCACCATCGTGGTGAACACGAGGTCGCAGGAGCCCGCCGGCAACGAGGTCGCGACGGCGTTCTCCTGCCGGAACTCGACGTCGTCGATGCCGAGCGCGCGGGCGCGGGCATGGCCGTAGCGCAGGAACGGCGCCGCGACGTCGACGGCCACGATGCGGGCCTCGGGGAAGGCGCGCCGCAGCGGCAGCGTGTTGTGGCCGAGGCCGCAGCCGAGGTCGGCGATGACCTGCGGCTTGAAATCCGGATGCTCGCGCGCCAGCCAGGACGCCAGCGCACGGCCCGCCGCGTCGTTCCACGGCCCCGCCATGCCGCCCACGGTGGCGAAGAATCCGGCGTCGTAGTTGGCGGGGTTGGAGACGTCGTCCGCGATCTGCTCGGCCGTGTACCCGCCGCGCATGAGGTGCGTATCCACCGAGGCCACGTAGCGCGGCACCGGCAACGTCGGGTCGAGCTTCAGCGTGGGCGCGCCGTCATTGAGCGCCCGCGCACGCTCACGCAGCGCCGTGGCCTGGCGCGCGACCAGGCTGCGGCCGGCCTGTTGGCGCATCTCCATGGTGTTGCGGCGCACCAAGCTCCAGCTGCGCCAGGCCGGGTCTCGGGACATCGCCTCGGCGACCTCGTGACGGTCCCGGGGCTCGTGGCCCTGCCGCGTCTTCCAGTCGGGGCTCACGCGGCCCTCGAACGAGGACCGCACCGCGGGCGCCAGACGGCCCGCCAACAGGGTGTTGAGCTGCGCGATGACATCGAACCGGACCGCCTCGTCGTGTGAGGCCTCCGGCAAGAGCGCATGGCGTCCGATATCGGTCCAGGGGGCGGGGTATGTCATGGGGCTAGGATAGGCATCCGGGCCTGATTCCGGAAAATCGATTATTCTTGAGGTTGAGCACGGTTTAATCGAAGTATCCGCCGGAGCCTGCGATGCGCCACCTGAACTACAACCACCTTCTATATTTCTGGACCGTGGTGCGCGAAGGTGGCGTCACCAAGGCCGCCGAAGCCCTGCACCTCACGCCGCAGACCATCAGCGGGCAGATCAAGCTGCTCGAGGAGCAGTTGCAGGGCGCGCTCTTCGAGCGCGAGGGGCGCCGGCTGGTGCCTACCGAACTTGGCCGCATCGTCCATGCCTATGCCGAGGAGATCTTCCCGCGCGGCCTCGAGCTGGCGAGCGTGGTGCGCGGCGAGCGCACCCGTGGTCGCCGCTCGGTCACCCTCGGGGTCGCCGACGTGGTCCCGAAGCTCATCGCCTTCCGCGTGCTCGAACCGCTGCTGGGCGGTGACAGCCCGTTCCATGTGGTCTGCCACGAGGGACCGCTGAGCGACCTGCTGGCCGACCTCTCCGCGCACCGGGTCGACCTCGTCATCTCCACGAGCGCCGTACCGCCGGATTCGGCCATCAAGGCCTTCAGCCACCTGCTCGGCGAATCCGAGATCGGCTTCTTTGCGGCGCGCCCGCTCGCGGCACGCCTGCGCCGCGGCTTCCCGAAGAGCCTGCAGGACGCGCCGCTGCTCGCCCCCACGGAGCGCAGCGCCAACCGGCGCGTGCTCGACGACTGGTTCGAGTCGATCGGCGTCGTGCCCCGCATCGTCGGTGAACTCGACGACAGCGCGCTCATCGAGACGTTCGCGCAGCATGGCGTCGGTGCCTTCGCCGCGCCGCTCGCCATCGAGGCGCAGATCGTTCGCCAGTCCGACATGACCCGGATCGGCACGGCACAGGGCGTCAAGGCGCGCTTCTATGCGATCTCCACCGAGCGGCGCATCAAGCACCCGGCGGTGGCGTTGGTCACCGAACGGGCACGGCGCGAAGTGTTCGCCGCCGCGGACTGAACGGCCGGCGTCCCATCCGGAGGGTGGCCGGCAGGGCTTTGGTAGACTGATGCGATGAGGCGCAAGAGACTGTCATGACCGTTTCATCGACGCCTGCAGTCGCGGCCGCCATCGTGGCCGCGATCCTCGCCGCGCTGCCACGGCCGGCGGGCGCGGAGTCCGCGCCGCTGCGCGAGACGGAGCTGCCCGAGGCGAACTTCGCCTTCGCCCACCGGCTCGGCACGGGTATCTACGAGATCTCCGGTCGCACCGTGCAGGTCTATTCTTTGCCCTTCGAGCGCCGGCTCCGCGAGGCGGAGGACGGGCGGGCGGGACTGGTGCTGACGCTGCCCGTCACGCTCGGCTTCTTCAACTTCAAGGTGCAGGACATCCTCGAGTCGGGGTTGCCGAGCGATATCTCCACGCTCTCCTTCGTCCCCGGCCTGCGCTGGGAGATCGAGGCCGGCGAGCACTGGCAGCTGCAGCCCTTCGTCGAGGCCGGCGTCGCGCGCGACCGCACGGACGACCTGCGCGCGCGCGTCGCGACGGTGGGCGCGACGGCCGATTGGCGCGGTACCTCGCCGCACGGCGCGCTGCGCTGGCACCATTCGCTCGCCTATGCCCGCAGCCGGATCGACGGCGCCGGGACCGACGACTTCGCGCTGTGGGTGTCCGGAGGCGAACTGGTGCGCCCGCTCGAGACCCGCATCGATGACCGTCCGCTCGATTGGGCCCCCTACGCCGCGCTGCGCTGGTATCCCGACGCGCCGTCCGTGCCGTTGCTCGCGAGCACGCCCGCGCGCGGCGTCACCCGCCTGCAAGGCGAACTCGGCTTCACCATCGGCACCGCGCAGCCGGTGAAGATCGCGGGTGTGGAACTGCCGCGCATCGGCCTCGGCTACCGTTTCGGGGAAGACCTGTCGGTGTTCCGGCTCGTCATCGGCGAGCGGTTCTGACCGGCGCCGTGCGGCCCGCGCCGCTCCCGCGCTGCGCCGCGAACGCGCCTTGCGGAACACGCGGCGCGCCGCACACAATGCCGCATGACCGACGACAGCCGCAGTCCCGCCCCCCGGCGTCTGCCCTCCACCACCGATGCCTCGCGCGAGGCGCGCGACCTGCGACGCGCCCGTCTGGTCGATGACGGCCACGCGATCGCCGCGATCAGCGGGGCAGCACCGGAGCCCGACCCGGCGAGCCTCGCCGGCAGCATCGAGGGCTTCGTGGGCTACGTGCAGGTGCCGCTCGGCATCGCGGGGCCGGTGCAGATCCGCGGCCAGCACGCGCAGGGCGAGTTCATCGTGCCGCTCGCCACCACCGAGGGGACGCTGATCGCGTCGTACCAGCACGCCTTCAACGCCATGAACCGCGGCGGCGGCGCGGCAGCCGCCTGCACGCGACAGCTCGTGGGCCGCGCGCCCTGCTTCACCTTCGCCGACCTCGGTACCGCCGCCACGATGGCCGCTTGGCTGTCCTCGCAGTTCCTGCCGATGCAGCAGGCGGCCGCCAGCACCTCGCGCTACTGCCGGCTGCAGGGCGCGCGCACCTCGGTGGTCGGCAACACCGTCTACATGATGCTCGAGTACGCCACCGGCGATGCCGCCGGCCAGAACATGGTGACGCTCGCCACCCAGGCCGTGTGCGCGGCATTGTTGCCCCGCATGCCGCACGCGCCCTCCAGTTGGCTGGTCGAGTCGGTGCTCTCGGGCGACAAGCGTGCCACCACGCAGGCCTTCCTCGGCGCGCGCGGGCGCAACGCCTCGGCCGAGGTGGTGCTGCCGGGACGGCACCTCGCGCGCTATTGGCGCACCGATGCCGCGACCATGGTCCGCGCCTGGCAACAAGGCACGCTCGGCTCCGTGCAGACCGGCTCGATCGGCGTGCAGGGCAACGTCGCCAACGCGATCGCGGCGCTCTTCATCGCCTGCGGCCAGGATGTCGCCTGCGTCTCCGAGGCGACGACCGCGCTCACCCGCATCGAGGCCACGGCCACCGGCGACCTCTACGCCTCGGTGACGCTCCCGAACCTCATCGTCGGCACGGTCGGCGGCGGCACGTTCCTGCCCACCGCGCGCGAGTGTCTCGCGATGCTCGGCTGCGTCGGCGCCGGTACGGCGCCGAAGTTCGCCGAGATCTGCGCCGTGGTCGCGCTCGCCGGCGAACTGGCGGTCGTGGGCGCGATGGCGAGCGGCGCCTTCGCCGACGCGCATGCGACGGGCGGCCGCAAGGGCCGCGGCACGGGCGAGGCGTGAGCGGACCGGACGCGACACCCGCAGCGGCGCCCCGGCCGCGCAAGCCGGTGCGGCGCTTCGTGCTGCACAAGCTCCTGCCGCCCATCGGCTGGCGGGCCTACCGAGCGCTCGGCCGCTCTTGGACCTACCGCACCGAGAACGTCGGGACGCTGCACGGGCTGATCGCGGAGCGACGACCGGTGGTCGGCGCCTTCCTGCATTCGCGCACCTTCGCGCTGATGCATTTCTTCAGCCTGCCGGAACAGGGCCGCTGGAGCCTGATGTGCTCGCAGAGCCGCGACGGCGAGGCGATGGCACGCATCGAAGAAGGCCTCGGCTTCCGCGTCGCGCGCGGCTCCTCGGGCAAGGGCGGCGCGCGCGCGCTCGTCGAGATGATCAAGGCGCAGCGCGAGGATCCGGGCCTCAACTCCTGCCTCGCCATCGACGGCTCGCGCGGTCCGCGCGGTGTCGCACAGCTCGGCATCATCACCCTCGCGCAGAAGACCGGCAGCGTGCTGCTGCCGGTGGCGGGTTCCACCGCCCGCTGCTGGCGCTGGGACGCCTCGTGGGACCGCACCGTGATCCCCAAGCCCGGCGCCACCGTGGCGGTGCGCGCAGGCGATCCGATCGAGGTCCCCGCGAAGCTCGATCCGGAGCAGCTCGAAGCCCTGCGACGACGGGTCGAGGACGATTTGCTGCGCATGCACACGGAGCTTGACGCCACCACGGGGTACTCCGATCCCGAACCGCTGCGACGATGAGCCTGCGGCATCTCGACTGTGCCGTGATGTTCGTCGACATGCGCGGCTTCACGCGCGCCTCCGAGCAGCTCGGGACCGATGGTGTGGTGGCGCTGCTCGAAGGCTACTTCTCCTTGGTCGTCGAGGTCACCGCCCGACAGGGCGGACGCGCCTGCAACATGGCCGGCGACGGCGTCGTGGTGGCGTTCGGACTCGCGCCCTCCGCCGAGGATCCCTGCCGGGCGGCGGTCCTGGCCGCCCGCGCATTGCTCGATGCCTGGAAGCTCGTGGCGAGCGACTGGCAGGACCGGCACGGCGTCACCACCGGGCTCGGCGTCGGCATCCACTACGGTCCGGTCATCGCGGGCCCCATCGGTCCGCCGACGTTCCGGCACGAGACCGTGGTCGGCGATACCGTGAACGTCGCCTCGCGGCTCTGCCAGCGCGCGAGGGCAGGCGAGGCGCTGTTCTCGGACACCGTGCGCGCGGCGCTCGGACCCGATGGTCTTGGTCTCGAGATCCTGGCCTTGCCCGCGCTCCAGATCCGCGGCCGCGACCTGCCGCTCGGCATGCACTGCCTGCCCGCGCGCGAGCGGCTCGACCTCGGGGCGGACTGAGACCCTATCCGCGGACCACGGGCCCACGCCCATCCATCAGCGTCGGCTGATATCCTTGGCGCCCCGTTTCCGGCTCCCGGAATCCCTGCCATGCGCCACGCGCTCCGTATCGCCATGACCACCCTCATCGCCGCCGCCGCTGTCACCGCCTCGACCGTCGCCTCGACCGCCGCCTCGCCACCGCTGCCGGTGCTGGCCGCGCCATGGAAAGGCCCGTACGGCGGCGTGCCGGCGTTCGACAAGGCCTCGCCCGCGCTGCTCGCGCCCGCCATGGAGGCGGGCATGGCGCAGCAGCTTGCCGAGCTGCAGGCCATCGCGGACGATCCCGGGCCGCCGACCTTCGAGAACACCATCGCCGCGATGGAACGCTCCGGCCGTGCGCTGAGCCGCGCCTACACCGTGTACGGCATCTACGGCGCAACGCTGAGCGACGACGCGGTGCAGGCGGTGGAGCGCGACCTCGAACCGAAGCTCGCCGCCTTCCGCGACCGTATCACGCAGAACGAGACGCTCTTCCAGCGCATCGCTGCGGTCTACGAGGCGCGCGCCACCTCCGGGCTGACGCCCGAGCAGCAGCGCCTCACCTGGCTCACCTACACCGACTTCGTGCGCGCCGGCGCCAAGCTCGACCCGGCGGCCAAGCAGCGCCTCGCCGCCATCAACCAGTCGCTCGCCGGACTCTTCACGCGCTTCAGCCAGAACCTGCTGGCCGACGAAGGCAGCCGCTACACGCTGCTCGCCGGGGAACCGGACCTCGACGGCCTGCCGGAGTCGCTGCGCGAGGGCTATGCCGCCGACGCCGAACGCCGCGGCCAGAAGGGCAAGTGGGTGGTCTCCAACACGCGCTCCTCGGTCGAGCCGTTCCTCACCTACTCGACCCGCCGCGACCTGCGCGAGAGGGTGTGGCGCGAATTCGTGGGCCGCGGCGACAACGGCGATGCGCGCGACAACAACGCGATCATCGGCGAGATCCTGCAGCTGCGCGCCGAGCGCGCGCGCCTGCTCGGGCACGCGACGCACGCGCACTGGCGGCTCGAGAACACCATGGCACGCACTCCGGAACGCGCCATGGAGCTCATGGAAGCCGTCTGGAAGCCCGCCGTCGCGCGGGTGCGTGAAGAGGTCGTCGACATGCAGCGCATCGCCGACGCCGAAGGCGCCAAGATCACGATCGAGCCTTGGGACTACCGCTTCTACGCCGAGAAAGTCCGCAAGGCGAGGTACGACCTCGACACCAACGAACTCAAGCCCTACCTGCAGCTCGACAAGCTGCGCGAGGGCATGTTCCACGTGGCCAAGGCGCTCTTCGGCCTCGTGTTCAAGCCGCTGTCGCCGGGCACGGTGCCGGTCTACCACCCGGATGTCGCGGTATGGGAGGTCAACGACCTCGCCGGTCGCCATGTCGGACTCTGGTACTTCGACCCCTATGCGCGCATCGGCAAGCAGTCGGGCGCGTGGATGAATTCCTATCGCGACCAGCAGCGCTTCGACGGCGAGGTCACCACCATCGTCTCGAACAACTCCAACTTCGTGAAGGGCAAGCCGGGCGAGCCCGTGCTCATCAGCTGGGACGACGCCGTGACGCTGTTCCACGAGTTCGGCCATGCGCTGCATGGCCTCGCCTCGAACGTGAGCTACCCGTCGGTATCGGGCACCAACGTGGCGCGGGACTATGTCGAGTTCCCCTCGCAACTGCTCGAGCACTGGTTGCCGACCCAGGAGATCCTCGACCGTTATGCGGTGCACCACCAGACCGGTGAGCCGATCCCGGCCGGGCTCGTCGCCAAGGTCGAGCGCGCCAAGAACTTCAACCAGGGCTTCGCCACGGTCGAATACCTTGCGGGCGCGCTCATCGACATGAAGCTGCATCTGGCCGCCACGCCCGGCCAACGCATCGACGCCGACAAGTTCGAGCGCGAGACGCTGGCGGCGCTCGGCATGCCGCGCGAGATCGTGATGCGCCACCGCACCCCGCAGTTCGGCCATATCTTCTCGGGCGACGGCTATTCGGCCGGCTACTACAGCTATCTTTGGTCGGACACGCTCACGGCGGACGCGTGGGAGGCCTTCACGGCCGGTCAGGGCGCGTGGGACCGCGAGATCGCGAGGCGCCTGCGCGACAACGTGTTCTCGGTGGGCAACACGGTCGATCCGGCGGACGGCTATCGGGCGTTCCGCGGCCGCGACCCCGGCATCGACGCGCTGATGCGCAAGCGCGGCTTCGCCCCGTCCTCAAAGACCGGGGCGACGGCCCCGGCGACGAAGTGACCGCCACCGGCGCCAGCGCCCGCCAGACGACCGCGAAACGGCCGCCGACAAAAAATTACCGCCGTTTATTGTTGGATTCTGCACAGAACTCTTAACTCGGGCGCAGGACGCTCCCGTATACTTGTGGCACTCCGGATCTTTGAACGCCGGTTACCGAGAAGGACGACCTGATGGCCAAGAAAACCGCCCGCGCCACCCGCAAGCCCAAGAAGGGGTCGCGCAACTTCACGCCCTGGACCCCGGCTGACGAGAAGAAGCTCCGCAAACTGGCAGGCAAGATGCCCACCGAAAAGGTCGCCAAGGCGCTCAACCGCTCGGTCGCGGCCGTCACCTTCAAGGCCTTCTCGCTGCGCCTGTCGCTGCGCCTCGCGAGCTCGAACCGGGGCCGACGCCTCGGTCACTGACCGCCGGCAGGCGGCTCCCGGCGCGAGGCACTCCCGGCGGCGACCCCGCCGGCGGGACCGAGCGCCGCGAGCAGCTTGCGCAGCAGGTTGACGCCCACGAGGCCGCGCCCCACGAGGTGCACGGCCCGTGCGGGCCCCGCATAGGCCAACAGGGCCGCCCCGGCCGCCAACAGCACCGGCGTGCTGGTCAGGGCTTTGGCCACCTTGATGCCCCGCTCCGCGCCGCCCAGACGGCCCGTGACCCCGGCACCGCTCCGGGAGATCTCCTCCCTCAACTGAGCGCTTCGTGCCAACAACTCCGCACGGCGGCGGTCGATCGCGGTCTCACGTTTCGTCATGGCGGTCCCTCCTTGCGTCGAACGGTGCGCGTTGCGCGGCGGCGTCGAGCGCCGCACGGTCGCGGCGCAGTTCGCCGATCGTACCCGCCAGCAGCGGCGGTCCGTTGCGCACGCGGCGCACGATCTGCCAGACGGCGATGCCGGCCAGCATCACGAACAGCCCCGCCACGAGGCCCACGGCCAGCAAGCGGTTGGTGTCCCAGAAAGCGACGATGACCGTCGCCACGATCATGATCAGCGCAAGGAAGGCGAACAGCAGCCCGACCGCCGCCCAGACGAGGATCACGGCGAGCCGCCGCAGCTCGCCCGACAGTTCGGTGGTGAGCAGCTCGATGCGCACCTGCAGCAGCGCGAGCAGCTGCGCGACGAGCTGGCGCATGGACTCGAACATCGCGGTCAGCGACGGCTCAGCAGGACGCCGACGATCAGGCCGACGCCGGCGGCGATGCCGATCGACTGCCAAGGATTGCGGCGGACGTACTGCTCGGCGTCGTCCGCGGCGTCCTTGGCGCGATCGAGCAGCTCCTGCTCGAGGCCGGACAGACGGTCGCGCGCCGTGCGCACGGACTCGGCGGCCCGTTCGCGGGCCTCCGCGGCGCGCTCGCCGACGAGACCCGAGGTCTCGCGCAGCAGCGACTCCGCGTCGTCCACGACGCGGCGCAGGTCATCCAGGATGCGGTCGGTGTCAGGGGCGGCACTCATGTCTTCTTCTCCAAGGCGACGATCGGGTCGCCGTGACCTTTGATCATCCTAGCCTGTGGGGGTTCCCACCGTCAGGACATCCGTATTTGCCCGCAGCCAGGCTGCCTCGTCGGCCCGGGCGAGCGCGTCAAGGTCACCCGGTGCCGCGGCCGGGTCGTCCACCCACTCGCGCAGCAGCGATCCGCCATTGATCACGTCGATGGCGAGCCGCGTCTCGTACTCGTAGGGGAAGTCGCGCCACAAGGGATAATCCGGTCGCAGCCGCCGCAAGGCCTTGAAGGCCAACGCCTGCAGCCGCCAAGGACGGAACGCCGCGTGGTCGTAGGCGGGATCGTCGGTGTGCACCTGCACGCCCGCGCAGAGGCGCCCGGCGTGCTTGTGGAACGTGGGCTCGAACCAGCAGGGACGCAGGCGACAACCGTCGAGCCACTCCGGCGCAAGCCGCGCCATCTCGCCGAGCAGCGCCGGCGCGTCGAGGTCGGGCGCGCCGAAGACCTCGAGCGGCCGGGTCGTGCCACGGCCCTCCGAGAGCGTCGTGCCCTCGAGCATCACCGTGCCGGCATAGGCACGCGCCATCGAGACGTTGGGCGCATTCGGACTGGGGTTCACCCAGCTGCGCTCGCCTTGGGGCCAGCCGTAGCCGGGGGCGGCCTGCGGATCCCAGCCCCGCATGGGCACCACCACGAGCTCGACGTCGATGCGGAACTCGCGCACGAACCAACGCGCCATCTCGCCCATGGTCAGCCCGTGCCGCATCGGCATCGGGCCCGCGCCGACGAAGCTCTCCCAGCCGGGGCGCAGCGCGAGCCCTTCCACCGGGCGTCCGGCCGGGTTCGGACGGTCGAGCACCCACACCGCCTTGCCGAGCCGCGCGCAGGCCTCGAGCACGTAGCGCAGCGTCGTGATGAAGGTGTAGATGCGGCAGCCGAGGTCCTGCAGGTCGATGATCACGACGTCGCAGGGGTCGAGCATCGCGTCGGTGGGGCGGCGCACCGTTCCGTACAGGCTGAAGACCGGGATGCCGAGCGCGGGGTCGAGGAAATCCTCCGACTCGACCATGTTGTCCTGCTTGTCGCCCCGCAGGCCGTGCTGCGGCCCGAAGGCCGCCGTCACCCGCAGCCCGGGCGTCGCGGCCAGCGCGTCCAAAGAATGTCGCCAGTCGCCGGTCATCGAGGCCGGATGCGCGAGCAGGCCGAGGCGCCGCCCCGCGAGCGGCGCGCGCAGCGCAGGCTCCGCGAGCAGCCGGTCGATGCCGAAGGCGAGGCGGCTCACGGCGCGCGCCCTGTCCGCAGGCTCACTCGGACACCGTGAAGTCCGCGATGAAGCCGTCGCGGTCGTGGAACTCGGGCTGCGCGCGCGGATGCTTCAGCGCCCAGAAACTGATGTCGCCCGGCGTGGTCTCGAGCACCAGCGTGAATCCCGCCTGCAGCGCGGCCGCGGGATCCTCGCGCCGCAGCACGTGGAACGCGGCATGAGGCACCGTCGCCAGCAGCCGCGTCGCACCCTCGCCCTGCATCACCCTCACCACCGGGGAGGGCCCCTGCCACGGCCGCGGCCGGCTGTTCTCGCGGTAGCCGTCGAATTCGTAGGACGCCCAGTCGCCCGAGGGCGAGAGGTTGAACTCGATGTAGGACGGCTCGCCGCGCACACCGACGAAGAGCTCGCCGCAGGTGCGTTTCCAGAGGAAGTCGCGCGCGGCAGGCGACTCGCTGCGTCGCGGCAGCACGATGCGCCCCGCGGGCACCGCGATCGCATACTCGATGACGAGGCCGAGCGGCGACCAGTGCGTCGACACCTCGACGCTCCAGGTCGATCTCACCGGCGTCGCCGGATGCGGATGGAGGGCGAAGCGGCCCGGGACGGTGGGCGGCGGGAGACTCATGCGGCCACCCCGGGCTTGCGCCCCGCCACGACCGGCAACTGCCACACCGCGTAACCATCCGGATCGCGCAAGGTCGCGATCGAGGCGTCGAACAGCGCAGTCACCGCGGACAGCGCCATGCCGGAACTCGCCGCCAGCACCGGCGCGTAGCCGTCGCGCCAGGACTCGATGATGCCGGCGAGCACCTCGCGCGGCACCCGCTCGGTGTCGAGCACGAGGTATTGGATGCTCACATGCATGAAGCCGAGCGCGCGCAGCATCGGCAAGGTCCGCCGACCGATCCGCGCATCGGTACCCGTCAGACGGGTGTGCTCGACCACCGCGCCGGTCCACAAGCGGTCCGGATCGACCCCGTCCCGCGGCGGGAACTGCAGCATCCCGTAGTCCTCGGACACGACATGCAGCCAACCGCCCGGACGCAGCACGCGACGGCACTCGGTGAGCACCGCCTCGGGGTCGGGGAGCAGCTGCGTGAGGTGCCGGCAGGCGACGAGATCGAAGTATCCGTCCGGGAACCTCAGCGCGCGCCCGTCGCCTTCCTCGAAGGTCAGGGATGGCCCACCACCCTGCGCCCGGGCCCCGCAGAGGCCGCGAGCGGCCTCCACCATCGAGGGCAGCAGGTCGATGCCGATGATCTCGGCGGCCCCCGGGAAGAGCCCTGCGAGCCGCCGAGTGGCCTCCCCCGTGCCGCAGCCGAGGTCGAGGATACGGGCGCCGGCGGGCAGCGCGTAGCGCGCATAGAGCCGGGATTCCTGCGGCCATGCGGCCTCGGCCTGGAAATGCAGGGTGCGCACCATCGCCGGGTCGGCCATCTGGGCGGCCTGCGGGTTGGCGGGATCGATGCCCCGGAGGGCCTGGCTCTGGAGAGCGTGTGCTGCGTTCGTCATGGGTAGCGCCGATTCATGGTGCGCAAATGATAGGGGAACAATGGGAGAATGGGGTCCCCCGCCCGGATCCCGCCGATGAACGCCCTCGCCTCCGAACTGCCCTTGTTCGCCCCGCCGGAAAGCGTCGCGCCGCGCATCCGCGAGATCCCCTACAACTACACCTCGTATTCCGACCGCGAGATCGTCATCCGGCTGCTCGGCGCCGATGCGTGGGCGCTGCTCGACGAACTGCGCGGCGAGCGCCGCACCGGCCGCTCGGCGCGCATGCTCTACGAGGTGCTCGGCGACATCTGGGCGGTGCAGCGCAACCCGTATCTCGAGGACGACCTGCTCGAGAACCCGCGCCGCCGTCGCCTGCTCATCGAGGCGCTGGAGCACCGCTTGGGCGAGATCGACAAGCGCCGCTCGCCGGACGGCAGCGCCGTCGACCACGAACGCGACCGCAAGGTCGGCGAACTGCTCGCCGCCGGACGGCGAGCCGTGGAGGACTTCGCGGCCGCCTTCGAGCGCACGCGCAAGCTGCGCGATCGCGCACGGCGCCTGCTCGGCCGCCATGTGCGCGGCGACGCGGTGCGCTTCGATGCCGCGGCACGCGTCGCGCATGTCACCGACGCCACCGACTGGCGCGTCGAGCACCCCTTCGTCGTGCTCTACCCCGATGCCGAGGACGAGATCCCGGGCCTCGTGCGCGCCTGCGTCGAGCTCGGGCTCAGCATCATCCCGCGTGGCGGCGGCACGGGCTATACGGGCGGCGCGATCCCGCTGACGCCGCTGTCGGCGGTCATCAACACCGAGAAACTGGAGCGGGTGACCGAGGTCGAGCACATCGCGCTGCCGGGCATCGCCGCGGGCCGCACGGTGCCGACGGTGTACTCCGAGGCGGGCGTGGTGACGAAGCGCGTCGCCGACGCCGCCGACCGCGCGGGCTTCGTGTTCGCCGTCGACCCGACCTCGATGGACGCCTGCTGCGTGGGCGGCAACGTCGCCATGAACGCCGGCGGCAAGAAGGCGGTGCTGTGGGGCACGGCGGTCGACAACCTCGCCTGGTGGCGCATGGTCGACCCGCAGGGTGACTGGTTGGAGGTCGAGCGCATCGGCCACAACCTCGGCAAGATCCACGACGCGCCCGAGGTCACCTGGCGCCTCACCTGGAAGGACGGCCGCGCGCCCGCCGCCACCGCGCGCACGCTGCGTACCGAGACGCTGACGATGCCGGGCGCCGCGTTCCGCAAGGCGGGGCTCGGCAAGGATGTCACCGACAAGTTCCTCGGCGGCCTGCCCGGCGTGCAGAAAGAAGGCTGCGACGGGCTCATCACGGCGGCGCGCTGGGTGGTGCACCGCATGCCGCGGCATGTCCGCACGGTGTGCCTCGAGTTCTTCGGCGAGGCGCGCGAGGCGATCCCCTCGATCGTCGAGATCATCGGCCGCCTGGAGGCCGCGGACCGCGCCGACGGCGTCAAGCTCGCGGGCCTAGAGCACCTCGACGAGCGCTACCTGAAGGCCGTCGGCTATGTCACCAAGAGCCGGCGCGCGCTGCTGCCCAAGATGGTGCTGATCGGCGACATCGTCGGCGACGACGAGGCCGCGGTCGCCCGCGCCGCCAGCGAGACGGTGCGCGTGGCCAACGCCCGCGCCGGCGAGGGCTTCATCGCCGTGGGCGCGGAGGCGCGCAAGAAGTTCTGGCTCGATCGCGCGCGCACCGCCGCCATCGCCAAGCACACCAACGCCTTCAAGATCAACGAGGACGTGGTCATCCCGCTGCCGCGGCTCGGCGACTACACCGACGCCATCGAGCGCATCAACATCGAGCTCTCGATCGCCAACAAGCTGCGGCTCTGCGACGCGCTCGAGGAGTTCCTGCGCGGCCCGCTGAAGCCCGGCAAGACCGGGGACGCCGAGCTCGACGCGCTGTCGCGCGAGGAGATCCTCGGCGACCGCCCGGACCGCGCGCGGCAGGTGGTGGTCGAGGTGCGCAGCCGCTGGTCGGACCTGCGGCACCGGCTCGACGACCCCGCAGTGTTCCGCGAGCTGCAGGACCGCACGCTGCGCGTGTCCTGGAAGCGCGAGCTGCGCGACCCGCTCGCGGCGGTGTTCGGGGGCGACGCCTACGCGCCGATCCGCGCCGAGATGGCGGCGATCCACCAGCGCGTGCTCAAGGGCCGCGTGTGGGTGGCGCTGCACATGCACGCCGGCGACGGCAACGTGCACACCAACATCCCGGTCAACTCCGACGACTACCTGATGCTGCAGGAGGCGAACGCGGCGGTGGTGCGCATCATGCGCATCGCGCGCGAGCTCGGCGGCGTGATCTCCGGCGAGCACGGCATCGGCATCACCAAGCTCGAGTTCCTGACAGACGACGAGACCGCCGACCTGCGCGCCTACAAGCGGCGCATCGATCCCGAGGGCCGCTTCAACAAGGGCAAGCTGCTGCCGGGCGGCGACCTGTCGCGCGCCTACACGCCGAGCTTCAACCTGCTCGGCCACGAATCGCTGATCATGCAGCAGTCGGACATCGGCACCATCTCGGGCGCCATCAAGGACTGCCTGCGCTGCGGCAAGTGCAAGCCCGTGTGCGCGACCCACGTGCCGCGCGCCAACCTCTTCTACAGCCCGCGCGACAAGATCCTCGCCACCTCGCTGCTCATCGAGGCCTTCCTCTACGAGGAGCAGACCCGCCGCGGCGTGTCGATCCGGCACTGGGAGGAGTTCGGCGACGTGGCCGACCACTGCACCGTCTGCCACAAGTGCGAGAAGCCCTGCCCTGTCGACATCGACTTCGGCGAGGTCTCCATGGCGATGCGCGACCTGCTGCGCCGCATGGGCAAGAAGCGCTTCAACCCTGGCGCGGCGGCCTCGATGGCGTTCCTGAACGCCACCAGCCCGGAGAAGATCACGCTGCTGCGCAAGGGCCTGATCGACTGGGGCTTCAAGGCTCAGCGCTTCGGCCACGGCGTGCTCAAGGCCTTCGCCAAGCCGCAGCTCGCCGCGCCGCCCGCCACCGTCGGCAAGCCGCCGGTGCGCGAACAGGTGGTGCACTTCGTCAACCGCCGCATGCCCGCGGGGGTCCCCAAGAAGACCGCGCGCGCACTGCTCGACATCGAGGACAAGGACTATGTCCCGGTGATCCGCGATCCGCGCGCCACGGCGGCCGATGCCGAGGCCGTGTTCTACTTCCCGGGCTGCGGCTCGGAGCGGCTGTTCTCGCAGGTGGGGCTCGCGACCCAGGCCATGCTGTGGCATGTCGGCGTGCAGACCGTGCTGCCGCCCGGTTATCTTTGCTGCGGCTACCCGCAGCGCGGCTCTGGCGACTTCGACAAGGCCGACAAGATGATCACCGACAACCGCGTGCTCTTCCATCGCGTCGCCAACACCCTCAACTACCTCGACATCAAGACCGTGGTGGTGAGCTGCGGCACCTGCTACGACCAGCTGCAGGGCTACGAGTTCGAGAAGATCTTCCCGGGCTGCCGCATCGTCGACATCCACGAGTTCCTGATGGAGAAAGGCGTGCAGATCGAGGGCGTGACCGGCACGCGCTATGTCTACCACGACCCCTGCCACTCGCCGATGAAGCAGCATGAGCCGCTGAAAGTGGTGAACCAGCTGATGAACTCGGCCGCCAACGGCAAGATCGCCGACAACGCGCGCTGCTGCGGCGAGTCGGGCACCTTCGCCGTCACGCGCCCCGACATCTCCACCCAGGTGCGCTTCCGCAAGGCGCAGGAGATGCAGAAGGGCGCGGCCGCGGTGCGCGCCGACGGCTTCGACGGGCCCGTCAAGGTGCTCACCTCCTGTCCGTCCTGCCTGCAGGGCCTCGCGCGCTACAGCGACGACACCGCGATGGAGGCGGACTACATCGTGGTGGAGATCGCGCGCCATGTGCTCGGCGAGCACTGGATGCGCGACTATGTCGCGCGCGCCAACGACGGCGGCATCGAGCGGGTGCTGGTGTAGCGCGCCCTACCCCGCCTTCCGGAAGGTGAGGTTGATGCGCACCGGCGTGGCGGTGCCGCTGCCGTCCAAGAGGTCCGCCTCCGGCGGTCCGACGGCGTGGTAGCCGCGGCGCGCCTCGCCGCCCCATACCAGCACATCGCCGGGCACGAGGCGGATCCGCAGCGGCGAGCCGGCGCGGCGCGCACCGTACCAAAGAAAGGTCGCCGGCGCGCCCAGCGTCACCGAGACGATGGGCTGGCTGAAGTCGCGCTCGTCTGCGTCGCGGTGCGCGCCCATGCGCGCACCGGGCGCGTAGCGGTTGACGAGGCAGCAGTCGGGGTCGAAGCCCGGCCAGCCTGCCGCAGCAGCCGCCCGCTGCGCGAGTCCGCGCAGCACCTCTGGCATCCCGGGCCAAGGGCGGCCCGTCAAAGGGTCGCGGGGCTCATAGCGGTAGCCGCTTGCATCGCTCACCCAGCCGAGCGCGCCGCAGTTGGTCATGGCGGCGGACATGGGGCGCCCGCCGGGGGTTTTGAGATGCCGAAACGGCGCGGCGGCCGGGATGGACCCGACCGCCGCGACGATGTCTTCGGTGGGCCCCGCGAAGGCGTGCAAGAGCACGACTTCCGGGGCCACCGGCGTGGACTTCACCCGATCAGAACCCGACGGTCACGCGCCCGTAGACGAAGCGGCCAGAACGACCGAAGGGCGAGAGGTTGGAGAACGAGGTGGCGCCCGTGCCGTTGAGACCCGGCGGCAGCGGGTCCGGGTACACGTCGAACACGTTGTCCGCACCGACCGCGAACTTCAGGCGGTCGCCGAAGTTGTAGCGGGCCTCGAGGTCCACCAGGGTCTTGGCCTGCATCAGGAAGTCCGGCGCGGCGAGCGTGGGCGCGTTCTGCGGCGCAAGGACCTCGCCGTAGCGCGTGGCGCGTGCCGTGAACCCGAAATCGCCCTTCGACCAGCTGCCCGACAGCGAGAACTTGTCTTCCGGCTGCCCGCGCTCGAAGGTCAGGATGTTGCCGCGGGCGAACAGCGGGGGCGTCGGGCTCACCACCGAGGGCGGGATGGCCGGGACGCGCGTGACGGTGGTCTCGTTGAAGTTGCCGGTCGCGGTGATGTCGAGCCGACCGCCGTTGTCCATGACGATCGGGTAGTTGAACACCACGTCCACGCCCTTCGTCACGGTGTCGACGCCGTTGATGAAGAAGCGCGCCGAAACGCCCGGGAAGCCGAGGCCGAGCAGGTAGCGCTGCACCGCGAGGTCCGCCGCGGAGCTGCCCGCGCCGAGGTTCTCGGAGAGCACCACGCGATCGTCGATCGTGATGCGGTAGGCGTCGATGGTCAGGCTTGCGCGGTCGAACTGGAACACCGCGCCGACCGACAAGTTGGTGGAGTCTTCCGCATCAAGCGGCTTCGCGCCCAGCGACTGCGCGACCGCGTCCGTGGCAGGGAAGGTCGTGATGTCGAAGGGCAGGCCGTTGACGAAGTTGGTCGAGAACCCGCGGAAGAACTGCTGCTGCAGCGACGGCGCGCGGAAGCCCGTCGAGTAGGAGGCGCGCATCGCGAAGCCGTCGGCGAAGTCGTAGCGGCCCGACAGCTTGCCCGAGACGTTGCTGCCGAAGTCCGAGTAGTCCTCGGCGCGGATCGCGGCGGACGCGAGCAGGCGGTCGGTGATGTTCGCCTCGAGATCGACATAGACGCCGACCGCGTTGCGGCTCTCGTCGGTGACGAACTCCGGCTTGAAGCCGGCGAACACCTGGGCGCCAGCCGGGGCGGGGCAACCGCCGGCGGCGATGTTGGCCGGCAGCGTGGCGGCGACGCCGGTGCAGCCCGCCGAGCCGAGCGGCAAGCGGACGCCGCCGTTGCGGTAGGAGTCCGGCTCGCCCGCGAAGATGCCGTAGCCCTCGCGGCGGGCCTCGACGCCGACCGCGACGTTGAGCGGCGAAGCGAGGCCGGAGACCTCGACGCCGCGCACGCCCGACAGGTTGAACACGAGCTGGTCGTAGTCGTAGCCGCCCGCGTCGAACACCGTCTTGCTGGTGGGTCCGATGGAGCGGTTCAGCGTGTTCTGGATGGTGAACTGCATCTTGTTCTTGCCGTAGCCGAGCGAGGCGTCGACATCCCAACCCGCGAGATCCCACCGCATGCCCGCCGAAGCGGAGAAGTCGGTGACATCCGGCGCGATCTGCGGCAGGAAGCCGTCCGGGTAGATCGACGGGATGTTGCGGCCCGAGGGGTCGTTGGCCAGGCGCTGGAAGCCGGCCGACACGGCCGAGCGGTCCTGGTAGCTCGCCGAGGCGTAGAACTCGGCGTTGTCGTTGACGTCGTAGCCCGCGTTGACGAACAGCGTCTTCTGCTCGAGATCCGGCTCACCGTACCACTGGCTGAAGCGGTCGAAGGTGGCCTCACGCGGGTCGAAGGTGGTGGACGTCGGGCGGGCGTACTGGGCGCGGAAGTCCCAGCCGCCGCGCTCGGTGCGGTTCTGGTCCTTGTACTCGCCGGCGACGGTGATGAACCCGCTGTCGCCGAGGGCGAAGCCCTTCCAGCCCGAGACCGTCAGCGTCTCGCCGTCCGAGCGATCGCGCGAGATCGAGGCCGGGGCCGACCAGGTAGCGCCCGCAGGCGGCGTGCCGGTGAGGGTTTCGTAGGTCGAGTCGCGCCAGCCGTAGCTCACGCCGAGCTCGCCGCCCGAGCTGTCCTCGCGCATGCGCAGATTGATGACGCCCGCGATGGCGTCAGAGCCGTACTGCGCCGACGCGCCGTCGCGCAGCACTTCGATGGCGCGCACGGCGACGTTCGGGATGGTGTTCAGGTCGACGGCGGCCGAGCCGCGGCCCACCGAGCCGTTGATGTTGACGAGCGCGGCGGTGTGGCGGCGCTTGCCGTTCACGAGCACCAGCGTCTGGTCGGGAGCGAGGCCGCGCAGCGACGCCGGGCGGACGGTGTCGGTGCCGTCCGTGAGGCCAGGCCTCGGGAAGTTGAACGAGGGCAGCGCGACGGAGAGCGCTTGGTTGAGTTCGGCGACGCCGAGGTTCTGCAATGCGGCGGCAGACACCACATCGACGGGCACGGCGGTGTCGAGCGCCGAGCGGTTGGCGACACGCGTACCTGTGATGACGACCTGCTCGAGCTCTTCCGCTCCGGCGGCCTGCTGGCCCTGCTGTGCAAGGGCGGCCTGCGAAAGCGCGGCGGCGACGAAGGCAGCAATCATCTTGTTGCGCATGTACAACTCCTTGCGAAGGACGGGGGTAGTCAGCCGCAGAGAATACCCTTAATCACGGGCCCGCTCAACCAGAACCGTCCTGCGTTCGGGCCATATGGATATAACCAAAAAACAACAGCCGGGGCCTGCGTGCCAGCGCCGATCGCAGGCCAACAAATCTTTCCCGGAGGTGACTTTCGGCACCTTACGGACGGGTGCCCCCCGGCGCATCCTCGCCCCATGAACCGCAAGTTCACCGCCTTCCCGACCTCGCCCTGCGACGACTGCCTGGGTGACTCGGCCAAGCATCTGGAGACGGATGCCGGGTTGGCGCTCTACTGCGAGCACGAGAGCGCCCTCGCCCTCTGCGAGCACAACCGCTGGCGCGTGATCTCCCCGCTCACCTTCGACGAAGCGGCCGCCGTCCTTGAAGCTTGCGTCACCGCGCGCCAGCTGCCCGAGGCCGAGGTCGTCGACGAACCCCTCGAAAGCGAGCAGAGCTTCCGCCCCTGGCAGCCGCAGCGCATCTGGACCGCCCCGGCGCGGGCCGCTGCATCGGCCTCGCACCGCCGCCCGAAGGCCCCCGCCCGCTGATCGCGGTTATGATCGGCTACTGCGTCCACGCGCGGTGAGCCGATGCTGTTCGACCTCGAAAGCCAGAACGTCCCCTCGGCCACGCGCAAGCAGCTCAACCTGCAGGCCGCCGGCCTCATCTTCACCATCCTCGCCGTCGCCGCGCTGCAGTTGCCGTGGCGGCTCGAGGACTGGACCTCGCTCGAATGGGGCGGCGTCGGCGCCCTCGTCGCCTTCGCCATCGCCTTCGGCGCGACGGTGCTGATGATCGAGTACGGCGCCAATTCCCTCGAGCGCATCCTGCTCATCCTGCTGCAGATCACCATCGTCGTGATCGCCTTCGACCGCTTCCGCAACTACCCCGGCCTCGTCTACACCGTGCCCGCGCTGCTGATCGTGGTGGCGACGCAGTTCGCGACGCTGTTCCGCGACTGGGTGGCGACGCTGCTGATCGTCATCTCCAGCCTCGCCTTCTGGGGCGTGAGCCTCATCAACATGCCCTGGCCGGGCGCGCTGCTGCCGACGCTGGTGCTGATCGCCTTCCAGGGCTACGCGGTGAGCATCATCGCCTCGCGCGTCGAGGTGGACCGCGCCCGCGGCGAGCTCGCGCGCAGCAACGCCGAGCTCGTGTCGATGCAGTCCTTCGTGGCCGAGACCGTGCGCGACCGCGAGCGGCTGCGCATCGCGCGCGACCTGCATGACGTCACCGGCCACAAGCTCACCGCGCTCAAGATCAACCTGCAGATCATGCAGCAGCGGGTCAAGGACAACGCCGAGCTGCGGGATTTCGTCGACCGCTCCGCGCAGATCGCCGACGACCTGCTCTCCGACACCCGCATCATCGTGCGCCAGATCAGCGGCTCCGAGGGCCTCGCCCTCAACGAATCCCTGCAGAAGCTCGCGACGCTGCTGCCCGAGGGGATGATCACCGTCGAGCTCGAGGAGGACCTGCGCGTGCAGAGCGGCGAGGTCGCGCGGCTCCTGCTGCGCGCCGGCCAGGAAGGCGTGTCGAACGCGCTGCGCCACGGCGGCGCGACCCGCATCCAGTTGAGCCTGCGCAAGATCGCCGACCGCTTCGTGCTGCGCATCCTCGACAACGGCCGCGGGCTGCGCGGCAAGCCGGCGGGGTTCGGTCGCAGCCAGCTCGCCGCGCGCGTCAAGGACCTGAACGGCGAGTACCGGCTGATCGACCACGCCGCCACCGGCGGCAGCGGCTGCGAGCTCGAGATCACCCTGCCCGACGAAGGCTCGCCGAACGCCTGACGGCTACAGCAGGCCCGCCGCGATGGCGCGGATCACCGCTTGCGTGCGGTCGCGCGATTCGAGCTTGATCATCAGGTCGCTCATGTAGTTCTTGACCGTGCCTTCCACGAGGCCGAGCGCCTGCGCGATCTCCTTGTTGGTGAGGCCGGTCGCCGCGAGCCGCAGCACCGCCTTCTCGCGCTCCGTGAGCGTGGTGTCGAAAGACACCACATCGCCGAGATGCTCGGCGGGCCGCGTCGCCCGCCGCACCTGGTTCGTGACCACCGGGCTCATCCACTGGCCGCCGGTCGCGACCGCCTCGATGGCGGCGAGCAGGTCCTCGGGCGAGGCGCCCTTCAGCAGGAAGCCCTTGGCGCCGACGGCGATCGCCTCATCGAGCAGGTTGGCCTCATCGAAGGTCGTGAGCAGGATCACCGGGATGGGCCGCGCCCAGGTGTTGATGCGGCGCACCACGTCGAACCCGTTGAAGCCCGGCATGCGGATGTCCGAGACCACCACATCGACCGGCTCGCGGCGCAGTTGGGCGATCAGCTCGGTCGGCTGTGTCGTCGCATACTCGACGGTGATCGCGGGCATGGTGTCGAGCAGCATGCGCAGCCCCTCGAGGACGAGGGACTGGTCATCGACCAAGGCTACGCGGATGATCCCGGTCAACCCGTGCGGGTCCAGCTGGCCTTGACCTTCTTCGAGGGCGCCACGAGACCCACGGAGTTGCCGTTGGCCACCACGTCGATGCCCTGCGAAGCCGTCGGCACCACGCGCACCACGCCACCGGCGTTGACCACCTGGGCGGTCGCGAAGCTGCCGTCATCAGCGGTGACCGACACGATGTAGTGACCGTCCGCGACCGCCTCGAACAGCGGTGCGACCGTGCCGAAGGAGACGAAGAGCTCCTTGCCGCCGGTGTTGACGACGCGGCCGCGCAGGCGCGCCGCGTCGACGTTGTCGATCACCGCGCCGTCGGCGTCCAGCTCCTTGAAGCGGGCCTTGTCGGCCTCGATGCGCGCCGCGCGCAGCTCTTCGATGTAGGCGCGGTCGGCGGTCAGGTTCTGGACCTTGAAGGTCGGGGTGAGCACGATCATGGTGTCGGGTTCACGCGTGAGCTCGAAGCGCGCCACGAAGGCCTCGGCGCGGCCCACGCGCTCGTCGATCTTGATGACCTGCTCCTCGGCCTTGAAGAGGCGCTCTTCGACCATCGCCAGCGTCTGCTCGGCGGTCACGAGGCGCGCGTCCTGCGCGTCGAGGCGGTCGGCCTGCTGCTTCATGCCCTCGATCAGCACGGGGATGAAGCCGGTGTAGTTGACCGACTTGAAGCCCTGCGCGTCGGTCGAGACGAGCTCCGGCAGGATCCGCTCCACGTCCTGCGCGATCACGCCGATCTGCGGCCGCGGCGAGAAGCCCCGGTCCGGGAAGGCCGCGCGGTTCCAGTCGTAGGACACGCCCTGCAGCTTGCGCACGATCGACAGCGCGTCGGTGATCGCCTGGATGTTGGTCTTGAAGCGGGCGTCGGAGGTGAGCTCCACATTCTGCGCGAAGACGCGCGTGCCGCGGATGTCGCCCTCGACATCGAGCTTGAAGCCCGCACCGGGCGCCTTGCCGAGACCCATGTCGCCGGCGGCGGTGACCTGCAGCAGTGCCGCGCCGGCGCTGTTCTGCAACTCGAGCAGGTTACTCGTCTGGCCGACGGCGCCGCGCACGACGAGGCCGATGGCGCTGGCGGTCGCATTGACCTGCAGCTGGTTGCCGATCTCGACGCGACCGTCGTTGCCGATGCGCAGACGCTCCACACCGTTGGTGCTGAACGCCAAGGTGTCGGCGGCCGGCAGGTACATGCCGTTGCCGATCGCCGTGCCACCCGTCGGGATGAACTTGAGCGCCGAGGCGGTGCCCGTGGTGGCGAGGTTGGTGCCGTCGAAGGTGAGCGCGGAACCGGTGGTCAGCACCTTGGAGGCGTTGAGGTACGGGATGCCATTGATGGCACCGCCTGCGAGCGTCACCGTGCTGTCGAAGGTGCTGGCACCGCGGGCGCGGAAGCTGCCGTCGAGGTCGACCAAGCCGCTGGCATTGAAGGTGCCGGTGGAGATCGACGTCGTGGAGATCGACGCGGCCGTCAGCGCGCCGGTGGTGATACCACCGTTGGCATTGAGGGCGCCGGTGAGCGTGGTCACGCCGGTCACATCGAGCGTGCCGCCGATCTCGCTCGCGCCCGAGGCGCGGAAGCTGCCGACGACATCGAGACGGCGCTGCGGATTGTCGGTGCCGATACCCACATTGCCGAGCCCGTCGACGCGCAACTGCTCGGCACCGGCGGTGCTGATGATGACCGACGAGGTGAGCGCGGCGAGCCGCAGCGCATCCGCGGCGGTCACGAGCGGCGTGCTCAAGGAGGTGTTACCCGTGAGCGCCGTGAAGGTGCCGGCGACCGGCGTGGTGCCGCCGATGATCGCGTTGTCGATCGTGCCACCCGAGAAGCTGCCGCCGCTGATCGTCATGCCGGTCAGCGTGCCACCCGAGATGACGGCCGAGGTGGCGGTGAGGGTGTCGGTGACGAGACCATCGACGACGGTCAGTCCGTCGTTCGCCGTCACGGCGCTGTTCAGGAGGGTCACGCCCGTCACGGTCAGCGTGCCGCCGACGGTACCGTTGCCCGAGGTGGTGAGTGTCGTGGTCGACACGCCGTTGCTCGCGGTCAGCAGGCCGCCGAAGGTGCCCGTACCCGAGGCGTTGAGGTCGGTCGTGTTCACACCACCGTTGGCGGTGAGCAGGCCGGTGAGGGTCGACACACCCGCGACCGTGGCATCGCCGGTCGCTTCGAGGGTCGTGAAGCGGCCCGTGCTCGCGG
>JBIIVD010000014.1:0-49622 GCA_044339635.1 Steroidobacteraceae bacterium | reverse complement strand
CCGTGATCGACGACCCGGCGGTGTCGCTCGCGGCGCTGATGCAGCATGTGCCCGGTCCCGATTTCCCGACCGCCGGCATCATCAACGGCGCCCAAGAGATCGCCACCGCCTACAAGACCGGCCGTGGTCGCCTCTCGATCCGCGCCCGCACCCACTTCGAGGAGGTGGGCAGCAAGGGCGACCGGCAGGCCATCGTGGTCACCGAGCTGCCCTATCAGGTCAACAAGGCGAGGCTCATCGAGCGCATCGCGGACCTGGTCCGCGACAAGCTCATCGAAGGCATCGCCGGCGACGGTCTGCGCGACGAGTCCGACAAGGACGGCATGCGCATCGTCATCGAGCTGCGGCGCGGCGAGAACGCCGAGGTCGTCCTCAACAACCTCTACGCCCAGACCCCGCTCGAGACCGTGTTCGGCATCAACATGGTGGCGCTGGTCGACGGCCAGCCGCGGCTGCTCGGCCTCAAGGAGATGCTCGAGGCCTTCATCCGCCATCGTCGCGAGGTCGTCACGCGGCGCACGGTGTTCGAGCTCGCCCGCGCGCGTGAGCGTGCCCACCTGCTCGAAGGCCTCACGGTCGCGCTCGCGAACATCGACGAGGTCATCGCCGCCATCAAGGCCTCGCCGACCCCGGCCGAAGCCAAGGCCGCGCTGCTCGGCCGCAGCTGGGATGCCGGCGGCGTGCCCGCGCTCTTGGCGCGCGCCGTGGGTGTGTCGACCCGTCCGCGCGACCTCGGCGCCGGTGTCGGCTTGCAGGCCGAGGGCGGCTACCGCTTCAGCGAGGCGCAGGCGCAGGCCATCCTCGACATGCGCCTCAACCGGCTGACCGGGCTCGAGCAGGACAAGATCACCAGCGAATACGCCGAGCTGCTCGCCCGCATCGCCGACCTCTCCGACATCCTCGCCCGCAGCGATCGCCTGCGCGAAGTGGTGCGAGAGGAACTCATCGCGATCCGCGAAGAGTACGGCGATGCGCGCCGCACCGAGATCAACCGCGACCACATCGACCTCGCCACCGAAGACCTCATCGAGCCGCAGGATGTCGTGGTGACCATCTCGCATGCCGGCTACGCCAAGAGCCAGCCGCTCACGGAGTACCAGGTGCAGCGCCGCGGCGGTCGCGGCAAGGCCGCCACCACCGTCAAGGACGAGGACTGGGTCGACAAGCTCTTCGTCGCGCACACGCACGACACGCTGCTCTGCTTCTCGAACCGCGGCCGGGTCTATTGGCTGCGGGTGTTCGAGCTGCCGCAGGCTGGGCGCGGCGCGCGCGGCAAGCCGCTCGTGAACCTCATGCCGCTCGAGGAAGGCGAGAAGATCAACGCCGTGCTCGCCGTGAAACAGTTCGACGACGAGCATTTCGTGTTCATGGCGACGAGCCACGGCACCGTCAAGAAGACGCCGCTGTCGGCGTACTCGCGTCCACGGCCCTCGGGCATCATCGCCGTGGACCTGCGCGACGGCGACCGCCTGGTCGGGGTCGGGCTCACCGACGGCCAGCGCGACATCCTGCTCTGCGCCAGCGACGGCAAGGCCATCCGCTTCAACGAATCGGAGGTCCGCCCGATGGGTCGCGATGCGACCGGCGTGCGCGGCATCCGCCTGGCCGATGGCCAGCAGCTGATCTCGCTGGTGGTCGTGGGTGAGGGGCTCATCCTCACGGCCTCCGAGAACGGCTACGGCAAGCTCACGCCGCTCGACGATTTCCCCGTCCACGGCCGCGGCGGTCAGGGCGTGATCGCGCTGCAGACCACCGAGCGCAACGGCGCGACGGTCGCGGCGCTGCAGGTGCGGCTCGGCGAGGAGATCATGCTCATCAGTTCGAGCGGCACGCTGGTGCGCACCGGCGTCGACCAGGTCTCGATCCTCGGGCGCAACACCCAAGGCGTCCGGCTCATCCGGCTGGATGACGGCGACCGGCTCGCCGGCGTCGAGGCGATCGGTTCGCTCGGCGCCGAAGACGATCTGCCCGAGGGGCAGGAGGACGACCCGGCGCGGGTGGCGGCACCCGTTGAAGGGGGCGATCCTTCCGCGGGCGAGGCCACGCCGCCGACCGCGCACTGACGGGAGCGGGGCCCGCCGACGTGCGTGTCTTCAACTTCTCCGCCGGTCCTTCCGCATTGCCGCTGCCGGTGCTGGAGCAGGCCCGTGACGAGCTGCTCGACTGGCAGGGCAGCGGCATGTCCGTCATGGAGGTCAGCCACCGCGGCAAGGCCTTCGTCGCCCTCGTGCAGCAAGCCGAGGCCGACCTGCGCGAGCTGCTCGGCGTGCCCGCCGGCTACCGCGTGCTCTTCCTTCAGGGCGGCGCCACGGGGCAGTTCACCGCGATCCCCATGAACCTCGCGACGGCCGGCTCGGTCGTCGATTACCTCGACACGGGGGTCTGGTCACGCAAGGCCATCGAGGAGGCGCGGCGGTTCTGCCAGGTGTCCGTGGTCGCCGACGAGTCGGTCTCCGGCTACAAGTCGGTCCCCGACGCCGGGTCCCTGCGTTTCACTCCGGGCGCGGCCTATGCCCACTACACGCCGAACGAGACCATCGGCGGTGTCGAGTTCCCTTACGTGCCCGACGCAGGCGATGTGCCGCTGGTCGCCGACTTCTCTTCCTCGATCCTGTCGCGGCCGATCGACGTGTCGCGCTTCGGCCTCCTCTACGCGGGCGCCCAGAAGAACATCGGCCCGTCCGGCCTCGTGCTCGTCATCGTGCGCGACGACCTGGTCGGCAAGGCCCGTCCCGGGACGCCGCCGATCTGGGATTACGGCGTGATGGCCAAAGAAGGCTCGATGCTCAACACGCCGCCCACGTTCGCGTTGTACATCGCGGGGCTGGTGCTCAAATGGCTGAAGTCCGAAGGCGGCCTAGCCGTCATCGGCGAGCGCAACCGGGCCAAGGCGGCCATGCTCTACGACGCCATCGACGCTTCGGGCTTTTATCGCAGCCCGGTCGCGCCCGGATGCCGCTCTTGGATGAACGTCCCGTTCACGGTGCCCGAGGCGTCGCTCGACAGACTCTTCTGCGAGGCCGCCGCGCGCGAAGGCCTCGTGAACCTCGAGGGGCACCGGATGACCGGGGGCATGCGCGCCTCGATCTACAACGCGATGCCGCTCGCAGGCGTCGAGGCGCTGGTCGCGTTCATGCGCGAGTTCCAGCGCCGACACGGCTGAGCCCCGCCTACCCGACCACCCTTCCCGAGCAACCGACCATGGCCAGCCGTCCCCGCAGATCCTCCCCGAAGGCGCCCGCCCCGAAGCGGCCCGCTTCGAAGCGGCCCGCCGCGCCGCGCGCCGAGATCGAAGGCCTGCGCGGCCGCATCGACGCCGTCGACCGCGACCTGCATGCCTTGCTGAACGAGCGTGCGCGGCTCGCCCGCGCCGTCGGCATCTCCAAGGGCAAGGAGGGGCGCCTCGTCGACTTCTACCGCCCCGAGCGTGAATCACAGGTGCTGCGCATGGCGCTCGAGCGCAATGCGGCGGCACGCGGGCAGGGTGCGCTGCGCGACGAGGAGATCGTGCGCCTGTTCCGCGAGATCATGTCGGCCTGCCTCGCGCAGGAAGAACCGCTCAAGGTCGGGTTCCTCGGCCCGGAGGGCACGTTCTCGCAGGCCGCGGTCTACAAACATTTCGGCCATTCGGCCCGCGCCCTCGCGCTCGGCTCCATCGACGAGGTGTTCCGCGAGGTCGAGGCGGGGCATGCGGATTTCGGCGTGGTGCCGATCGAGAACTCCACCGAAGGCAGCGTCAACCACACGCTCGACCGCTTCCTCAGTTCGCCGCTGCGCATCTGCGGCGAGGTCGAGCTGCGCATCCGCCAGAACCTGATGGGGCGCATGCGCTCGTTGCGCGAGGTGAAGCGGGTCTGCAGCCATCCGCAATCGCTCGCCCAATGCCGTGAGTGGCTCAACGAGCACCTGCCGGACGCCGAGCGGATCCCCGAATCCAGCAACGCGGAAGCGGCCCGGCGCGCGCGCGATGAGCGCGGCACGGCCGCGATCGCCGGCACCACGGCGGCCGAGGTCTATGGCCTCGAAGTGCTCGCCGCCGACATCGAGGATCGGCCGGACAACACCACGCGCTTCCTGGTCGTCGGACACCGCAGTTTCGGGCCGAGCGGCCAGGACCGCACCACGCTGCTGCTCTCGACCGGCCACACCGAGGCGCCGGGCGCGCTGCATCGGCTGCTCGAGCCGCTGGCGCGCAACCGCGTGAGCCTGACGCGCATCGAGTCCCGGCCCTCCCAGCGGCGCAAGTGGGACTACGTGTTCTTCATCGACCTCGAGGGTCACGCCGAGGATCCGCACGTCGCCAAGGCGCTCGCACGCCTCAAGGACCGGGCGTCCCTCTATCGGGTGCTCGGTTCCTACCCGCGCGCGGTGCTGTGATCCCGCCGTCGCTCCTTCGCAGGCCCAAGACACCATGAACGCAGGCCCCGTCCCCCAGTCCTGGCGCGTGACGCCCTCGCGTGCCGTGCGCGGTCGCGTGCGCGTGCCCGGCGACAAATCGGTCTCGCACCGCGCGCTGATGCTGGGCGGCATCGCGGCGGGCGAGACGCGCATCACCGGCTTCCTCGACAGCGAGGACTGCCTTGCGACACTCGGTGCGCTGCGGGCGCTCGGTGTGACGATCGAGCGGCCGGCGGAGCGTGAGGTGGTCGTGCAGGGCGTCGGTCTGCATGGCCTGCGTGCTGCGGGGCATGCGCTCGACATGGGCAACGCCGGTACGGCGATGCGCTTGTCGATGGGCCTCTTGGCGGGGCAGCGTTTCGGTTCGACGCTGGTCGGCGATGCGTCGTTGATGCGCCGTCCGATGGAGCGTGCGGCGGCGCCGTTGCGGCTGATGGGCGCGCGCATCGACACGCAGGACGGGCGTCCGCCCGTCCTTCTCCACGGCGGCACGGCGCTGCAGGGCATCGACTACGCGCTGCCGGTCGCGAGCGCCCAAGTGAAATCTGCGGTGCTGCTCGCGGGGCTTTATGCCGAGGGCGAGACGCGCGTCACCGAGCCTGCGGTCACGCGCGATCATACCGAGCGCATGTTGGGCGGTTTCGGCGTCGAGGTGCGCCGCGACGCTGCGAGGGCGGCCTTGCGCGGCGGACAGGCGCTGCACGGCGCGCGGATCACGGTGCCGGGCGATTTTTCCTCGGCGGCATTCTTCATGGTGGCCGGCAGCATCGCGGGCGAGGGCAGCCTCGTGCTCGAGAACGTCGGCCTGAACCCCACCCGTACCGGTCTCCTCGACATCCTGCGCGCGATGGGCGCGGACATCACGGTGGAGGAGAGCGACCATCAGGGACCCGAGCCGATCGCGACGCTGACCGTGCGGCCGGCGCGACTGCGGGGCATCGATGTGCCGCCGGAGTGGGTGCCGCTCGCCATCGATGAGTTCCCGGTGTTCTTCATCGCCGCGGCCTGCGCGGAGGGTCCCTCCGTGTTGCGCGGCGCCGAGGAACTGCGCGTCAAAGAAAGCGACCGGCTTGCGGTGATGACCGAGGGGCTGCGCGCGCTCGGCGTCGAGCACGAGTTGCTGCCGGACGGCATGCGCCTCGCCGGCCGCCGCGGCGCAGGGCCGGTGTTCGGTGCCGGTCGCATCGACAGCCATGGCGACCACCGCATCGCCATGTCCTTCGCGGTCGCCTCGCTGCAGGCCGCGGGCGAGATCCGCGTCGTCGATGTCGCCAATGTCGCGACTTCCTTTCCGGGTTTCGCGCAGCTCGCGGCTGCGGCCGGCCTCGCGGTCGTCCCGGCATGACCGCCCCGACCTTGCCCGTGGTCGCCGTCGACGGTCCGTCGGGGTCGGGCAAGGGGACGGTCTGCCGTCTGCTCGCTACCCGGCTCGGGTGGCACTTGCTCGACAGCGGCGCGCTCTATCGTTTGACGGCCTTGGCGGGGCAGCGCGCCGGTCTCGACCCTGAGGATCGTCCAGGTCACGCCGCCCTGGCCGGAACGATGGCCGTCGTCTTCGGGATCGCGCCGGACGGGGGGGAGCGCATCACCCTCGGCGGGCAGGAGGTCACGGGACTCGTCCGGGCCGAGCAGACGGGGCAGGGGGCGTCCCGGGTCGCGGCCTGGCCGGAAGTCCGTGCGGCGCTGCTGGAGCGCCAGCGCGCGTTTGCGGAGGCCCCGGGCCTGATCGCGGACGGGCGCGACATGGGGACGGTGGTGTTCACCGAGGCCCCCCTCAAGATCTTCCTGACCGCCTCCCCGGATGAGCGGGCCCGGCGCCGCTATAACCAGTTGAAAGACAAGGATTCCGCTGTTAGTCTTGCCGCCCTTTCGCGGGAGATCGCCGAGCGCGACCTGCGGGATTCTACCCGCAGCGTGGCACCGCTCAGGCCAGCGTCCGACGCGTTCGTCATCGACTCCACCGGCGTGGCCGTGGAGACGATCGTCGAGCGCGTGATCGAACTCGGACGTTCGCGCGCCTTGTGGCGCTGACCCCCTACGAAGTCGGTTCGATCGACGGTCGATGGTGGCCCTGCAAGGAAGCGGGGTCGTTTTGGCAACCCGCCCCGCAGCCCACGGTACGTGGCGCAAGGGCATAACCCCGCGGCGCCTCCGGGCGTCGCACGAGAGACGACATGACCGAATCCTTTGCAGAACTGTTCGAACAGAGCCTGGCCAACCAGCGTATCCGCCCGGGCCAGATCCTCTCCGGCCTCGTGGTCGAGGTCGGCGACGACATGGTGATCGTCAACGTCGGACTGAAGTCCGAGGCCGTCATCCCCGTCGAGCAGTTCAAGAACGAGCGTGGCGAGATCGAGGTGCAGGCCGGCGACACCGTCGAAGTGGCCCTCGACTCCGTCGAAGACGGCACCGGCGAGACCCGGCTGTCGCGCGAGAAGGCCAAGCGCGCCCGCACCTGGACGCGCCTCGAAGAGGCCTTCAACAATTCCGAGATCGTCACCGGCATCATCACCGGCCGCGTCAAGGGCGGCTTCACCGTCGAGATCGAGCACGTGCGGGCCTTCCTGCCCGGTTCACTCGTCGACGTCCGTCCGGTGCGCGACACCGCCTACCTCGAGAACAAGCCGCTCGAGTTCAAGGTCATCAAGCTCGACCAGAAGCGCAACAACGTCGTCGTGTCGCGCCGTGCGGTCGTCGAGCAGGAGTTCTCCGCCGAGCGCAGCGCGCTCATGGACAACCTGCAGGAAGGCGCGGTGGTCAAGGGCACGGTCAAGAACCTCACCGATTACGGTGCGTTCGTCGACTTGGGCGGCATCGATGGTCTCCTCCACATCACCGACATGGCCTGGAAGCGCGTCAAGCACCCCTCCGAGGTCGTCAAGGTCGGCGACGAGGTCGAGGTCCGCATCCTCAAGTTCGACCGCGAGCGCTCGCGCGTCAGCCTCGGCCTCAAGCAGCTGGGCTCGGATCCTTGGGAGAACATCGGCCGCCGTTACCCGCCCAACACCCGCGTGTTCGGCAAGGTCACGAACATCGCCGACTACGGCGCGTTCGTCGAGATCGAGGACGGCGTCGAGGGCCTGGTCCACGTGTCTGAGATGGACTGGACCAACAAGAACGTCAACCCGGCCAAGGTCGTGCAGACCGGCCAGGAAGTCGAGGTCATGGTGCTCGACTGCGACGAGGAGCGTCGGCGCATCAGCCTCGGCCTCAAGCAGTGCGCGGCCAACCCGTGGCGCGAGTTCTCCGAGAACCACAACCGCGGCGACAAGGTGTCGGGCCAGATCAAGTCGATCACCGACTTCGGCATCTTCATCGGCCTGCCGGGCAACATCGACGGTCTCGTGCATCTCTCGGACATCTCCTGGGATGTCGCGGGCGAGGAGGCCGTGCGCAGCTTCCAGAAGGGCATGACCATCGAGGCCATGGTCCTCGCCATCGACCCGGAGCGCGAGCGCATCAGCCTCGGCATCAAGCAGCTCGCCAAGGACCCGTTCGCCGGCTACATCGCCGACAACCCGAAGGGCAGCATCGTGCGCGGCGTGGTCAAGGAAGTCGACGCACGCGGCGCCATCATCGACCTCGGCAACGGCATCGAGGGCCAGCTGCGCGCCTCGGACATCGGCCGTGACCGTGTCGAGGACGCCCGCCAGTTCCTCGGCGTGGGCGACGAGGTCGAGGCGAAGTTCATGGGCGTCGATCGCAAGACGCGCTCGATCTCGCTGTCGATCAAGGCCAAGGAAGCCCACGAGGAAGCCGAGGCCATGCAGAGCTACCGTTCGGAGCAGGGCCCGGCCACCGCGGGTACCAGCCTCGGCGAGCTGCTCAAGGCGCAGATCCGCTCGGACGCCGACAAGGGTTGATCCCGGACGCCGCGTCCCCCTCGCGGGGGGCGCGGCGTGCCGCCGGCGATGCAGGCCTGAGTGCACGGGGCAGGGCATGACGAAATCCGAACTCATCGAGCTCATCACCGCCAAGCAGAAACATCTGCCGGCGAAGGACGTCGAGCTCGCGCTCAAGCAGATGCTCGAGATCATGAGCGATGCGCTCGCCGCCGGTGAGCGCATCGAGATCCGCGGTTTCGGCAGTTTCTCGCTGCATTTCCGTCCGCCGCGCCAGGGCCGCAACCCGAAGACCGGCGAGGCGGTGGCGCTGTCCGGCAAGTACGTCCCGCACTTCAAGGCGGGCAAGGACCTGCGTGAGCGGGTCAACGAAGGCATCGACCAGCCCATCCGCGACTGAGCCCCCGCATTTCTGCGCATTCGCGCCTGATTGGCGGCTCGTGCCGTCCGCATCCGTCCCGCTACGCTCCCGTCTCCCCGCATTCCGGCTGGGTCAGCACGGAGTGCATCTGGATCGGAGGGCGCTCATGCGCATCATCACCGTCTCGCATCGTCCGCTCGGGTTTTGGCTGTGGCTGTCGTTCGTCGCGATGGGGGTCGTCTCCGGCGCCGCCCCTGCCCAGTCCGTCGACCTCAACACCGCCGATGCCGCGACGCTGTCGCGCGACCTGCTCGGCATCGGCGAGACCCGCGCCCGCGCGATCGTCGAGCACCGTCGGCGGCACGGGCCGTTCCGCAGCGTCGATGAGCTCGCGCTGGTGCGCGGGATCGGCCCGAAGACCGTCGATCGCAATCGCGCCCGCATGAGGGTGTCGGGTGACGCGTCCCCGCTAGCCCGGACCACCCCGGCCCGAGGCGCCCAAAGCACAGCCGCTGCGGCGGTGCAGGGGGTGCGGCGGCTGCCGCGCAGCGGCGCATCTGCGGACGACACGACCCCCGAGATCCTCGTGGGGCAATGACCTGTGGAGGGCAGACCCGGCTGCATACACCGCTATAATCCGCCCATGAAACCCCGAAGCCTGATCGAGACCGCGGTGTTCCCCGTCGCCGGACGCGGCACGCGCTTCCTGCCCGCGACCAAGGCCAGCCCGAAAGAGATGCTGCCGGTCGTCGACAAGCCGCTGATCCAGTACGCCGTCGAGGAAGCCCTCGCGGCGGGCGCGCGCCGCTTGGTGTTCATCACCGGCGCCTCCAAGCGCGCCATCGAGGACCACTTCGACTCCGACCAGGAACTGGAGGGCTTGTTGCAGCAGCAGGGCAAGTCAGAGTTGCTGCGGCAGTTGCGCAGCGTGCTGCCGAGCTACGCCACCTGCATCTACATCCGGCAGCCCGCGCCGCTCGGGCTCGGGCATGCGGTGCTCTGCGCGCGGCCTGCGGTGGGCGACAGACCGTTCTTCGTGCATCTCGCCGATGATCTCATCGATGCGCCGCAGCCGGTGCTCGCGCAGATGGCGGCCGTGCATGCGGAGCGCGGCGGCAGCGTCATCGGCTGCCAGGCCGTGCCGCGATCCGAGACCGACAAGTACGGCATCGTCGCGACGAAGGGGCGGGGCGCCACACAGCGCATCACCGCCATCGTCGAGAAGCCCAAACCCGCCCAAGCGCCCTCGACCTTGGCCGTGGTCGGCCGCTACCTGCTGACGCCCAAGGTGTTCGACCACCTCGCGCGCATCGGTCGCGGCGCCGGGGGCGAGATCCAGCTCACCGACGGCATCGCCCGGCTCCTCGGCGAGGACGCCGTGCATGCGCACCGCTTCGAGGGCACGCGCTACGACTGCGGCAGCAAGCTCGGCTACCTGCAGGCGACCGTGGATTACGCCTTGGCGCACCCGGAACTGGGCGCCGGTTTCCGCGCCCACCTGCGTCGTGTGGTCGCCGCTCAGGGACGTCCCAAGAAAAGGTAATAGGCGCGCTCGCCGCCTTCGCCGAATCCGACCGCGAGATAGAGCGGTCCCAAGGGGGTGTCGGCGGACAGGAACAGCGATCCGGCCGTGACCCAGTCGCGCCGCAGGTCGTCGAGCGCAGCGACCGTCCGCGGCGCGACGTTCAGGCGTTCGGCGACTTCGCCCGCCTCCACGGAACCACCCACATAGAACGACTTGGCCACCGCACCGCCCCCAGACAACTGGTAGGCATACACGGCACGACCGAAGGTCACCCGGTTGGCCTGGAACTGCCGGTCGGAGAAACCCGAGAGGTTCTGGAAGCCCCCGAGCGGGAAGGCCTCGACCAAGGGCAGCTCACTGCCGAAGGCGTTGCCGTGGCGCGCGGCGAGGGCGAGGCTGTGGCGATCCTCGCCGAAGGCTTTCTGCAACTCGACGCTGCCCTTGCGATAGGTGACATCGTCGCCGAAGACGTCGAACGATTCTTCGTAGGACGCGCTCGCGAAGATGCCCGCGCGCGGGAAGTCCCAGTCATCGAGACGATCGACGGTGTAGCGCAGCAGGGCGGCGGTGCCCGACTGTGAGGTGCTGCCGTAGTCGATGCCGCTCTCGCGCCGCAGGTCGTACCAGGAGCGCTGCAGGGCGAACAACACCTCGGAGTCCGTGAAGAACCGGCTGCGGATGCCGAGGCCCGCGCGCAGCACCGAGTTGCTGTAGGTGGCGACCGCCTCGTCGTCGAGGAAGAGCGGATCGACGCGGCGGCGCCCATCGAGATACACGCTGCCCAGCCAGCGGCGCTGCAGATCCACCGGTTGCAGCAACTCCGTGCGCATGCCCATCACGTCGCCGATGGCGACCGAGGTCCGCCATTCGAGGCCCTTGCGGTTGAGCCAGGTGGCGCGCAGGTCGCCGTAGAGGTTGAAGCCGCTCTCACCCTCGAGGTTGGTGCTGAGGGAGGTGCCGAAGCGCAGGTAGTTCGGCCCCCAGGACTTCTCGCGGGGTTCGATGATCACCGTATCCTGCCCGGCACGCGACTCGGTGCGCAGCGTGACCTGCTGGAAATCGTCGGTGGCGTACAGCGCTTCGACGGCGCGGTCGACGAGTTCCGCGGGCGGTACCGTGGCGCGCGTGTCCTCGAAGACCGCCTGCACGCTGGCCGGGTCGACGTGCTTGAGGCCGCTGGTGTCGAGCTTCACCGCGACGGATTCGGGCGGCGCCGGTGTTCGGGGCGGCAGCCGCGACGCCCGCCACGCCTGCCATGCGTCCTCCGGGATGGTGAACGTCGCGAGCCGGTCGGCGACCTGGCGCGCCGCCCGTTCGCCGATCTCGACCGTGGTCCAGGCTTCCTTGAAGTTCGCGGCGCTGTAGTCGCCGAGCTCCGGCGTGATCAGGATGTCCGTCGGGCGCAGTTCGGCCAGCGAGGTGTTGACGTTCTGGTCGGTGAGGATGTTGATCATCTGCGCGGTCACGCCGACCAGGGATTCGACCTGTTCGCGCGGCATGAGGGTCGTCCCGAGGTTCACGGCGATCACCCGCTCGGCGCCCATCTTGCGGGCGATGTCGACGCCGAGGTTGCGTACCAAGCCGCCGTCCACCAGCAACTGGCCGCCGATCTCCTGCGGCGCGAAGGCGCCCGGCACCGACATGCTGGCGCGCACGGCGGCGTTCAGGCTGCCCTTGTCGAGCACCACCATCTTGCCGGTCGTGATGTCCGTGGCGATGGCGCGGAACGGCACCGGCAGCTCGTCGAACGAAGCGCGGGTGACCGGGGGGCCGAGCAGGCGCTGCAGGAAGCCTTCCAATTGTTGGCCGATGACGGCGCCGCCGGGCAGCAGGGCGCCCTTGCGGCCCACGCCGATCTCGGCGCCGATCGCGCGTTCGCGCTCCAGTTCCTTGCTGCGCCAAGACCGCCGCGGCCGCGCGGGTTCATCCCCGAGCACGACATCCCAATTGGCCGTCTTTAGCGCGTCTTCCATCTCGGCGGTGGTGGTGCCGGACACCCAGGAGGCGCCCACGATCGAGCCCATGCTGGTGCCGACCACGCAATCGATGGGCACCCGCAGTTCCTCGAGGACCTTGAGCACGCCCACGTGGGCGGCGCCGCGGGCGCCACCGCCGCTCAGCACGAGGCAGGTCTTCGGGCGGTCGCCCGCCGTCGCGGCGGCGAGCGGCGCAGGGCGCGTGGCGACGAGCGCCGCAACCGCGGCGAGGATGCAGGAGAGGGCAGGGGCGGCGCGCCGGACGGGGGCGGCGGCGCGGGAACCGGTGGGCATGTTCATGGTCCCAATGCTATCGTTCCGGCATCCCCCCGTACGAGCCGAATCGCGAAGGAGTCGTATCTTGCCGATGCTCCCCTACGAATCCCCCTGGATCGATGACGACCTGCAGACTTTCCGCGAGACCGTCGCCCGTTTCGTCGAGGCCGAGATGGTGCCGAACGATCCCAAGTGGCGCGCCCAACACGGGGTCGGCAAGGACATCTGGCGCAAGGCGGGCGAGATGGGGTTGCTGTGCCTCGACCTGCCCGCCGAGTACGGCTGCGGCGGCGGCGACTTCCGCCACGAGGCCGTGTTCTACGAAGAGCTCTCGCGTCGTGGCCTGTCGGGCTTCGGTCAGGGCGTGCACAGCATGTGCGCGCACTATGTCTACAACTACGGCACCGAGGCGCAGAAGCAGCGCTGGTTGCCGCGCATGGCGCGCGGCGAGCTCATCGGCGCGATCGCGATGACGGAACCGGGTGCCGGCTCGGACCTGCAGGGCGTGCGCACCCGTGCCGTGCTCGAGGGCGACCACTACCGCATCAACGGCTCCAAGATCTTCATCACCAACGGTGGCCAGGCCTCGCTGCTGATGCTGGTCACGCGCACCAACACCGAAGACCGCAAGCGGGGCCTGTCGCTGATCATGGTCGAGACCGAGAACCTGCCCGGTTACCGGGTCGGTCGCGTGCTCGACAAGATGGGCATGCCCGCGCAGGACACCGCGGAGCTCTTCTTCGAGGATGTCCGCGTTCCCGCCGACTGCCGCCTCGGCGCCGAGGAAGGCCTCGGCATGTACCAGTTGATGGGCGATCTGCCCTATGAGCGTCTGGTGATCGCGCTCTGTGGCGTGGGCGCCATGGAAGGCGCGATCGCTGAGACCTCAAAGTACGTGAAGGAGCGCAAGGCCTTCGGTCAGGTCATCGGCCAGATGCAGCACATCCGCTTCAAGCTCGCCGAGTGCGCGACCGTGACGCGCGTGGCGCGGGTGTTCGTCGACGACTGCATCATGAAGCTGATGCAGGGCAAGCTCGATACCGAGACGGCCTCGATGGCCAAGTACTGGGTCACCGACATGCAGCAGCAGGTCATCGACGAGTGCGTGCAGCTGCACGGCGGCTACGGCTACATGAACGAATACCTCGTCTGCCGCATGTTCGCCGACTCGCGGGTGCAGCGCATCTACGGCGGCACCAACGAGATCATGAAAGAGCTGATCTCGCGCTCGGTGTGACATGAGCGTCTCGGGTCGACGGAACCGGGGCAGCATGGCGGGCAATCTGCGCAGCGGGCTGTTCGGCATCCTGCTCACCGCCGCGGCGGTCGCGCTCGGCATCGGCTGGGTGGCGCAGCGGCTGGACGGCGACAAGCGCGAGGTGCGAAGCAGCATCGTCGCGCCTGAAAAACCCGTGGTGATGCGCACCAAGGGCGGTTTGCTCGAGGTCGCGACGGTGCGCGCGCTCGAGCGTTTCACGCGCGAGGATTCGCGGGATTTCTGGGGCCTCGATCTCGGCACGACCGTGTCGCAGATCCAGGTGCCGGTGACCTACCGCTTCCACATCGAGATGGCGCGCGAATGGCCGATCGAGGTCCGCGGCCGCACGGCCGTCGCCCGCGCGCCGGCGATCAAGCCATCGCTGCCCGTGGCCTTCGACACCACGCTGATGGAGAAGTACACCAAGGCCGGCTGGGCGCGGTTCAACAAGGAAGAGAACCTCGCGGCGCTCGAACGCTCGATGACCCCGACGCTCGCCGAGCGTGCGTCGGGTGACGCCTACCGCGGCCTCGCCGAGGACGCCGCGCGGCGCACCATCGCCGAGTTCATCACGACCTGGCTCCTCAAGGAGACCGACTGGAAGCGCGACCCCGCCCACAAAGTGGTCGTGCTGTTCCCCGGCGAAAAGCCGCCGCCGCTGCCATAATCCCTTCGTGCGGGGGTGGCCCCGCCGATCGCCAGCAAAGGAGTTGCGCATGGCCCTCGACCTCGTGCCCACCGGCAGGGACGTGCCGAACGACGTCAACGTCATCATCGAGATCCCGAAGGACGCCGAACCCGTCAAGTACGAGGTCGACAAGGCGACCGGCGCGATCTTCGTCGACCGTATCCTCTCGACGCCGATGCGCTATCCCTGCAACTACGGCTACATCCCGCACACGCTCTGCGGCGACGGCGACCCGGCCGACGTGCTCGTCATCCTGCCGCTGCCGCTCGTGCCGGGCTCGGTGATCCGCTGCCGCCCGGTCGGCGTGATGATGATGCAGGACGAGGCGGGCTCGGACGAGAAACTGCTCGCCGTGCCGGTCGACAAGATCTTCAACGGCTACAGCCACGTGCAGGACATCGGCCAGGTCTCGAAGCACTGGGTCGAGCGCATCGGACACTTCTTCCAGCACTACAAGGACCTCGAACCCGGGAAGTGGGTCAAGATCAGCGGCTGGGGCGACGCCGCCGCGGCGCGGTCGATCGTGGAAGAAGCGGTGGCGCGGTTCAACGCCTCGCCGGACAAGCCGCACTTCTGACACTGCGACGGCCAGCGGAGACGCTGGAGGTAATGGCTCCCCGGGTTGGACTCGAACCAACGACCTGCGGATTAACAGTCCGACGCTCTACCGACTGAGCTACCGGGGAACGGGAGACCCTGCAGAAAGGCCGCGCATTGTCGGGAAACCCCGCGGTCGCGTCAAGCATCCGGGCGGCGGCCGGCGCTATAGTGGCACTCATCATGGACGCCTTCCGCCTCGTCTCCGATTACGCCCCCGCCGGCGACCAGCCGACCGCCATCGCGGCCCTGGTCGATGGCCTGCGCTCGGGCCTGGCGCACCAGACCCTGCTCGGGGTGACGGGCAGCGGCAAGACCTTCACCATCGCGAACGTCATCGCCGAGGTGCAGCGGCCGACGCTGGTCCTCGCCCACAACAAGACGCTGGCCGCCCAGCTCTACGGCGAGCTGCGCGAATTCTTCCCGCACAACGCGGTCGAGTACTTCGTCTCGTACTACGACTACTACCAGCCCGAGGCCTACGTGCCCTCGAGCGACACCTACATCGAGAAGGACGCCTCGATCAACGAGCACATCGAGCAGATGCGGCTGTCGGCCACCAAGGCGCTGCTCGAGCGCCGCGATGCGATCATCGTCGCGACGGTCTCCTCGATCTACGGCCTCGGCGACCCGCAGGCCTATCTCGCCATGGTGCTGCACCTCGTGCGCGGCGAGATCCTCGACCAGCGGAAACTCTTGCGTCGCCTCGCCGACATGCAGTACACGCGCAACGAAGTGGATTTCTCGCAAGGCACCTTCCGGGTGCGCGGCGATGTCATCGATATCTTCCCCGCCGAGTCGGACCGCGAGGCGCTGCGTGTGGAGCTGTTCGATGAGACCATCGAGTCGCTGGCGCTGTTCGACCCCTTGACCGGCGAGGTCTCGCGCAAAGTGCCGCGCTGGACCGTCTATCCGGGCACGCATTTCGTGACGCCCAAGGAGCGGCTGATCGGCGCCATCGACCAGATCCGCGAGGAGCTGCGCCTGCGGCTCGCCGAGCTGCGCGCCGCCGACAAGCTGGTCGAGGCGCAGCGGCTCGAGCAGCGCACGATGTTCGACATGGAGATGATGAAAGAGGTCGGTTATTGCGCGGGCATCGAGAACTACTCGCGCTATCTGTCCGGGCGCGAGCCGGGTGAGCCGCCGCCGTGTCTCTACGATTACCTGCCCGACGGTGCGCTCTTGGTCGTGGACGAGAGCCACCAGACGCTGCCGCAGTTGGGCGCCATGTACAAGGGCGACCGCTCGCGGAAGGAAACGCTCGTCGAATACGGCTTCCGCCTGCCATCGGCGCTCGACAATCGGCCGTTGCGCTTCGAGGAATGGGAGGGCATGGCCCCCCAGATGATCTTCGTGTCGGCGACGCCGGGCCCCTACGAGGGGCGTCATGCCTCGCAGGTGGTGGAGCAGGTCGTGCGGCCCACGGGGCTCGTCGATCCCGAGGTCGAGATCCGCCCCGTGCGCACCCAGGTGGACGACCTGCTCTCCGAGATCCTGCGCTGCGTCGAGCGCGAGGAGCGCGTGCTCGTCACCACGCTCACCAAGCGCATGTCGGAGGACCTCACCGAATACCTCGAGGAGCACGGCGTGAAGGTGCGCTACCTGCACTCGGACATCGAGACGGTGGAGCGCAGCGAGATCATCCGCGACCTCAGGCTCGGGGTGTTCGATGTGCTGGTGGGCATCAACCTGCTGCGCGAGGGGCTCGACATGCCCGAGGTCGCGCTGGTCGCGATCCTCGATGCCGACAAGGAAGGCTTCCTGCGCTCCGAGAACTCCCTGATCCAGACCATCGGCCGCGCCGCCCGCAATCTCAACGGCCGGGCGATCCTGTACGCGGACCGGGTCACGGGTTCGATGCAGCGCGCGATGGAGGAGACAGCCCGCCGCCGCAAGCGCCAGCTCGAGTTCAACGAGATCCACGGCATCGTGCCGCGGGGCATCGTCAAGCAGGTCATGGACGTGATGGAGGGCGCGCGGGCCGAGGGTTTCGCGGCAGCGCTCTCCGGGCGGGGGACCGGGGCCGGGGGGCGCTCTGCCGGGCGCGCCGGGCAGGCCGCGGCCAAGGCCGAGGCCGGCGCCTCCGCCGCCACCAAGGGCGCCAAGGGCGGCCGTGGGTCGCGCCCGGGCGCGGTCGTGGCCGAGCCGGGGGTCACGGCCCTCGCGCCGGAACAGGCCCTGCGACGCATCAAGCAGCTTGAGGCCGAGATGTTCCGCCATGCCCGCAACCTCGAGTTCGAGGATGCCGCGCGGCTGCGCGACGAGGTCGAACGCCTCAAGCGCTCGGCGCTCGGGTTGCCGGGAACCCGGGCAGGCTAGGGCGCGAGGTCTTGCGGCTGTGCGGCCCCGGTTGCCGCTGAGGGGGCCATTGAGGTATCTTTCGCGACCTTTCGGCAGGCGCGTAGCTCAGTGGTAGAGCACCACCTTGACATGGTGGTGGTCGGTGGTTCGATCCCACTCGCGCCTACCATCCCTCCCGGAGTGCGGCCCCCATGCCGGTGATCACGCTGCCTGATGGCAGCCAAAGGACCTTCGAGCAGCCCGTCACGGTGGCCCAGGTCGCCGCCAGCATCGGTGCCGGCCTCGCCAAGGCGGCCTTGGCGGGCAAGGTCAGCGGCAAGCTGGTCGACACGTCCTTCGCCATCGCGCAGGACGCCGCGCTTGAGATCGTCACCGACAAGCACCCCGACGCGATCGAGGTCATCCGCCACTCGACGGCGCACCTGCTCGCGCAGGCCACGCAGGCGCTGTTCCCGGACGCGCAGGTCACCATCGGCCCGGTGATCGACGACGGTTTCTATTACGACTTCGCCTACAAGCGGCCGTTCACGCCCGAGGACCTGGCCGCCATCGAGGCCAAGATGGCCGAGCTCTCGAAGGCCGATCTCCCGGTGTCGCGCCGCGAGATGCCGCGCGATGAGGCGGTGGCGTTCTTCAAGGGTTTGGGCGAGCACTACAAGGCCGAGATCATCGCCAGCATCCCCTCCAACGAGGCCATCAGCCTCTACGGTCAGGGTGAGTGGGTGGACCTCTGCCGCGGCCCGCACGTGCCGTCCACCGGCAAGCTCAAGGTCTTCAAGCTCATGAAGGTCGCGGGCGCCTATTGGCGCGGCGATTCGCGCAACGAGATGCTGCAACGCGTCTACGGCACGGCGTGGACCAGCGAGAAGGACCTCAAGGACTACCTCACGCGCCTCGAAGAAGCCGAGAAGCGCGACCACCGCAAGATCGGCCGCGAACTCGACCTCTTCCACATGCAGGAAGAGGCGCCTGGCGCCGTGTTCTGGCACCCCAAGGGTTGGAGCGTCTTCCAGTCGCTCATCGGCTATATGCGCGGCAAGCAGCAGGCTGCGGGGTTCCAGGAGGTCAACGGACCCGAACTGATGGACCGCAGCCTCTGGGAGGCCTCAGGGCACTGGGAGAAGTTCGGCGAGAACATGTTCACGACGCAGACGCCCGATGAGCGCGTCTACGCCATCAAGCCGATGAACTGCCCGGGCCACGTGCAGATCTTCCGCCAGGGCATCCGCAGCTACCGGGACCTGCCGATCCGCTTCGCCGAGTTCGGCAAGGTGCATCGCTACGAACCCTCGGGCGCGCTGCATGGCCTGATGCGCGTGCGTGCGTTCACCCAGGACGACGCGCACCTCTTCGTGACCCCGGAGCAGATCACCGCCGAGTCGGTGGCGGTCACGCAGCTCATCCTCGACATCTACCGCGACTTCGGTTTCGACGACGTGCGCATCAAGTTCTCGGACCGTCCCGCGAAACGCGTCGGCTCGGACGAGATCTGGGAGCAGGCCGAGGCCGCCCTCAAGGCCGCCGCGGACGCGGCCGGCATCGCCTACACGCTGAACCCGGGCGAGGGCGCCTTCTATGGCCCGAAGCTCGAGTTCGTGCTGCGGGACGCCATCGGCCGCGACTGGCAGTGCGGCACGCTGCAGGTCGACCTCAACCTCCCGGGGCGCTTGGGCGCCCACTACATCGACGAGCACAGCCAGAAGCAGACCCCGGTCATGCTGCACCGGGCGATCTTCGGGTCCCTCGAGCGTTTCCTCGGCATCCTCATCGAGCATCATGCCGGCCGGCTGCCGGCCTGGCTCGCCCCCACCCAGGTGGTGCTCCTCAGCATCACCGACCGCGCCGACGCCTATCTGGCGGAAACAGCCGATTTCTTTAGAAATCAGGGGCTTCGGGTGGAGTGCGACTTGCGCAACGAGAAGATCGGCTTTAAAATCCGCGAACATACGCTGCAACGCGTGCCTTACCTATTGGTGGCAGGCGACAAGGAAGTAGCAGCGGGACTGCTGTCTGTGCGCACCCGCAACGGCAAGGATCTGGGTCTTCTGTCGCCGCAGGCCTTCGCCGAGCGGCTCGCAGGGGAACTCGAGAGCCGCGGGCGCCGAACTTTGGAGGATTAGAGTATCTCGACTGCAACGAAGCGCATCCGGCGCAACGAGGACATCACGGCGCCGCAGGTGCGGGTGATCGCGGCAGACGGCTCCCAAGCCGGCATCATGACGCGGTTCGAAGCCCTCTCTCTCGCGCAGACCAGTGAACTGGACCTCGTCGAAGTCTCGCCGATGGCAGAGCCGCCGGTGGTGCGCATCATGGACTTCGGGAAGTACATCTTCGAACAGAAGAAGAAGACCCACTCCGCGCAGAAGAAGCAGAAACAGCAGCAGATCAAGGAAGTGAAATTCCGGCCCGGCACGGAAGAAGCCGACTACCAGGTGAAGTTGCGCAACCTGGTGCGCTTCCTCTCGGAGGGCGACAAGGCCAAGGTGACCTTGCGTTTCCGCGGCCGCGAGATGGCGCACCAGGAGATCGGGCGCCGCCTGCTCGACCGGGTCTCGACCGACCTTAACCTGGTCGCGAGCGTCGAGCAGTTCCCGCTCATGGAAGGGCGGCAGATGGTGATGGTGTTCGCACCGAAAAAGAAATAGCGCGTCCATAACGGACGCGCGCCAAGTGGTGGCCGGGCGGCGAGAGCCGGACGGTCACCCGCCCGCCAGCGGATCCGCAAGGGTCCTGTGAACGGGGCTACAAAAGGAGAGAGTGAGATGCCCAAGTTGAAGACCAACCGGGCGGCAGCGAAGCGTTTTCGCAAGACGGCGAAGGGCTACAAGTCCTACTCCGCCGGCCGCCGCCACAACCTCGGCCACAAGCCGCGCAAGACCAAGCGCCAGCTGCGCTCGGGCGGCTCGAGCCTTGTGCACGAGAGCGATGTCGGTCGTCTCGACCAGTTGCTCCCGCACGCCAAGTGATCACACCGAGGTAAACGAACATGGCAAGAGTCAAGCGTGGCGTCACCGCCGGTCGCCGTCACAAGAAGGTCCTGGGCAAAGCCAAGGGCTATTACAACGCACGTCGCAAGGTCTACCGTGCGGCCAAGCAGGCCGTCATCAAGGCCGGGCAGTACGCCTACAAGGGCCGTCGCCTCAAGAAGCGCGACTTCCGCGCGCTCTGGATCCAGCGCATCAACGCGGCTGCGCGCGGCTTCGGCCTCTCGTACAGCCGTCTGATGAACGGCCTGAAGCTCGCGAACGTCGAGGTCGACCGCAAGATGCTCGCCGACATCGCCGTGCACGATGCGGCGGCGTTCGGCGCGCTCGCCACCAAGGCCAAGGCAGCACTCGGCATCGCCTGAGGACCGGGTCGTGGGCGATCTCGCGACCCTCCTGCGCCAGGCCCTCGACGAGGTCGCGGCGAGCTCCACGCTCGCCGCCCTCGACGAGGTCCGTGTGCGTTGGCTCGGCAAGAAAGGCGCGTTCACCGAGCAGCTGAAGGCGCTCGGCGCGCTGCCGGCCGCCGAGCGGCCGGCCGCCGGTGCGCGCATCAACGAAGCCAAGCAGCAGTTCGAGGCGGCGGTCGATTGCGCGCGCGAGGCGCTCGCACGCGCTGCGGTCGAGGCCGAACTCGCGGCGGGGCGCATCGACGTCACGCTGCCGGGGCGCGGCGAGGCGCGGGGCGGCGTGCATCCCGTGACGCGGGCGCGGCTGCGTATCGAGCGCATCTTCCGCGATTCGGGCTTCGAGATCGCGACCGGGCCCGAGATCGAGGACGACTTCCACAATTTCGAGGCGCTCAACATCCCCGCCGACCACCCGGCGCGGGCGATGCACGACACCTTCTATTTCCCGGATGGCCGCCTGCTGCGCACCCATACCTCGCCGGTGCAGGTGCGCGAACTGCGCAAGGGGCGGTTGCCCCTCGCGATGATCATGCCGGGACGCGTGTACCGCGTGGACTACGACATGACGCACTCGCCCATGTTCCACCAGGTCGAGGGGCTGGTCGTCGATGAGCAGGTCAGCTTCGCCAACCTCAAGGCCGTGCTGCAGGGCTTCCTGCGCGCGTTCTTCGAGAAGGACCTGCGGATGCGGCTGCGGCCGTCCTACTTCCCGTTCACCGAGCCCTCGGCCGAGGTCGACATGTCCTGCGTGTTCTGCGACGGCGCGGGTTGCCGCGTCTGCAAGCACACCGGATGGCTCGAGATCGCCGGCTGCGGCATGGTGCATCCCAACGTGCTCGCGGCGGCGGGCGTCGATGCCACGCGTTGGAACGGCTACGCCTTCGGCATGGGCATCGAGCGGCTTGCGATGCTGCGCTACGGCGTGAGCGACCTGCGCTTGTTCTTCGAGAGCGACCTGCGGTTCCTGCGCCAGTTCGGTGCCGCATGAAGCTGCCGCTGTCCTGGCTCAAGGACTGGGTCGACCCGGGTCTCGCGCCGCGCGAGCTCGGCTCGCGCATGACGCTCGCCGGTTTCGAGCTCGAGTCGGTCGCCTCCGCGGCGCCGGCCTTCAGCGGCGTGGTGGTGGCCGAGATCCTCTCCGCCGAGCGGCATCCGCAAGCCGACAAGCTGCAGGTCTGCCGCGTGTCGGCGGGCGGTGCGGAACTGCAGATCGTCTGCGGCGCCGCCAACGCGCGCGCTGGTCTGCGCACCGCGCTCGCGCAGGTCGGGGCGGTGCTCCCCGGCGACCTCAAGATCAAGGCCGCGAAACTGCGCGGCGTGGAATCCGCCGGCATGCTGTGCTCGGCCAAGGAACTCGGCCTCGCCGAGGTCTCGGACGGCATCCTCGAACTTCCCGCCGATGCGCCCGTCGGCACCGACCTGCGGCAGGCGCTCGATCTCGACGATACGGTGCTCGAGTTCGCGATCACGCCGAACCGCGGCGACGCGATGTCTGTGCGCGGCCTCGCGCGCGAGGCCGCGGCGCTCACCGGCGCCGCCCTCGGCGGACCGGACTGCGCGCCGGTCCCGGCGTCCGCTGGCCGCTCGCCTGAGGGTGTCAGCGCGTTGTCGAAGGGTTCGACGGTGTCGCTCTCCGCCGCTGCGGCCTGCCCGCGGTTCCACCACCGCCTGCTCGTCGACATCGACAACTCCAGGCCGTCGCCGCTGTGGCTGCGTGAGCGCCTGCGTCGCGCCGGGCAGCGCAGCATCAGCCCGATCGTCGACATCACGAACTACATCGTCCTCGAGCTCGGCCAGCCGATGCATGCCTACGATCTCGACAAGCTCGAGGGCGGGGCGCTCGATGTGCGGCTCGCGCGCGTGGGCGAGACCTGCGACCTGCTCGATGGCCGTACCGTCGAGCTCGCGCCCGACGTGCTGGTCATCGCCGATGCCGCCGGGCCGGTCGCGATGGCCGGCGTGATGGGCGGCATGCGCACCAGCGTCACGCCGCAGACGACGCGTGTGATGCTCGAGGTCGCTTGGTTCGCGCCTGCCGCGATCGCGGGCCGCAGCCGTCGTTACGGACTCACCACCGATGCCAGCCAGCGCTTCGAGCGCGGCGTCGATCCGGAGCTCGGTCGTCAGGCGATCGAGCGCGCCACGGCGCTGATGCTCAAGGTCGCGGGCGGCGCTGCAGGCGAGGTCAAGATCACCGAGATCACCGCCGAAGATGGCGCTGCCGCGGTCCGTCGTGCGCCGAGCGTCACGCTGCGCCCCACCGAGGTCGGCCGGGTGCTCGGGCTCGAGATGTCCGCAGCCACGATCGTCGAGCTGCTCGGCCGGCTCGGGATCGAGCGCGCGGGCGGTGCCGCCGCGACCGACGTGACGGGTGCGGCGCTGGCATTCCAGTCGCCCTCGCACCGCTTCGACATCGCCATCGAGCGCGACCTCATCGAGGAAGTCGCGAGGCTCGTCGGCTTCGACGCCATCCCCGTGGTCGACGCCCGCGTCGCCCAGGCCATCCGTTCGCTCCCGGCTCGGCAGCTCGAGGAGCAGCGTCTGCTCGACCTGTTCGCCGCGCGCGGCTGGCAGGAGGGCGTGCACTTCGCCTTCGTCGATCCGGCGCTGCAGGAGCGACTGTTCCCCGGTGTGCCCTCGCATCGGCTCAGCAACCCGATCGCGAGCGACCTTGCCGTCATGCGGTTGTCGCTGTGGCCCGGCCTGATCCGCGCCGCCCAGGAGAACCTGCGCCGGCAGCAGGGCAGGGTGCGCCTCGTGGAGCACGGCGTGGTGTTCCCGGTAGGGGCGCCGGAGGCCGATCACGTCGCCGGTATCGCGGTGGGCGCACGCCGTCCCGAGCAATGGGGCGAGGACGCGGCGGCCACCGATTTCCACGATGTCCGCGCCGATCTCGAGGCCTTGGCGGGCCTGGTCGGACACGCGGGCGCGTTCACCTTCGAGCCGGCCAGCCTCGGCTGCCTGCACCCGGGGCGCAGCGCGCGCATCCTGCGGGCGGGCCAGCCGGTCGGTTGGATCGGCGAATTGCACCCGAGCCTGGTCCGTGAACTCGGGTTCACGACGGCGCCGGTGCTGTTCGAACTCGCCACCGCCGCCGCGCTGGCGGTGGAATACCCCGCGTTCGCCGAGGTGTCGCGCTTCCCGCAGGTCCGTCGGGACCTGGCGGTGGTGGTCGCCGAGGAAGTCCCTTTCAGTGCGTTGCAGGACGTTGTAACCTCGGCGTCATCCAGCCTGCTGCGTCAGCATTTCGTCTTCGACTTGTACCGCGGAATCGGTGTCGAAACGGGACGAAAAAGTGTCGCTTTAGGCTTGATTTTCCAAGACAAAAACAGCACTCTGACCGAAGAAGTCGTCGAAGGGGAGATGACCGCGATCCGCGGCGCGTTGATCCATCGGCTGGGGGCGTCCTTCCGCGAATGATGCGGACGGACGGTGATCGGGCAACAAGACCGCACAAGAACACGAACCGATGGCGTTGACCAAGGCAGAGATGGCAGAGGCGCTGTTCAACCAGCTGGGCCTCAACAAACGCGAAGCGCGCGAACTCGTGGACCTCTTCTTCGAAGAGGTGCGGACGGCCTTGTCCACCGGATCGCAGGTGAAGCTCTCGGGCTTCGGCAACTTCGATCTGCGCGACAAGAACCAGCGCCCCGGCCGCAACCCCAAGACCGGCGAAGAGATCCCCATCAGCGCCCGTCGCGTGGTGACCTTCCGTCCGGGACAGAAACTCAAGGCTCGCGTCGAAGCGTATGCTGGAAGCCAAGAATAACGACGAGCTGCCGGCGATCCCCGGCAAGCGGTATTTCACGATCGGCGAGGTGGCCGAGCTCTGTGGCGTCAAGCCGCATGTGCTGCGCTACTGGGAGCAGGAGTTCCCGCAGCTCAAGCCCGTGAAGCGCCGCGGCAACCGCCGCTACTACCAGCGCCAGGACGTCATCGTCATCCGCCAGATCCGTGGGCTGCTCTACGAGCAGGGGTTCACCATCGGCGGCGCACGCAACAAGCTCCAGGGCGAAGAGGCCCGCAGCGACAGCACCCAGAGCCAGCAGATCATCCGCCAGGTGCGTCTCGAGCTCGAGGAGATCCTGCGGCTGCTGCGCCGCTGACGGCGGGGCGACGCCGGGCGCCGCAGGGCGCTATAATCCCTACGCGCGGGCTTTCCCCGCCGCGCGGTTTCCAAGGTTCGGTCGGACGGGACGTGGCGCAGCCTGGTAGCGCACTTGCATGGGGTGCAAGGGGTCCCGAGTTCAAATCTCGGCGTCCCGACCATCCTCCCGCGCAGGCCCGTCCTGCAACAGTCCGGTCGCGGTAACATCCGCGACCTGTGGCCGCCTCCACTCCTCTCATCCGCTATTGCCTCGACGGTCGCTGGCTTGCCGCCGGTGAGACGGCGTTCGCGCCCACGAGCGGGCTCGTCACGGCCGGCGAGGGCTGGTTCGAGACCCTCCGGATCGAGAACGGCCATCCCATGTTCCTCGAGGCCCATCTCGCGCGATTGTCGCGCTCGGTCGAGGCTGGGCTCGGTGCCGAGGCGGCGGCGGGAGCGGTCGCCGCCGCGCGCCGTTGCCTGGCCGCGATGCGTCCCGCCTTCGGCGACTTCTCCTGCGGCCGCTTACGGGTGCTGCTCGCGCTCGATGCCGCGTCCGAGTGTTGGCAAGCGCTCGGCGAATGGGGGCCGCATGTGTCGTCTGCGGCGTCGCTGGACGCCGGCCTCGCGGCGGTCATCGCCTCGTTCCCGCATCCCGGTCTCGGGGTGCTTGGCAAGTCGGCGAGCTACCACTGGTCGGTGGCGGCGCGACGTGAGGCCTTGGCGCGCGGCGCCGGGGAGGCCCTGCTCGCGCGCGAGGGCCGCGTGCTCGAGGGGTCGACGGGTGCCTTGGTCTGGCATCGCGACGGACGATGGTTCTCGAGCGATTCTCCCGCGGTGCTGCCGAGCGTGACCTTGGCGGCGTTGCGCGCCGCGGGTGTGGCGGTGGAGGCGGGCGAATTGCTGGTCGAGGCCTTGCGCAGCGGCGCGTCGCGAGCCGGATCGTCGCGACCCGTATCTTCTGGACCGTCTTCGTCGGCACCCGTGCAGGGGCTCGTGCTCGTGAGCGCACTGCGCCTCGCGGTCGCGATCCGCGCCTGTGACGGCGACACGCTGCCGACGGCGCTGTCGTTGGCGGCCGCCGCCGATTGGCGGTCCCGGTTGCTCGCGCGTCACGCGGCGGGCGAGGCCTGATGATGTCCACGCCTCGCACACCCTCTGTGGACGAAGCACCCGGCCTGTCCCTGCCTGACCTGCGGCACGGCGCAGAGGCGGCGCGTGCCGACGCGGAGCCCTTCGCCTGTCTCGTCTCGGCCTTGGGCCACCCCGATCTCGGACGCCGCTCCTTGCTCGGCACGGGACTGCGCCTCGAATGGCGTTCGACGCGCGAGACGTCGTCGTCCGGTCGTGAGGGTCTCCTCGGGTCACTCCGAAAGGCGGCCGCCGACGCTTTTGCGCGAGGCGCGCAGGGCATGTTGTTGATGGCCACCCACGAGGCCGTAGCGGAACTCGAGTCGGTGCCGGTCCACGGCGATTGGCTCGACCTGCCGCGGGTGCAACTGTGGTCGGTCGGGCGCGTGCAGAGCGCTGCGGCAGGGCCGGATGCGGCCGGCTGGGGTGCGCCCTCTACGGCATCTGCTGCAGCGCCTGAGCTCTCCCTCGATGAACGATCCGGCTTGGACCCCGGCTGGCATCGTGCCGCGGTGGAGCAGGTCCGCGAGGCGATCGCAGCCGGTCGGTTGTACCAGCTCTGCCTGACCTTTCCGGTGCACCTCAAGCCGCCGACGGATCCTGCGGCGCTCTTCGCGTGGTTGATGTCGCGTCATCCGGTCGACCACGGCGCCTGGATCCACCTGCCGGGACTCGAAGTCCTGTCGGCGAGCCCGGAGCGTTTCGTCGCGTTGCGCGGCCGGCAGGTCACGGCGCGCCCCATGAAGGGCACCCGTCGCCTCACCCCGGAGACCGCCGAGGCGGCGATGCGGGACCTTGCCGGTTCGGTCAAGGACCGCGCGGAGAACGTGATGATCGCCGATCTCGTGCGCAACGATCTCGGTCGGGTCTGCGCGCCGGGCAGCGTGCGTGCGGAGGCCCTCTGGCAGATCGAGCGCTATGCGAGCGTCGCGCAGATGACCTCCACCATCACCGGCGAACTGCGCGCGGGCCTCGATGTGTTCGACCTGTTCGCGGCGGCGTTCCCGCCAGGGTCGATGACCGGCGCGCCCAAGCTCGAGGCTTGCCGGATGATCCATGAACTCGAGCGCGGACCGCGCGGGCTCTATGGCGGCGTGATCGGCTGGATCGACCCCTCGGGTGACGCCTCGTTCAGCGTCGTGATCCGTACCTTGCAGGTGCGTGAGGGGCGCGCGCGCTGGGATGTCGGTGGCGGTATCGTGCACGATTCGACCGCAGCGGCAGAGTGGGCAGAGGCACAGGCGAAGCTCGGTCCGCTGCGCGACCTGCTCGGCAGAGGCGCCCTCGACGCGCCGATGGAGGGGTGATGACGCTCGATTTTCTGCAGACCTTGGCGTTCGCGGGCGCCGTGGTGCTCTTTGGTCGTTGGGTATGCACGAGCATCGGCGTGCTCGAACGCCTCAGCATCCCGCCGCCCGTGGTCGGCGGTCTCATCGTCGCGCTCGCGCTGCTCGCCTGGACGTCGACGGGCCGCGCGGCGCCGACCTTCGACACGATGTTGCAAAAGCCGCTGCTGGTCGCGTTCTTCGCGAGCCTCGGCTTTGCGGCGCGTCTCGATCTGTTGCGACGGGGCGGGCCGCAAGTGCTGGTGTTCCTCGCGCTCTGCAGCGCCTTTGCCGTGCTGCAGAGTCTCGTCGGCATCGCGGTCGCCTGGATGTTCGGCTTGCCCTCGCTGTTCGGGGTGCTGGTCGGCGCCGTGACGCTCACCGGCGGGCCGGCGACCGGCGCGGCGTTCGCGCCGCTGTTCGAGGAGGCGGGCGTGGTCGGCGCCGGAGCGATCGCGGTCGCGAGCGCGACGGCGGGCATCGTGCTGGGCGGACTTTTGGGCGGTCCGATGGTCGTCCGTCTCATGCGACGGGAGGGTCTGCGCGGCGCGGCCGCAGTCGGGGCCACGACCGCGGACACGCGGTCGCAGCCCGATGACGAGCGTCGCGCTGGCGACCGTCGCATTGCCGACGGCCGGGCCGGGGAGAACGAGGGTGCGATCACGGCGACCGAGGGGTCGGCCTTCACGGCCGTGGCGCTGCTGCTCGGCATCGTGGTGGTGGGGCAATGGGTCAGCGCGGGCATCGAGCGGACCGGCCTCACTTTGCCCGGCTACATCGGCGCGATGCTGGTCGCGGCGGTGGTGACGAACATCGGCCCCTTGCTCGGGCGTCTGCGTCCCGACCCTGCGGTCATCGAGGCCTTGGGTGCGATCGCCCTGTCCTTGTTCCTTGCGATGTGGCTGATGACCCTGGACCTGACGCGGCTGCACGGTGTCGCGCTGCCGCTGATCGTGAACCTCGTGCTGCAGGTGGCGCTCATCGCGGCGGCCTTGCGCCTCGTGTTCCGGCTGATGGGTCGGGATTATGATTCCGCCGTGATGTCCGGGGGATTCACGGGGTTCATGCTCGGCACCACGGCGACGGCGCTCGCCGTGATGCGCACCGTTGTCGCCCGTCACGGCCCGGCGCCCCGCGCGTTCCTGGTCGCGCCCGTGGTCGGCGCGTTCTTCATCGACTTCACCAACGCGCTGATCATCAACGCCTTCCTCAACATCCTCCGTTGACGCCTCGATCGAGGCCGTCGGCATCGCCCGATGCGGGGGCGTCCGGGCACCGGTCGTGTGGGGGGCGTAGAATGCCGTTGAGGGCATCCATGACCGCGCGCAGCCTGTTCGACAAGATCTGGGACCCGCATGTCGTCCGTGACCTGGGCGACGGTCTCGCCTTGCTCGCCATCGATCGTGTGTTCCTGCACGAGCGGACCGGGTCGGTGGCGCTCAAGAGCCTGGCCGAGGCGGGTCGAGCGCTCGCCGACCCGTCGCGGGTCTTCTGCACCATGGACCATATCGTCGATACCCTGCCGGGGCGCGGCGATGCCACGCGCATGCCGGGCGGCGAGGCGTTCATCCTCGAGACCCGCGCTGCCGCGCGCGCCGCGGGCATCCGCGTGTTCGACGTGCGCGACCCGCAGCAAGGCATCGTCCATGTGATCTCGCCGGAGCTCGGGCTGGTGCTCCCCGGTGCGACGCTCGTGTGTCCGGACAGCCATACCTGCACGCAGGGGGCGCTCGGCGCCTTCGCTTGGGGGATCGGTTCGACCGAGGCCGAGCACGCGCTCGCCACCGGTACGCTGCGCATCAAGCGGCCGCGCACGATGCGCATCTCGGTCGAGGGGCAGCTCGCGCCCGGGGTGACCGCCAAAGATCTCGCGCTCTTCATCCTCGCGCGGCATGGCGCTGCGGGCGGCGAGGGCTGTGCCGTCGAGTATGCCGGCGAGGCGGTGCGTGCCTTGCCCATGGAGGGACGGCTCACGCTCTGCAACATGGCGACCGAGTTCTCCGCGATGACCGCAGTCATCGCGCCGGACGAGGTGACCTTCGATTACCTGCGCGGCCGCCCGCATGCGCCGCAAGGCGCGGCCTGGGACCGTGCGGTCGAGGCATGGCGGGGGCTCGTGGGCGATGAGGGGGCGGTCTTCGACCGCGAGATCTTCATCGACGCGGGCGAGGTGTCCCCGATGATCAGTTGGGGAACAAGTCCGCAGCATGCGGTCGGCATCGAGGGTGCTGTGCCGACCGCCGAGACGAGCGGTGCCACGCCCGAATCCCATGCGCGCGCGCTGCGGTACATGGGACTCGAGGCCGGCCAAGCCCTCATCGGACTGCCGGTCACGGGCGCGTTCATCGGCTCCTGCACCAACAGCCGTCTCTCCGACCTGCGGCGCGCCGCCGCGGTCCTCCGCGGGCGCAAGGTGGCGCAGGGTGTACGCGCGCTGTGCGTCCCCGGTTCGATGTCCGTCAAACGCGCAGCGGAGGCCGAGGGTCTCGACAAAGTGTTCGTCGAGGCCGGCTTCGAGTGGCGCGAGTCCGGCTGTTCGCTCTGTTTCTTCGCCGGCGGCGAGAGTTTCGGGCCGCGTGAGCGGGTGGTGTCCTCCACCAACCGCAACTTCGAAAGCCGTCAGGGACCCGAGACCCGCACCCACATCGCAAGCCCGGAGACCGTCGCCGCAAGCGCGATCGCCGGCCATATCGCCGACCCGCGCCGCGTGGTCCCCGGGGGAGCCGGGGCGGCGGTGGGCGCGGGCGCGGGGGCTGCGTGATGGAGCCTCTGCGGGAGATCACGGCCATCGCCGCGCCGATGCTGCGCGACAACGTCGACACCGACGCCATCATCCCGTCGCGCGAGATGAAGTCGGTCTCGAAGACCGGTCTCGCGGCCGGGCTCTTCGCCGGCTGGCGGTACACGACCATCGGTGGACGGGAGCCGGATCCGGCCTTCGTGCTGAACAAGGCGGCTTACGCCGGTGCGCGCATCCTGCTCGGGGGCGCCAACTTCGGCTGCGGGTCGAGCCGCGAGCACGCGGTGTGGGCCCTGCACGAGTACGGCATCCGCGCCATCATCGCCCCATCGTTCGCGCCGATCTTCGCGAGCAACTGCGTGCGCAACGGGCTCGCGCCGGTACGGCTTCCCGTCGAAGCCGTCGCGTCGCTCGCGCGGCATGTCGAGTCCGATCCGCAGGCGCGCCGCCTGACGGTGGATGTGGCGCGCGGCGAGGTGCGGGCGGACGGCGAGGGCGCCGCGTTGCGCCATCCTTTCAAGCTCGACGCGGAGTCCCGCGACATGCTCCTCGAGGGTCTCGATGCGATCGACCTGACGCTGAAGCACCGCGCCGACATCGACGCCTTCCTCGCCGCCGACCGGGCGGCGCGCCCCTGGATCTACCCTGACCGCACCGCCACGGACCGCTCCACATGAACATCCTCATCAGCGAGGTCGGCCCGCGCGATGGCTTGCAGAGCATCGCGCCCATCATGCCGCTCGACGCCAAGAAAGCCTGGATCGACGCCGAGGCCGCGGCCGGCGTGACCGAGATCGAGGTCGGCAGCTTCGTGCCCGCCAAGCTCCTGCCGCAGCTCGCCGATACGGCCGAGGTGGTGCGTCACGCCTGTCGCATCCCGGGGGTCACCGTCGCGGTGCTGGTGCCGAACCTGCGCGGCGCCGAAGCCGCGGTGGAGGCGGGCGCCCACAAGATCACGCTGCCTTTGTCGGTGTCCGAGACCCACAGCCTCAAGAACGTCCGCCGTACGCACGCGCAGATGCTGGAGGAGGCCCGCGCCATCGCCGCGATGATCGCCGCGCTGCCGGCGGCGCGGCGGCCGAAGTTCGAGGGTGGGCTCTCGACCGCGTTCGGCTGCACGATCGAGGGCGAGGTGCCGCCGGAGCGGGTGGTGTCGCTCGCGGAAGCCTTGATGGCGGCGGGCTGCGACGAGGTCGGCCTCGCCGACACCAGCGGCTATGCCAACCCTGCGCAGGTGCGCGATCTCGTGCGGCGTGTGCACGCGGCGGTCGGTGCGCACGCGCTGTCCGGCCTCCACCTGCACAACACCCGCGGCCTCGGTCTTGCGAATGTCGTGGCGGGGCTCGAGGTCGGCATCACGACCTTCGACAGTTCTTTGGGCGGGCTCGGCGGCTGTCCGTTCGCGCCCGGTGCCTCGGGCAACATCGTCACCGAAGATCTGGTCTTCATGCTCGAGGCGATGGGCCTGCGCACGGGCATCGACCTCACGAAGCTGCTGCAGGTGCGCGACATCCTGCGCCGCGCGCTGCCGGGCGAGGCCTTGTACGGGTTCACACCGGAGGCGGGATTGCCGCTCGGTTTCAGGCAGGAGGCCCGCGCATGAGCGCCGATGACCGCATCTCTCCGACGCCCGCGCCGCCGTTGCCGCTCGCCGGCATCCGCGTCGTCGAGTTCACGCACATGGTGATGGGGCCGGCGGTGGGCGCCATCCTCGCCGAGCTCGGCGCGGAGGTGATCCGCATCGAACCCTTGGGAGGCGACTCGACCCGCAGCCTGCCGGGATCGGGTGCCGGTTATTTCCCGATGTACAACCGCAACAAGAAGAGCCTCTGTCTCGACCTCAAGTCGGGCGAGGGCCTCGCCATCGCGCAGCGCCTCTGCGGTTCGGCCGATGTCGTGGTGGAGAATTTCCGTGCGGGCACCATGGACAAGCTCGGCCTCGGGTACGACACGCTGTGTGCCGCCAATCCGCGGTTGATCTACTGCTCGGAGAAAGGGTTCCTCAGTGGCCCCTACGAGAACCGTACGGCGCTCGATGAGGTCACGCAGATGATGGGCGGCCTCGCGTACATGACCGGTCCGCCGGGGCGACCGTTGCGCGCCGGCACCTCAGTGATCGACGTGACGGGCGGGATGTTCGGGGTCATCGCCATCCTCGCCGCGATCGAGCAGCGGCACGCCACGGGTCGCGGCCAGAAGGTGAGCAGTGCGCTCTTCGAGACGACGGTCTATCTGGTCGGCCAGCACATGGCGCAGATGGCGGTGACGGGTCAGCCCGCCAAGCCCATGCCCGTGCGCATCTCGGCCTGGGCGATCTACGATGTCTTCGAGACCGAGGACGGCGAGCAGGTGTTCGTCGGCATCGTCTCCGACGGCTTGTGGCAGAAGTTCTGCGAGGCCTTCGGTTGGGTGGCGGAGGCGGCCGATCCGGCCTACAAGACCAACCCGCAACGGGTGGCGCAGCGCGAGGTCTTGCTGCCCCGCGTGCGGGAGCTCTTCAAGGGCTATCGTCGCGAGGCGCTCGTCGCGATCCTGGAGCGGACCGGACTGCCGTTCGCGCCCATCGGCAAGCCTGAAGAGATGTTCGATGACCCGCATTTGGCCGCCAATGGCAGCCTCGGGGCGACGACTCTCCCGGATGGGCGCCCGACCCGATTGCCCATCCTGCCGATCGAGATGGACGGCCGGCGGCCGACCCGGGGCGGGATGCTCGCGCGTCCGGGCGAGCATTGTGATGAAATATTGTCCGGCTTGGGATTCGATGCGGCGACGGTCGCAGACCTGAAAGCCCGGCAGGTCGCCGGCTGAGGGGATCCCTCACAAGGAGCAGGACGTGGCGCTTCCCCCGAACGACATCGCTGGCATCGAGGACGAGTTGCAGGACGACGAGCGCATGGTGCGCGACTCGGTCGCGAAGTTCGTCGACGCGGAGGTGCTGCCGCAGATCGGGCGGCACTTCGAGGAACACCATTTCCCGCGCGAGCTCATCGCGCCGATGGCCCGTCTCGGCCTGCTCGGCAGTTCACTCGAGGGCTACGGTTGCGCCGGGCTCAACGCGGTCTCCTACGGCCTCATCTGCCAGGAGCTCGAGCGGGGCGACTCGGCGTTGCGCAGCTTCGTGTCGGTGCAGTCCTCGCTCTGCATGTATCCCATCTTCACCTACGGCAGCGAGGAGCAGCGCCAGCGCTTCCTGCCCGGTATGGCGCGCGGCGAGATCGTCGGCTGCTTCGGGCTCACCGAGTCCCATGGCGGATCCGACCCCCTGAACATGAACACCACGGCCCGTCGCCGCGGCGAGGACTGGGTGCTCAACGGCTCCAAGATGTGGATCACCAACGCCCCGATCGCCGATGTCGCGGTGGTCTGGGCGCTCACCGACGAGGGCGTGCGCGGCTTCCTCGTCGAGCGCGGCATGAAGGGCTTCGACTCGCGGGAGATCGAGCGCAAGTTCTCGTTGCGGGCGTCCGCGACCGGCGCGCTCTTCTTCGACGATGTGGTGCTGCCGGCCTCCAGCCTGTTGCCGGGCAGCAGCGTCGGCCTGAAGGCGCCGTTGTCCTGTCTCACCCAGGCGCGCTTCGGGATCGCCTGGGGTGTGCTCGGCGCGGCGCAGGCCTGCCTCAGCGAGGCGCTGCACTACACCCGGGAGCGGGTGCTGTTCGGCCGTCCGCTCGCGGCGACGCAGGCCGTGCAGATCCGCCTTGCCGAGATGGCGCGGTCCATCGCCACCGGTCAGGTGCTCGCCTTGCATCTCGCGCGGCGCAAGGACCGCGGCATCCTCTCACCGGTGCAGGTCTCGCTCGCCAAATGGAACAACTGCCGTGCGGCGATCGACGTCGCCCGCGACGCGCGCGACCTGCTGGGCGGCGCCGGCATCACCGCCGACCATGTCCCCATCCGTCATGCGCTCAACCTCGAGAGCGTGATCACGTATGAGGGCACGGAGACCATCCACCAGCTCTCGCTCGGCCGCGAGCTCACGGGCTTGAACGCGTTTTGACGGCGCGTCGGCCGTGAACGGGACGGTCGCCGGGCTGGTGGTCGCGCTCGGCATCGGCTTGCTGATCGGCCTTGAGCGCGAGCGTCGCAAGGCCGATCCGGCCTTCGGCGCTGCCGGCGGCGTGCGCACCCATGCGGTGGTGTCGCTCGCCGGGGCGCTCGCGATGCAGTTCCCCGGGCTTGCCATCGTCGGCATCGGCGCCTTGTTCGTGGGCGGCTTGGTGGTCGCGTCTTACGTGCGTGACCGCAGCCCCGACATCGGCGTCACGAGCGAAGTCACGCTGTTCACCACCTACCTGCTCGGCGCCTACGCGACGGTGCAGCCGGCCTTGGCGGCCGCCATCGGCGTGGTCGTCGCGCTGACGCTCGTCCTGCGCGAAGTGCTCCACCGGTTCGTGAGCCGCACGCTCACCCAGCGCGAGGTGATGGATCTGCTGCTGCTCGCGGCCGCGGTGCTCGTGGTGTTGCCGTTGTTGCCCGATCGCGCAGTGGATCCGCTCGGTGCCATCAACCCGCGCAAGATCGGTCAGCTCACCGTGTTGGTGCTCGCGATCAATGCGATGGGGCACGTCGCGTTGCGCGTGCTCGGTCCGGGTCGCGGCCTGCCCTTGGCGGGCCTGTTCGGCGGGTTTGTCTCGAGCGCGGCGACCATCGGCGCGATGGGCGCCAAGGCACGCCTGGAACCGCGTCTGCTCGATGCCGCGGCGGCGGCGGCGCTCTGCTCGTCGGTAGCGACCGCCGTGCAGGTGGTGCTGGTGCTGAGCGTGGCCAACCCGGCGCTCGTGGCGGGTTGGCTGTTGCCTGCGGGCGTGATGGCGGCGATCCCGGCCCTCGGCGCCTGGCGTTTGATCCGACGCGCTGAAGGAGCGGCTGCGCAGGATGCAGCGGGCGGGGGTGGCAGCCGGGCCTTCCAGCCCATGCACGCGCTGGTGTTCAGCGTCACGGTCACGGCCCTGACGGCGCTCGCCGCGTGGCTGGCGCTGCGTTGGGGCAGCACGGGCGCACTCGCCGGCATCGCGCTCGGCGGTTTTGCGGATGCGCACTCGGCCACCGCCTCGGCCGGGGTGCTCGCGGCCCGCGGGACGATGTCGGAGGCCGGGGCGTTGCTGGCGATCGTGCTTGCGCTCGGCGCCAACACGGCGACGAAGCTGGTCGTCGCCTATTCCACCGGCGGTGCCGCCTATCTCAGTCGGCTGCTGTGGCCGCATCTCGCCGCGCTTGCTGTCGCGGCCTTGGCGCTGCTGGGCTGACGCATCCGGCGCCTCGCGCCGCGCGACCTGTCAACCGGTCATGGCGGTCGGCAGGGCGATGAGCTGCGCGCCGCGCGACCGCCGCGGCACTTTCGTCTGGAACTTGCCGGGTTTCACCACGAGGACATCGCAGGGCAGCGCGTCGAGCACGGCCTCTGCGGTGTTGCCGATCAGGAGGCGCTTGAGTCCCGAGCGCGACACCGCGCCCATCACGACGATGTCGGCGCGCAAGGCGCGGGCGGCTTGGGGCAGCGATTCGCGCGCCGTGCCTTCGAGCACCTTCAGTTGATGGGACGGCAGGGGCACGCGCGACGCCTCGACGGCGAGCGCCTTGCGGGCGCGCTGCAGGGCAGCCGGGTTGCTGTCGGTCACTACCGGTGCGTTCATCAAGGCGGTCGAGACCAGCACCGAGGGCGGCACGCAATGCACGATGCGCAGGCTGCCGCGCAGGCCGGTCGCCAGCCGGGCGCTCGCTTGCAGCAGCGCGATGTCGAGCCGCGCAGGCTTTGCATGCTCGTGGAAGGGGTCGAGCGCGGTCATGATCACGGGACGGTGCCAAGTGCGTGCCTGCTTGATGAGCAGCACCGGGCAGGGCGCGTTGCGCAGCAGTTCCCAGTCTGTGTAGGCCAGCATCCAACCGGCGACATGGCGGGTGGCGTGGCGCTCGGCCACGATGATGTCCGCATGGGTGCGCAGGCCGCGGCGCACGATCGCCTCGGCGACCGGATAGTCCCACTCGGCGGCGGTCACGACCTCGATGCCATGACGCCGGATCCGCCTTGCCACGGCTTCGAGCCGCTTCATCACCGCGGCGTGGCGCTCCTGCTCGTACTCCCGGAGGCTCTGGCGGCGGGCCTCGAGCGCATCGACGAGGATGGTCTCCGAGAGCGCGTGGAAGAGTTCAAGCGTCGCGCCGGTGGCGCGTGCCAGCTGCGCGGCCTTGCGCACGGCGGGCATGGTGCGGGCAGCAGGGTCCTTGATGGCGACCAGGATGCGTTTGGGGGTATTCATCGCGGCAGTCCTCCGGCCGTCCTGCGGCCTGCATGCCGCAAAGATTAGGCGCGAAGGTCCGCCGACGCATCGGTAGGAATACCTACCGGTCGAGGATCCCGGTCAGGCTTCCGTGGCGAGCAAGCGGCCGGCAGAGACCCAGGCCTGCTGGCCCTGACGCCCGTAGACGGGCGTCTCGCGACGACGACCGGTCAGGATCTCGAGCATGCCTTCGACGCCGCGCATGCGCGAGGCGACCAAGGCGCCGTTGAAATCGTTGAGTTCCCGGCAGTGCCGGGCGCGCTCCGCGCAGTCGCCCCAACGTGCCGGCAGGGTCCGCTGCGGATCGACGACCCGCAGCAACCGCTCCAAGCCTTCAGCGTCGGGCGCATATCCGAACATGCGCAACAGGCCGCGACGTTCGTCCTGGATGCGCAAGAGCGCGCCCATGCTGTCTTGTCGACGTGCGCAGACCGCTTCCAGCGCCTCGGCCGGTTCGTTACTGGTCAGCACCTCGCGTTCGGCGAGCAGCAGCCTCTCCAGCGCGGAGAGCGCGGCCGACTCTTCGTCCAACAGCCGACCGAGCGTCTGCCGACAGGCCTCGCGGGCCCCCGGCGACTCAAGCGCAGCGGTCATTTCATGCGGCCCGAAGCGCGTGCGAGCGTCTGTTCCAGACGCAGCAGGCGGTCGGCGATGCGCTCCGGTTGGACCTGGAACACGCCGCGCTCGATCGCCAAGGTGATCTCCGCGACCTTGGCTTCATCGACCTCGGGCGAACGGGCCAGCAGCTTCTCGAGGCTCGCCAAGTGGCGTGCCGTATCGGTGATCTGCACGCCGCTCTGGCCACCACCCACCGGTGACCCGTCCGCGCTGAAGGAATCCTTGCTGCGGGCGATCGGTGCGGTGGCTGACGGCGCCGTGGGTCGGACCTCCAAGCCATTGATTTTAGTGGACATTTAAAGCACCTTCTCGGGGTCTCTGGTCGTTTAACGGCCGGTCGGGGAGAAACTTTAGGAAAATCTTTCAGCGGATCAACGGTCTGCTCGTACCACGCCTTGTGTATCGGCCCGGGCCTGGATGACCCTGAGCGAGGTCGGGTGCCGAACGCGAACTGCGTCACCTTCCCGGGCGTCGGCGAGGGCCGTGCCCGTAGAGCGGACCTCGAAGCCCGGCGCGCCGGCGATCACGGTGACGATCTCCCCGCGTTTTACGACGGGTGCGGCCTCGACGCTGTCCAACGGGATCGGCGCGTCGGCGACGACGGGTCGACGCAGGCGTTGGCCCAGCAGGGCGGCGGTGTCGGTCGCGCAGCAGTCGATGAAGCCCGGGATGCGCCGTCGAACGGTCTTCATCTCATCCGACTTCAGCACGGTCCCGGGGACGAGGGCGCGTGTGGCGACGACCACTTCTGCGTCCGTGGCGACCGTGACCGGCACCAGCACGCTCCAAGGTGTCCCGTCATCACAACGTACCCGCACGGAGAGCTTGGCGCCTTTCGCCGGCGTGGGCAGCGTCGAGGTGAGCGGTGCGCCGCAGGGCGCAAGCCGTAGCCGCTGATCAGGAGCGTCCGCCTTTGCCGTGATCCCGGGGCCGCGCGCGCTCACGGCCGCCTCTGCCGCCGCGCCGATCGCGCGCAGGTCTTGCACCGGGCGAGCGTCGGTCGCCTGAGCGGGTATCGCCAGGGTCGAGGCCAGCATCAAAAGCGTCAGGTAAGTACTGCGGTGGCTCATGGCACGGAACTAGCAAGGGTCGTGCCATTAGGGATCGGCGTCGGAGACCCGCCGCCTCGTACGGGTTTTGACGCGTCAAGGGGTCCCTTAAATGCAGTTCAGAAAAACTGGCACAAGGTTTGCAACTTGCCGCCTGAGTCAATTGTTTGGCGGAGTGAACGCGATGCTCGACCTCGACGCACATATCGGATTGCATGCAGATGCGCTCAGGCTGCGCGCCAAGCGCGGCGAGTTGATCGCCCGCAATCTCGCCAATGCCGACACGCCGGGCTTTGAGGCACGGGATTTCGACTTCCGTCAGGCCCTGTCGGCAGCGCGCGCCGAGGGCGGGGGGGTGTCATTGGCGAACACGCGCGCGGGACATGTCCGCGCCGGTGGCGCACCGGCCGGCAGCCCCGCGCTGGCGGATCCGGCGCTCATGTATCGCATACCGGTCGCGCCGTCGGTCGACGGCAACACGGTCGATACGCAACTCGAGCAGGCGGCCTTCTCGGAGAACGCCGTCCGCTACCAGGCGACGCTGCAGTTCGTGAACTCCAAGCTCCGCGGGCTGATGACCGCGCTCACCGGCCAGTAACAAGGAGGCGTCCGCGCATGTCCACGTTCAAGGTCTTCGACATTGCAGGGTCCGCGCTTTCGGCGCAGTCCGTGCGGCTGAACACGGTCGCGAGCAACCTCGCCAACGCCAACACGGTGAGCGGCGACAAAGAGAAGGTCTTCAAGGCCCGCTACCCGGTCTTCGAGACGGTCGCCGACCGGTCCGGTCGCGCCGGGGAGGGCGGTGCTGCGGTGCGCGTCACCGACGTGATCGAATCGGACAAGGCGCCGCTCGCGCGTTACGAGCCGGGAAACCCTGCGGCAGACGCCGACGGCTTCGTCTACGCGCCGGACATCAACCCCGTCGAGCAGATGGTCGACATGATCTCGGCCTCGCGTTCGTACCAGAACAACATCGAGGTGATGAACGCCTCGAAAGAGATGTTGCTCGCCACCTTGCGGCTCGGGCAGTGACCCGTGAGCGACAGGAGTAGCCCATGATCACCCCAGGTACCGCGGCCGCCCTTCCGGGTGCGTCGACCGAGCCCGCCACCGGCGCACGCAAGGAGATCTCGCAGTTCGGCGCTGACCAGTTCATCACGCTGATGCTCGCGCAGATGAAGAACCAGGATCCGATGAAGCCGATGGAACCTTCCGAGTTCCTCGGCCAGCTCGCCCAGTTCAGCACCGTCACCGGCATCCAAGACATGGGCAAGTCCGTGTCGGATCTCGTGGGCTCGATGCGCTCATCGCAAGCGCTGTCCGGGGCCAACCTCGTCGGTCGCGAAGTCCTCGCGCCCGGCGACCGTGCGGCGTTCGATGGCTCGACACCGCTGCGTGCCGCTGTGGATACGCCCGTCGGCGCCGGGAGCGTAGAGCTCTTGGTGCGCGATGCCTCGGGCGCCGTGGTACGGCGTGCCCAGGTACCGGCTTCCGCCACAGGTCTCACCGAGCTCGCCTGGGATGGTCGCGCCGACAACGGTGCCGCGATGCCGCTCGGGACCTATCGCCTCGAGGCGTTGGTCCGCACGGGCGGTCGCGTGGAGCAATCACAGCTGCTGCTTCGCAGCCGCGTCGACAGCGTCACCCTCGATCCCGCCGGTGGCGGCGTCGTTCTCAACACCCCCAACGGATCCCTGCCGCTCGGCGCCGTGCGCCGCGTGATGTGACCGCAACCCCACAGAGGAACACACCATGACTTTCCGTGTCGCAATCTCCGGTCTCAACGCCGCCCAGTCCGAACTGGCCGCCACCGCCAACAACATCGCCAACAGCTCGACCTCCGGCTTCAAGAGCTCGCGCGTGCAGTTCGCCGAGCTCTATTCGGGCTCCGGTGGACAGGCCTCGGTCGGCAGCGGCGTCAAGGTCGCGGGGATCAGCCAGCAGTTCTCCCAGGGCGCGATCAACTTCACCGACAACGGCCTCGACCTCGCCATCAGCGGCAAGGGCTTCTTCGTGGTCGGTGATGCCGAGTCGCGGGCCTATACGCGTGCCGGCGCCTTCAAGGTGGACCGCAACGGCTTCGTGGTCAATGCCGCAGAGCAGAGACTGCAGGTGTTCCCGCCCCGCGTGGAGGGCGGTTTCAACACCAGCACGACCGCCGACCTGCGCCTGACAAGCGGCGAGAGCGCGCCGGCTGCGACCGGGCGCGTCGACATGACCTTCAACCTCCCGGGCAACGCGTCGGTGCCTGCGAAGACGCCGTTCGACCCGGCCGATGCCGGCACGTACAGCCACTCCACCGCCATGACCGTGTACGACTCGCTGGGCGCGGCCCACACAGCGACGGTCTATCTCTCGAAGACGGCGACCGACAACACCTGGGAGAAGCGTCTCTACGTCGACGGCAACGCCGTCGGGACCGTGCAGACGCTCGAGTATTCGGTGAACGGTACGCTCGTCACGCCGGCCGCGGGTGAGCTGACCTATCCCGCCTACACCCCGACCACGGGCGCGGCGCCGATCACCCTGACCTACGACGTGGGTTCCAGCACGCAGTATGGCAACGCCTTCAGCGTGAGCGCCGTCAACCAGGACGGATACACGACCGGTCGCCTCGTCGGCGTCGAGACCGACGCCGACGGCGTGGTCCAAGCCCGCTTCACCAACGGCCGCTCGGTCGCACTCGGGCAGGTCGCGATCGCGCAGTTCGCGAGCGTCGATGGCTTGCAGACCCTCGGCGACACGGCCTGGGGCGAGACCTTCGCCTCGGGGTCGGCGCTGCTGTCCGCGGCAGGCACCGGCGGCCTGGGTTCTATCCAGTCGGGCGCCCTCGAGGGCTCGAACGTGGATGTGACGCGGCAGCTGGTGAACATGATCACCGCGCAGCGCAACTTCCAGGCCAACGCCAAGATGATCTCCACCGCCGACGCGCTCTCGCAGACGATCATCAACATCCGCTGATGAACGGCTCGGGGAGGCACTGACATGGACAAATACATCTATGTGGCGATGACCGGCGCGCGCGAATCGATGCGCGCGCAGGCGATCAACAGCCACAACCTCGCCAACGCCTCCACCGTCGGCTTCCGTGCCGAACTTGCTGCCGTCACCACCCAGTCGGCAGGCGATGGCGATCGCTCCGAAGCCCGCGCCTTCGCGAGCATCACCGAGACCGGTTGGAGCCAGGCGGCCGGACCGTTGCAGTCCACCGGGCGCGACCTTGATGTCGCGGTCGAGGGCGACGGCTGGATCGCCGTGCAGGCGCCGGACGGCACCGAAGCCTACACCCGCGCCGGCGACCTGCGGCTCGACGCCACGGGCGCCGTGCGCAACGGCGCGGGCCATCCGGTGTTGTCGGGCGGCGGACCGCTCGTCATCCCGCCGCATGCGTCGCTCGTGATCGGTGCGGACGGCGCCGTGTCGATCGTGCCGCTCGGCCAGGGCGCCGAGACCACGGCGCGCGTCGGCAACATCAAGCTCGTCAAGCCCGATCCCGCACAGCTCGAGCGCGGTCCCGACGGCCTGTTCCGCGTGAAGGGCGGCGGTGACGCCCCCGCCGATGCCTCGGTCCGGATCGTCTCAGGCGCGCTCGAAGGCAGCAATGTCAACGTCGCGGACGCGATGGTGCGGATGATCGAGCTGTCGCGGCAGTTCGACATGCACATGAAGACGCTCCGCACGGTCGAAGACAACGCCCGCAACTCGGCCAGCCTGATGCGGATCAGCTGACCCACACCCACCAGAACGAGGACGACACATGGATTCCGCACTTTGGGCAGCGAAGACCGGACTCGAGGCGCAGCAGACGCGCATGGCGGTCACGGCGAACAACCTCGCCAACGTCAACACCACCGGGTTCAAGCGTGGACGCGTGGCGTTCGAGGACCTGCTCTACCAGAACGTCCGGCAGGTCGGCGCCGATGCCGCGCAGGACACACAGTTGCCGTCCGGCCTCACCGTCGGCACCGGCGTACGTGTGGTGGCGACCGAGAAGACCTACACCCAGGGCAACCTGCAGGTGACCAGCAACGCGCTCGATGTCGCGATCAACGGGCGCGGCTTCTTCCAGGTGGCCTTGCCGGATGGCACGAATGCCTACACGCGCGATGGCAGCTTCAAGATCAATGCCCAAGGGGAGCTCGTCACCTCGGGCGGCTACCGCGTGCAGCCGGCGGTGTCCATCCCCGATGGCGCGCAGTCGGTCTCGATCGGTACCGATGGCGCCGTCTCCGTGCAGCTCGCCGGACAGGCGGCGCCGAGCCAGGTCGGTTCGCTGCAGGTCGTCGATTTCATCAATCCCGCCGGCCTCCAGGCGCGGGGCGAGAACCTGTTGCTCGAGTCGGCCGCAAGCGGTCCGCCGCAGACCGGCACACCCGGCCTCAACGGCCTGGGTTCCCTGCAGCAGGGCGCCCTCGAGGCCTCGAACGTCAATGTCGTCGAGGAGCTCGTGGCGATGATCGAGACGCAACGCGCCTACGAGATGAATTCGAAGGCGGTCTCGACCGCCGACAAGATGCTCGAGACGCTGACCGCGCGTCTGTAAGCGCGTGGGTGCAGGAGACAGACCGATGAAGCACATCGCCGACACGCTCCGTCCGGGGCTGACCGTATGGGTCGCGCTGCTGGCGTCCGTCCTCGCCGGCTGCGCACACGCGCCGCCCGAGTATGCGGTCGGTTGGGAGCCGACCTTGCCGCCGGATCCGGTGCCGGTCACCGCAGGCCGTGGCGCCATCTACCAGGCCGGACAGGACGTTCGTCTGTTCGAAAACACGGTGGCGCGCCGCATCGGCGACACGCTCACCATCCGGCTCGTCGAGAGCATCAACGCCTCGAAGAGCTCGAGCACGACCACCAACAAGAACACCTCGGTGGAGCTTCCGGGCCCGACGATCGCCGGGCGGCCGGTGACGATCAACGGCGTGGAGGTGCTGTCGGCCGGTGTCGACAACGCGACGTCGTTCGACGGCGCGGGATCGAGCCGCCAGAGCAACAGCATCTTCGGCGACATCACGGTGACGGTCGCCAAGCGCTGGCCGAACGGCAACCTGTTCGTCCGCGGCGAGAAGTGGATCACCATCAATCAGGGCCGCGAGTATGTCCGTGTGAGCGGTATCGTGCGCGCGGTCGACATCGAGCCCGACAACACCGTGCCCTCGACCAAGATCGCCGATGCGCGCATCACCGTGGCAGGCCGCGGGCCGGTCGCCGACGCGAATGCGCCCGGCATCCTTTCGCGCTTCTTCAACTCGCCTTGGCTGCCGTTCTGAGGGGCCCATGGACATGAACCGCAAGCGACTCGTCGCCTTGATGGCGGCCCTCACCGCGGCGCTGGCCCTGCTCGGCACGCCCGCGCAGGCCGAGCGGGTCAAGGATCTCGCCTCGGTGGCCGGCGTGCGCACGAACCAGCTCGTGGGCTACGGACTCGTCGTGGGCCTCGATGGCACCGGCGACCAGACCAGCCAGGCGCCGTTCACCATCCAGAGCATCAAGAACATGCTCGCCCAGTTCGGCGTGACGGTTCCGCCGGATTCGAACCCGCAGCTCAAGAACGTCGCGGCCGTGACGGTGAACGCCGAGTTGCCGCCCTTCGCCAAGCCGGGCCAGACCATCGACGTGTCCGTGTCCTCCATCGGCAACGCGGGCAGCCTCCGCGGCGGCACCTTGCTGCTGGCGCCGCTCCGCGGTGCGGACGGCGAAGTCTACGCGATGGCGCAGGGCAGCCTGATCGTCAGCGGTTTCGGTGTGTCGGGCCGTGACGGCTCGCGGATCGCGGTCAACGTGCCGAGCGGTGGCCGCATCCCGGGCGGCGCGACGGTCGAGCGCGAGGTGCCGTCCAGTTTCGCCACGGCGCCGGTCATCACCCTGAACCTGAACTCACCCGATTTCACCACGGCCACGCGTCTCGCCGAGGGCATCAACCGGATGCTCGGCGCGGGAACGGCCAATGCGGTCGATGCCGTCTCGGTGCAGGTGGCCGCGCCCGTGGATGTCTCCCAACGCATCGCCTATGTCGCGACGCTCGAGCAACTGGAGATCCAGCCGGGCGAGGCGCCTGCGCGGGTCATCGTGAACTCCCGGACGGGTACGGTCGTGATCGGCAGCAACGTGCGCGTCCTGCCGGCGGCCGTCTCGCACGGCTCGTTGTCCGTCACCATCACCGAGCGCACGGATGTCAGCCAGCCGAACGCCTTCGGGGGCGGCAACACCGTGGAAGTCCCGCGCAGCGAGATCGAGGTCAAGCAGCCTGAAGGGCGCATGTTCAAGTTCGAGGCCGGCGTGAACCTCGACGCGATCATCGACGCGGTGAACCGGGTCGGTGCCGCGCCGGGCGACCTCGTCGCCATCCTCGAGGCGCTCAAGCAGGCCGGCGCGTTGCGCGCCGAGCTGATCGTCATCTGACGGCACCGCCATGACCGCCGACGCCAAAGTCACCCAATACACCGACCTGCAGGGCCTCGCGGCGTTGCGGCGCGATGCGCGCGTGCAGGATCCCGCTGCGTTGCGGGAAGCGGCGCGGCAGTTCGAGTCGGTGTTCACCCGCATGATGCTCGAGAGCATGCGTGATGCGAGCGGCGGCGACCCGATGTTCGATTCCGAGGAGAGCCGCTTCTATCGCGACATGTTCGACAGCCAGCTGTCGGTGGAGATGTCGCGCGGTCGGGGGCTCGGTCTCGCCGAGATGCTGGTGGCCCAGGTCAAGCGCAGCGGGCTCGTTGCGCCCTCCGAGGACGCACCGGCGCCGGTGTTGCCGACCACGACTCCGTCTCTGGCACCGGTCTCGACCTTGCAGATGCCCCGCCAGGAGCGGTGGATGATGCCGGGCGCGACCTCGTTGCAGTCCGCGACGCTGGCTCCGACGTCGCCTGCGGCGGTGCAGCGCCCGGCGACCCGCGTCGCGCCCGTCGCGGGTGCGCCGGCCGCGGGCGCATCGGCTGCTGCGGCACCGGCGATCGTCGAAGCGCCGCAAGCGCGCGCGTTGCCCGCCGGACGTACGCCGACCCGGCAAGAGTTCCTCGATGCGATCCTGCCGGCGGCAGAGAAGGCTGCGGCGCAGCTCGGCGTCTCGCCGCGCAACCTCATCGCCCAGGCCGCGCTCGAGACCGGCTGGGGCCGCCATCTGCCGCGCGGCGCGGATGGTCGCGTCAGCTTCAATTTCTTCGGCATCAAGGCGACCGGCGGCTGGCGCGGTGCCTCGGTCGCGTCATCGACCACCGAGGTGCTGCAAGGCCGGGCACAGCGCATGGTCGAACGCTTCCGTGCGTACTCCAACGTGGAAGAGAGCGTCGCCGACCATGCACGGCTCATCGGCGGAAGTCGCCGCTACCAAGCGGTGCGCGGCACGGGCGACGATGCGCTCGCCTTCGGCTCGGCGCTGCAGCGCGGCGGTTACGCCACCGACCCGGGATACGCCCGCAAGATCGTCGCGGTCGCCGATTCCGTCGGCCGGCTGCTGGAGAACCGCCGCGCGATGCCGGCCGGCGAGCTGCCGCGTGTCCGTGAGGACCGGCCGCTCACTGCGGCGAACCTGCGCAACCCGGCTGACCGTACATGAGCAACCTTTTCGTCACCGGACTCTCGGGCTTGCAGGCGTTCCGCCAGGCCTTGGACGTGACCGGGCAGAACATCGCCAACGCGAACACCGACGGCTACGTCCGCCAGCGTGCAGACCTGGTCGCGCGTGCGTCGACGCAGGTGGGCGCCTCGTGGGTCGGCAACGGGGTCGAGGTCGCAAGGCTGACACGTGTCGTCGACGAATTCCTTGCCGACCAGTCGCGGGTGGCGCAGTCCTCGGCCGCGCAGCTCGAGATGTTCGCGTCGCAGGCGGCGCGGGTCTCCAACCTGTTGGGCGACGCCTCGGGTGGCCTGTCGACGACCTTGCAGCAGTTGTCGAACGCGATCGAGGCGGTGGCGACCGAGCCTGGCTCCATCGCCGCGCGACAAGGGCTGATCGGCGCGCTCGAGTCCACGGTGTCGCGGCTCAAGGGCATCGACACCCGGATGCGCGACCTCGAGACCAGCACCACCGCCCGCATCGCCTCCGAAGCGGCCGCCCTGGATGGGCTGGCCAGCGGCCTTGCCAAGCTCAACCGCGAGATCGCGGCGGCGGGTGCGAGCGGGGGCAGTTCCCCGAACGGGCTGCTCGATCAGCGGGATCGGCTCCTCGACCAACTCGCCGCGAAGGTCTCGATGCGCGTGGTCGCGACCGGTTATGGATCGGTCAATGTGTTCATCGGCAGCGGGCAACCCCTCGTGTTGGGCGAGACCGCTGCCCGGGTGGCGCTCGAGCGCGACCCGGAGGACGGGAGTCGCCAACGGGTGGTGCTGCGCAACGGCAGCAGCACCGAGGAGGTCACGCGCGCGATCAGCGGCGGATCGCTCGGTGGCCTGCTCGATTTCCGCCGCGAGGTGCTGGATCCGGCCCGCAACGAAGTCGGACGGATCGCGGTCGTGCTCACCTCGTCGCTCAACGCGCAACATGCCAAGGGCATCGACTTCCTCGGCGCGCAGGGCGGCGATGTCCTCGCGGTCGGATTGCCCCAGGCGGTGGTCCCGACGGACAACAGCGCCACGATCACCGCGTCGGCGACGCTCGGCGATGCCACGGCGCTGACCGGCGCGGATTACGAATTCGAGTGGAGCGGCAGCGCATGGTCGCTGCGTCGCCTCGACAGCGGTGCGGTCGTGCCGTTCAGCGGCGCCGGCACGGCCGGGTCCCCCATTGCTTTCGACGGATTGTCCGTGGTGGTCGGTGGGGCCCCGGCAGTGGGCGACCGCGTGCTGCTGCGACCGACCCGTGACGCCGTCTCCCGGATGGCGGTCGAGATCACGGCGCCGGCGCGGATCGCCGCGGCGACGCCGGTACGGGCGGCTGCGACCATCGGGAACGTCGGCTCGGTCAGCATCGCCTCCCTCGAGGTGCTCGACGCTGCCGACCCCGCCTTGCGCGCCACGGTCTCCGTCACGTTCCCCACGGTGTCGACCGTGAGCATCGATGGCGGCGCGGCGCAGCCCTGGGTCGCAGGGCAAGCGATCGACCACAACGGCTGGCGGTTGCGGCTCACGGGTTCGCCTGCGGCCGGTGATACGTTCAGCGTCGTCGACAACGGTTCGGGACGCGGTGACAACCGCAACGCGATCTTGCTCTCGGATGTCCTCCGGACTCCCTTGCTCGAGTCGGGCACGGCCTCGCTGGCGGATGCCGCGACGCGCCTGATGAGCGGCGTCGGCGCCACCACGCAGCAGGCGCAGCGCAACGCCGAGGTGCAACGGATCTCGCATGAGGAGGCCGTCAAGCAGCGACAGGGCGTCTCCGGCGTGAACCTCGACGAAGAGGCGGCCAACCTGCTGCGCTACCAGCAGGCCTACCAGGCCTCGGCGCAGGTCATCCGCGCCGCCAACGAAGTCTTCAACATGCTCATCGACATCGCGCGTTGACGGGGTCCCCATGCGCATCTCCACCACAGGTTTCATGCAGGGACATATCGAGTCGCTCGCGCGGCTGCAGGCGGGCGTGCAACGCACGCAATCGCAGGTGGCGAGCGGTACCAAGCTCCTGAGCCCGGCGGACGACCCGGTCGCGGCGGCGCGGGTGCAGGAGCAGGAGCGTTGGGTGCTCGCTGCCGATCAATACGAACGCAACGGCGAACTTCTGGGTTCCCGCCTCGGTCTGCAGGAGAGCGCGCTGGCCGATGTCGGCGACATCCTGATGCGGGTGCGGGAACTGGCGGTGCAGGGCGGCAACGGCGCCTTGGACCAGTCCGCCCGGCGCCTGATCGCCACCGAGGTGCGGACCAACCTCGACCAGCTGATCCAGATCGGCAACCGGAAGGCGCCGTCCGGCGAGCACCTGTTCGCGGGGGCCAGCATCGGTTCCGCGCCCATCGTCCGTCAGGGCGGGGCCGTGCAGTATGCCGGTGACGAGCTGCAACGGTTCATCGAGGTCGCGCCGGGACAACGGATCGCGGATTCCTTGCCGGGCTCCGAGGTCTTCTTCCGGATCCCCGCAGGCAACGGCACGTTCGCGCTGCGGGCCGATGCCGGCAACGCCGGCACCGCGGTGGTGGGTCAAAGCTCGGTGGCGGATCTGGCTGCCTGGGACGGTGAGCCGTACCGCATCCTCTTCATGGCCAACGGCGATTGGGAGGCCCGCGACGCCGCCGACGCGATGGTGGCCAGCGGTCCGTATGCGTCGGGTGATGCGATCGAGTTCAAGGGGATCCGCGTCACGGTGTCGGGCACCCCGGTGGCGGGCGACCAGATCCACGTCGACCCCTCGGGTACCGAAGATGTGTTCGCGACGCTCGAGCGTCTTGCGGCCGCGTTGGAGGCCCCGCTCGGCACGGGCGCCCAGCGTGCGGCCGCCACCAACGAGCTCAACGCCGTGCTCGGCCAGCTCGCGCAGGGGCAGGAGCAGTTGTCGGGCGCCCGCGCGGTCCTCGCGGCCCGCATGAACGCCGTCGACAGCGCGGCTGTCTCGCGTACCGCGCTGCGCGAGGACGTCGCCACGAGCCTCTCGCAGCTGCGCGACCTGGACTACGCGGAGGCGCTGACCCGCCTCAATTCGCAGCTCACCGGGTTGCAGGCGGCGCAGCAGTCGGTCGCACGCCTCTCCCGCATGTCGCTGTTCGATTACCTATGAAGAGTTTCCGACCGCTTCCGTCCGAGGGCCCGGAGGCGGTGTTGTCACCGGATCGGCCTGTCCTGTTCATTCATCCATAACCCGAGAGGGGATTCGAAGTCATGTCTCAGATCATCAATACCAACGTCATGTCGCTCAACGCGCAGCGCAACCTCGCCACCTCGAGCGACGAGATGGCGACCTCGCTGCAGCGCCTGTCTTCCGGCATGCGCATCAACGGCGCCAAGGACGACGCGGCCGGCCTCGCGATCTCCCAGCGCTTCACGGCGCAGATCCGCGGCCTCTCGACCGCCATCCGCAACGCCGGCGACGCCGTGTCGCTCACGCAGACGGCGGAAGGCGCGCTCGGCTCGGTGACGTCGAACCTGCAGCGCATGCGCGAGCTCGCGGTGCAGGCTTCGAACGGTACCAACAGCCAGGTCGACCGTGACGCCCTCAACGCCGAATACACGCAGCTGCGCAGCGAAGTGCAGCGCATCGCCGACCAGACCGTGTTCGCGGGCGTCAAGCTGCTCGACGGCTCGTTCAGCGGCGTGAACTTCCAGGTCGGCGCCAACGTCGGCGAGGTCATCACGATCCAGTCGCTGGCCAATGTCGGCACCGGCGCGCTGGGTGGCACCTTCACCCGCGTCGAGGGCTCGATCGCGGCCAGCAGCATGACGAGCTTCGCCACGGCGATCGCCGCCGGCGACCTCACGGTCAACGGTACCAGCGTCGGCGCCATCTCCGGTGCGGGCAGCGCGCAGGAGCGTGCCGGACAGCTGGTGTCGGCGATCAACGCGATCTCGGCGACCACGGGTGTCGGCGCGTCGTACGATGCCGCGACGGGGTTCTACACGCTGACGAGCGGCGCGGCGATCACGGTCGGCGGCGCATCGGCGACGGCCGCGCTGTCGGGCTTCGCGGCGGGTGCGGTCGGCACCTCGACCTCGACCACCGGCATGAACTCGACGAACGTCTCGAGCTACGTCGGTGCCCAGCAGGCGCTCGGCGTGCTCGATAACGCACTGACCGCCGTGAACTCCTCGCGAGCTACCATCGGTGCCATCAACAGCCGCTTCGACTCGGTGATCTCGAACCTGCGCAGCACGACCGAGAACCTCTCGGCCTCGCGCTCGCGGATCCAGGACACCGACTTC
>JBIIVD010000048.1:0-16004 GCA_044339635.1 Steroidobacteraceae bacterium | reverse complement strand
ACGCGCAGACCACCTTGGCACCGATCTCGCCGCTCGGGCTCGTCGAGATGACCCGCAAGCGCACCCGCGACAGCCTCGAACGCCTGCTCTGCGATCCCTGCCCGGCCTGCGAGGGCCACGGGCGCGTCCGCTCGGTGGAGACGGTCTGCCAGGACATCTTCCGCGAGATCCTGCGACAGTCACGCCAGTTCGAGAGCCGGGAGCTGCTGGTGCTCGCCCACCAGGACGTGGTGGAGCGCCTGCTCGGCGAGGAATCCGGGGTGTTGGCCGAGCTCGAGGGCGCGGCCGGCCGGCCGATCCGGCTGCAGGCCGAGTCGCTCTATTCGATCGACCGGTATGATGTGGTGCTCGCATGACCGTCGCCGCCCTGCAGATGACCTCCGGCACCGACGTTGCGGCCAACGTGGCCACGGCGCGCCGGCTGCTGGCCGACGCCGCCGCGGCGGGCGCCAGGGTGGCCTTGCTGCCCGAGAACTTCGCCCTCATGGCGCGCGGGACGGCGGACCGTCTCGCGATCGCCGAGACCCATGGCGAGGGTCCGATCCAGTCGGCGATGGCCGCGGCCGCGCGGGAGCTCGGGCTCTGGGTGATCGCCGGCACGCTGCCGTTGCGCGTCCCCGGTGAGACGCGGGTCGCGCAGGCGCTCCTCGTGTACGACGACACCGGTCGCGAGGTGGCGCGCTACGACAAGATCCATCTGTTCGATGTCGACGTGCCGGGCGCGGGCGAAAGCCACCGCGAGTCGGCCTCGATGCGCCCGGGCAACCGGGTGGTCTCGGTCGATACGCCGATCGGCCGTGTGGGGCTCGCGATCTGCTACGACGTCCGCTTCCCGGAGCTCTTCCGCCAGTTGTCGGCCGAGGGCGCGGACTGGTTCGTGCTGCCGGCGGCGTTCACGGTCCCCACCGGCCGCGCGCACTGGGAAGTGCTGCTGCGGGCCCGCGCGGTCGAGAACCTCGCGGGGGTCGTCGCCGCGGGCCAGTGGGGACGCCACGCCAACGGCCGCGAGACCTATGGCGACAGCCTCGTCATCGACCACTGGGGGCGCGTGCTTGCGCGCCTGCCCGAGGGCGAGGGCGTGGTGGTCGCGTCCTTCGACGCAGAGGCGCAGCGCGAGGCGCGCGCCGCATTCCCTGCGCTCTCGCACCGCGTGCTCTGATCCTGATGTTGACGGCCCGCTGCCGACGACCCGCTGCCCGGAGATCCCCACCGACATGACGACCGCCCTCGAAACCCCCGATCCGCTCGCGCTCGCCGAAGACCTGTTGCTCCGTCCCGCGGGGCTCGACATCCCGCAGCTCGAACGGGTGCTCGGCGTCGCGTTGTCGGGCGGCATCGATGCCGCGGACCTCTATTTCCAGCTGTCGCGCGACGAGGGCTGGTCGCTGGAGGACGGCATCGTCAAGGAAGGCAGCGCCAGCATCGAGCAGGGGGTGGGCGTGCGCGCGCTCGCCGGCGAGAAGACCGGCTTCGCCTATTCCGACGAGATCCTCCCCGAGGCGCTCGCCGAGGCCGCGCGCGCGGCGCGCGCGATCGCCGCAGGCGGTCGCGAAGGACGTGCGCCGGTGTTGCGCCGTTCGACGGGGCATGCGCTCTATCCGGCGATCGACCCGGTCGGATCGCTGTCCGACGACGACAAGGTGCGCTGGCTCGAGCGCGTCGACCGTGAGACCCGCAAGGTCGACCCGCGCATCGTGCAGGTGATGGCCTCGGTGTCCACCTCTTGGGAGCTGGTGCTGGTGGCCGACGGCGAGGGCACCCTCGCCGCCGACGTGCGGCCCCTCGTGCGCTTCAACGTCTCGGTGATCGCCGAGCAGGACGGACGGCGCGAGACGGGTTTCGCCGGCATGGGCGGACGCTATTCCCTGACGACGCTGGTGGCGGGCGATCGGCCGCTCGCGCTCGGCCGCGAGGCGGCACGCCAGGCGCTCGTGAACCTCGCCGCGGTGCCGGCGCCTGCGGGCGCCATGACGGTCGTGCTCGGCGCCGGCTGGCCGGGCATCCTGCTGCACGAGGCCATCGGCCACGGTCTCGAGGGCGACTTCAACCGCAAGGGCACCTCGGCCTTCAGCGGCCGCATCGGCGAGCGCGTCGCGGCGCCGCTCTGCACCGTGGTCGATGACGGCACGCTGTCGTCCCGGCGCGGTTCGCTCAACATCGACGATGAGGGCACGCCGACCCGCTGCACCACCCTCATCGAGGACGGCATCCTCAAGGGCTACCTGCAGGACAAGCTCAACGCGCGGCTGATGGGCACGCGCTCCACGGGCAACGGGCGACGCGAGTCCTTCGCGCACCTCACGCTGCCGCGGATGACCAACACCTACATGCGCCCGGGTCCCCACGATCCGCAGGAGATCATCGCCTCGGTCGAGCGCGGGATCTATGCGGTCAACTTCGGCGGCGGCCAGGTCGACATCACCTCGGGCAAGTTCGTGTTCTCGGCGGCCGAGGCGTATCTCATCGAGAACGGCCGCATCGGCGCGCCGATCAAGGGTGCGACGCTGGTCGGCAACGGGCCGGACGTGCTCACCCGCGTGTCCATGGTCGGCAACGACCTGAAACTCGACGACGGCATCGGCACCTGCGGCAAGGAAGGGCAGAGCGTGCCGGTCGGCGTCGGACAGCCGACGCTGCGCGTCGATGGGCTCACGGTGGGCGGCACGGGCTGACCCACCGCGCCCGACGGCGGCTCGGGCTATCGCCCCGGCGGCGCAGGCTCTCGCTGGGGGCTCAGCCTCAAAGACCGGCGCTGCGCAGGCTCTCGGGGTCGATGTGGCGCAGCAGCCGCTTCGCGGCGGCATCCCGCGCGGCAGCGCCCGTGGCGAGCAGCGTCACATGCCCGATCTTGCGGCCGGGCCGCGGCGTCTTGCCGTAGTCGTGCCAGTGCGTGTCCGGTCGTGCGAGCACCGCGTCGCGTGCCGGCATCGTGCCGATCAGGTTCAGCATCGCCGCGTGCCCGCGCGGCGTGGTGGCGCCGAGCGGCAGGCCGAGGATGCCGCGCAGGTGGTTCTCGAACTGGCTGGTGGCCGCGCCCTCGATCGTCCAGTGCCCCGAGTTGTGCACCCGCGGCGCCGTCTCGTTGGCGAGCAGGCGGCCGCCGCGCACGAAGAACTCGATGTTGAGCACGCCCTCGTACCGGAAGTGCGTCAGCACGCGGCGCAGGTGCGATGCGGCGCGGCGCTCGAGCGACGGCGCATGCCAGGGCGCGCGCGTCAGCCGCAGGATGCCGTCGCGGTGCAGGTTGCGGTTGAGCGGATAGACGACGATCTGGCCGTGGCGGTTGCGTGCGCCGATGACCGAGACCTCGAAGTCGAACGGCACGAATTCTTCGTAGAGGAGCGGCGCGCCGCGCAACGACTCGAAGGCGGCGTGAGCGGCCTCCACGCTGCGCACCACGGCCTGTCCCTTGCCGTCGTAGCCGAGGCGGCGGGTCTTGAGGACGCCCGGCAGGCCGACGCTGCGCAGCGCGCGGGCGAGCGAGGCGGGCGAGTCGACCGCCGCATGGCGCGTGGTCGGGATACCGAGCTTGGCGAACAGGCGCTTCTCGGCGAGGCGGTCCTGGGACATCGCGAGCGCGGCCAGCGGCGGCGCGATGCGGGTGTCGCGGCCGAGCGCGCGCAGGCTGTCGACCGAGACGTTCTCCCAATCGAAGGTGAGCACCTCGCTGCGCTGCGCGAGCGCGCGCAGCAAGGCCGCGTCGGTGAAGGCGCCCTGCAGCGAGGGCGCGACCTGCGAGGCAGGTGTGCCCGTCGCCGGGTCGAGGAACAGGAAATCGAGTCCGAGCGGGTAGCCGGCGAGCGCGAGCATCCGCCCGAGCTGGCCGCCGCCGACGATGCCGACGGTCATGCGCCGGGTCGGGGCGCCGCAGGGTCGCGCGGGTCGGGCTGATCGAGCACGGCCTGCGTCTGCGCCGCCCGGAAGTCCTGCAGCGCGCGGGCGATGGCGGGATCCTGCAGCGCGAGGATGGCGGCGGCGGCGAGCGCGGCGTTGGTGGCGCCGGCGTGGCCGATGGCGAACGTGGCCACCGGGATGCCTGCCGGCATCTGCACGATCGAGAGCAGCGAGTCGAGGCCGCTCAGGGTCTTGGACTGGACCGGCACGCCGAGCACCGGCAAGGCGGTCTTGGCGGCGAGCATGCCGGGCAGGTGGGCGGCGCCGCCGGCGCCCGCGATGATGACCTTGAGGCCGCGCGTCGCGGCCTGATCGGCGTACTCGAAGAGCAGGTCCGGGGTGCGATGCGCCGAGACCACGCGGACCTCGTGGGGCACGCCCAGGCTCTCCAGCCGCTCGGCGGCGGCGCGCATCGTCTCCCAATCGGAGCGGGAGCCCATGACGATGCCGACCAAAGGTTTCATCGGGGGATTCTAGCGGAATCGGCCGGGTTTGGCGCGGCGGGGGCGGGGTGGGGCGATGGCGGGGCCGAGCGCCGCCTCGAGCGGCGCGAGGTCGATGTCGCGCATCAGCTTGCCGATGTACTGCTTCTGGCGCGCGAGGCCGCCGCGCGCCCGGATGCGCCGCGCATCGCGCACGGCGGTCAGCAGCGGTTCGGGCAGCGCGAGGCGCTCGAGCTCGGTCTCGCGCAGCGTGATGAGCCGTTCGCCCATCGCCTGCGCGGCGTGCGCGGCGCGCTTGCGCGAGCTCTTGCTCGGGCGCTCGTCGGCGCCCTCGTCGCCGTCCTGCCCGCGATCGTCGAGGTCTTCGGTCTGTTCGCCCATCATCTGCGCTGCTCCGGCGGCCATCGAGCCGCGACTGGTACAATTCTGCCATGTCGCAGCAAGTCGATCCCGGTCGGATCCCTGCCCTGCAAGCCGTGGTGTCGGCGGCGCTCGACGAGGCGCGCCGCCTCGGCGCCACGCAGGCCGAGGCCGACGCCAGCCTGCAGCAGGGCCTGTCGGTCACGGTGCGGCTCGGCGAGGTCGAGACCGTCGAGTACCAGCGCGACCGCGGGCTCGGCGTCACGGTCTATTTCGGGCAGCGCAAGGGGTCGGCCAGCACCGCCGACCTTTCGCCGGACGCGGTGCGCGACACCGTCGCCAAGGCCTGCGCGTTCGCGCGCCACACGGCCGAGGATGATTGCTCGGGCCTCGCCGATCCGTCGCTGCTCGCGCGCGACCCGCCCGCGCTCGACCTCGATTTCCCTTGGGACATCGGGCCGGACGCCGCGGTGGAGCTCGCTCGCCGCTGCGAAGCCGCCGGACGCGCCGTCGATGCGCCCACCGACAACTCCGAGGGCGCGAGCGTCGGCTCGCAGCGCGGCGTGCGCGTCTACGGCAACAGCCACGGTTTCCTCGCCGGCGACTGCGCCACCAGCCATTCGCTGAGCTGCGTGCTGCTCGCGGGCGCCGACGGCGAGATGCAGCGCGATTACTGGTACGACACCGCCCGCGATCCGCGCGACCTCGCCGCGCCCGACCACATCGGCCGGCTCGCCGGCGAGCGCACCGTGGCGCGCCTCGGCGCGCGCCGCATCGCGACCACCCGCGCGCCGGTGCTGTTCGCGCCCGAGGTCGCCCGCGGCTTCATCGGCCATATGGTCGGCGCGATCCGCGGCGGCAGCCAGTACCGCAAGGCGAGCTTCCTGCTGGGCGCGGCCGGGCAGCGCATCTTCCCGGCCTGGGTACAGATGCACGAACGGCCGTACCTGCCGAAGGGCCTCGCGAGCACCGCCTGGGATGGCGAGGGTGTGCGCACGCGCGACCGCGAACTCGTGCGCGACGGCGTGCTCGACGGCTATCTGCTCGGCAGCTATTCGGCGCGCAAGCTCGGGCTCCAAAGTACCGGCAACGCGGGGGGGCTGCACAACCTGCTGGTCGATCCCTCGGCCGGTTCACCCTCGCAGGCCGAGCTGCTGCGGCGCATGGGCCGGGGGCTCCTTGTGACCGAGCTCATGGGCCAGGGCGTCAACGGCGTGACCGGCGACTATTCCCGCGGTGCCACCGGGTTCTGGGTCGAGGATGGCGCGATCGCCTTCCCGGTGCACGAGATCACCATCGCCGGCAACCTCAAGGACCTCTACCTCGGTCTCGCCGCGATCGGCGGCGACATCGACGCGCGCGGCGGCATCCGTTGCGGATCGGTGCTGGTCGGCGAGATGACCATCGCCGGCGAGTAGCGCGGCCTCACTCCGGATCCGCGACCACCAGTTGCCCGAGCGTGCGGCCGCCGAGCGCCGCGTCGGTGGCCTGCTGCAGTTCCTCCCGCAAGGCATCGACGCCCGGCAGCGGCTTTGCGGCCGCGTGGTCGACGAGGGTGCTGCGCGGGTTGCGCACCACGCGCAGGATCTCCCGCAGCGTGATGTGGTCGATGTCGCGGCCCGGCAGCCAGGACTCGGTCTCGTCGGCGGCGAGCAGCTTCGCCTGCTCGAGGATGCCGGTCACCTGCGCCACGGCGATCCCCGGCACGCGCAGCGCGCGCGAGAGGCCCTCGTTGTGCCAGCGCCGCGCCCCTTGCACGTGCGAACGCCCCACCAGCAGCATGATCCGCAAGGCGAGGTCCTCGGTCTCCGCGGCCGAGAGCCGCAGCTCGACCAGCCCGAGGCGCAGGTAGCCGGGGTTCTGCAGGTAGAACGACACCTGCACGCCGATCAAGAGGATCAGCCAGCCGGCCCAGGTCCACACCAGCGCCGCGATGACGAGCGCGAAGCCCGCATACACGATGGTGATGCTGCGCGCGTGGGTGTAGAGGTCGGCGAACACCTGCGCCACCATCCACCACAGGGCGCCCGCCACCAGTCCGCCGCCGATCGCCGGCAGCCAGCGCACGCTGGTGTTCGGCACGAAGCGGTAGAGCGCGATGAACAGCGCCGTGACCATCAGCGGCGGAGCGATGCCGAGCCCGAAGGCGAGCACCAGCAGCACCGGTCCGACGATCACCAGCACCAGGTACTCGGCGATGCGGCGGCCGAGGGTGCGCGGCTGCTCGACCCGCCAAAGATAGTTGAAGCTGTCCTCGACCTTCTGGATGGTGCCCATGAGGGTCCACAGCAGCAGCGCGAAGCCGACCGAGCCCACGAGGCCGCTCGAGACGCCGTTCACGAACGACATGACGCGCGCCGTGAGCTGCGGCGCCGCCTCGCCGACGGGCCGGAAGAACTCGAGCAGCAGCGGCTCGAGGTCGCGCTGTGCGCCGAACACCTTGAGCACGGCGAAGCTGAAGGCGAGCAGCGGGATGAGCGCGAGCAGCGTGTTGTAGACGAGGCCCATCGCGCGCAGGTTGACGTCGCCGAGCGCGAGGTCGCGGATCACCGCATAGGGATATCTCAGCAGCCGCAGGGCCCGCGCGACGGGGCCGTCGCCCTGTGCAGCGCCGCCCCAGAGCCAACCGTCGAGCTGCCGCCAGGGGGCGTGGTGCATCGCTGCCGTCGTCAGCCTGCGGTCGGGTCCGCGGCGGGGGCCGAGGCCGGCCCGGTGATGCGTCGCAGCGCTTCGAGGTATTTCTCGCTGGTGCGGGCGATGATCGCCGGCGGCAGGTGCGGTCCGGGCGCGGTCTTGTCCCAGTCGAGCGTCTCGAGATGGTCGCGCACGAACTGCTTGTCGAACGACGGCGGGCTCGCGCCGGGCCGCCAGGTGTCGGCGGGCCAGAAGCGCGAGGAGTCGGGCGTGATCACCTCGTCGATGAGCGTCAGGCGCCCCTCGGCATCGAGCCCGAACTCGAACTTGGTGTCGGCGATGATCACGCCGCGCGCCCGCGCATGCTCCGCCGCAAAGGCGTAGAGGGCGAGCGAGGTGTCGCGCACCTCGGTTGCGAGCGCGGGGCCCACGAGGCGCTCGACCTCCGCGAAGGAGATGTTCTCGTCGTGCTGCCCGGCGGGCGCCTTGCTCGCGGGCGTGAAGAGCGGCTGGGGCAGCCGCGAGGCGAGCTCGAGCCCCGGCGGCAACGCGATGCCGCAGACCGCGCCGCTGCGCTGGTAATCCTTCCAGCCCGAGCCGATGAGATAGCCGCGCACGACGGCTTCGATCGGCAGCGCCTTCAGGCGCTTCACGACCACGGCGCGACCCTCGAGCAGCGCACGCTCGTCCGGATCGAGCGGCAGCGATCCGAGGCTTTTGCCCGAGAGCTGGTTCGGCACGATGTGCGTGGTGCGGCGGAACCAGAAATCGGAGATCTCGGTGAGCACCCGCCCCTTGTGCGGGATGGGATCCGGCAACACCACGTCGAAGGCCGACAGCCGGTCGGTGGTGACGATCAGCATGTGGTCCGCGTCGATCTCGTAGATGTCGCGCACCTTGCCGGTGTGGAGGCGGCGCAGGTGACGCAAGGCGGTGGTGTGGACCGGCGGCGGGCCGGCTGCGGCAGGGGCCGCTGCAGCCGGATCGGCTGCCGCGGCGGCTTGGCCAAGGGGACTTCGGTCCACGCGCGCTCCCGTTCGTTCCGGCCGATCGCCGGGGGTTGCCCGGCCGATGGCCGGGGGTTGGTAGTATTGCAGCATGAAATGGACGGGGAAACTCGTCGGCGGCGCGCTCGGGGCGTTGGCCGGGGGCGTGGTGGGCGCAGTCCTCGGGCTGATCGCCGGGCATCTGGTCGACGACAAGCTCGAGGGCGGCGCTGCCCCGGGGCCGCGCGAGTCCGCCGGACGGCGGCCGCAGCACTGGGTCGAAGACGCCGATGCGGCCGCCGCCGACAACGGCGATGCCGACGAGGACGCGGCGCAGGTCGGCGACCCGCGGGCCGTCGCCGAGCGCTACTTCCGCACCACGTTCGAGGTCATGGGGCACGTGGCCAAATCGGACGGGCGTGTCTCGGAAGAGGACATCCGCGCCGCGCGTGCGGTGATGGCGGCGTTCCGCCTGAGCGAGGCGCAGGTCGCCGAGGCCGTCTCGCACTTCACCTTCGGCAAGCGGCCCGAGTACGACGTCTCAGGCGCCGTGATGGGCTTGCGACGGGCCTGCGCGGGTCGGCCCGACCTGCTGCGGACCTTCCTCGAGATCCAGTTGCGTGCTGCGCTCGGCGGCTCGGACCTGCGCGGCCCGTCGCGGCCGCTGCTGGCGCGCATCGCTGCGATGTTGGGGGTGAGCGGGCTCGAGTTCGCGCGGCTCGAGACCGTGCTGCGCCAACGCCATGGGCGGACGGGTGCCGGCAGCGCCCGGGGATCGGCGGGTGGAACGGCGGGCGGTGCGTCAGGCGGCGCGTCAGGCGGCGCGTCGGGTGGCGCGGCCGGTGCGCGCGGTGAACGCGCACGCCACGACGGGGCGCGCGCCGAGGGTGCGGGACGTGCGCCGGGCGCGGTGCCGCGCATGTCGCTTGCGGAGGCCTACGATGTGCTGGGCGTGCGCGCCGCCGCAGGCGACGAGGCGGTCACCAAGGCCTATCGGCGTCAGCTGTCGCGGCACCACCCTGATAAGCTGCGCGCCAACGGTCTGCCCGAGTCGATGCTCGAACACGCCAAGCAGCGCACGCAGCAGATCATCGAAGCCTGGGACACCATCCGCGCCGCGCGAGGAATGAAACCGTGACCGATCGTCCGTCCGTCCGTCCGCCCCTCGCTCACACGCCATGGATCGCGCCGTCGATCCTGTCCGCGGACTTCGCGCGGCTCGGTGCCGAGGTCGAGGCGGTGCTCGCTGCGGGCGCGGACCTCATCCACTTCGACGTGATGGACAACCATTACGTCCCGAACCTCACCGTGGGGCCGCTCGTCTGCGAGGCGCTGCGCAAGCACGGCATCACCGCGCCCATCGACGTGCACCTGATGGTGCGTCCGGTCGACCGGTTGGTCGCGGATTTCGCCAAGGCCGGCGCGACGTGGATCAGCTTCCACCCGGAAGCGAGCGACCATGTCGACCGCACGATCGCCTTGATCCGCGACCACGGCTGCAAGCCCGGCCTCGTGCTCAATCCGGCGACGCCGCTCGCCTGGCTCGACCACACCTTGCCGCAGCTCGACCTCGTGCTCCTGATGTCGGTCAATCCGGGCTTCGGCGGGCAGGCGTTCATCCCGGCGACGCTCGACAAGATCCGTGCCGTGCGCGAGCGCATCCGTGCGGGCGGCCGTGACGTCCGCCTCGAGGTCGATGGCGGCATCAAGGTCGACAACATCGGCGCCGTGGCGGCCGCCGGCGCGGACACCTTCGTCGCCGGCTCGGCGATCTTCGGCAGCGGCGATTACGCGGCGACGGTACGCGCGATGCGCGCGGCGATCGCCGCCGGCTGAGGCTGGGCGACCGGCGGGCGCGGCGAGGGGCGCACGCCATAGAGCACGATCGTCTTGCCGTGGGCGCGCAGCAGCCCCTGGCCCTCCAGCGCCTTCAGAACCCGTCCTGCCATCTCGCGCGAGCAGCCGACGATGCGCGAGAGCTCCTGGCGGGACACGCGGATCTGCATGCCCTCGGGATGGGTCATCGCCTCGGGTTCGCTGCAGAGATCGAGCAGCGCATGGGCGATGCGGCCGCTGACGTCGACGAACGCAAGGTCGCCGAGCTTGCGGTTGGTGCGCTCGAGGCGCAATGCGAGCTGCGTCGCGATCTCGAGGGTGAGCGAGGGCGACTCGTCCGCCAAGCGGCGGAACCGCGCGTACGGCATCTCCGCGATCTCGGTGCGGCCCCGGGCGCGCACGAAGGCGGTGCGCCGGTCGATGCCGAACAGACCCATCTCGCCGAAGAACTGCCCCTTGGAGAGGTAGGCGAGCACCATCTCGTTGCCCTCCGCATCCTCGATGAGCACCTCGACCGATCCGGAGACCACGTGGAAGAGGATCTCGGGCGCTTCGCCCGCGCTCACGAGCACGGTGCGCGAGGGCACCACGCGGCGGCGCGAATGCTCGAGGAAGAGGCGCAATCCCGGTGACGGCGCGGCGACCGTGCGCGTCGGCAGCGTGCGCACCGGGTTTCGGTCGGCGGGCGTGGTCATAGCCAATAGCTCGTGGTGGTCATGACTTTGGCGGTGGCGCGCATCGCGGTTCGGACCGGCGGCGGCAACTCGGCGCCGCCGGCGGCGCGCGCCTCGGAGCCGTGCTCGATCTCGTCGCGGCGCATGGTCTCGAGGATCGCGCGGCTGCGCGCGTCGTGGGCCGGCAGGCGCGCGAGGTGCGAATCGATGTGGCCTTCGACCTGGCGCTCGGTCTCGCTCACGAAACCGAGGCTGGTGCGATCGCCGGCCAACGCGGCTGCGGCGCCGATCGCGAAGGAGCCGGCATACCAGAGCGGTCCGAGCAGGCTCGGTCGTGAGCCGAGTTCACGCAGCCGCTGCTCGCACCAGGCGAGGTGGTCGGCTTCTTCGTGCGCCGCCTTCTCGAGGAGGTCGCGCACTTCGGGTCGGGCGGCGAAGGCGGCCTGACCGTGGTAGAGCGCCTGCGCGGCGACCTCGCCCGCATGGTTGACCCGCATGAGGGCCGCCGACTCGCGTCGCTCGGCGTCCGTCAAGCTGGCCTCCGGCAGGGAGGGATCGCCCGTGGGTCGGGGCAGTGGCCGGTTCGCCAGGGGAGGAACGAACACGGCCCGCAGCGCCCGGTCGAGCGTCATCAGCAGGGGGTCGATGGGATGGTCTTCGCGCATGGCACATTATAAATCGACCGGCTCAAGGCGCTTCTTGAGGGTGGGGCGGGGGCCTGGGGCGTCGTTTTACATAGCGCGTCCACAGGGTGGACAGGCGAAGGGAGGCGACCGTCTCGCCCTCAGGGGACCGCCGATCCTTGCGCGGTGCCGGCGGCGATGGCGTCAGGGGTTTTGCAAACCCCCCGCAGCTTGAGTAAACTTCGCCCCCTTTTTCGGGACTCGCGGCTCCGGGCATTCCGGTCCGTCGCGGGCGGAGATCCAGACATGAGCACCGTTTTCGCCAAGCCCGCCACCGTGCGGGGAGACTGGTTCGTCGTCGACGCCAAGGGCAAGACCCTCGGGCGCTTGGCGTCGCAGATCGCGCTGCGCCTCAAGGGCAAGCACAAGGCCGACTACAGCCCGCACGTCGACATGGGCGACCACATCGTCGTGCTCAACGCCGGCCAGGTCCGCGTCACGGGCGCCAAGATGACCGACAAGATCTACTACCACCACACCGGTGCGATCGGCGGCATCAAGTCCATCGCGCTCGAGAAGCTCCTCAAGGAGCATCCGGAGCGGGTGATCCAGTTCGCCGTGAAGGGCATGCTGCCGAAGACCACGCTCGGCCGCAGCATGTACCGCAAGCTGCACGTGTTCGCGGGCGACACGCACCCGCACACCGCGCAGCAGCCCAAGCCCCTCAACATCTGACCGAACAGCGCAGGAATCCTGAATGCCCGCCACGAACTACGGCACCGGCCGACGCAAGACCGCCACGGCCCGCGTGTACCTCAAGCCCGGCTCCGGCCGCATCACGATTAATGCGCGCACCATCGAGAACTTCTTCGGTCGTGAGACCGGCCGCATGATCGTGCGCCAGCCGCTCGAGCTCACCGAGACCCTCGGCCGCTTCGATGTGGACGTCACGGTCGCGGGCGGTGGCATCACCGGCCAGGCCGGCGCCATCCGCCACGGAATCACCCGCGCGCTCATCGAGTACGATGAGACGCTGCGCCAGCCGCTGCGTGTCGCCGGTTTCGTCACCCGCGATGCCCGCGAGGTCGAGCGCAAGAAGGTCGGCCGCCGCAAGGCCCGTCGCGGTCCGCAGTACTCGAAGCGCTGATCCGCAGCGCCCGGGACGCGGTCCGACCCTCGGGAGACTTTTGGGGGATCGTCTAGCGGTAGGACAACGGACTCTGACTCCGTTTACCTAGGTTCGAATCCTAGTCCCCCAGCCAACAAAAAGGCCCGCATCGTGCGAACGATGCGGGCCTTTTTCTTTGTGGGCGAGCGCCTGCGGCGGTCAGCCTGCGGCGGTCAGCCTGCGGCGGTCAGCCGGTGGCGGTCAGCCGGTGGCGGGCGACGGCGCGTCGAAGTCGCGGGCGTCGTGCCGCTCGGCGAGCTGTCCCGCCGGATCGCCCCAGGTGCGGTTGACCCGGCGGCCGCGCTGCACGGCCGGGCGGGCGGCGATGGTCTCCGCCCAGCGGCGCAGGTGGCGATAGTCCTGCACCTGCAGGAACTCCGCCGCGCCGTAGAGTTCGCCGAGCGCGAGCATCCCGTACCACGGCCACACCGCGATGTCGGCGATGGAGTACGCATCGCCCGCGAGCCAGGGTGCCTCGGCGAGCCGCCGGTCGAGCACGTCCATCTGCCGCTTCGATTCCATGGCGAAGCGGTCGATCGCGTACTCGATCTTGACCGGGGCGTAGGTGTAGAAATGGCCGAACCCACCGCCGAGATAGGGCGCGCTCGCCATCTGCCAGAAGAGCCAGTTGAGGCACTCGGTGCGGGCCGCGCCGGGTGCCGGCAGGAACGCGCCGAACTTCTCGGCGAGGTGCAGCAGGATGGACCCGGACTCGAACACCCGCGTGGGCGGATCGGTCGAGCGGTCGAGCAGCGCCGGGATCTTGGAGTTGGGGTTGAGGCCGACGAACCCGCTGCCGAACTGGTCGCCTTCGGTGATCCGGATGAGCCAGGCGTCGTACTCGGCGCCGCTGTGCCCGAGCGCGAGCAGCTCTTCGAGCAGCACCGTCACTTTCACGCCGTTCGGTGTCGCCAACGAGTAGAGCTGCAGCGGATGCCGACCGACCGGCAAGGCGTGGTCATGCGTCGCACCCGCGGTCGGGCGGTTGATCTGGGCGAAACGGCCCTCGGAGGAGTTGTTCCAGGTCCAGACGGCCGGGGGCGTGTAGCCGGTCATTTCAGTCTCCGCACGCCGCCCGCGCCGCCGACGAGCACGATGTCCGCCGGCCGCTGTGCGAACAGGCCGACCGTGACCACACCGGCGATGCCGTTGATCGAGGCTTCGAGCGCCGGCGGATCGAGGATGCGCAGGCCATGCACGTCGAGGATGGGGTTGCCGTTGTCGGTGACGAAATCCTCGCGCCAGACCGGTTGCCCGCCGAGCCGGAAGAGTTGCCGCGCCACATAGGAGCGCGCCATCGGGATCACTTCGACGGGCAAGGGGAACCGGCCGAGCACGTCGACCACTTTCGAGTCGTCGACGATGCAGACGAAGCGGCGGGAGGCCGCGGCGACGATCTTCTCGCGCGTCAGCGCGCCGCCGCCGCCCTTGATGAGGCGGCCGTGACGGTCGGTCTCGTCCGCGCCATCGACGTAGAGTTCGAGGTCGCCGGTGCCGTTGAGGTCCAGCACCTCGATGCCGGCGGCCTTGAGGCGCGCGGTGGAGGCCTCGGAGGAGGAGACGGCCCCGCGTATCCGGCCGCGCCGGGCGGCGAGCGCATCGATGAAGAAGTTGACGGTGGAGCCCGTCCCGACACCGATGACGGTGTCTTCGGTGACGAACTCGAGGGCGGCTTCGGCCGCCGCCTGTTTGCCGCGGGCTGCATCGGACATGGCTGCTTTTCCCTGTTTTTCCTGCATTTCCGAGGTCCGAAAATGAAGATGCCCGCTTTCGCGGGCATCTCCATTCATAGAAGCGGCGACGGGATTTTCATCACGTGCGCCGAAGATCCCGAGGGATCTTACTTCTTCTTGGCGGCTTTCTTCTTAGCAGCCTTCTTCTTGGCCTTGGCCATGTTGGTTCTCCAGTTATGGTTAGTCCCGGGGCCGAGTATATACACGCGATTGCAAAAAACAAGCAAGGGGTCAGACGAGCGAGAGGATGAAGCGCCAGTGCGCGGGCTCGATGGGCGTGATCGACAACCGGTTGCCGCGTTGCAGCACGCGCAATCCGCGCAGCGCGCCGGCCTCGTGCGCGCGCAACTCGTCGAGCGCGATCACTCGGGAAAAACGCTGCTCGAGACGCACATCGACCTGATACCAACGAGGCGCGTCGCGGGTCGCGGCAGGATCGTGCGCGGGGTGCTTGGGGTCGAGCGCGGTCGCATCCGGGTAGCCCGGCTTGACCACCTTCATCACGCCGACGATGCCGGGCTCGGGGCAACTCGAGTGGTAGAAGAAGGCCAGGTCGCCCACTTTGAAGTCGTCGCGCAGCATGTTGCGCACCTGGTAGTTGCGCACGCCGTCCCAGCCGCTGGTGCGGCGCGGGGCTTTTGCGAGGTCGTCGATGCCGAAGACGGAGGGCTCCGACTTCATGAGCCAATGGTTCATCACAGGCCTCCGGACAGGGAAAAAAAGCCGTTTTCCGTGACCACGGCGTCGAGCGGCACGTCGGTCGTCAGCGTCGGCAGCCGCGGCAAGCGCTGGCAGGAATGGGCGATGCCGATGAGGCGCGGGCCGCGCCAGCGACGGCGGCGGGAACGGAAGGCGAGGGCGCGGTCGTAGAAGCCCGCGCCCGATCCGAGGCGGTTGCCGGCGTCGTCGAAGCCGACCAAGGGCAGCAGGACCACGTGCAGCCATTGAGCGTTGCAGCGGACCTGGCTGTCGGGCTCCGGGATGCCGAAGGCGCCGCGACGCAGGCGCGAGCCGGCCGGCGAGAAGGTCATCCGTCCCTGACGTTGGGCGGTGACGCGGGGCAGGAAGAGGTGGCAGCGTCGGGCGCGCGCCATGAACGCCTCGACGCCGATCTCGCCGCGCACCGCGCGGTAGACGGCGATGCGCCGACCGGGGGCGAGCAGACCACGGGCACGCAGCAGCGCGATGAGATGCCGGGAGATCGCCCGCGCCGCGCGGTCGCGTTCGGCGGGCGACAACGCCGCGCGCGCCGCGCGCGCCTGCCGGCGCAGGATGCGACGGTCGCGCGTCGGGTCGTCGATGTTCACGCTGTCCACGGCCGGGTCCGCCATGGCCTCCCCCCGCTACAGACACGGCGCGCCGCAGGGCGGCGCGCGGAAGATAGAGACGTCACCCGCCTGTGCCGGCGTGGACCGTTGCTCTCGACACAGAGCAACAAGTGGGGCGGACTGCGCCAGGTAAGGCTTTCCGCTCGAGGCGGACTTGCACAGTGCTGGCAGCAAGCCCTGATGCCCCTGGGCGTTCCAACTTAGGGTCGAGAGGTAGTACCCGATCCACTATCGAACACCGCAGGTGACGCCGACACACTCTACACCAGCCGGCGCGCGGGCGGCTCGCGGATTTCGCGGCGGGGTCGGCTCAGAGCTCGAGCTG
>JBIIVD010000013.1:0-50567 GCA_044339635.1 Steroidobacteraceae bacterium | reverse complement strand
CTGCGACACTGAAAGGCTGACCCTTCCAACGTCTAGTCCTCATCGTTTATGGCGTGGACTACCAGGGTATCTAATCCTGTTTGCTCCCCACGCTTTCGTGCCTGAACGTCGGTGCTGGACCAGGAAGTCGCTTTCGCCACTGATGTTCCTTCCGATATCTACGCATTTCACCGCTACACCGGAAATTCCACTTCCCTCTTCCGCACCCTAGCTGATCAGTCTCGAATGCAATTCCCAGGTTGAGCCCGGGGATTTCACATCCGACTTAAACAACCGTCTACGCACGCTTTACGCCCAGTAATTCCGATTAACGCTTGCACCCTCTGTATTACCGCGGCTGCTGGCACAGAGTTAGCCGGTGCTTTTTCTTTGGGTTAAGTCAATCCCTGCCGTATTAGGACAGGTGTTTTCCTCCCCACTAAAAGTGCTTTACAACCCGCAGGCCTTCTTCACACACGCGGCGTCGCTGGATCAGGGTTGCCCCCATTGTCCAATATTCCCCACTGCTGCCTCCCGTAGGAGTCTGGGCCGTGTCTCAGTCCCAGTGTGGCTGGTCGTCCTCTCAGACCAGCTACGGATCGTCGCCTTGGTGGGCCGTTACCCCGCCAACTAGCTAATCCGACTTCGGCTCATCCAATAGCGCAAGGCCTTGCGGTCCCCTGCTTTCACCCATAGGTCGTATGCGGTATTAGCCAGTCTTTCGACTGGTTGTTCCCCACTACTGGGCAGATTCCGAAGCATTACTCACCCGTTCGCCGCTCGCCGCCAGGATTGCTCCCGCGCTGCCGCTCGACTTGCATGTGTTAAGCACGCCGCCAGCGTTCAATCTGAGCCAGGATCAAACTCTTCACTTGAAGATTTTGAGCTTCAACTAAAAAGAGTAATCAAATAGCCCATCGCTGGACAAAATTTGGTCACTCGGTCTTAAGCATCCAAAGGACGCATCGACGCGAGTCCCCACACAAATTACCTGCCGAATTTTTAAACAGCGCCTCGCACGCAGGGTGCAGAGGGGGCGGGAAGTATAGCCATGTGGCTCCTCCCGTCAACTTCTTTTCCCGATTAGGCCTGCGTGCCAGAAGCGCGCCGACCTGAGTTGAGGGCGCGCATTATAGGCGCCCGAACAGCCCTGTCAACGTTTTGTAACGAAAACGCGACGGCGCCCGCAAGGGCTTGATTCAGTTAGGGTTTTCGACCTTGACGCGTGCAAATCGGCGTGGCCCGACCTGCAAGATGTGCTCGGCGCCGATGGGCAGGCGGGTCTCCCGGTCCTGTACCCGCTCGCCGTCGATGCGCACCGCCCCTTCGCCCAGTTTTCGCACGGCTTCGGAGCCGCTCGCCACCAGGCCCGTGGCCTTCAAAAGCGCGACGATGCCCGCGCCCGCCGCATCCTGCGCCGGCACGCCCTGCAGCGGCAGGTCGGTGGGCAGCGATCTTTGGGCGAAGCGCGCGATGAACGCCGCCTGCGCGGCTTCGGCAGCGGCATCGCCGTGGAAGCGCGCGACGATCTCGCGCGCGAGCTCGAACTTCACGTCGCGCGGATTGCGGCCCGCGGCGATGGCGGCGCGCAGGCCGTCGATCTCCGGCAACGGCCGGAACGACAGCAGCTCGAAATAGCGCCACATCAGCTCGTCGCTGATCGACATGAGCTTGCCGAACTGCGCGTCGGCCGGCTCGGCGATGCCGACGTAGTTGCCCAAAGATTTGGACATCTTGTTGACGCCGTCGAGCCCCTCGAGCAGCGGCATGGTGAGCACGCACTGCGGCTCCTGGCCGTAGGCCTCCTGCAGGTGGCGCCCCACCAGCAGGTTGAACTTCTGGTCCGTACCGCCGAGCTCTACGTCGGCGCGCAGCGCGACCGAATCGTAGCCCTGCGCGAGCGGATAGAAGAACTCGTGCACCGAGATCGGCTGGCCGCCCTTGTAGCGCTTGGCGAAATCGTCGCGCTCGAGCATGCGCGCGACGGTGTAATGCGCGGCGACCTCGACGAACTTCGGCAGCGGCATTCCGCTCAACCACTTGGAGTTGAACTCGATGGTGGTGCGCGCGGGGTCCAGGATCTTGAAGATCTGCTGCTGGTAGGTGTGCGCGTTCGCCTGCACGTCCTCGGGCGTGAGCCTCGGCCGCGTGGCGTTGCGACCGGTCGGGTCGCCGATGAGCCCGGTGAAATCGCCGATCAGGAAGATGACTTCGTGGCCGAACTGCTGGAAGGCGCGCATCTTGTTGATGAGCACCGTGTGCCCGAGGTGCAGGTCGGGCGCGGTGGGATCGAACCCCGCCTTGATGCGCAACGGCTTGCCGCGCGCGAGTTTGCGCGCGAGCTCCGCCTCGACCAGGAGCTCCGAGCAGCCGCGACGGATCTCCGCCAACTGCGCTGCGATGCCCGCCTCCATCGCCGCATCCGGTGCCGGACCCGACCCCGCATCCCGTGTCGCATCGACCGTCATCATGTCCCTTCCGTCGTCGTGGCGCGGTTGACCTGCGCCGTCCGCCGCGGCTAGCGTTACGCTCTACCGGACACTGCGTCCGGCCCTTGCCGCAAGGAGGAGTGTAGACGATGCCGGACGGGAATCGCGCGCACCGCCGAGCCGCTCTGCCGCGGGCCACGCCGCCGCGGAACGCCTTGTTGCAGCCCCCCTCGGCGCGGACGGCGATGTGGGCGCTCAGCGCAGTGCTGCTCGCGGCTTGCAGCAAGCCGTCGGCACCGCCCCCACCCCCGACGACGACCGCCGCGCCGGTCACGGCGCCGGCAGCGCCTCCCGCGCCGGTCGTGCGCGAGACGACGCATACCGTGAAGGCCGGCGAGACGATGGAGCGCATCTTCCGCGCGGAGGGCATCTCGAGCACCGAACTGGCCGCGCTGCGCGCCGACCCCGAGATGCGGCGCCGCATCGACCGTATCGTCCCAGGCGACGAACTCACGCTGCGCATCGAAGAAGGACGGCTGCTCGCCTTCGAGCGCCGCCTGAGCGCGACGGAGACGCTGCGCCTGACCCGCGAGCCGGACGGCCGCTTCGCCGGCGAGATCCAGACGAACCCGCTCGAACGCGTGGTGCGCACCACGGGCGGCGAGATCCGGGGCTCGCTCTTCCAATCGGCCGATGCCGCCGGGATCAGCGACGCGACGGCGCTCAAGATCGCGGAGATCTTCCGCTGGGACATCGATTTCGTGCTCGACATCCGCCCCGCCGACCGCTTCAAGGTGACCTACGAAGCGCTGAGCCAGGATGGCGTCCCGGTCGGTGACGGCGACCTGCTCGCGGTGGAGTTCATCAACCGCGGCGAGGCGTTCCGCGCGGTGCGTTGGACGCCGCCGGGCGGCGCCACGGACTACTTCACGCCGGAGGGCAAGAGCCTGCGCAAGGCGTTCCTGCGCGCGCCGCTCGAGTTCAGCCGCGTGAGTTCGCGCTTCAACCTGTATCGCCGCCATCCGATCCTCAACCGCATGCGGGCGCACCGCGGCGTCGACTACGCGGCGCCGATCGGCACACCGGTGCGGGCCGCCGGCGGCGGGCGGGTCGCCTTCGTCGGCACCAAGGGCGGCTACGGCAAGGTCGTCGAGATCGCCCATCCGGGCGGCGTCCGGACCGTCTATGGCCACCTGTCACGCTTCGCACCGCGGCTGCGCGCCGGCATGGGCGTCGAACAGGGCCAGCTCATCGGCCAGGTCGGCATGACCGGGCTCGCCACCGGCCCGCACCTGCATTACGAATACTTGAAGGACGGCGTGCACAAAGATCCGCAGAAAGTGCCGCTGCCCAAGGCGGAGCCCGTTCCCGGACAGCACATGGCCGCTTTCCGGGCGCACGCCGATCCGCTGCTGGCCGGGCTGGATGCGCTCGACGTCGCCGCCGCGCCGGCTGTCGCCGCGACTGCCCCTGCCGCGACTGCCCCCGCCACGACTGCCCCCGCCACGACGGCCCCCGCCACGACCGCCGCCGCCCGGGGTCCGGGCGGCCTGTAACACAGCCCGGCGCCGCGTCGTGCTTTACTGGGCAGCCTCGCGCCCCGGCGCCCTGCCCTGACGCCCTGCCGCCCCGACACCATGCCGCGCCCGCCCCGCACACCACGACGCAACGCTGCGAAGCCGAGGGCTGCGAAGCCGAAAGCTGCGAAGCCGAAAGCTGCGCTCCCCCAGGGACGGCTGATCAACCGCGAGTTGTCGCTGCTGGAGTTCAACCAGCGCGTGCTCGCGCAGGCGCAGGACCCGTCGGTGCCGCTGCTCGAACGCCTGCGCTTCCTCTGCATCTCATCGAGCAACCTCGATGAATTCTTCGAGATCCGCGTCGCCGGCATCAAGCAGCTGCTGGAGGACTCGCCGCGGTCGCTGAGCCCGGACGGCCTGACCCCGGCACAGCAGCTCGCCGCGATCCACACCCGCGCCACCCGGCTGGTCGCCGAGCAGTACGCCTGCCTCAACAAGACGCTGCTGCCGGCGCTCGCAAGAGCGGGCATCGTGCTGCTGCGCCGGGACGAGCTCGACGATGACGCGCGCGCCTGGCTCGCCGGCCATTTCGAGCGCGAGATCGAGCCCGTGCTGTCGCCGCTCGCGCTCGACCCGTCGCGCCCCTTCCCGCGCATCCAGAACAAGAGCCTCAATTTCGTGGTGCGCATCGAGGGCGAGGACGCCTATGGCCGCGAGGCGACGCTCGCCATCGTGCAGGCGCCACGGTCGCTGCCGCGCGTCGTGCCGCTGCCTCCCGGGGACGGACGGTCACAGCGCTTCGTGCTGCTCTCCACCGTCATCGAGGAGTCCGTGCCGCGGCTTTTCGAGGGCATGCGCGTGCTCGCCTGCCATCCGTTCCGCCTGACCCGCGACAGCGACCTGTTCGTCGACGAGGAAGAGGTCGAGGACCTGCGCCGCGCGCTCGAGGGCGAGCTCGCACAGCGCCGCTACGGATCGGCGGTGAGGCTGGAGGTGGCCACCGACTGTCCGCGCGACCTCGTCGCGTTCCTCGCCGGGCATTTCGCGGTCGGCGCGACGGACATCTTCCGCGTGCCGCCACCGGTCAACCTGCACCGGCTGTCGGCGCTGCACGAACTCGCGCAGCGTCCGGACCTCAAATACCCGCCCCTGTCGCCGAGCCTGCCGCGACGTCTCATCGACGGCGCCGACATGTTCACCGCGATACGCCAGTCCGACCTGCTGCTGCACCATCCTTTCCAGTCGTTCGCGCCGGTGGTCGATTTCCTGCGCCAAGCGGCGACCGACCCGGCGGTGCTCGCAATCAAGCAGACCTTGTACCGCACCGGCGGCGACTCGGCGATCGTCGATGCCTTGGTGAAGGCGGCGCATGCCGGCAAGGACGTCACGGTGGTGATCGAGCTGCGCGCGCGCTTCGACGAGCAGGCCAACATCGAGCTCTCGGACCGGCTCCAAGAGGCCGGCGCGCACGTGATGTACGGCGTGGTGGGCTTCAAGACCCACGCCAAGCTCGCGATGGTGGTGCGCCGCGAGGAGGGTGGCATCCGCCGCTACTGCCATCTTGGCACCGGCAACTACCACTCGCGCACGGCGCGCGCCTACACGGACTACGGGCTGCTGACCTGCGACCCGGAGATCGGCCAGGACGTGCACGAGGTGTTCCTGCAACTGACCAGCCTCACGCGTTCGCCGCGGCTGGCCTGCCTGCTGCAGTCGCCTTTCGAGCTGCAGCGCGCGATGGTCGCCAAGCTCGAGCGCGAGGCGGCGCACGCGGCGGCCGGACGGCCGGCACGCGTGATCCTCAAGATGAACGCGCTCGTCGAGCCGCAATCGATCGCCGCCATCTGCCGCGCCGCGCAGGCCGGCGTCGAGGTCGACCTCATCGTGCGCGGGGTGTGCGCGCTGCGGCCTGGCGTGCCCGGGTATTCCGAGCGGGTGCGCGTGCGCTCGGTGGTCGGGCGTTTCCTCGAACACTCGCGGGTGTTCTGGTTCGCCAACGGCGGCGACCCGGAGATCTTCTGCAGCAGCGCCGACTGGATGGACCGGAATTTCTTCCGTCGCGTCGAGATCGCCTTCCCGATCCGCCGCCCGAAGTACCGCGAGCGCATCCTCCGCGATCTCGAGAGCTACCTGCGCGACGACACGCAGGCCTGGCTGCTCGACTCCCGCGGGCGCTATGCCCGCGCGGCGCACGGGGACGGCCCGCCGCGCTGCGCCCAGTTGGAACTGCTCGAGGCCTATACGGCCGGCAGGCCGCGCGAGGAATAGATCCGCAGCCGGAAGCCGGCGGCGGCCAGCAGGTCGATCTCCTGGCTGAGGTCGGCGACGGTGAGCGGATGTCCGCGCAGCCATCGCACCGGGAAACGCATCTCCAAGGTGCGGCCGCGGGCGGCCAGCGAGATCTCGGGCAGCGGTGCGCGGCCGCGGCCGCGATGCAGCAGCACGGCGAGGCGCAGCAGCACCGTCAAGGGCAGCACCCGGCGGTCCCAGGGCGGCAGCAACTGATCGATGCCCTCGACCGACAGCTTGCGGCGATGTCCGCCCACGAGCCGCGACAGCAGGCGCTGCTCCTCGCGCGGGAAGCCCGGCATGTCGGCGTGCTCGAGCAGGTAGGCGCCGTGCTGGTGATGACGCGAGTGCGCGACGTCGAGGCCGATCTCGTGCAGCCGCGCCGCCCAGGCGAGCGACTGCGCCGCCAACGGGTCCTCGAGCTGCCAGTCCGCAGCGACCTGCCCGAGCAGCGCGAGCGCGGTGCGCTCGACACGCTCCGCCTGCGCGAGATCGACGTGATAGCGCGCCTGCATGGCACGCACCGTGCGCTCACGTGAATCCTCGTGCGTGATGCGCCCGACGAGGTCGTAGAGCAGGCCGTCGCGCATCGCGCCCTCGGCGACCTCCATGCGCTCGATGCCGAGCACCTCGAAGACCTCGGCGAGGATGGCGAGCCCGCCCGGGAACACGCCGCGACGCTCCTCGGTGACCGTGCCGAGCGGGATGTCGCGCACGCCGTCCGCGCGCAGCATCGCCTCGATGACCGCCTCCAGGCCGGCAGGCGTGAGGGCGTTCGCGGCCGGGTCGAGCTCGCGCAGCGCCTCGAAGATGGCCTTGACCGAACCGGAACTGCCGGCCGCCTGCTGCCAGCCGAGTTGTCGGAACGCGTCTTCGATGGGTTCGAGCTCGCGGCGGGCGTCGACCCGCGCACGCGCGAAACGCTTGGCCGACAGCCGACCGCCGACGAAATGCCGCTCGCTGAGCGTGACGCAGCCGAGGTCGGTGCTGGCGAGGCGCAGCGGCTCCAGGCCCTCGCCGATGATCAGCTCGGTGCTGCCGCCGCCGATGTCGACCACCAGCCGACGGCCTGCGGCCGCAGGTGAGGTGTGCGCGACGCCCGAGTAGATGAGGCGCGCCTCCTCCATGCCGGAGACGATCTCGATCGGATGGCCGAGCGCGGCGCGCGCCTTCTCGAGGAAGGACTGCTTGCGGCGCGCGCGTCGCAGCGCGTTGGTGCCGACCACCCGGACGCTGTCGGCATGGATGTCGCGCAAGCGCTGGCCGAAGCGCTCGAGGCAACCGAGGGCGCGCACCGCGACGTCGCGGTCGAGACGCCCCTCCTCGTCCATGCCCGAGCCGAGACGGACCATCTCGCGCAGGCGGTCGATGACGACCAGCTGGCCGTGGGTATAGCGGGCGACGACGAGATGGAAGCTGTTGGAGCCGAGGTCGACGGCCGCGAGCAGCTCCGGGGCGGCACGGGAACCGGTCCGCGTCATGGTGACCCCGTGGGCATGCCGGACGGGATCAGGCCGGACGGGTTCAGGCGGAGAACGAGGACCCGCAGCCGCAGGTCGTGGTGGCGTTCGGGTTGCGGATCACGAACTGCGAGCCTTCGACGTTCTCGCGGTAGTCGATCTCGGCGCCGCTCAGGTACTGGAAGCTCATCGGATCGACCAGCAGCTTGACGCCCTGGTTCTCGACCAGCGTGTCGCCGTCCTGCACCTGCTCGTCGAACTCGAAGCCGTACTGCATGCCCGAGCAGCCGCCGCCTTGCACGAAGACCCGCAGCATCAGGGCGGCGTTGCCCTCGGCCTCGATCAGGGTGCCGACCTTGCGTGCCGCCGCATCCGTGAACACCAAGGCGGGCGGCAAGTCGAGGGGCAGGTCTTCGAGTACGGTGCTCATGGGGGGATTCTAGTTTCGCGGGGCGGCAGCGTCAAAAGGCTGCAAGTCGAGCTCCGGCGCAGCGGGCGCGGCAGCGGCGGGCGCAGCAGCGACGGGCGGGACCGCGGCGACCCGGGCCGCAGCAGCCTGCGGCACCAATCTGCCGTCGATGCGCGCGCCGAGGGTCATCTCGATGGCGCCATAATGGACATCGCCCGTGATGCGCGCTGTCGCACCCAGCACCACACGGTCGTGGCCGCAGACATCGCCCTTGACGCTGCCGTGGACGACCACATGGCGGGCCTCGACGCTGCCCTCCACGCTGCCCGGCTCGCCGATCCAGAGCGTCGACGCCTCGGCCGTCGGCGCGGCGCGGACGCGGCCGACCACGCGGCCATCGAGGTGCAGGCCACCGGCGAACTCGAGATCGCCCTGCAGCGAGGTGCTGCGGGCGACCAAGGTATCGATGCGCCCCGGGACGGGCGGTTTGTTTCGCGAGAACATCGGGATCTCCCCCGTCGGCGTGGCGCCGCTACGGGCCGTGGGATATTACGCTGGTTCGACCGACCAGAGCAGCGTCTGCGTCACGGGCGGCACGTTCCGGGTGGCCGACCGGACCTCGATCACCACCCGCTCGGGCGAAAACCCGGCCGGCAGCGTGAGTTCGACCTCCAGGTTCTCGAAGTACTGGAAGCGGTAGCTCAACCGGGGGCTGCGGGCGGCGGTGGTCTCGCGCAGGTCGAGGCGGACGGCGCGGCCGCCGCGCTGCCCCTCGACGGTCACGCCCACGCTGCCCGAAACGCTGCGGTCGGGACGTCCGGGCTGCGCGAGCGCGAGCCGCAGCAGATGACGGCCAGGTCCGGACCCCGGCACGATGCGGACCTGACGGATCGCGACTTCCGCCTGCGGGCCGGCCCGACCGACGATGCCGCGCATGAACTCGAGCTGCTGCGACTGGCGCGCCACCTCGGCCTGCAGTTCACCGATGGTGCGCGACACCTCCTGACGCTCGCGTTCCTGGGCGGCCTTGAGCGTGTCGAGCTCGGCGACCTCACGGCGCAACCGGGCGACTTCCGCCTCCCGTGCCGTCAGGGCCTCGCGCAACCCCGCTTCGCTCTGCACTGCGGCCCGGCCATCGAAAGCGGCGTGGGCGCGCCCGAGCGCGTACAGCCCGGCCATCACGGCGAGCGCGACCGTCACGGCGAGGGCGATCCCCCACGGCGTACCGAGCCACGCAGGCCCGCGGATGACGAGAGGATGGACGGGGCGCGTCATCGGGACCGGTCAGCCGGTGCTGCGGGTCCGCAGACCGCGCGCCTTCGCGCGACCGGGGGCGGCGTCCGATGGGGACATCGCGCCCCACCACGCGGGGTAAGGCGGCAGCCCTTCGGGCCAGACCTCCCGACCGAGCTCCTGCAACGCCCGTCGATAGACCTGGCGCTTGAAATGGATGACCTCCCGCACCGGCTCCCAGTAGTCCGCCCAGCGCCAATCGGCGAATTCAGGCTCGCCGGTGGTGTCGAACCGGAAAGACGGTTCGGCGGCGCGGCTGCGCAGCAGGTACCAACGCTGCTTCTGGCCGATGCACACGGGCGATTGGTCGCGGCGCACGAAGCGCGGCGGCAACCGGTAACGCAGCCAGCGGCGCGTCACGGCGAGGACCTCGACGTCGTCCGCCGTGAGCCCGATCTCCTCGCCGAGCTCGCGGAACATGGCCTGCTCCAGGGACTCGCCGATGCGGACGCCGCCCTGCGGGAACTGCCAACCCTTGCCGCCGACGCGACGGCCGAGGAACACGCGGCCGTCGTCCTGCATCAGCACGATGCCCACGTTGGCGCGGAACCCCTCGTCATCGATGTGGTCGCTCATGCGCGCGCGGCTTGCCGGCTGCGCCGGTCCTCGAGGTATTCGCGGCCCTGCCGCATCAGCGCGGTGAACGCCGCCTCGTCCTGCGCCAGCACGGCGCGACGCAGCGATTCCACGGCCCGCGCCAGCGCCTCGAGCGACTCGGCGCCGTAATCATTGAGTCCCTGGATCTCGAAGTAGAGCTCAGGGCTCTCTTGGGCGACGCGGGTGGCGACGTCGAGCTGCGCATCGAAGGTCGTGCTCGAGAGCTGCGCGAGACGGGGCGCCGCCTCGCCGCTGCCCGCCAGCGCGGTGAAGAACGCGATGTTGAGCGCGTGCGAAAGACCGAGCACGTAGGCGATCAGGCGGTCGTGCTCGTCCAGCGACATCACGGCCTGTTCGACCATGGTCGACGCGAACAGATCGCGCGCCGCCTGCAGCGCCTCGGCATGGCCGAGGTCGACGAACACGACGTGGCGGCCCGAGAGCAGCTCGGTGTCGGGGCCGAACATCGGGTGCACCGAGGTCACCCGGCAACCGTGGGACTTGAGCGCCATCAGCGCGCCGCGCAGCGGCGACTTGAGCGAACCGAGGTCGAAGATCACCCCGGGCGGCCGACGCAACGCGAGCCCGCGCAGCACGGCATCGGTGCGCCCGAGCGGTGTGGCGACGACGATGAAATCGTGGTCGAGCTCGGCGTTCTCCCAATCGGCGAGCGCCTGCGTGCCGTCCGGCGCGCCCGCCGGGTCGGCGACCTCGACCGCGAACCCCTGCGACAGCAGGAACTCCGCGAACCAGCGGCCCATCTTGCCCGCGCCACCGATCACGAGCGCGCGCCGACCGCTGCCCTGCCCCTGCGCCGCGACGCTGGCGCGCTCCTGGGTCGCGAGCGAGCTGCGGATCAGCAGCCGCATCAGCTCCTCGGCCACCGCGGGCGGCACGCCGTGCGCCTCGGCCGTGGCGCGTGCGCCCAGGATCACCTCGCGCTCGCGGCCGTAGTCGCGGGTGGGATGACCGGTGCTGCGCTTGACGCGCGCGATCTCGCGGCTGGTGCGCTGCCGGTCGGCGATGAGTTCGATCAGTCGATCGTCGAGTTCGTCGAGGTGCTGGCGGAGTTCGTCGAGGCTGGCCATGTCGCGGGACGCCCTGTGTCGGGACCGGGTTGCAAGGACCGGGATTCGCACCCGGATGCTACCATCCACACATGCCGCTGCCCTCCCAGTTCCTGCCCGATCCGCTGCCCGCCGAGCCGCTCGCCCTCGCCGCCGAGTGGCTCGCGCTCGCGCGCCGCCGCGCCGACCAACCGAACCCGAATGCGATGGTGGTCGCCACCGTCGATGCCCAGGGCCAGCCCTCCGCGCGGGTGGTGCTCTGCAAGGAGATCGTGGTCGACCCCGGCCATGTCTGCTTCTACACGAACTACCTCTCCCGCAAGGGGCGCGAGCTGGCAGCGAGCCCGCGGATCGCGATCGTGATGCACTGGGACCACCTGCACCGGCAGGTGCGCATCGAGGGCCGCGCCGTGCGCGCGCCGGCCGCAGAGAGCGACGCGTATTTCCGCACCCGCCCTTGGCAGCGCCGCATCGGCGCCTGGGCGAGCGCGCAGAGCGAGCCGGTCGGCTCGCGGGCCGACCTCGAACAGGCGGTGATCGCCACTGCCGCGCGCTTCGGCACGCCGGTCCCCGGCCCCGAGGACGACCCGGCGCAGGCGGGTGTCGGCGAGGACATCCCGCGACCACCGCACTGGGGCGGCTATCACGTCTACGCCGAGGCGGTCGAACTGTGGGTCGAGGGGGAATCGCGGATCCACGACCGCGCACGCTGGGTACGCGAGCTGCGATGGGACGATCCCGCCCTGCCGCCGCGCACCCTCGGCGCCTGGCAGGCCACGCGCCTGCAACCCTAGCCGACCCTCACGCTCCGCCCGCGGCGAGCCGCGAGCGGATCGGCTCGTGCAACAGACCATTGGTGGCGAGCACCGTGGTGGTGCCCAAGGTCACCGGTCCGCCATCGAGGTCGGTGAAGCGGCCACCCGCCTCCTCGACGATCACCGTGAGGGCGGCGATGTCGAGGATGTTCACGTCCGATTCGACCACGGCATCGAGCGCGCCGCCGGCGAGCAGGTGGTAATGCACGAAATCCCCGTAGCCGCGCAGCCGATCCACTTCGGTGACGAGGCTGCCGAGGCGTGCCCAGCCGGGCCCGGCCGCGAGGGTCTTGAGGTTGCCGGTGGAGAGGATCGCCGCATCGACGCGCGAGACCTCGCTCACCCGGATGCGCCGGCCGTCGAGCCACGCACCCGCACCGCGCTCGGCCCAAGCGAGCTCGCCGTAGGCCGGCGCCGCCGAGACGCCGAGCACCAGCCGACCGCCGCGCAGCAGCGCGATCTGGGTCGAGAAGAACGGTGTCTCGCGGACGAAGGATTTGGTGCCGTCGATCGGGTCGACCAGCCAGACGCTCTCGGCGTCCATCGCGTGGCGCCCGGTCTCCTCGCCATAGAACCCGTAGGACGGGAAGCGCCGCGCCAGCACGCTGCGGATCGCCTCCTCGGCGCGCACGTCGGCCTCGGTCACCGGCGAGCGGTCGGATTTGGTGGTGACGGCGAGGTTGCGCCGGTACAGGTCGCGGATCACGGCGCTCGCGGCCTCGGCGGCGTCGAGCGCGGCCTGCAGTTCGGGTGATGCCACGAAACGCTCCTCAGGGCGACGGGTGCGGGATGGTATCTTATCGGCCATGGGCAACCGCTTGAGCAAGATCTACACGCGCACCGGCGACGAGGGCACCACCGGCCTCGGCGACGGCACCCGCGTACCGAAGGACGCCGCGCGCGTCGAGGCCTACGGCACGGTCGACGAGGCCAACAGCACCATCGGCATGGTGCTCGCCGTGCCGGGCCTGCCCCCGGCGATCGCGACCTGCCTCACGGCCGTGCAGCACGACCTCTTCGACCTCGGGGGCGAACTGTGCATCCCGGGCATGACCCTGGTGACCGACGCGCAGGTCGATCGGCTCGAACAGGAGCTCGACGCCTTCAACGACCCGCTGCCCGCGCTCAAGGATTTCATCCTGCCGGGCGGGGGACCTGCCGCGGCGGCCTGCCACCTCGCGCGCACCGTGGTGCGCCGCGCGGAGCGCCGCGTCTGGACCCTGTCGGCGCTGGAGGCGGACGGTGCGCAACCGCTCTCGCCGGTGCCGGCCCGTTACCTCAACCGGCTCTCGGACCTGCTGTTCGTGGTCGCGCGGGTGCTCGCGCGCCACGAGAACGGCAGCGAGGTGATCTGGCGCCGCGATCGCGGCGCCAGCCAAGGATGATCAGCCGCGACCGCCGCGCCAGCCCAGGATGACCTGCTGCGGCTAGCGCGCGGCGACCGCGCTCTCGTCGACCTCGCTGCGGATCAGCAGCCCCACCAGCAGCGCCACCACGATCGCGACCGCCAGCACGGTGAACGGCACCTGGTAGCTGCCGAAGCGGTCGAACAGCATTCCGGTCACCCAACTGCCGAGGCCGACGCCGACCGATTCCATCAGGCTGATCGAACCGTTGATGCGGCCGATCTCGCGCAGGCCGAAATTGTTGACCGCCAGCATGTTGTAGAGCGTGAACAGCCCGCCCCAGCCGAGGCCCACGACCATCGCCGAGACGATGACCCACTCGCGCTGCATGCTGGCGAGCCCGATCATGCCGACCAGCATGACGACCTGGCAGGCGGTGAACACCTTGTGGCGGTCGATGTGGTCGGCGAGCCAGCCGATGGCGAACTTCGAGCTCATCGCCACCAGGCTGAACGCGAACATCATCTTGCCGGCCTCGGCGAGCGTGAACCCGAAGCCCTTGTTGAGGTGCAGCACGAAGTGCTGCACGAAGCTGAAGATCGAGTAGTAGGCGAGGAATCCCGAGACCGCGATCGCCCAGAACGTGCGGGTGCGCAGCGCCTCGCGGAAGGTGAGGCCATGCTGCTTGAGGTCGGCCAGCGCCGCAGATTGGCCGACGGCGCGGTAGCCCGCCTGGGCGGGCGTGCCCTTGATGGCGAGCGCCACCAGCACCAACAGCACCAGCGGCATCGCCGCGTTCCAGGTGAAGGCCTGGCGCCAGCCGAAGGCCTCGATTAACGGCGGGTTGAGCAGCGGGAAGACCGCGCTGCCCAAGCTCGTGCCGATGAGCGCGATGCCGATGGCGAGCCCGCGATGCTTCACGAACCAGCTCGACACCAGGAAGATGACCGTCATCGAGCCCGCAGCCGACAGCGCGAGGGCGAACAGCATGTGGATGGCGTAGAGCTGCCGCAGCGCATCGCCCGACCACGAGCCGTGGAACTTCCAGAGGAAGGCCGCGGCCAGCGCGGCCGCGATGCCGATGGCCGGGCCGCGGCCGAGGCGCGGCAGCAGGCTGCCGAGCGCGACGACCAACACCGCCGCGACGCCGAACGCGCCGAGCGTCGCGATCAGCAGGATCACCGGCGGGGCGGCGCCCACGGTGAGCGCCGCATACCCGAGGTAACCGAGCGAGAGCAGCAGGCAGCCGGTCATGAGCAGCCAGCGCGGGTTGACCTTGTCGATGAGGATGCCGACGAAGGGCGCCATCAGCGCGGTCAGCACGAACTTGATCGTATCGGTGAACTTGAAGGGGCCGCGGTCCCAGCCGAACTCGTCGAGCAGCGCCGAATCGAAGATCGTGACGCCCGTCGCGGTCATGCCGTTCGACAGGAACAGCGCCAGCATCCCCATCACCGCGACCGACCACGGATACCACTTCGGCGCCTCGCGCCCCGCCTTGTCGTCGCCCCCGCGCTCGTCGCTCATGCAGCGCCCTCCACTTGTTTGGCCGGGTCCTGGGCCTGACCGTCCTCTGCCGCGCGCAGGCGCCCCCAATCGAACGAGGGCCCCGGATCGGTCTTGCGGCCCGGCGCGATGTCACTATGCCCCACCACACGATCGGCGGCGAGCGCCGGCCAGATGCGGCGCAACGCGAGGAGCAGGGCCGACAAGGCCGCGTACTGCGCCGCCTCGTACGGTGTGTCGTCGGCGCCCTCGAGCTCGATGCCGATCGAGAAGTCGTTGCAGGCCTCGCGCCCCTGCCAACTCGACACCCCGGCGTGCCAAGCCCGCGCCTGCAGCGGCGCATACTGGGTGACGCTGCCGTCACGACGCACCAAGAGATGAGCGGACACGCGCAGCGCCTGGATGCCGGCAAAGAATGGGTGGGCGTCGGGCGGCAGGTCGCCGCAGAACAGCCGATCGATCCACGGGCCGCCGAACTCGCCGGGCGGCAGGCTGATGCCGTGGATCACCACGAGCTCGGGCTGCTGGCCCGCAGGCCGCAGGTCGTGGTGCGGGCTCAACACCTGACGGACACCGCGCAGCAGGCCGGTGGCGGCATCGAGTTCGAAGGTCGGGGCGTGGGCCATGGACATCGATGATGCCAGAACCCGCCGGTGACGACGGTCGCGACGGACCGGTCGCCGCGGGGCGGCCACGACGCGGCAGGCGTGCCAAAATGCGGCATGCCTTCCCGCCCCGACGCACCGACCAGCAACGCCGGCCTGCGCGCCCTCGACCTCGCGCATGTGTGGCACCCCTGCACGCAGATGAAGGACCACGAGCGCGCCATGCCGATGGTGCCGCTGCGCAGCGGACGCGGCGCCTGGCTCGAGGACCATGACGGCCATCGCTACCTCGATGCCATCAGTTCCTGGTGGGTGAACCTCTGGGGACACGCCCACCCGCGCATCAACGCCGCGGTGCAGGCGCAGCTCGAGCGCCTGCCGCACGCGATGTTCGCAGGCTTCACGCACGAGCCGGCGGCGCGGCTCGCCGCGGAGCTGGTCGCGGTCGCACCGCCGGGACTCACGCGCTGCTATTTCGCCGACAGCGGATCGGCAGCGGTCGAGGTGGCCGTGAAGATGAGTTTCCATGCGTGGCGCAACGCGGGCCGGCCGCGCAAGACACGCTTCGTCACGCTCGCCAACAGCTACCACGGCGAGACGCTGGGCGCGCTCGCGGTCGGCAACGTGGAACTCTACAAGGCGATCTACCGGCCGCTGCTGATGGATGTCATCACGGTGCCCGCGCCCGACACCGACGGTGCCGCCGAGGCGCTGGAGGCGACGTTGGCGGCGCAATCCGACGAGATCGCAGCGGTGATCCTCGAGCCGCTCGTGCAGTGCGCGGGCAGCATGCGCATGTACCCCCCGGAATACCTGCGCCGCGCACGCGCCGCCTGCGACCGCCACGGCGTGCACCTCATCGCCGACGAGATCGCGGTGGGCTTCGGCCGTACCGGCCCTTTGTTCGCCTGCTCGCAAGCGGACATCACCCCGGACCTCCTCTGCCTGTCAAAGGGCCTCACCGCCGGCTACCTGCCGATGTCGGCGGTGCTCGCGCGCGAGGCCATCTATCAGGCCTTCTACGACGACCACCACAAACTCAACGCCTTCCTGCACTCGCACAGCTACGCCGGCAACCCGCTCGGCTGCGCCGCCGCGCTCGCATCGCTCGCGCTGTTCGCCGAACCCGGCGCCACGGAGGCGCGCCTGCAGCTTTCCGCCGGACTTGGCGCAGCGGTACGCGAGGCCTTCGACGGCCATCCGCAGGTCGCCGACGTGCGCCAATGCGGCACCATCGTGGCCGTGGAGTTCGTGCGCGACCGAGCGACGCGCGAACCGTTCCCGTGGCGCGAACGGCGGCACCTGCACATCTATCGCCACGCGCTCGCCCGAGGGGTGCTGCTGCGACCGCTCGGCAACGTCATCTACTTCATGCCGCCCTACTGCACGACACCGGATGAGGTCGCGCTGATGGCGACCGTCGCGCGCGAGGGTCTCGACCTCGCCGTCGCCGCACCGGCGGGCGACGCATGAGCCGTACCGCATGAGCCGTACCGAATGAAGGTCACCGCATGAGGAACACCCGGCTGCATCTGCCTGGCCCCTGGGCCGTTCCGCTGGCGGAAGGCCTCGAGATCGAGCTGCCGGCGGCGGCGGCCCAGCATGTCAGCACCGTGCTGCGGCTGCGGCCCGGCGCGCCGTTGACGTTGTTCGATGGCCAGGGCGGCGAGTGGGCGGCGAGCCTGCTCGCGACCGATCGGCGCGGCGCGCGGGTGCGGGTCGGCGCGCACGACCCGGTCGAACGCGAATCGCCGCTCGCGATCACGCTGCTGCAGGGCCTCGCGCGCGGCGAACGTATGGACCAGGTCGTGCAGAAAGCCACCGAACTCGGCGTCACGCGCATCCTGCCGATCGCGGCCGAGCGCAGCGTCGTGCAGCTCGGCGAGGCGCGGGCGGAGCGTCGCATCGCGCATTGGCAGGCGGTCGCCGCCTCCGCCTGCGAGCAGTGCGGTCGCAACCGCGTGCCGGAGATCCTGCCGCCGCTCGCGCTCGCGGCCTGTGGCGCAGCGACGCTGCCGGCGCTGCGTTGGGTGCTGGACCCGGCCACCGGCCGCGCGCTGCCGGAAGCCGTCGCGACGGCGCAGACCTCGACCACCGGACTGCGGGAGATCGCGCTGCTGGTCGGCCCGGAGGGCGGCCTCAGCGACACGGAACTCGCGCTCGCGGCGCGGCTCGGATTCGAGCCGGTGCGGCTCGGGCCACGGGTGCTGCGCACGGAGACCGCCGGCCTCGCGGCGCTCGCCGCCCTGCAGGCGCTCGCCGGCGACTTCGGCGCCCGGAGCGCGACCGGGAACTGACGCGCTGCGCGGCGCGCATTACACTCGCTGCATGAGCGCCCGACGCACCCTCGCCGTGGTGATGGATCCCATCGCCGACATCAAGTTCGCCAAGGACACCTCGCTCGCGATGCTGCTCGCGGCACAGGCCCGGGGCTTCGAGCTCTGGTACCTCGAGCAGGGTGATCTCTGGCTGCGCGACGGCGTGGCCTGCGGTCATGCGCGACCGCTCACCGTGCGCGATGATCCGGCGGACTGGTTCACCCTCGGCGAACGCCGCGTCACCCGCCTCGGCGATCTCGACGTGATCCTGATGCGCAAGGATCCGCCCTTCGACACGGAATACATCTATACGACCTACATCCTCGAACGCGCCGAGGACCAGGGCGCGCTCGTCGTCAACCGGCCCCGCGGCCTGCGCGACATGAACGAGAAGGTCTACACGGCGTGGTTCCCGCAGTGCTGCGCGCCGACGCTGGTCACCCGCGACATGGCGGACATGCATGCCTTCCTCGCCGAGCACGGCAAGGTGGTCTGCAAACCCTTGCACGGCATGGGCGGCCGATCGATCTTCGTCATCGAGCAGGGCGACAAGAACGCCAACGTGATCCTCGAGACGCTCACGGACTACGGCACGCGCTTCGCGATCGTCCAGCGTTACCTGCCGGAGATCGTCGAGACCGGCGACTCGCGCGTGATCCTGGTGGACGGCGAAGCGATGCCGTTCGCGCTGGCGCGCATCCCGAGCGGCGACGACAACCGCGGCAACCTCGCCGCCGGCGCCACCGGTGTCGGCCGGCCCTTGAACGACCGTGACCGGTACCTTGCCGCGCAGATCGGCCCGCGGCTCGCGGAGCAGGGCATGCTGTTCGTCGGCATCGATGTCATCGGCGGCTTCGTGACCGAGATCAACGTCACGAGCCCGACCGGCGCACGCGAGCTCGACCAGCAGTTCGGCATCGACATCGGCGGCGCCTTCATCGACGCCGTGCTGCGACGGCTCGACGCGCGCGCGTGAGCGTGGCGTCGGATGCGGCCGCAGCGGGCGTGGCGCCGGGCGACACGCCGCCCGAGCGCGACCGCCTCGCCACGACGCTCTTCATCGCCGTGCTGCTGCACGGCATCCTCATCCTCGGCATCACCTTCGGCCGCCCCAAGGCGCCGCCCGGCGTCGCGCCGACGCTCGACGTGCAGCTGGTGGTCGACACGCTCGATGAACCGCGCAGCGGCGAAGCGGCGTACCTCGCGGAGGTCGATCGGCAAGGGCGCGGCACCACCACCGAGCGTGTCCCCAAGTTCACGCCGCGGGGCGTGGCGCCGCGACCGCTCACCGACGAGGGCCCGCTCGACCCCGGCGTCTCCGACCCCGAGGGCCGCTTGACCCCGGAGGCCGTGCTGGCGGTCCGCGTGCCACGCATCACGGTGCTTTACTCGGGTCCGGACGCCCCGCAACCGCTCACGCCGGGCGCGCGCCGACCCGAACGCGCCACCGCACCGGTCACCCCGCTCACCGAACGCGGCGGCGAGGACCGGGTCGACCGCGCCCAACTCACCGGCCCGCTGGCCGCCGAGGGCGAACGCCTGGCGCCCGATGCCCAGGCGGCCGTGATCGCCCCGTGGCTCGATGGCTGGCGGCGCAAGGTCGAACGGCTCGGCACCCTCAACTTCCCGCACCAGCTGGTCACCGGTCGCGACCAGCCGCCGGTGCTCGAGATCGAGGTGCTCGCCGACGGCCGGCTCGCCACCGCCAAGGTCCGGCGCAGCAGCGGCAATCCGGCGCTCGACCAGGCAGCGCTGCAGATCCTGCGGATGGCCGCACCGTTCCCGCCCTTCCCCGAGGCGTTGGCGGAGGCCGCGCCGAGCGTGCGCTTCGCCTACGAATGGCGCTTCGAGACTGGCGGCGAGAGGCGCTGAACCGCATACTTCGGCCATGGCCGCGGGCTCCAGCCTCTCGAACCACCTGCTCGTCGCGATGCCCTCGCTGGACGACCCCGATTTCGCGCAATCCGTCACCCTGGTCTGCGAGCACAGCGCCGAGAAAGGCGCGCTCGGCATCGTCATCAACAAGCCCCTGCCGATGACCTTGGGCGAGGTGTTCGAGCAGATGCGGCTCGAACCCGTCCACCCCTCGCTCGGCGCCGCCGCGGTGCTGCGCGGCGGGCCGGTGCATCGCGACCGCGGGTTCGTCGTGCATCGCCCGGGCGGCGACTGGGATTCCTCGCACCTCGTGTCGGAGGGCGTGCAGGTGACGACCTCCCGCGATGTCCTCGCCGCCATGGCGCGCGGCGAAGGCCCGCGCGATGCCTTCATCGCCTTGGGCTACGCGGGTTGGGATGCCGGTCAACTGGAGCGCGAGCTCCACGAGAACGCCTGGTTCTCGCTGCCGGTGGACCATGGGATCCTCTTCGACACGCCTTTCGAGGACCGCTGGCAGGCGGTCTGGCGGCAGCTCGGCATCGATGTCGGCCGGGTGAGCCATGTCGCCGGGCATGCCTGAGCCGCCGTCCGGCGTCCCGTCGGCCGATCCCCGCACGCCCGTCCGTCCCGAACTGGTCCTCGCCCTCGATTACGGGCTGCGGCGCATCGGGCTCGCGGTGGCCGATACGCTGACCCGCGCGCCACGACCGCTGGCGGCGATCACCGTGACCGGCGATGCAGGCCCCGGCGAGGCCGAGCTCGGCGCGTTGGCGCGCTTGACCGGCGAACTCGGCGCCGCGCGGCTGGTGGTCGGCTGCCCGTATAATGTCGACGGCAGCGAGCATCCGCTCGCGGCGCGCGCCCGCGCCTTCGGGGCGGCGTTGGCGGACCGGCGGTCGCTGCCGCTGCACACGGTCGACGAGCGCCATTCCTCGATGGAGGCCGCGCAACGGCTGCGCGGGCAGCGCGCGGACGGGCTGCGGCGGCGGCGCGTCACCAAAGCCGAGATCGACAGCCACTCCGCCGCCGTGATCCTCGAGCGCTGGCTGGCCGGCGAAGGAGACCACTGACCGATGTCCGGTATCGCGCAACTGCGCAGCGACGGGTCGCTGCGGCACCTGCTCACGCTCGAGGGGCTGCCACGCCCGTTGCTCGAACGCCTGCTCGAACGTGCGGCACACTGGTCGCGTCCGCTCGGCGAACCCGCCGCCCGCGGCACCGCGCTCGCGGGCCGCACCGTCGCCGTGATGTTCGCCGAACCCTCGACCCGCACCCGCGTGTCCTTCGAATTGGCGGCGCGCCGCATCGGCGCCGAGGTCGCGGTCATCGAGGTGCAGCTCTCCTCGCGCCTGAAGGGCGAGAGCGTGCTCGATACGGTCGCCACGCTCGAGGCCATGCACGTCGACGCCTTCGTGCTGCGCGACGCCGATGCCGACGTGCCCGAGCTCGTCGCCGCGCACGTGGCGCCGCACGTCAGCGTGCTCTCGGGCGGCGCCGGCAGCCGCTCGCATCCGACCCAGGGGCTGCTCGACGCCTTCACCGTCCTGCAGAAAAAGGGCCGCATCGAAGGCCTCTCGATCGCCATCGTCGGCGACGTGCGCCACTCGCGTGTCGCGCGCTCCGCGTGGCAGGCGTTCGCCGCGCTCGGCGCCGGCGACATCCGCCTCGTCGCCCCGACGGGGCTGATGCCGGACGCCGGCGAGTTCCCGGGCTGCTCGCGCCACGGTGCGCTCGAGGCCGGCATCGCGGACTGCGACGTCGTGATGATGCTGCGCATCCAGAAGGAGCGGATGGTGGAGGCGGCGATCCCGGGCGCGGACGACTATTTCGCGCAGTGGGGACTGACGCCGCAGCGGCTGCGCCGGGCCCGGCCCGACGCGCTCGTCATGCATCCCGGACCCATGAACCGCGGCGTCGAGATCGCCTCGGAGGTCGCCGATGGCCCGCAATCGGTGATCCGCGACCAGGTGCGCAACGGCGTGGCCGTGCGCATGGCCGTGCTCGAGGCGGCGCTCGGAGCGAAGGAGACCGCATGAACAACTCGCACCGCGGCAGCATCTGCCTCGAAGACGGCCGCGTCCTCGGACAGCACGCCTTCCCCGCCGAGCAGTACGTGCTGCGCGTCGAGGCGCCGCGCTGCGCCGCCCGTGCGCAGCCGGGCAGCTTCGTGCACCTCACGGTCGATGACGACATCCCCATGCGGCGGCCGCTCTCGATCATGCGCGCCGATGCGCGCGAGGGCTGGATCGACATCCTCTACAAGGTGGTGGGCCCCGGCCTCGCGGCGCTCGCGCGCCGACGCCCCGGCGACCGGTTGTCCGTGCTCGGGCCGATCGGCATCGGGTTCACGCCGCACCCCGAGCGGCCGCGGCCGTTGCTGATCGGCGGCGGTGTCGGCATCCCGCCGATGGTGTTCCTGGCCGAGACGCTCGCTGCGCAGGTAGCGGTCGCGGACGGCGGTGCAGCGGGCGTCGCATGGCGGCCCTTGGTGCTGATGGGCTCCGAAGTCCCCTTCCCGTTCGATGCGCGCCCCTCGACGATCCTCGTGCACGGCATGCCGGACGGCGTGATCGCGGGGATGCCGCTGCTCGAGCAGCAGGGCGTGCCAAGCCGGCTCGCGAGCCGCAGCGGATTCCCCGGCTGTTTCGACGGCTTCGTCACCGAACTCGGCGCCGAGTGGCTCGCGGCGCTCGATCCCGCGGCGCTCTCGGAGATCGAGATCTTCGCCTGCGGCCCGACGCCGATGCTGGCCGCCACGGCGCGGCTCGCGGCGCGCTTCGGTCTGCCCTGCCAGGTCTCGCTCGAAGAATTCATGGCCTGCGCCGTCGGCGGCTGCGCCGGATGCGCCGTGCCGGTGCGCACGCCCGCCGGCCCCGCCATGAAGCGCGTCTGCGTCGACGGCCCGGTGTTCGATGCCTACGCCGTCTTCGACACCTGATCCTGCGGCCGCGGCAGCGACGGCCGCGGAGGCCGCCGCGCGCTTGAGCGCCGTGCGGGCGCGGCTCGCCACCGCAGCCAACGCCGCCGGACGCGCGCCGTCGGACATCACGCTGGTCGCGGTCTCCAAGACCCAGCCGGCCGAGGCGGTGCGGACGCTGGCCGCGCTCGGGCAACGCGACTTCGGCGAGAACTACCTGCAAGAAGCCCTGCCCAAGATCGAGGCGCTGCGACCGCTCGGCCTCGTCTGGCATTTCATCGGCCAGCTGCAATCGAACAAGACCCGGCCGGTCGCCGAGCACTTCGACTGGGTACATACCGTCGATCGCGTGAAGCTCGCCGAGCGGCTCGCCGCGCAGCGGCCTTTCCACGCTCCGCCGCTGCAGGTCTGCGTACAGGTCCGGCTGGAGGACGAGCCGGGCAAGGGCGGTGCGACCACCGCGGAACTGCCGGCTGTGCTCGCCGCGGTCGCCGCATCACCCAGGCTGCGGCTGCGCGGGCTGATGGCCATCCCGCCGCCCGAAGACCTCCCTGCGGCACAGCGGCACTGGTTCGCCGCCTTGGCCGGGCTGTTCACCGAGGCACGCACCGCACATCCGGACATGGACACCCTCTCGATGGGGATGAGCGGCGACCTCGAGCCCGCCATCGCCGAGGGCTCGACCCTGGTCCGCGTGGGCACCGCGCTCTTCGGCGAACGACTACAATCGGGCGCATGACCTCGGCCCGCAGCGAACGCTTCGGTTTCTTGGGCGGCGGCCACATGGGCCGCGCGCTCGTCGCGGCGCTGCTGCGGCAGGGTGTCGATCCCGCGCGCATCACCGTCGGCGAGCCCGATGCCGCGCGGCGCGCGGCGCTCGCCGGCGACCTCGGCGTCCGCGTGACCGACGACAACACGGCGCTGGTGCGGTCCGCCGACCTGCTCGTGTTGGCGGTCAAACCGCAGGACATGGCCGCGGCGCTGCAGCCGCTGCAGCCCGCCCTCGCGGAGCATCGGCCACTGCTCGTCTCCATCGCGGCTGGCCTCACGGTCGCGCAACTGCGCCGCGCCTGCGGCGCCGCCGGCGCCGGCTTGCCGCTGGTCCGTGCGATGCCGAACCGTCCGGCGATGCTGGGGCTCGGGGCGAGCGGTCTCTACGCCCCACCCGACGTGTCGGGCGCGGACCGCGCCCGCGCCGAGGCGCTGCTCGGCGCAGCCGGCGCCGTGGCCTGGATCGACGACGAGTCGCTGATGGATGCGGTCACGGCGGTGTCCGGCAGCGGCCCCGCCTATTTTTTCCGGCTCGCCGAGGCGCTCGCGGCTGCAGGTCGCGCCCAAGGGCTGCCGGCCGCGGTCGCGGAGCAGCTCGCTGCCGCCACGCTGGCCGGTGCCGGCGCCATGGCCGCCGCCGACCCGGACCTCGCGTCCTTGCGGGCCTCCGTCACCTCCCGCGGGGGCACCACCGCCGCGGCGCTTGCCCGGTTCGAGGCCGACGGCCTCGGTCCGATCGTCGAAAAGGCCGTCCATGCGGCCGTGCAACGCGGGCGCGAACTGGCCGCAGCATCGGGAGCCTGACATGCAATCCGCCTTCGTCTTCCTGGTCGATACGCTTTTTTCGCTGCTGTTCTGGGTGTTCCTGCTGCGCCTGCTGCTGCAGTGGGCCCGGGCCAGCTTCCGCAACCCGGTGGCGGCGGCCGTCATGCAGCTGACCGACTGGCTGGTGCTGCCGCTGCGGCGGGTGCTGCCCGCCATCGGCCGCCTGGATACGGCCGCGCTGGTGTCGGTCTTGGCGGTCGCGCTGGTGCAGATCGCAGCGCTGCGCTTGGCGGCCGGGATGGACCTGCCGGACGGCGTGGATTGGCTGATCGCCGCCGCCCGGGAAGTGCTGCGCTCGACCTTGTGGCTGTATTTCTGGGCGATCTTCGCCTACGCGCTGCTGTCGATGATCGCCCCGGGCATCGATTCGCCGTTGCAGGACATCCTCGAGGCGCTCTGCGAACCCATCCTCGGCCGCATCCGCCGCGCCGTGCCCAACGTCGCCGGACTCGACCTCTCCCCGATGTGGGCCGGCATCATCATCCAGGTGCTGCTGATCCTGACGCGCTGAACGGCGCGTTCGCCCGGCGCAGCGCCGCACGCAGCGTCGCGCGCGATGCAGAAATGCCGGTTTTTTCAGCGTCGGAACGCGAAAAATGTTTTCCCCTGCAGCGTGTTTGTGCTATGTTTCAGCCCGAATCGTAACGCGCGGCATGCCGCGCATCCATTAAAACCAGGAGAATTCCAAGATGGCGAAAAAGGCCGGACCGCCGACCAAGTCGGAAATCCTCAACCAGATCGCGAAGGACACCGGTCTCTCGCGCAAGGCCGTGTCCTCGGTGTTCGAGTCGCTCCACGGCGTGATCAAGAAGAGCCTGCGCGCGAACAGCCTGTTCACGCTGCCGGGCGTCGCGAAGTTCAAGGTCGTCAAGAAGCCCGCCACCAAGGCGCGTGAGGGCATCAACCCCTTCACCGGCGAGAAGATGACCTTCAAGGCGAAGCCCGCCTCGAAGAAGATCCGCGCCATGCCGCTGAAGAACCTGAAGAACATGGTCAACTGACCGACGTCTCTTCCCGCGGCTTCGGCCGCAAGGAAAAAGCCCGGAACGCGAGAGCGTCCCGGGCTTTTTTTTGCCTGTCCGGATCGGTCCGGCTGACCCGCCCTGCCGGGCGGGCCCGGCGGCTCAGCGGGTGGTCGTGCCGCCGCCGCGCAGCTCGCGTGCGCGCCGCTCGAGGCGATCGGCCTGCTCGGCGCGGCGCTTGCGGACCTCGGCGCGCTTCGCATCGGCCTTGGCGCGCTGCTCGGGCGTGAGCAGCTGCCAGACCTTGCGCCGCAGCTCGCCTTCCTGCTGCACCTTCTGCGCCGTCAACTCACCGATGCGCTTGGAGGCCGCAGCCACCGTCGCCGCATGGTTGCGGTCGCCCGGATCCGCATCGCGCAGACGCTGACGCTCCGCGCGCAGCTGGCTGCGGTTCGCTTCCGTCTGCGGCCGTGCCGCATCGTAGATCCCGCGGACCTGCTTGCGCTGCTCGGGCGAGAGACCGAGTTCGTTGGCCATGCGCTGCAGGCGCGCGGCCGGATCGCCGCGGCCTTTGCCAGCGCCTGGTCCGCGGGGGCCCGCGCCAGGACCGTCGACACGCCGCATCATCATGATCGTCGGCGCGCCGGGACCGCCCGGACCCTGCATGCGCACACCGGGACCGCCCGGACCGCCCGCCTCGCGCATGCGAAGGATCTCTGCGCGTACCTCTGGATCGTCCATGACGTCCGCCGGGTCGAACTCGCTCTCGACACCCTCGTGGTCGACGATGACGACGCGCCGCTCGACGCGCACTTCCTTGGGCGCCGGCTTGGCGGGTGCGCTGGCGGCTGGCGGTGCGGCATCGGCCGCGGCGTCGACCGCAGCATCGGCCGCGGGATCGGCCGCCGCGAAAGCAGGGAGTGTGGCGAGCAGCAGGGCTGCGCCGAAGGCGGGAAGCGTGTAGGACATGACTGTGGCTCCTTGAGGGTCTGTGCCGGCCCTGAAGGCCGATCGTCGATGCCGCGGCACCATGTCGCGGACTGTACGACGCTCCGACCCCGTTGCGCCGCAAAGTTTCCGCAAAGACGCTGCAAAGTTGTGTGAAGGTCGCGCGGTACCCTGTCCAAACCCGACGATCCTCGGCACCATCAGCAGCACCGGCGCACCGATATCACATGCAAGGCCATATCCTCATCATCGATGACGACCGCGAACTCGCCGCGATGCTCGGCGAGTTCCTCGCTGCGGAAGGCTTTACGGTGTCCGCCGTGGAGGATGCCGCGAGCGCGATCACGGCGCTGGCCGCACACGGCGCCGACCTCGTCATCCTCGATGTCATGCTGCCGGGCCGCAACGGCCTCGACCTGTTGCGCGAACTGCGCGTCCGGCATCCGCGCTTGCCGGTGATGATGCTCACCGCGCGCGGTGAACCGGTCGATCGCATCCTCGGCCTCGAGCTCGGCGCCGACGATTACCTCCCGAAACCCTTCGATCCCCGGGAACTCGCCGCGCGCGCCCGCGCCGTGCTGCGCCGGGCCGTCGCTCAATCGTCGGCGGACGCGCCGGCGGGCAGCGCGACGGGAGCGTCGGACGGTACGCCGGGCACCACCGCCGAACCCGACCGCGCGCTCGGCCCCCTGCTGCTCGACCTGCGCCGACGCCGCGCGACGCTGCGCGGAGACCCGCTCGAATTGACCGGCGCGGAGTGGCGGGTGCTGCTCGCGCTCGCGCAATCGTCGGACGGTCCGGTCGAGCGCAGCGTGCTCACGCAGCAGGCGCTGGGCCGGCGGCTCGCGCTCTACGACCGCGCCATCGACACCCACGTCAGCAACCTGCGGCGCAAGATCGCCCGCGGTGGCGGCGGTGTGGAGATCCGTTCGGTGCGCGGCACGGGCTACGAACTCGTCGAGTCGGCGGCGACATGACCCGACCCCCGCGCGAGCGCCCCGGCAACCCGTTCGCGAGCCGCCTCGCGTGGCGCATCTTCCTCGCCTTCTTCGTCACCCTGCTCACGGTCGCGCTCGGGGCCATCGCCATCACCTCGTGGCACATCGACTCGCGGCGCGAAGCCGCCCGCAACGAGATGCGGCTCGCGGTCCAGTCGGCCGCGATCGCGCTCGCCGAAGGGGGGCGCGAAGGGCTCGCTGCCTGGGCGGGCGCCCGACCCTCCTCGCAGCGCTTCCTCGTGGTCGATGACTGGGGGCTGGAGCTCCTCGGCCGACCGATCCCGCCGGCACTGCAGACCACGTTGACCGGCGAGCGCACCGAACCGCTGGAGGACTTCCCGGACGTCTTCGTCCGCCGTCCGCCGAGGATCCCCACGCTCACGAGCGAGGACGGCGAGCGGTTCCGGCTGCTGCCGTTGCCCGCCCCGCAGCGCCGGGTCGGGCCGCTCGCGGTGCCGGAGGTGCGCATCCCGCTGTTGCTGATGGCGCTCGCGGTGACGGCGCTCGCGAGCCTCTGGCTGGCACGCTCCATCACCCGCCCGGTACGCGACCTCGAGCGCGCGACGCTCGCCTTGGCCGCGGGCGACCTCGATGCACGGACGCCGATACGCACCGCGGCACGGCGCGACGAGCTCGGCCGGCTCGCCGGTTCGTTCGATGCGATGGCCACGCGGCTGGCCGAGCTGATGCGCGCCCGCGAGCAGCTGCTGCGCGACGTGTCCCACGAGATCCGCTCGCCGCTGGCGCGCATGCGCCTCGCCACCGGTCTCGCCACCCAGGGCGCCGATGCCGCGACCCAGCTGGCGCGCATCGATGTCGAGATCGGCCGCTTGGACGCGCTGATCAGCGACATCCTCGATGTGTCGCGACTGGAGGCGGGCGTGCTCGCGCGCGAGCGCATCGACCTGCTCCCCACCCTGGAGCGTCTCGCCGCCGATGCGCGGTTCGAGGCGGAGTCGCTGGATCGTCGGCTCGAATGGGACCCGCCGGGAACGCCCTGCTGGATCGAGGGCGACCCGCATTGGGTCACGGCCGCAGCGGAGAACGTGGTGCGCAACGCGCTGCGGCACACGCCGCCCGGCACGGCCGTCTCGCTGCGGTTGGCAGCGGCGCGCGGCGGCTACACGCTGACGGTCCGCGATGCAGGGCCGGGCCTGCCCGACGACGAACTGGAGCGGGTGTTCGAGCCCTTCCATCGCGTCGCCGTCGATCGTGCACGCGACTCGGGCGGTGCGGGACTCGGTCTTGCGATCGCGGCGCGCGTGATGCGGGCGCACGGCGGACGCATCGAGGCGCACAACATCCCGGGCAGCCGCTCGAAGGAGGCGGTGGGCACGCCCGCCGGGCTCGAGATGCAGCTCTGGTGGCCTGCGGCGGGATCCGCCGCGCGCGATCCGGCCCCCGCGGTCAGATCGAGTTGAGCTGCAGACGCACGCGCAGCCCGGGATCTGCGCTCTCCAGCACCAGGTTCCCGCGGTGCAAACGCGCGACGGCGGCCGCGATGGCGAGGCCGAGGCCGACACCGGGCTGAGTGACCGGATCTCCCAGCCTCACGAACGGGCGCAAGGCTTGCTCGCGCGCATGCACCGGGATGCCGGGGCCCTCATCCTCCACCACGACCTCGACGCCGTCCGCGCCCTTCGGCCGCACCTGCAGGCGCACGCGGGTGCCGGCCGGGGCGTATTTGATCGCGTTCTCGAGCACGTTGCCGATGGCCTGCGACAGGATCTGGCGGTGGCCGATCACGCGGCAAGGCTCGACCTGCCGCTCGATGCGCTGGCCATGTTCCTCGGCGATGGGTTCGTAGAGCTCGGCGAGATCGGTGGTGAGCGCGCCGACATCCACCTCCTCCATCGAATCGCGCGACAGCCCGGCCTCCGCGCGGCCGACATCGACCAAGGCGTTGAAGGTCTGCAGGGCGCGCGCCGACTCGGCCTCGGCCTGCGCGAGATGGGCCTCCCGCGCCACCGTGTCGGCGGCCTCGCGGGCCGCCTCGATCGAGCGTCGCACGCGCATGAGCGGCGCGCGAAGGTCGTGCGCGAGGCTCTCGGTGACCGTGCGCAGGCCCGCCACCAGCGCCTCGTTCTGGTCGAGCATCTCGTTGAAGGTGCCGGTGAGCTCCCCCATCGCATCCAGGCGCTGGCGCTCGGGCGCGCGCGCCGCGGACTGACCGCGCAAGATCTGGCGTGCCGTCGCGGCGAGGCTGGAGGCCTGCTCGAGGATGTAGCGGTTGAAGGCGAAGCCCGCCAACAGCCCCATCGCGATGACCACCAGCGAGCCGACCAGCCCCGCGAGACCGAGCGAGCGCAGGATTTCGCGCGGCGCCGGATCGCGACGGCTGATGATGAGGGTCGCTCCGTCCTCGAGACGCAGACCCGTCGTGTAGCTGACCCTGCCGTCCGCTTGCGACAGGCGCACCCGTCTCGAGGGCATCTCGAAGACTTCGCGACCACCCGGGATGTCGGCGAGGTCGCCGACGAGCCCGCGACCATCGGCATCGATCAACGCAAGATACGGGGCGGACGGCAGCAACTCGAGGCGTGAGGCAAGATTGGCGCCGAGGGCCTCCCGACCGACCGACCGCTCCACCTCGCGACGCAGCTGCAGTTCACGCGTGAGCGCCTCGAAGGTCTCCCGGTCGTGAACCTGCATGACCCGGTACTGCAGCCACAGGAACGCCGCCACGAAGGCGAGCACCACCACGCCCAGGGCGATCGCCCCGGCAAGCATCGCGCGACGGTCGGAGATCCGTGGTGTCATGTGCGCAGGATGCCATGACCACGCGGCGCCGAGACCCCCGGCTGCGAAAGGTTCTACAATCCCCGGCCGCCGAGACCGACCCGACCGAGACTGCCATGCCCCTGCTGCTCATCGAAGACGACGCCGAACTCGCCGCCGAGGTGAAGGCCGCGCTGGCTGCGCGTGACCTCGCGGTCACCCATTGCGCCGAGGGGGAGGCGGGCCTCGCCGCCGCCCGTGCGGGTGGCTGGTCCGTGGTCATCGCCGACCGCATGCTGCCCCAGATCGACGGCCTCGACATCGTGCGTGCGCTGCGCGCCGAGGGGGATCGCACGCCGATCCTCGTGCTGTCGGCGCTCGACTCGGTCGACGAGCGGGTCCGGGGCCTGCGCGCGGGTGGCGATGACTACCTCGGCAAGCCGTTCGCGGTCGAAGAACTGGTGGCACGCGTCGAGTCGCTGTTGCGCCGGTCGTCCAACGCCTCGGCGACCTCGCTGCGCGTCGACGACCTCGAACTCGACCTGCTGCAGCGGCGGGCGCGGCGCGGCGGACGGACGCTCGATCTCACCGCGCGGGAGTTCCGCCTGCTCGAGTACCTCGCCCGGCACGCCGGCAAGGTCGTCACCCGCACCATGCTGCTGAAGGGCGTCTGGGACATCCACTACGACCCGCAGACCAACGTGGTGGACGTGCACGTCAGCCGGCTGCGCCAGGCGGTCGACAAAGAATTCGAGCGGCCGCTCATCCACACCGTCCGCGGCGTGGGCTACTCGATGTACGCCTGACGGGCGAAGGCCTCGATGAGGTCGCGGACCTCGTGCAGGCGTCCGTGGAAGAAGTGGCTCGCGCCGGGCAGCAGCGCCACCTGCACATCGGGCGACAGCGCGTGCGCCCAGTCCGTCACCACGGCCGCATCGAGCAGCTCGTCCGCATCACCCTGCACCAGCAGCCAGGGGCATGCGGGGCGCCGGATGTCCGAGAAATCCCATCGGCCGACGGGCGGCGCCACACTCACGAGCCGCGCGGGCGAGAGCGTCCCTGCGGCGCGCAAGGACACCCAGGCCCCGAACGAGAACCCTGCGAGCCAGAGGGCTGAACCGGGATGACGCTGTCGCAGCCATCCCGCCACGGCGATGAGGTCGGCGGTCTCGCCGTGCCCTTCGTCGTGCAGGCCCGCGGAGGCGCCGACCCCGCGGAAATTGAAGCGCAGCGCCGGCACGCCGGCGGCCACGAACGCGCGCGCCACCGTATGGATGACCTTGTTCGTGAGCGCGCCGCCGTAGAGCGGGTGCGGATGGCAGCACACCGCCACCGCGCGCGGCGCCGTGACCTCCGCGGGGATCTCCAGCAGCGCCTCGATGGCGCCCGCGCCGCCGTCGAGCCGCAGCGGCTCAGGGACGACGGTGTACGAGGCCATCCTTCATCACGAAATGCAGGCGCTGCATCGCCGTGATGTCGGCGATCGGATCGCCCGGGACCGCGACGAGATCGGCCGTCTTGCCGACCTGCACGCTGCCCAAGGTGTCGTCGATGCCGAGGAACTTCGCCGGCAAGGCGGTCGCAGACTGGATCGCCGCCATGGCGGGCATCCCCGCCTCGACCATCAGCACGAACTCGCGGGCGTTGTCGCCGTGCGCCGAGACGCCGGTGTCGGAGCCGAAGAGGATCTTGACGCCGGCCTTGTAGGCCTTGCCGAAGGTCGACTGGATGATCGGGCCGATGGTCGCGGCCTTGGGGCGCACGATCTCCGGGAAGAACCCCGGCTCCTGCGAACGGTCGAACACCCAGCGCCCGGCGGTGATGGTCGGGACGAACCAAGTGCCGCGCTCCTTCATGAGCTTCATGCCTTCCTCGTCCATGAAGGTGCCGTGCTCGATGGTGTCGACGCCCGCGCGCACCGCGCGCTTGAGGCCTTCGGCGCCGTGCGCGTGCGCCGCGACCGTGAAGCCGTAGTCGCGCGCCGCGGCGACGACGGCGCGGATCTCCTCTTCCGTGAACTGCGGGTTGAGGCCATTCTTGGCGATCGAGAGCACGCCTCCGGTGGCGGTGATCTTGATGACGTCGGAGCCGTCCTTGTAGCGCTGGCGTACGGCCTGCGCCGCCTGCTCGGGGCCGTTGACCACGCCCTCGACCGGACCCACCGATGCGCCGCCGAGGTGCTCGGCCCAACCGTTGGTGGGGTCGGCGTGGCCACCGGTCGTGGCGATCGCCGTACCGGACGCGAAGATGCGCGGGCCCGGCACCTTGCCGGCGTTGATGGCGTTGCGCAGCGCGATGCTCGCGCGGAACGAGTCGCCGAGGTCGCGCACCGTGGTGAAGCCCGCCATCAGCGTGCGCTGCGCGTACATCGCGCCATCGAGCGCGACGTCCGTGCCGTTCCTGCGGAACTCGTCGAGGGCGCTGCTGCGGCTGTATTCGCCGGTGAGGTGGACATGCATGTCCATCAGGCCCGGCATCAGCGTCGAGCCGCGCAGGTCGATGACCGTGTCGCCCGCACCCGGCGCGCGATAGCCCGATTCGATGGCGACGATCTTGCCGCCGTCGACCACCACCGTGCGCGCCGTGAGCGCGCGGTCGGAGACGCCGTCGATGACCCGGCCGGCGTGGATCAGCGTCGCCGCACCGGCGACGGGCGCGAGCGACGCCGCGAACAGCGTCGCGACGCAGGTCGCAGCGGCTGTGGCGGCTGCAGCGGCGTGCCGCGGACGACGCGCGAGCATCAGCGGATCCCCACGAGTTCGACGTCGAAGACGAGCGTCGCACCGCCCGGGATCACGCCCCCGGCGCCCTGGGCGCCGTAGCCGAGCTCCGCCGGGATCACGAGCCGGCGCTTGCCGCCGATCTTCATGCCGACGACGCCCTGGTCCCATCCGCGGATGACTTCGCCGCCACCGACGCGGAACGAGAAGGTGTCGCCGTGGTCGCGCGAACTGTCGAATTTGCGGCCCTTGTTCTCGGGCGCAGCCGCGTCGTACAGCCAGCCGGTGTAGTGCACGATGGCGGTCTGGCCGGCGGCGACGGCGTCGCCCGATCCGGGCTCGAGGTCTTGGGCGGCGAACTGGTCGGCGGGCATGGCGGCTCCTGTCTGGGCGGTGGCGGGTGCGGTGAGGATCTCGTCGGCAGGCACGGCTTCGCCGATGCCCGCCGGCAGTTCAGGATCGGCCACGGCGGCCGGCGCTTCGGCTGCGGGCGGCGGTGGCGTGTACAGCAGTTCAGGGAAGAGCCGCACAGTCAGCGCGGCGAGCCCGATCAGCACGATGACGATGGCCATCCCGGCGCGCAGCGTCATGGCGTGCCGGTTCCGCCGGCCGTCCCCGCCGACGCGCGGTCAGACGGCGCGAACGTCAGCGAGACCGAGTTGATGCAGTAACGCAGCCCGGTGGGCCGCGGCCCGTCGGGGAACACATGGCCGAGATGCGCGCCGCAGGCGCCGCAGACCACCTCGGTGCGGACCATGCCGTGGCTCGTGTCGCGGATCTCGCGCACGCGGTCGCCCGCGAGCGGCGTCCAGAAGCTCGGCCAACCGGAACCGGAGTCGTATTTGGTGTCCGACGAGAACAGGTCCGCGCCGCAACAGACGCAGCCGTAGGTGCCGCGATCCTTGTGGTAGGTGAACGCGCCGGTGAAGGCGCGCTCCGTGCCCTTGTGCTGCGTGACCTCGAAGGCGAGCGGCGTGAGCCGATCGCGCAGCTCCGTGGCCGAGCCGCAGGAGGCGGGCGGTGCTGTCGGGTTATCGGTCGACATGCCCCGGATTATTGCATGACTTGCCCGAGCAGGCGGTTGAGCCGCCGCACGAACTCGCCCGGGTTCGCGACCGATCCCGACTCGGCGAGCTGGGCCTGGTCGAAGACCAGCAGTGCGAGGTCGGTGAAGCCCTCCCCGTCCGGCGTGGCCGCGAGCCGCCGCAGGAGCGGGTGGCCGACGTTGACCTCCAGCGCGGGTTTCGCCTCGGGCACGGGCTGCCCGGCCGCCGCGAGGATGCGGCGCATCTGCGCGCCGACATCGCCTTCGTCGAGGACGAGGCAGGCGGGCGAGTCGGCGAGGCGGGCGCTGACCTTGACCTCCGTCACGCGCTCGCCGAGCGCATCCTGCAGGCGCTGGAGCAGCGGTTCGTGGTCCTTGACGGCCGCCTCGGCCGCGGCCTTGTCGGCCTCGTCCGCGAGGCCGCCCAACTCGAGGTCGCCGCGGGCCGCGTCCTTGAAGCGCTTGCCCTCGAACTCCCGCAGGTGGCCCATCATCCACTCATCGACGCGGTCGGCGAGCAGCAGCACCTCCACGCCCTTGGCGCGCAGCGTCTCGAGGTAGGGGCTGCCGCGGGCCGCGGTCACCGAATCGGCGATCAGGTAGTAGATGCGGTCCTGGCCCGTCTTCATGCGCGCTACATAGTCGGCGAGCGCCGCCTTCGGTTCGTCGGCGGCCTCGTGCGTGCTCGCGAAGCGCAGCAAGGGCAGGATCTTGTCGCGGTTCGAGGGATCCTCGCCCGTGCCTTCCTTCAGCACCGGGCCGAACTCCTTCCAGAACGACGCGTATCTCTCCGGCTCGTCCTTGGCGAGCCGCGCGAGCAGGTCGAGCGCACGCTTGGCGAGCGCCGCGCGCATCGCCTCCACGTCGGCGTCCTTCTGCAGGAGCTCGCGCGAGACGTTGAGCGGCAGGTCGCTGGAGTCGAGGACGCCGCGCACGAAACGCAGGTAGTTGGGCAGGAACTGCTCGGCGTCGTCCATGATGAACACGCGCCGGACGTAGAGTTTGAGGCCCCGCGCGGCGTCACGCTGGTAGAGGTCGAACGGCGCCCGGGCGGGGATGTAGAGCAGCGAGGTGTACTCGCGCTTGCCTTCGACCTTGTTGTGGCTCCAGGCGAGCGGGTCGGCGAAATCGTGGGCGACGTGGCGGTAGAACCCCTTGTAGTCGTCGTCGGTGAGCTCGCTGCGCGGCCGCGTCCACAGCGCCTGCGCCTGGTTGGCGGGCTCCCAGTCGAGGGTCGCCTCACCCTCCTTGCGCATCAGCACCGGGAAGGCGATGTGGTCGGAATACCGGCGCACCAGCGAGCGCAGCCGCCAGCCGTCGGCGAATTCCTTGGCGTCGTCCTTGAGGTGCAGCACGACGCGCGTGCCGCGCTCGGGAAGCTCCGCCGGCGTCACCGTGAACTCGCCGTCGGCCTTCGAGGCCCAACGCACGCCGGTCGCGGCGGCCTCGCCCGCCTTGCGGGTGAACACCTCGACCTCGTCGGCGACGATGAACGCCGAATAGAACCCGACGCCGAACTGGCCGATGAGCTGCGAGTCCTTCTGTTCGTCGCCCGTGAGCCGCTTGAAGAACTCGCCGGTGCCGGACTTGGCGATCGTGCCCAAGTGCGCGATCGCCTCATCGCGAGTCATGCCGATGCCGTTGTCGCGGATCGTGAGCGTACCCGCGTCGGCGTCGTGGTCCACCCAGACCTTGAGCTCGGCATCGCCCGCCATCAGGTCGGGCTGCGCGAGCGCGAGGAAACGCAGCTTGTCGTTGGCGTCGGAGGCGTTCGAGATGAGCTCGCGCAGGAAGATCTCGCGGTGGCTGTAGAGCGAGTGGATCATGAGCTTCAGCAGCTCACGCACCTCGGCCTGGAAACCGTGCTTCTCGGGGGCGCCGGGGGCGGCGCCGGGCTCAGTGCCGGGGGTGGTCGTCGGGTCGGTCATATCGGGGCTCCAAGGGTCGGACCGTTGAAGGATGGGGCCGCACCGCACGGTTTCAAGGGGGCGCGTCGACCTCGCGCCATTCCCCCGGGGCGAGCCCCTCGAGCCCGATGCGCCCGATCCGCGCACGCACGAGGCGCAGCGTCGGGAATCCCACCCGCGCCGTCATGCGTCGCACCTGGCGGTTGCGACCCTCGCGCAAGGTGAGCTCGAGCCAACTCGTCGGGATCTTGGCGCGGTAGCGGATCGGCGGGTCGCGCGGCCAGAGACCCGGCGGCTCGCCGATGAGACGCGCCTCGGCGGGACGGGTCGTGAACTCGCCGAGGTCCACGCCACGGCGGAGCGTGGCGAGCGCCTCCTCGGTCGGGAGGCCCTCCACCTGCGCCCAGTAGACCTTGGCGAGCTTGTGGCGCGGATCGGTGATGCGCGCCTGCAGCGGCCCATCGTCGGTCAGCAGCAAGAGCCCCTCGCTGTCGTGGTCGAGCCGACCCGCGGGATACACGCGCGGGATGCGGATGAAGTCGGCGAGCGTCGGCCGCCCGGGCTCGGGCATGAACTTGCAGAGCACGCCGAAGGGTTTGTTGAAGGCGAGGAGCATGGCGCGGCGGACCGTGCGGCAGGCAGGCGGCGCAGCGTCGGGCGCGCCCCGTCGCTCAGCCCCGCACCACCCTGTAGCACGGCACGTAGGCCGCGCCCGGCAGCTTCATGCGGCCCTGCGCGACGAACGAGGCGAGCAGCTCATCCAGCATCCCGGTGATCGCCGGGTCGCCGACGATCTCGAAGGGGCCGTGGCGCTCGATGGCGCGGATGCCGGGCTCCTTGACGTTGCCGCTGACGATGCCCGAGAACGCGCGCCGCAGGTCGGCGGCGAGCTCGTGCACGGGCTGGTCGCGGTTCAGGCGCAAGGTGCGCATCGAGGCGTGGGTCACCTCGAATGGCTTCTGGAACTCCGGGTCGACGCGCAGCAGCCAGTTGTAGTTGTAGGAGTCGGAGTTGTGCTTGCGGAAATCGCGCACCGCATCGACGCCGCGGTCCATGATGCGCGCGACCTCGGCCGGATCGTCGATGACGATGCGGATGCGTGCGAGCGCCTGCGGCCCCAGGGTGCCGACGAGGAAATCCCGGATGCGCTCGAAATAGGCGGCGCTCTCGCGTGGCCCGGTGAGCACCAGCGGGAAGGGCTGCTCGGCGTTGGCCGGGTCGAGCAACAGGCCGAGCACGTAGAAGATCTCCTCGGCGGTGCCGACGCCGCCCGGGAACACCACGAGGCCGTGCGCGACGCGCACGAAGGCCTCGAGGCGCTTCTCGATGTCCGGCAGGATCACGAGGTTGTTGACGATCGGGTTCGGCGGCTCGGCGGCGATGATGCCGGGCTCGGTGAGGCCGATGTAGCGCCCACCGGCGATGCGCTGCTTGGAGTGGCCGATCGTCGCGCCCTTCATGGGGCCTTTCATGGCGCCCGGGCCGCAGCCGGTGCAGACATCGAGGCCGCGCAGGCCGAGCTGGTAGCCGACCTTCTTGGTGTACTCGTACTCGGTGCGGTTGATGGAGTGGCCGCCCCAGCACACGACGAGGTTCGGCCGCAGCTTGTGGCCCATCAGGCGCGCGTTGCGCAGGATGTGGAACACGGCGTTGGTGATCGACTGCGGGCGCGAGAGGTCGAAGCGGCCGCTGTTGACGATCTCGTTGGCGGTGTAGACGACATCGCGCAGCACCGCGAAGAGCAGTTCCTTGGTGCCGCGGATCATGTGGCCGTCGACGAAGGCCATCGCCGGGGCGTTCTTGATCTCGAGCTTGACGCCGAAGGCATGGCGCACGATGCGGATGTCGAAATCTCGGTAGCGCTCGAAGATCTCGCGCGCATCGTCGGTGTCGCTGCCCGCGTTGAGCACCGCGAGCGCGCATTGGCGGAAGAGCGGATAGAGGCCGCCCTGCCCGCTCGAGAGCAGCAGCTCGATCTCGTCCTGCGACAGCGTCTCGAGCGCGCCGCGCGGCGCGACGCGGGCGTCGACGAATTCGGGGATGACGATGCTGGTTTCCACGGAGGGCCTCGGGGGCGGATATGTCAGGGGCGGATGTCGATCGGCGTGTTCGAGGGCACCAGCAGCCAGAATTCCATCATGTCGGCGTTGGTGAGCGCGATGCAGCCGTCGGTCCAGTCCTCGCTCTCGTAGTAGCGCGGCGAACGGCTCGGGATGTTGGGCTGCCCGTGCACCATGATCATGCCACCCGGGCGCCGGCCTATCTTCCGGGCGCGGGCCGTATCGGCGGCGTTCGGATAGCTGACGTGCATCGAGAGGAAGAACTCGCTGCGCGGGTTGCGGGCGCCGAGCATGTAGCGGCCCTCGGGGGTGCGCGAGTCGCCCTCGAACTGCTTGTGGCCGGACGGATCGCCACCGAGGGCGATGCGGAACTCGCGCAGCTGTTCGTCGCCCTGGAGGATCTCGAGGCGACGCTCGGCCTTGTGGACGACGACGTGGGTGGCGATGGGCAGATCGGCGTCGCGCAGCCGCGCGGTGCGCGAGTCGAAACCCGGCGTGGACCGCGTATCGCCGGCAGGCGCTGCGGCCGCCGGCCCGCCCGCCAGCACGGCGGACAGCAGGACGAGCGCGACCGGCAGGGCCGACCGCAAGGTCCGCAGCAAGGATGTCAGGACCGTGGCGTGCACCCGCGCATTATAGGCGTCCCGACGCATCGGCGGCCGGGACTGCAGTACCGTCCGGCGTGTCGAGGGCCTCCGCGAGCGCAGATGCGGTCCAGGTCGTCTGCGCAGGCAGGCGCAGGCGATAGCCCGCCGGCAGCGGCCGCTCACCGCGCCATACCGTATCGCGCACCGCGGGGTTGAGCCCGCGCAGCTGCGCAGACGGCACACCGACGACGCGCAGCAATTCCGCCGCGGCCACCGCACGCGGCAGGGCGATCTCGGCGTGGACCGCCTCGGGCGCGCGGACCACGCCGGGGAAGTGCCGCTCGGGATCCTGGTCGATGGTGAGCGCCGCGAGGAACGAGGGGTAGAAGTTGCGCGAGGCGAAGCCGAAGGCGGGGCCGCGGTAGCGGCGCGCGATCACGGCGAAATCATCGGTGCCCAGGGTGTCGCGCGCGCGGCGCATGCCGGCGGCGCCGTGGTTGTACGCGGTGAGCGCGAGCGGCCAGGAGCCGAGCAGGCGAAAATTGTTGGCGAGCAGGCGCGCGGCGGCCTCGGTGGCGCGGAACGGGTCGTAGCGCTCGTCGACCGCGGCGTCGACGCGCAGGTAGAGACGGCCGGTGCCCGGCATGAACTGCCAAAGACCGGCGGCGCCCACTTTGGAGCCCGCGAAGGGATCGAACGAAGACTCGACATGCGGCAACGCGATGAGCTCCGCCGGCAGACCGGCGGCGGCCAGCGTGCGCGCGATGTGGGGACGCCACGCCCCCGAACGCTCGAGGCCGGCGCGGAAACGGTCGGATTGGCCGAGTTGGAAACGCACCCGGGTCGCCGCCTCGCGCAACGCGGCGGGGGTCGGCGTCGTGCCTTGGACGCTCCAGACCCCGAGCGCAAGCCGCGCATCGTCGGAGGCCGGCGCGGCACCGGCATCGAGTGCATCGGCGGCCTCGCGCAAGGCCGCGCGCCAACGCTCGCGCGCCGCCTCGATGGCCGCGCGGCGCTCGGGCGAGCCCGGCTGCCCCGGCGGGATGGCGGCTTCGCCGTAGACGACGGAGAGGTCGACCGGATCGTGCAGCAGCCCCCTGCTGGTCGGCACCTGGCTGTAGATGCGGATCCAGAAGTCGACGTCGCGCTGCAGCTCGGCGTAGCGGGGCAGCAGCGCCGACGACGATGCCGGCGGCGGAGGCGACCGATCCGCGGCCTGCGCGGAAGACGGCGACGGCCCCGCGGCCGCGAGGACCGCGAGCGCGAGGCCGAAGGACAGGGAGCGGAGTGCGGCGGCCGAAGGCCTCAGCCGCACTTCGAGTCGCCGCAGTTCAGGCAGGTCATGCAGCCGTCCATCATCACCACGGCGGCGGTGCTGCACTTGCTGCAGAGCTGCGCGCCCTCGGGGAAGTGGGACTTCGAGAAGGCGTCGGTCTGCTTGCCGCGCGCCTCGAACTCGGCGCGCTTCTCGTCGATGAGCTTTTTCTGGTGCTCGTCGAGCTCGGTGCGCGCCATCAGGCCGATGGTCTGCAGGTGCTTCTCGATGACATGGCCGAGCTCGGCGATGATCGAGGGCATGAACTTGCCGCCCGGCTGCCAGTAGCCGCCGCGCGGGTCGAACACGGCCTTCAATTCCTCGACGAGGAAGGCGACATCGCCGCCCTTGCGGAACACCGCCGAGATGATGCGCGTCAGCGCCACGATCCACTGGTAGTGGTCGAGGTTCTTGCTGTTGATGAAGACCTCGAACGGCCGGCGCTGCTCGTGCTCGGTGCCTTCGTTGAGGATGATGTCGTTGATCGTGACGTACATCGCGTGGTCGGAGACGGGCGTCTTGATCTTGTAGGTGGAGCCGATGAGCACCTCGGGGCGCTGCACCTCCTCGGTGAGGCGCACGACCTTGCCACCGTGGCTGGTGGGCAGCTCGGCGACGGTCGGGGCGGCGGCGGGCGCGGGGGCGTCGCCGCCCGGCTTCTGCACGCGGTACTTGGAAATCTTGCGGTCGATCTTGATGGCGGCCATGGAACAGGATCCTCAGAACTTGCCGTAGTAGCCTTCCTTGAGGGCGTCGTAGAGGTTCGCGGCGCTGTGCTTCTCGCCGTCGTATTCGATCTCTTCGTCGCCCTTGACCGACACCTCGGTGCCGTCCTCGAGCGTGAACACGTAGGTCGTGTTCTTGAGATCTTCTTCCTTCACGAGCACGCCCTGGAAGGCTTCGGGATTGAAGCGGAAGGTGGTGCAGCCCTTGAGACCTTTCTCGTGGGCGTAGAGATAGATGTCCTTGAAGGACTCGTACTTGAAGTCGGTGGGCACGTTCGCGGTCTTGGAGATCGAGGAGTCGATCCATTTCTGCGAGGCGGCCTGGATGTCCACGTGCTCGGTCGGCGTGATGTCGTCCGCGGTGGTGAAGTAGTCCGGCAGCTTGTCGGCCGCGGTGGTGCCGTTCGGCATGGCGCGCGGGTTGACGAGCTCGCGGTAGGCGAGCATCTCGAAGGAGAAGACGTCGACCTTCTCCTTCGACTTCTTGCCTTCGCGGATGACGTTGCGGAAGTAGTGGTGCGCGAACGAGGGCTCGATGCCGTTGCTCGCGTTGTTGGCGAGCGACAGCGAGATCGTGCCGGTGGGCGCGATGGACGTGTGGTGCGTGAAGCGCGCACCGACGAGGGCGAGCTGCTCGACGAGCGACGGCGCCACCGAGGCGACGCGCTGCATGTAGCGGCTGTAGCGCGCGTGCAGCACGCGGCCGGGGATCTTGCTGCCGATCTTCCAGCCGTCGCCCACCATCTCGGGACGCTTGCGCAGCATCTCGCCGGTGACCGTGAACTCCTCGTTCATGATCGGCGCGGGGCCCTTCTCGCGCGCGAGGTCGAGCGCGGCCTCCCAGCCGGCGACCGCCATCTCGCGCGAGACGTCCTCGGTGAACTGCACGGACTCGGTCGAGCCGTACTTCATGCGCAGCAGCGTCATGGTGCTGCCGAGGCCGAGGAAGCCCATGCCGTGGCGGCGCTTGCGCAGGATCTCGTTGCGCTGCCCCTCGAGCGGCAGGCCGTTGACCTCGACCACGTTGTCGAGCATGCGCGTGAAGACCTTGACGACCTCGCGGTACTCCGCCCAGTCGAACTCGGCCTCGTCGGTGAACGGCTGGCGCACGAAGCGCGTGAGGTTCACGGAGCCGAGCAGGCAGGAACCGTACGGCGGCAGCGGCTGCTCGCCGCAGGGGTTGGTGGCGCGGATGTTCTCGCACCACCAGTTGTTGTTCATCTCGTTGACGCGGTCGATGAGGATGAAGCCCGGCTCCGCGAAGTCGTAGGTGGAGGACATGATGCTGTCCCACATGCGGCGCGCCGGCAGCGACTTGTAGACCTTGCAGGCGACGAGGCCGGTGTCGTTGGAGACGAAGCGGCCGTCGTAGGGCCACTCGCGCCACACGAACCGGGCGTCATCGGCGAGGTCCGGCTTCTCGGCGTCGAATTCCTTGCGCGAGATCGGGAACGCGAGCTTCCACTCGCGGTCCTCGCGGACGGCCTGCATGAACTCGTCGGTGATGAGGAGCGAGAGGTTGAACTGGCGCAGGCGGCCGTTCTCGCGCTTGGCGCGGATGAACTCCATGGCGTCCGGGTGGCCGACGTCGAAGGTGCCCATCTGCGCGCCGCGGCGGCCGCCCGCCGACGACACCGTGAAACACATCTTATCGTAGATGTCCATGAAGGACAGCGGGCCCGAGGTGTACGCGCCGGCGCCCGAGACGTACGCGCCGCGCGGGCGCAGCGTGGAGAACTCGTAGCCGATGCCGCAGCCCGCCTTCAGCGTGAGGCCGGCCTCGTGGACCTTGTTGAGGATGTCGTCCATCGAATCCTCGATGGTGCCCGACACCGTGCAGTTGATGGTGGAGGTGGCGGGCTTGTGCTCGAGCGCACCGGCGTTCGAGGTGATGCGGCCCGCGGGGATCGCGCCGCGGCGCAACGCCCAAAGAAAACGCTCGTACCAGTGCTCGCGCTCGGCCGGCGCCTCGACGTCGGCCAGCGCCCGCGCGACACGCTTGTAGGTGTCGTCCATGGACTGGTCGATGGGCGCGCCCGACTTGGAGACGAGGCGGTATTTTTTGTCCCAGATGTCGAGCGACGCCTCCTGGAACGGGATGGCATCGATGTCGTGGGCGACGAGCTTGACGACGCTGTTCATGCGCGATGAGGCTCCGGGCGGATTCGGTAGATCATTTGGAAAATCCTTTTAAAAATGCAGACCACGGCTGCCGAAGGCGCCGTGGCGTTGGTTGTCCCGTAGCGGGTTTCCGCCTGTGGCGGCCACCCTCCCCCTGATTCTTGGTCCCTGATGCGGGGATCCTGATCCTCTGGACCGATTTCCCGAGCCTGGACCCACAGACTCGACCGGATGAAGACCTGAACCCTGACCCTCCACCCGCGATCGGGTGCGATCGCCCCCCGGACGGACTCCGGGACGCACCGCACACAAGATGTTGTGTGGATGGGGGAAGGTTAAGCAGCGTTCCGGACAGCGTCAAGGTTTTGTAATCAATTCGAAGCGTAATAAAAAGTTTAATATTTTCATCATCTTACGGTAACCCCTGCGGCGATACACCGTCCGATCGACGCACCGGAGTGCCTTCCGGTGCACTTGGGTCATCCACGCAACATGTTGTGTCAGGCCATCCACACACCATCCACAGGTTATCCCTTGAAAGCGGCGACGGAATCCGCATATCCCCGGACAAGGGGCAAGACCCCACCCTGACTCCCAAGGAGATCCGACCCATGAGCCTCGTACGATATGAATGGAACCTGCTCGGCGCCGCCGATACCCGCCCGGTGGCACTGCTGCCGCGCGTGGAAGTGCAGGAAGAAGATGGCCGCTATCTGCTGCGTGCCGACCTGCCCGGCGTCGCCCCGCAGGACACGCAGATCACCGTCGAACAAGGCGTGCTGACGCTGGAAGCCCAGCGCCCGGCCCGCCATCCGCAGGGCACGGTCACGCGCTTCCAGCGGCGCTTTGCGCTGCCCGAGGATGCCGATGCCGAGCAGATCACGGCACGCAGCCACCACGGCGTGCTGGAAGTCGGGATCGCCAAGCTCGCCAAGCTGCAGCCGCGGCGCATCACGGTCGAAGCCGCCTGACCCGTCGATGACCTGACCCTTCGGTGACCTGACCCCCCGGCCGGGCGAACTGACGCCCGGCCGGGGGACTGCCTACAATGACGTGATGTCGCGCACCTCATCCGCAACTTCCCGCCGGCTCACGGCCCTCGCCGTGCTCGCCGGACTGTCCGCCCTCTGCGGTCGGGCTGCACCCGCCGCCGCCCAGGCCGTGCAGGCACCTCCAACCGACGGCGGCGCGCGCACCGTGGCGCCGATGCCCTCGCTCGCGCCCATGATCAAGCGCGTGTCGCCCGCCGTGGTGAGCATCGGCGTGCAGGGCGCGGTGCGTGAGCAGGGCCGCAACCCGCTGCTCGACGACCCGTTCTTCCGGCGCTTCTTCAATGCGCCGCCCGACGGCGGTGCGCGCGAGCGGCCGTTCCAGTCGGCCGGCTCCGGCGTCATCGTCGACGCCGGGCGCGGCTACATCATCACCAACGCGCATGTGGTCGAGAACGCGCGCGAGATCACCGTCACGCTGTTCGACGAACGCGAGTTCCCGGCCAAGCTGGTCGGCAGCGACCCGCGCACCGATGTCGCGGTGATCCAGATCGAGGCGCCGCAGCTCACGCCGATCGCGCTCGGCGATTCCGACCGGCTGGAGCCCGGTGACTACGTGGCAGCGATCGGCAACCCCTTCGGGCTGCAGCACTCGGTGTCCTACGGCATCGTGAGCGCGCTCGGCCGCTCCGGCATGAACCCCGACGGCTTCGAGAGCCTCATCCAGACCGACGCCTCGATCAACCCCGGCAATTCCGGCGGCGCACTCGTGAACCTCCGCGGCGAACTGGTCGGCATCAACAACATGATCCTCTCCGGCAACGGCGGCAACATCGGCATCGGCTTCGCGATCCCGGTCAACATGGCGCGCAGCGTGATGGACCAGATCATCCGCTTCGGCTCGGTGAAGCGGGGCCAGTTGGGCGTGACGCTCGCGCCGGTGACTCAGGACATCGCACAGGCGCTCGGCCTGCCCGGGACGAGCGGCGCGCTCGTCACCCAGGTGCTGCGCGACTCCGCGGCGGCGCGCGCCGGCCTCAGGGCGGGCGATGTGGTCACGACGCTCAACGGCCGCACGGTGAGATCCTCCGCGGAATTCCGCAACGCCATCGGACTGCTGCGCGTCGGCGACAAGGTCGATGTCGGCCTGCTGCGCGAAGGGCGTGCGCTGCAGCTCTCCGCGGTGGTCGCAGACCCCTCCGGTGCAGAACCGCCCGCGGCGCCCGGCGCCGCGGCCAAGCCCGCGCCCGACGCCCTGCACCGGGGGTTCCAGGGCGCGAACCTCGAAGACACGCCGGACGGCGGCGTCGCGGTGCGCAGCGTCACGCCAGGCAGCCCGGCAGCAGCCTCAGGCCTGCGCGCGGGCGATGTGGTCCTGTCGGCGAACGGCGCGCGCATCGCGCGGCGCGCCGACCTCACCGCCGCCTCGGCCGCCGCCGCCGCGCGCGGCGGCACCTTGGTGCTGCAGGTGCGGCGCAACGGCGAACTCGCCATCGTGCTGCTGCGATGAACGGGACAGACCCGGGCATGGCGCCTCGACCGCGGCGCATCGCGGTGTTGGGCGGTACCGGCTTCGTCGGCACCGCGGTGGTCTCGCGGCTCGCGGCCGCGGGCCACGAGCTGCGGGTGCTGACCCGCGACCCGCGCAACGGCCGCCCCCTCGCGGTGCTGCCGACGGTGCGGATCCTGCGCGCCGACGTGCACGACGAGCCGACGCTGCGCCAGGCGTTCACGGGCTGCGACACGGTCATCAACCTCGTCGGCATCCTCAATGAAAAGGGCTTCTCGGGCGCGGGCTTCGCCCACGCGCACGCCGAGCTCGCGCGCAAGACCGTCGCGCAGGCCGCCGCCGCGGGAGCCACGCGGCTGCTGCACATGAGCGCGCTTGGCGCCGCCCCGGATGGCCCGAGCTTCTATCTGCAGTCCAAAGGCGTGGCCGAGCGCCATGTCCGCGCCGCACCCGCATCGCTGCGCTGGACGATCTTCAGGCCGTCCGTGATCTTCGGCGCCGGCGACTCGTTCATGAACCGCTTCGCGGGGCTGCTGCGCCTCTCGCAGGGCGTGATCCCGCTGGCGCGTGCCGGGGCGCGGTTCGCGCCCATCTGGGTCGACGACGTCGCCGCGGCGTTCGCACATGCCCTCGACGACCGGCTGCCCGACGGCGCGCCCTTGCCGGGCGGCAGCAGCGTGGGCCGCGCCTACGATCTCTGCGGTCCCGAGATCTTCACGCTCGGCGATCTGGTCCGGCTCGCCGGCGGATCGGCGGGCATCCGCACCCGCGTGCTGCCCCTGCCGGATGCGGTCGCGCGGCTGCAGGCGCGGGTGATGGACTTCGTGCCCGGCAAGCCCTTCTCCACCGACAACTACCGCTCGCTCACGGTGGACAACGTCTGCCGCGAGGACGGCTGCGCGCCGCTCGGCATCGTGCCTGCCTCCCTGCGCGCCCTCGCACCGACCTACCTGCGTCGCTGACCGCGCCGCGCCGTCCATACGCCCGGCCTCGGGTACCATGCGTCGCATGGAGATCTACCTGGTCGGCGGCGCGGTGCGCGACGGACTGCTCGGTCGCCCGGTGGGCGAACGGGACTGGGTGGTCACGGGCGCGACGCCCGCCGAGCTCGAGGCGCGGGGCTTCCGCGCCGTCGGGCGCGACTTCCCGGTGTTCCTGCACCCCGAGACCCACGAGGAACACGCGCTCGCGCGGCTCGAGCGCAAGGTGGGCCCGGGCTACCGCGGCTTCAGCACCGATTTCTCGCCGACCGTCACGCTGGAGCAGGACCTGCTGCGGCGCGACCTCACGGTCAATGCGATGGCGCAGGCCGCCGACGGCACGCTGATCGACCCGTACGGCGGCCGCGCGGACCTCGAGCGGCGCGTGCTGCGGCATGTGTCGCCCGCGTTCGCCGAGGACCCGGTGCGCATCCTGCGCGTCGCGCGCTTCGCGGCGCGCTTCGCGCCGCTCGGTTTCCGCATCGCGCCGGAGACCGTCGCGCTGATGCGCGGCATGGTCGAGGCGGGCGAGGCCGACGCGCTCGTCCCCGAACGGGTCTGGCGCGAGCTCGAACGCGCGCTCGGCGAACCGCAGCCGCGCGCCGCGATCGAGGCGCTGCGCGACTGCGGCGCGCTCAAGGTGCTGCTGCCCGAAGTCGACGCGCTGTTCGGCGTGCCGCAACCCGCCCAGCACCATCCCGAGATCGACACCGGCCTGCACCTGCTGCTCGCCTTGCAGGCGGCGGCCGCGCGCGGCGCGCCGGTCACGGTGCGCTTCGCGGTGCTGCTGCACGATCTCGGCAAGGCGCTGACGCCGCCCGCCGAATGGCCACGGCACATCGCGCACGAGACCCGCGGCCTCGCCGCCGTCGAGGCGGTGTGCGCGCGGCTGCGCGTGCCGCAGGAGCACCGCGAGCTCGCGCTGCTCGCGAGCCGCTTCCACACCACCGTGCACCGCGGGCTCGAACTGCGCGCGACCACGCTGCTCGAGCTCTATGAGTCCTGCGACGCGTTCCGCCGGCCGGCGCGATTCCATGAACTGCTCGAGGCCTGCGAGTGCGACGCCCGCGGCCGGCTCGGCCGCGAAGCGGAGCCCTATCCGCAACGCGCGCGGCTCGAGGCGGGATTCGCGGCCGCCGCAGCGGTGACGCTGGATGCGGCCGAGCGCGCCGGGCTCGTGGGGCCGGCCTTCGGCGAACGGCTGCGCCGCAAGCGCCTCGCGGCGATCGAGGCGGCCTGCCCGAAGTGACCGGCGCGGCCTAGAGCGCGCGCCGCAGGTCCTGCAGCGCGAACGCCGTGGGCAGCACCTCGCAACCGCGCGCCAAGGCCATGACCTTGACGGCCTCGCCCATCTCGCCCGGCAACAGCAGCCGACGCGCGCCGTGCGCGAGCGCCGCGCGCGCCGCCGCATCGGGCGCGGCGTCCTGCGCCGCGGCGAGCCGCGCCTCGATGCCGCCGCCCAGCAGGAATCCCGCCTGCGTGGTGAAGCCCGCGACCTCGAGCCCGGCGGCCTCGCCCGCCTCGGCGAGCGCGGTGAAGTCCACCCAGGCGGTGAGGTCCGACAGCCCCGGCCAAAAAAAAGGATCGTCGTGGGCGCGATGGCGGAAGAACCCGCGCAAGGTGCCGTGCAGCCGCTCGGGGCGCAGCAACTGCGCGCGCGGCAGTCCGTAGTCGAAGAACAGCAGCACGCCGCGCCGCAGGCAGCGGGCGAGCGAGGCCACCCAATCCCCGAGCGCCGGATGGAACTCGCCGCAACAACCGTCCGGCAACGCCACGCCCGCTGCGGCCAGCGCCTGCAGCCGCTGCCGCATCACGGCGGCGAAGGCCGCATCGCCGGGACAAGCGCCGTCCGGCGGACGCGCACGCCATTCGAAGAGCGGCGTACCTGCACCGTCGATCCGGGCGGCGGCGGCATCGTCCGCGGCGGCAGCGCCGACGGACGCATGGCGATGACCGACCCCGAGCCGCCACGGGACGCCCTGCTGCATCACGAAGCGCTCGCACGGCAGCGCATCGACGATCTCGTTGGCGATCACCACGCCGTCGAACGGCTCGGGCAGGGCGTCGAGCCAACGGCGCGGGATCGGCGCATCAGGCGCCGTTGCGGGCGGTGCGCCCTCCCTCAGCAGCGCCTGCTGCCGCGCGACCAACGCCGCGCCGGGCTCGAGCAGCAGGTACTCCTCGACCGGGGTCCCCTGCGCCGTGAACTCGGCGAGCGCCCCGGCGGCGAACCGGCCGCTGCCCGGTCCGAGCTCCAGCACCCGACCGCCGCCGAGCGCGCGCAGCACCGGGTCGAGCCCCGCCGCGACCGTCGTCGCGAACAAGGGCGAGAGCTCGGGCGCCGTGACGAAATCCCCGCCCTCGCCGAACTGCGCGCTGCCCGCCGCGTAGTAGCCGAGGCCAGGCGCATACAAGGCCTGCTGCATGTACTCGGCGAAGGAGATCCAACCGCCGGCGTCATCGATGCGCCGGGCGATGAGCGTCGAGAGCCGCTGCGAACGATCGCGCTCCGCGGCGTCCGGCACGGGCAACGCCGGGCCGGACTGTGAGCGCAGGTCGTCGCGGTTCATACTCGCGCCCCATGGACGCCACAGACAACGCCCGCGCGCCGCTCGCGGGCAAGGTCGCGCTGGTGACGGGCGGCGCCCGTCGCGTCGGCGCCGAGATCCTGCGCACGCTGCATGCGGCAGGCGCCGACGTGCTGGTGCACCATCACACCTCGGCGCAGGAGGCCGCGGCGCTGGTCGCCGCGCTCGAGCAGACGCGCGCGGGCAGCGCGTACGCGGTCGCGCTCGACCTGCTCGACACGCCGCGACTGCCCTCGCTCATCGAGGCGGCGCAGCAGCGCTTCGGCCGTCTCGACATCCTGGTCAACAACGCCTCGACCTTCTATCCGACGCCGGTCGGGGAGATCACCGAGGCGCACTGGGACGACCTGCTCGGCAGCAACCTCAAGGCGCCGCTCTTCCTGTCGCAGGCCGCTGCGCCCGCGCTGCGCGCGACGCAGGGGCTGATCCTCAACATCGTGGACATCCACGGCCTGCGGCCGCTGCGCCACCATCCGGTCTATGGCGTCGCCAAGGCGGGGCTGATCATGCTGACGCGCTCGCTGGCGCGCGAGCTCGGACCCGAGGTCCGCGTCAATGCGATCGCGCCCGGCCCGGTGATGTGGCCCGCCGACGGCAGGGCCGATCCCGCGCTGCAGGAGAAGATCGTCTCGCGCACGCTGCTGCAGCGCAGCGGCTCCGCGGCGGACATCGCCCGGACCGCGCTCTTCTTCGCGGCCGACGCGCCGTTCGTCACCGGACAGGTGCTGCCGGTGGACGGCGGCCGCAGCGTCGCCTGGTAGTCGGGTCACCCGGACGCCGGCAGGTCTTCGCGGCGGCGCTCGATGGAGACGCCGACGTCGCGCGACCCGCGGATCGCGCCCGGCTTGTTCACCGACAGACGCACCCACTCGAGACCGAACTCGGTGAGGATGAGCATCGCGATGCGCTGTGCCAGCGTCTCGACGAGCATGAACTGCGATGCGCCGACGAAGGCGGTCACCCGGACCGCCACCTCGTTGTAGTCGAGGGTGTCGACCACGTCATCGCTGCCCGCCGCGCGCGCGCAATCGACGGGCATCTCGAGGTCGATGACCACGCGCTGCTTGATCCGCCGCTCCCACTCGATGAAACCGATGATGCATTCGATCTCGAGGCCGCGCACGAAGATGAGGTCGGACCGTCGGGTCATGTCGGGCTCCTGGGGGCGGTATCCGAAGGGGTGGGCGGCCGCAGCGACATCAGCGGCCACTGCGCGCGCGCCCGGATGCCGGGCGAATCGTGCTCGCCGGCCGCGAGCCGCGCGAGGCCCGCCACCGCGATCATCGCCGCATTGTCGGTGCAGAACTCGGGACGCGGATAGTACACGCGGGCGCCGCGGGCGCGCGCGGCGGCGCCGAGCCGCTCGCGCAGGCTGCGGTTCGCGCTCACGCCGCCCGACACCACGAGCGCATCGAAGCCGGTGGCATCGAGCGCACGTACCGCCTTGGCGATGAGGGTGTCGACCACCGCGTCCTGCAGCGCGAGCGCGATATCGGCGCGCTCCGGGTCGCCGGCGGCTGCGGGCAGCGCGCGCACCGCGTGCAGCACGGCGGTCTTGAGACCCGAGAAACTGAACTCGAGCCCGGGCCGGTCGAGCATCGGCCGCGGGAACACGAGGCGGCCCGGTCGCCCCCGCTCGGCGAGCCGCGCGAGATGCGGACCGCCGGGATACGGCAGGCCGAGCAGCTTGGCGCTCTTGTCGAAGGCCTCGCCCGCCGCATCGTCCCGGGTCTCGCCGAGCAAGTGGTAGTCGCCGAGCCCGCGGGCCTCGATCAGCATCGTGTGGCCGCCCGAGACCAGCAACGCGAGATGCGGGAAGGCCGGCGGGTCGGGCTCGAGCAGCGGCGCCAGCAGATGCCCCTCCAGATGGTGGACCCCGATCGTCGGCACGCCCCAGGCCATCGCCAGCGATCGCGCGAGGGCGGTACCGGCCAGCAGCGCCCCGATCAGGCCGGGTCCCGCGGTGTAGGCCACGCCGTCGATGCCGGCAGGGTCGGTGCCGGCCTCGGCGAGCGCGCGCTCGACCAAGGGCAGGAGCCGACGGACATGGTCACGCGAGGCGAGTTCCGGTACCACACCCCCATAGGCCTGGTGCACCTCGACCTGGGTGTGCAGCACGTGCGCGAGCAAGCCCCGACGGTCGTCGAGGATGGCGACGGCAGACTCGTCGCAGGAGGATTCGAGGGCAAGGACGCGCATGGGAGAGTGGGGAGGTTTTGCCTTTTGGAGCGGGGATCATTAGAATCCCCGCCCCTGCCCAAGCAGGGCCTTGGGGGGGTCAGGTCGATTTCCCTTTCCGATCAAGGACTTGAGGTTTCAGATGCCGAGCGTTCGTGTCCGCGAGAATGAATATTTCGACGCCGCGCTGCGGCGCTT
>JBIIVD010000088.1:0-4557 GCA_044339635.1 Steroidobacteraceae bacterium | reverse complement strand
CACGCTCGGTGCCGCCGATATCCCGGCCGGCGAAGAGAAAGAAGACGAGTTCTTCGGTCGCCAACAGGTCTTCAACGAGGCCGTGAGCATCACGGTACCCGTGTCGCGCGCACCGGGCGGTGCGCTGGAACTCCCTTTGGTGGTCGGGCTGCAAGGCTGCGCCGACGCCGGGCTCTGCTACCCGCCCGAAAAGCGCCGGATGAAGGTCGTGCTGCCCGCCACCACCGGCACCGCGACCGCCGGGCCCCCGCCCCGTGACGCCGCGGGCGGCGCGACCATGGGGGGCGCGACGGGCGGCTTCGTCTCCGAGCAGGACCGGCTCGCCTCGCTGATCCGCGACGGGCGGCTGCCGCTCGTGCTCGCCACGTTCTTCGGGCTCGGCCTGCTGCTCGCCTTCACGCCCTGCGTGCTGCCGATGGTGCCGATCCTCTCCGGGATCATCGCCGGCCAGGGCAGCTCGGTGACGCCGAAACGCGCCTTCACGCTCTCGCTCGCCTATGTGCTCGGCATGGCGGTCACCAACACGCTCGCCGGGGTCGCCGCCGCCGCCGCCGGGCAACAGGTGCAGGCGCTCTTCCAGAAGCCCTGGATCATCGTGCTGTTCGCGCTCTTCTTCGTGGTGATGGCGCTGTCGATGTTCGGCCTGTTCACCATCCAGGTACCGGCTGCGCTGCAGACGCGCCTGTCCGATGCGAGCAACCGCCAACGCGCCGGCACCCTGGGCGGCGTCGCGGCCATGGGCGCGCTCTCGGCGCTGATCGTCTCGGCCTGCGTGGCGCCGCCGTTGTTCGCGGCGCTCGCGGTGATCGCGCAGACCGGCGACATGCTGCGCGGCGGCAGCGCGCTCTTCGCGATGTCGCTCGGCATGGGCGTGCCCCTGCTTGCGGTGGGCGCGTCTGCGGGCCGCCTGCTGCCCAAGGCCGGCGCGTGGATGGACACCGTCAAACAATTCTTCGGTGTGCTGCTGCTCGCGGTGGCGGTGTGGATGCTGGCGCGCATCCTGCCGGAGCGCGTCACGCTCGCACTGTGGGCGGTGCCGGCTCTGGCGGGCGCCTGGCTGCTATGGCGGTGGCGCCCAAGCACCGGCGCGAGCGCGGGCGTACGCGGGGGCGCCACGCGCATCGCGGGGCTGCTGCTCGGCGCCTGGGGCCTCACGATGCTCATCGGCGCGGCGCTCGGCGGGCGCGACCCGCTCGCGCCCATCCCGCAGCTCGCGCGCGAGGCCAAGGGGCTCGAGTTCCGCAGCATCAAGGGCACGGACGGGCTCGACCGTGAACTTGCCGCCGCAGCGGCGGCCGGACGGCCCGTGATGCTCGATTTCTATGCGGACTGGTGCGTCTCCTGCAAGGAGATGGAGCGCTACACCTTCACGGATCCGAAGGTGCAACAGGCGCTCGCAGGCGCCGTGCTGCTCAAAGCCGACGTCACGGCCAACGACGCCGCCGACCAGGCGCTGTTGCAGCGCTTCGGGATCTTCGGCCCGCCGACCATCGCGTTCTGGGGTCCCGACGGCAGGGAACGGACGCAGTACCGCGTGGTCGGATTCATGAAGGCCGCGGAGTTCGCGGCCGTCGCCGCACAAGCCACCGGCAGTACGCCGGTCACCGCAGGGAGCGCACCGTGAAAAAACTCATCCTTCCCGTCGTGCTCGCCGCGCTGCTCGCGGGCGCAGGCGTGTATCTCTATCTGTCGGGCAAGCCCTCGACCTCGGCGGGCGATGTCGCCGCGACCGGCGTCCCGGGCGCCCCGGCGGCGGGCGATGCCGCCCAGAGCGGTCGCAAGCCCTCGCGGGTGATCCCGACGGTGTTGCCGGATTTCGCGCTCGCCACGCCCGAGGGCCCGCTGCGCAAGCTCTCGAGCTTCGAGCACCCCTCGCTCATCGTGAATTTCTGGGCCACTTGGTGCGCGCCCTGCCGTCGCGAGATCCCGCTACTGCGTCAGCTCCGCACCGAACGCGGCGCGCGCGGCGTCGAGGTGGTCGGCATCGCCGTGGACTTCCGCGAGGATGTCCTCAAGTACGCCGCCAAGATCGGTCTCGACTACCCGTTGCTGATCGGGGAGGAGGACGGCCTGGCCGCCGCCGACGCCTTCGGCATCGATCCGGTGTTCCCGTTCACGGTCTTCGCGGACGCCCAGCGTCGGATCGTGGCCGTGAAGGTCGGCGAACTGCACGCCGACGAGGCCGCCTTCATCCTCGACCACATCGAGCTGCTGAACGCCGGACGCCTGTCGCTGGAGGTGGTGCAGGGCCTGATCCGCACCGAACTGCAACGCCTCGAAGGCCTGCGGACCGAAAAACCCGCCTGATTCGCCTCCGATCGGCGGTCAATCGCGGCAAATCGACCCTCATTGCCGTCATGTTGGGGTAAAGTCCACGATCCAGCATCTGGCTTCCCCGGGGTGATCGTGGACATCCGCAAGGTCAAGAAACTGATCGAACTGCTCGAAGAGTCGGGCATCAACGAGATCGAGATCAAGGAAGGCGAGGAGTCGGTGCGCATCAGCCGTGCGCCGAGCGGCGCCGCGGCGCCGGTCGCCTATTACGCCCCGCCGCCGATGCCCTCGTTCGCGGCCGAAAGAGGCGCCGCAGGCGCCGCGCCGATCGCCGCGGCCGCCCCCGCCGCTGCCCCGCGCTCGACGGAACATACGGTGCCGGCCCCGATGGTCGGCACGTTCTACTCGGCGCCGGCACCGGGCGCCAAGGCCTTCGTGCAGATCGGCGACGAGGTCAAGGTCGGCGAGGTGCTGTGCATCATCGAGGCCATGAAGATGATGAACCAGATCGAGAGCGACCGCGCCGGGCGCGTCACCTCGGTGCTGGTGCAGAACGGCGACCCCGTAGAGTTCGGCCAGCCGCTGTTCTCGATCGCCTGACCATGCTCGACAAGGTCATCATCGCGAACCGCGGCGAGATCGCGCTGCGCGTGCTGCGAGCCTGCCGCGAGCTCGGCATCAAGACGGTCGCCGTGCATTCGACCGTCGATGCGAACCTCAAGCACGTGCTGCTCGCCGACGAATCGGTGTGCATCGGGCCGCCACCCTCGGCCAAGAGCTACCTGCACATGCCGGCGATCATCTCGGCGGCGGAGCTCACCGACGCCGCCGCGATCCACCCGGGCTACGGCTTCCTCAGCGAGAACGCCGATTTCGCCGAGCGCGTCGAGCAGAGCGGCTTCACCTTCATCGGCCCGAAGGCCGAGACGATCCGCCTCATGGGCGACAAGGTCTCCGCGATCAAGGCCATGAAGTCCTACGGCGTGCCCTGCGTGCCCGGCTCGGGCGAACCGCTCGGGCTCGACGGCGACGAGAACCTGCGCATCGCCAAGGACATCGGCTACCCGGTCATCATCAAGGCCTCGGGCGGCGGCGGCGGCCGCGGCATGCGCGTCGTGCACAACGCCGCGGCGCTGCTGCACGCGATCAACGTGACCCGGTCGGAGGCGCTCGCCGCCTTCGGCAACGACCAGGTCTACATGGAGAAATTCCTCGAGAAGCCGCGGCATATCGAGTTCCAGGTGCTGGCCGACCACCACGGCAACGTCATCCATCTGGGCGAGCGCGACTGCTCCATGCAGCGCCGCCACCAGAAGGTGATCGAGGAAGCGCCCGCGCCCGGCATCACCGAGGCGCAGCGCGCGCGCATGGGCGAACGCGTGGTCGAAGCCTGCCGCGCGGTGGGCTACCGCAGCGCCGGCACGCTCGAGTTCCTGTATGAGAACGGCGAGTTCTATTTCATCGAGATGAACACGCGCATCCAGGTCGAGCATCCGGTGACCGAGCTCGTCACCGGCATCGACCTCGTGAAAGCGCAGCTCATGATCGCCGCAGGCGAGAAGCTGCCGTGGACTCAGTCGGACATCGTGCTGCGCGGCCATGCGCTCGAGTGCCGCATCAACGCCGAGGACCCCAAGACCTTCATGCCCTCGCCGGGGCCCGTGCGCCTCTGGCACGCGCCCGGCGGCCCCGGCATCCGCGTCGACAGCCATCTCTACTCGGGATACAGCGTGCCGCCCAACTACGACTCGCTGATCGCCAAGCTCATCTCGCACGGCGACACCCGCGACACCGCGATCGCCCGCATGCGCAACGCGCTCGCCGAGATGGTGGTCGAGGGCATCAAGACCAACGCCGCGCTTCACCAGGAGATCCTCGCGCACGCAGCGTTCCAGCAAGGCGGTCTCGACATCCATTACCTCGAGCGTCGTCTCGGCCTGAAATAGGCACGCGCCGTGCCGCAGGTCGCCCTCACCCTCGATCTCGATGGCCTCGACCCGGAGGCCGTGGAGAGCGCCTGCTTCGAGGCCGGCGCGCTCGCCGTCACCTATACCGACCAACGCGATGACGCGATCCTCGAGCCCGCGCCCGGCGAGGTGCGCCTGTGGCCGGCCACGCGCCTGCAGGCGATCTTCGAGGCCGATGCGCTGCCGCCTGCGCAACTGCTGTTCCTCGCCGCCGACATCGGCTGCGACGTCGGGCGGCTGCAACTGCGCCCCGTCGAGGACAAGGCCTGGGAGCGCGAATGGTTGCGCGACTTCGAGCCGATGCACTTCGGCGAGA
>JBIIVD010000047.1:0-16576 GCA_044339635.1 Steroidobacteraceae bacterium | reverse complement strand
TGCGCGAAGAACCCGGCAAGACCAAGGGCGTGGATATCCCGCGCGTCGCGCTCGACGACTGATGCACCTGCTCGATACCAACATCGTGTCCTATCTGCTGAGGGGAGAAGGCGGCGTCGGCGCGCGCATGCTGACCCTGAAGCGCGACCAAGTGGCTGTCCCGGCCGTCGTCGTCTACGAGTTGCGATCCGGCTTGGCGAGGCTGGATGGCACAAGACCATCCGCCCGCGCGCTGATGCAGGGTGCGGAGACCCTGCTCGCGGCGCTGCGAACCGTCGCCTTCGACGAGGCCTGCGCTGCGGCGGCCGCGACGCTGCGTGCCGACCTCGAACGCGCCGGAACGCCGCTCGGTCCGATCGACACGCTGATCGCGGCGACAGCGCTCGCCACACACTCCGTATTGGTGACCCGAAACACCCGCGAGTTCGGTCGCGTGCGCGGCCTCGAGCTCGAAGATTGGTTCGATCCGAAGGTGCCGCGGGTGCGCACGCTCCTTCAGGAGCCCGACCCGCCGTCCTATAGGGCGCCGCGCCCAGCGCCGACGCGCAAACGCCGCGCTACTGCCGCCGCCAGACGGTGACGCCGCCCGGCTTGTCCTCGAGCACGATGCCCGCCGCTGCGAGCGCGTCGCGGATCTCGTCCGAGCGCTTGAAATCCTTGGCCTGACGCGCGGCCTTGCGGTCGGCGATGGCGGCGTCAATGCGGGCGTCGTCCCAGGCGTCGGCCGTGGCACCGCCCTCCCCGGCCGCTGCCTGCAGCCCCGTCGCGCGGAACCACTCCTCCGCCGGCAACGCGAGCACACCGAGCACTGCGCCCATCGAGCGGAGCCCCTGCGCGAGCGTCGTCGCCCGCGCGGTATCGCCGCCCGCCGTCGCGCGGTTGATCTCGCCCGCGAGGCCCTGCAGCACGGCGAGCGCCTCGGGCGTGTTGAAGTCGTCGTCCATCGCGGTGTGGAACGCCTGCCAGGCGGCGGCGACGGTATCGCCGGCTGCGGCCGTACCGGAGGCGGCCGCGGCCGCGTCCGCGCCCTCGCCCACCGGCATCACCGGCGCGGCGACGGGCGGCGCATCGAGGCCGCGCAGCGCCGTATACAGGCGACCGAGCGCCGCGTCGGCCTGCTCGATCTGCGCGAGCGAATAGTTGATCGGCCCGCGGTACTGGCTGCCGATGAGGAAGAACCGCAGCACCTCGGGGTGGCGCACGCGCCCCGAGTCGAGCACGGTGCGGATGGTGAAGAAGTTGCCGAGCGACTTCGACATCTTCTCGTCGTCGACGTTGACGAAACCGTTGTGCATCCAGAGGTGCGCGAAGTGCGCGCCGGTCGCGGCACAGGACTGCGCGATCTCGTTCTCGTGGTGCGGGAACTTGAGGTCCATGCCGCCCGCGTGGATGTCGAACTCGTCGCCCAGGATGTCCGCCGACATGACCGAGCACTCGATGTGCCAGCCCGGACGGCCGGGGCCCCAGGGCGAGTCCCAGGACGGCTCGCCCGGCTTGGCGCGCTTCCAGAGGACGAAATCGAGCGGGTCGCGCTTGGCGGCATCGACCTCGATGCGTGCGCCCGCCCGCAGGTCGGCGAGCTTCTTGCCCGAGAGCTGCCCGTAGGACGCGAAGCTCGACACCGAATACATCACATCGCCGTCGTCGGCGACGTAGGCGTGCCCACGGTCGATGAGCCGCTGTGCGAGCGCGACCATGCCGGGCACGTACTGGGTGGCGCGGGGCTCGTGATCGGGACGCAGGATACCGAGACGGTCGTAGTCCTCGTGCATCGCCGTGATGAAGCGTTCGGTGAAGGTGCCGATGGGCTCGCCGAGTTCGGCGGCGCGGCGGATGATCTTGTCGTCGATGTCGGTGATGTTCCGCACGAACACGACGCGGTAGCCGCGGTGCGTGAGGTGGCGACGCACGACGTCGAACGCGACCTTGGAGCGCGCATGGCCGATGTGGCAGAAGTCGTAGACCGTATCGCCGCAGAGGTACATGCGCACCTCGCCGGGACGGATCGGGCGCAGGGCCTGCTTCTGGCCGGTGAGGGAGTCGTGGATGCGGATCATGGGGCGCGGGATGATAACCGCTCGAGGCGCGCGATGGCGCGGGCCGGGGTCATGAGCGCGATGAGCGGCGCGAGTTCCGGCCCGTGCAGGCGGCCGGTGAGCGCGAGCCGCAGCGGCTTGAACAGGGCCGGCCCCTTGCGGCCCGTAGCGGCGCTGAGGGCGGCGGTGGCGGCTTTCCAGGCGGCCGGTGCGCCGAGCGCAAGGTCCTCCGCGCGGGCGCGCAGCACATCGGCCGCGGCGGCAAAGAATTCTGGGCCCGCCTCGGTGAGCGCCGAGGCTTCGGTCGCCGCCGCGGCCTCACCGGGCGGCGGCAGCTCGCCGAACACCACGGCCAGCCAGTCCTTGGCCTCCGCCGGATACACGAGGTTCGGCTGCATCAAGGCCGCGAACGCCTGCGCGGCGGCCGGATCGAGCCCCGCCGGCAGCACGGGTCGCAGCCACTCGAGCGCATCGGCCACGGGCATCGCATGCACCGCGGCCTTCTGCCAGGCCTCGAGTTGCACCGGATCGAAACGCGCGGGCGAGCGCACGAGGCGCGCCGTATCGAACTCGCGCGCGAGCGTCGCGAGATCGTGCAGGCCGTCGCTGCCGCCCGAGTGCCCGAGCCGGTAGAGCTGGTTCACGATCGCGAGCGGCATCACACCCGCTTCGCGGAGCTCGCGCAGGGTCTGCGCCCCCTGACGCTTGGAGAGCGGCGCGCCGTCGGCGCCGGTGAGCAGCGACAGATGCCCGTACTGCGGCGCTCGCAGGCCGAGCGCCTGCGCGATCAGCAGCTGGCGCGGGGTGTTGGACAGGTGGTCCTCGCCCCGCAGCACCTGCGTGACACCGCTCGTCGCGTCGTCGAGCACGTTGCCGAAGAAGAACGCGGCGCTGCCATCGGCGCGGCTGACGATGAAATCGCCGATGTCCGCGCACTCGAACGTCTGGTCGCCATGCACGAGGTCGGTGAAGGCGATGCGGCCTTCGTCCGGCACCCGGAAACGCAGCGCCGGCCTGCGGCCGTCCGCGACCCGCGCGGCGCGCTGGTGGGCGTCGAGGTGGCGACAAGTGCCGGCATAGCGCGGCGGCCGGCCCGAGGCGAGCTGTGCGCGGCGGCTGGCCTCGATCTCGAGCGGCGTGCAATAGCAGGGATAGACGCGTCCCGCCTGCTCGAGCTGCGCGAGCGCGAGCGCATAGGCCTCGCCGCGGGCGGACTGCAGGACGATGGGCTCGTCCCAGCCGAGGCCGAGCCAACGCAGGTCCTCGTAGATGCGGGCGGCGAACTCGGGCCGACTGCGTTCGCGGTCGGTGTCCTCGATGCGCAGCAGGAAACGCCCGCCCCGACCGCGCGCGAGCAGCCAGTTGAACAGCGCCGTGCGCGCATTGCCGAGATGCAGCTCGCCGCTCGGGCTCGGGGCAAAACGGGTGATGGGGGTGGCTACGGCGGGAGCGCCGGCCTGAGGAAGCGCCATGGGTTCGCCGTGCAGCGCGGGACAGGCCGAAAAATTACCATACAATCGCCTGCGTGAAATACCTGTTCGTCTCCGACCTGCACCTCGAAGCGGATGCGCCGCAGGCGGTGGCGGCGTTCACGGCCCTGCTGCGTGGCGAGGCTCGTACGGCGACGGCGCTCTACGTCCTCGGCGACCTCTTCGAGGCGTGGGTGGGCGATGACGACCCGGATCCGCTGCGCGATGCCCTCTGCCGCGAGTTCGCGGCGCTCGCGGCGAGCGGTGTGCCGGTGTTCGTGATGCAAGGCAACCGGGATTTCCTCTATGGCCCGGGGTTCGAGGCGCGCAGCGGCGCGACGCTGCTGCCCGACCCCTGCGTGGCCACCTTGGGCGGCCGACGCATCCTGCTCACGCACGGCGACCTGCTCTGCACGGGCGATCATGCGTACCAGGAACTGCGCAGCACGGTACGCTCGGACGCGTTCCGCGAACGCGTGCTCGCGCTGCCGCTCGAAGCGCGGCAATTGCTCGCGGGCGCCGCGCGCGCCGGCAGCAAGGCGCATACGGCGCGACAGCGACCGGAGATCATGGACGTCGCGCCCGAGGCCGTGGTCGCCGCGTTCCGCGCGACAGGCACGCGCACGATGATCCACGGTCACACGCACCGCCCCGCCGAGCACGCGCACGAGGTCGATGGCGCGCCGGCACAGCGCATCGTGCTCGACGCCTGGTACGAGCACGGCAGCGTGCTCACGCTCGACGGATCAGGGTTCTCGCGGCGCGAGATCGCTTTCGCGTAGCACGGGCTCGCCGACCGCTGGGTCGCCAGAATGGAAGCGGAACTCGGTGTCCGGCGAGGTCGCGGCCTCGGCCTCGATCACGGCGAGTTCAGCGAGCCGCGTGGCGATGAGGGCGCCCGCCTCCGCACGACGTTCCGCGAGTCCGGCCTCCTGCGCATGCCGCTCGGCGAGCCGCAGGTACAACTGGTAGTGACGGGCCTCGGAGGCCTCGAGGGCGGCATAGAGCGCGGCCACGGGTGCGGGCAAACCCGCGCCCTCGGGCAACGACGCCAGCAGCCGGAACCGCTCACAGGAGCGCGCCTCGATCAAGGCGCCGCTCAGCAGCAGGTCGAGCTTGCGGAACGGTTCATGGGTGCGCAGCGCCGCGCGCAAGCGCGAGGCATAGCGGCCGGGCTTCTGCCGCAGGTACGGCAGGCCCTGGTCCTGCATCAACCGGTCCACCTGCTCGAAGTGGCGCAGTTCTTCGCGTGCGAGGCGCGAGAGCCGGGCGGCAAGTTCGCGGTCCTCGGGATAGGCGAACATCAGCGCAAGCGCCGTCGAGGCGGCCTTTTTCTCGCAGTTGGCGTGGTCGGCGAGCAGTTCCGGCCAACGCCGCACGGCCTCGGCGACCCAGGCGGGCGGCGTCGGTGCGCGCAGCGGAGCGAGGTCCATCGACGGACGCGCGGTCAGACGCCGCGCACGACCTTGAGGCTGCCTGCGGTGCGGCGCTGCGACTTGGCGTCATCGGAACGCTGGCGCTGCAGGGAATCGAGGTACTCGGGCGTGATGTCGCCCGTGACGTATTCGCCGGAGAAACACGAGGTATCGAACTCGTAGACCCGCGAATCGTCGTGCCGGCAGGCCTGGATGAGATCGTCCAGGTCCTGGTAGACGAGCCAGTCGGCGCCGATCTCGGCGCGGACTTCTTCTTCGGTGCGGCCCGCCGCGACCAGCTCGTCGGCGGCCGGCATGTCGATGCCGTAGACGTTCGGATGGCGCACCGGCGGGGCCGCCGAGGCGAAGTAGACCTTGCGCGCGCCCGCTTCGCGCGCGATCTCGATGATCTGCGCGGAGGTCGTACCGCGCACGATGCTGTCGTCGACCAGCAGCACGGTCTTGTTGCGGAACTCGAGGTCGATGGCGTTGAGCTTGGAGCGCACGGATTTCTTGCGCTGCTCCTGGCCCGGCATGATGAACGTGCGGCCGATGTAGCGGTTCTTGATGAACCCTTCGCGGAACTTGATGCCGAGGTGCTGCGCGACCTGCAGCGCGGCGGTGCGGCTGGTGTCCGGGATCGGGATCACGACGTCGATGCCGTGGTTCGGGCGCTCGCGGCGGATCTTCTCGGCGAGCCGGTCGCCCATGCGCATGCGCGCGCGCTGCACCGAGACGTTGTCGATGATGCTGTCGGGCCGCGCGAAATAGACGTACTCGAAGATGCAGGGCGCGTGGCGGGTGGTGGCGACACACTGCTGGGCGTGCAGGCGGCCATGCTCGTCGATGAACACGGCCTCGCCCGGGGCGATGTCGCGCACGCTGCCGAAGCCGAGCATGTCGAGCGCCACCGACTCGGAGGCGAGCATGTATTCGGGGCCCTTGGCGGTGTCGCGCCGGCCGAGCACCAGCGGGCGGATGCCGTGCGGGTCGCGGAAGCCGAGGATGCCGTGACCGACCACCATCGCCACCACGGCATAGCCGCCGCGGCAGCGCCGATAAAGCGCGGTGACCGCCGCGAACACATCGGCGGCGGTGATCCGCGGCGTACCGACGCGCTGCAGCTCGGAGGCGAGCACGTTGAGCAGCACTTCGGAGTCGGAGCTGGTGTTGAGGTGGCGTCGCTCCTCGCGGACCAGCACGTCGGCGAGTTCGGCGGCGTTGGTGAGGTTGCCGTTGTGGCAGAACACGAGGCCATAGGGCGCGTTGACGTAGAACGGCTGCGCCTCCGAAGCGCTGTCGCAGCCGGCCGTCGGATAACGCACATGGCCGATGCCGACATTGCCGCGCAGTTCGAGCATGTCCTGCTGGCCGAACACGTCGCGCACCAGGCCCTGCCCCTTGCGCATGCTGACGAGGCCGTCGGCGACGGTGACGATGCCGGCGGCGTCTTGGCCGCGGTGCTGCAGCACCGTCAGCGCGTCATAGAGCCGTTGGTTGACGGGGGAGGTGCCGACGATGCCTGCGATGCCGCACATGGGGTGTCACTCCGTCCCGGGTATGGATTTCCGGCTCATCTCGCCGAGCAGGCCTTCCGCCTCGCCACGGCCTTCTTCCATCTTCTCTTGAAGATCCGGATCGAGCCACTTTCCGGAGAGCGACTTGAAGTCGACCACCCGATCGAGCAACTGCGCGGCCTGGTCGCCGGAGTGCTTGAACACCGCCTTGCGCCACCAGTCTTTTTGGTCGAGCTTGAACTGCTGGCCGACCAGCACGACGATGCCGATGACCACCACCGCTTGGGCCGCGCCGAGCAGCAACCCGAGCATGCGGTCGACCGGTGCGATGGCCGAGGACCTCACGGCCTTGGCGAGCAGGTTGCCGAGCACGAGGAAGAAGACGTAAACGACCAGGCTCGCGAAGGTCGAGGCGACCAGCGAGCGCAGCATCGAGTCCTTCATGAACCCGACGAAGAGCGGCTCGGCGAAGTCGCCAAGGCGCATGCCGGCCCAGATCGAGGCGATGAGGCCGATGAGACCGAAGAGCTTGTGGATGAACCCGCTGAGGAATCCGCCCAGCGTGAAGGCGAGCAGGATGCCGAGGAAGTAGAAGTCGAATGAGGTCAAGTCCGGACTCCGGATCGCGCAGCCAAGCGGCACGACGGCGCGAAGTGTAGCCGATTGGCGCCGCGGCGGGTCATCACGGCATGGCCCATCACGGCGCGGGCGGCACGGCGACGATGGCGCGATCGGGCGCCAACGGTCGCAGCCGCGCCTCCAGCGCGACCGCCGCGGCGCGGTCCGCCACGGGACCGACGCGCACCCGGTGGAACTGGCGGGCGCCGGAGGTGGTCTCGTTGATGATCACCTCGAAACCCCGGCGTGCGAGGTCCTTCTGTGCTGCTTCGGCGCGCTCACGGGTCGCGAAGGTGCCGACCTGCACGAAATAGCGGGTCGCACCCGGCGCAGGCGCCGCAGCAGGCGCCGCAGCGGGCGTCGCCGGGACCGCCTCGGGGACCACCGGGGCCCGCGCCGGCTGTCGCGCCGGCTGTTGCAGCGGCTCTGGCACCGGCGCCGGCACCGACTCCTGCACCGACGCCTGCGGCGTGGCCTCTGCGGGCGGCTGGGAGACCTCCGGGACGGGCAGTTGCACCGGTCCGGGGGGCGGTTCGGCGTCTTCGGGCGTCTCGGGCAGCGCCGCAGAGGGCGAACCGGCCGGTGCACGGGCACTCCCGGACAGGTCGATCTGCAGGGTCTGCAGGGGGGCGCCTGCCGCATCGCGGGTCGCGCTGCCGTCGGGGGCAGATCGGCCGGCCGCGCCGCCCGACCCGGTGAGCAGTTCGGGCAGCAGCAGTACGGCGATCAGCACCAGGATGATGGCGCCGGTGAGGCGATTGCGAAGGGCGGTGTCCAAGCCGGTCATTATAGACCGGCCTACTGGGCCGGCCTACAGGCCGAGCCAGTCGAGCGCAGGCCCCACGGCGTGGAACGAGCCGAAGACGACGATCCGGTCGCCGCGGCCGGACAGGGCGAGCGCCGTGGCGCAACCGTGCGCGATGTCGGGCGCGAGCGCGACGCTGCGGCAGCTCGGCGGCAGACGCTGCCTCAAGGCCTCGGCGTCGACACCCCGCTCACCGGGCAGCCCGCAGAGCACCCACTCGTCGATCTGGTCGGCCAACACGCGGCCGATGGTCTCGGCGTCCTTGTCAGCGAGGATGCCGACCACGGCGCGGGTCCGTCCGTCGCAGGGCGCGGCGGCCAAAGATTGCGCCAAGGTCCGCGCCGAGTCCTCGTTGTGGGCCACGTCGAGGATCCACTCCGGACCCTCCGCCGAGGCCGCGGGGATGCGCTGGAACCGCCCCCGCAAGCGGGCGCTGCGCAACCCCTCCCCGGCCCAAGCCTCATCGAGCGCGCGGCGCTGCGCGAGTGCCGGATGACGACGCACGAGCGCGCGGAAGGCCGTGAGCGCCGCGGCGGCGTTGCCGCGCTGGATGGGCCCTTGCAATGCCGGCTCCGGCAAGCCCGCGAGCACACTCTCGACCTCGTAGCCCCGACCGGGCCAGACCGCCTCGCAACCGAGCTCCGCGATGCGCGCATGCACGCTCTGCGGCATGTCGGCGCTGCCGAGCACGACGGGGTGTCCGGCGCGGAAGATGCCCGATTTCTCGCGGCCGATGTGCTCTCGGGTCGGCCCCAACCATTCGGTGTGGTCGAGCCCGACCGAGCAGAGCACGGCGACATCCGCATCGACGAGGTTGGTGGCATCGAGCCGCCCACCGAGCCCCACTTCGAGGACGGCGACCTCGACGCCGCGCGCCCGGAACACCCACAACGCGGCGAGGGTGCCGTACTCGAAGAACGTCAGCGGCGTGTCGCCGCGGGCGGCCTCGATGGCCTCGAAGGCCGCCACCAGCGTGTCGTCATCCACCGGCTCCCCGTCGAGGGCGACCCGCTCGTTGTAGCGCTGCAGATGCGGCGAGGTGTAGGTGCCGACGCGCAGCCCCGCGGCGCGCGCGAAAGCGGTGAGGAAGGCGGTGGTGGATCCCTTGCCGTTGGTGCCGCCGACGATCACCGATGGCAGGGCGTACGGCAGCAAGCCGAGGCGCTGCGCCACCGCGCCCACCCGGTCGAGGCCGAGGTCGATGTTGAGCGGGTGCTGCGCCTGCTGGTGCGCGAGCCAGTCAGCCAGCGTTCGCATCAGGCGACGAAGATGCCGTGCCGGCGATGGCCGACGGTCGGCGCATGAGGATGCGCAGCGACTGCGCAAGACGCTCACGCATCTGGCGCCGGTCGACGATCATGTCGATGACGCCGTGGTCCAGCAGGAACTCGCTGCGCTGGAACCCCTCCGGCAAGGTCTCGCGCACGGTCTGCTGGATGACGCGCGGGCCCGCGAAACCGATGAGCGCACGCGGCTCGGCGACGTTGAGGTCGCCCAGCATGGCGAGGCTCGCCGACACGCCGCCGGTCGTGGGATCGGTCAGCACCGAGATGAACGGCAGGCCCTCGGCCGCGAGGTCGGCGAGCGCCGCGCTGGTCTTGGCCATCTGCAGCAGCGAGAGCAGCGCTTCTTGCATGCGCGCGCCACCGCTCGCCGAGAAGCACACCAGCGGGCAGCGCTCGCGGATCGCGTGCTCGGCGGCGCGGCGGAACCGCTCCCCCACCACCGAACCCATGGAGCCGCCGAGGAACTGGAACTCGAACGCGCAGGCGACGACCGGCATGCCCTCGAGCTGCCCCGCCATCACCACCATCGCGTCCTTCTCGCCGGTGCTCTTTTGGGCAGCGACCAGACGGTCCTTGTAGCGCTTGCTGTCGCGGAATCGCAGCGGATCCTCGGGGCGGATCTCCGCGCCCAGCTCGTCGCCGGTGCCCGGATCGAGGAAGCGCTGCAGGCGTTCACGGGCGCCGATGCGCATGTGGTGGCCGCACTTGGGACAGACGTGCAGGTTGCGCTCGACCTCGGCGCGGTAGAGCGGCGCATCGCAGGACGCGCACTTGATCCACAGGCCCTCGGGCACCGAGCGCGAGCGGCGCTCGGTCTTGATGCGTGAGGGGACGATCTTCTCGAACCAGGCCATGCGCGGGACTATACCGGATGCGGCAGGCGGAACGCCGCCGGGTAGTCGATGGCCCGCAGGCAGAGCCCCTCGGCGGGAGCCGTCGGCGCGTTGGCGCGTCGGTCCCGGCCGCGCAGCAACTGCCCGACCGCTTCCGGCGGCCGCACGCCCCGTCCGACCTCGATCAGCAGGCCGGCGATGTTGCGCACCATGTGGTGCAGGAAGGCGTTGGCGGCGACGTCGATGTGCACGAGGTCGCCCTCACGGCTCACCTGCAGCGAATCAAGGCGGCGTACCGGCGAGCGGGACTGACACTCGGCGGCACGGAAGGCGCTGAAGTCGTGCTCGCCGACGAGGCTCGCGCCGCCCGCTTGCATCGCCGCGACATCGAGCGGCGCCTGCACCCAGGCGACGCGGCCCGCCTGCAGCGCGGAGCGTGCGCTGCGGTTGAGCAGGGTGTAGCGGTAATGGCGGCGCAGCGCGGTGAACCGCGCATGAAAGAAGTCGGGCACCGGCCGCGCCCAGGCCACGCTCAGCCGCTGGCCGAGATGGGCGTTGATGCCGAGCACCCAAGCGCGCGCGGAGCGGACCGCCGCCGTGTCGAAATGGACCACCTGACCGAGCGCATGCACACCGGCATCGGTGCGGCCGCCGCAAATCAAAGAAACGACATGGTCGGCGACATGGCCGACGGCTTCCGCGAGATCGCCCTCCACGGTGCGCAGGCCCGGCTGCTGCTGCCAACCGCAATGGTGGGTGCCGTCGTACTCGACGCCGAGCGCCCAGCGACGGGTCGGTGTCGGCGAGGTCGGCATGGGGCGGTCGGTCAGGCCAGCGAGTCGAGCAGGCGCCGCGCGTCCTCGCGCTGCGCCTCATCTCCGCTCGCGAGCACATGCTCGAGTTCGATGCGGGCGGCCGCCGGATCGCCCATCTCGATGAAGGCGCGGGCGAGGTCGAGCTTGTTGCCGGCCTCGTCAGGCATCGGCGGATCGCCTTCGAGGTCGTCGAACAGTTCGGGCGGCAGGGATCGGGCGTCAGACGGCGTTGCCCGGTCCGTGCTGGTCGCAGCGACCGCTGCGGGAGCCGGTACCGGCGCGACCGCCTCGGCGACCCGGTCGTCCATGCCGACCCCTGCGCTCGTGGCCGTCCGGGTGCGCAGATAGGTGTCGAGTTCGGATTCGGCCGAGGCCGCACGACGGCGCGCGGCCATCGCCCACGAGACCAGCGCCCACACCGCCGCCAGCACGAGGAACCACAACCACCAGGCCTTGCCGAGCAAGGACTGCAAGGGCGCGAACAGGCCCGCGTCCGCCGCTTGGGGCGAGGCGGCCGCGCGCGCCTGCAGCTCGGCGAGCTGCGATTGGGTGACTTCGAGCAGGCGCTGCCGCTCGATGAGTTCGCGCTCGATGCGCGCGAGACGCTGCTCGACGGTCTCGTCGGAGGTCGAGGATGCGCTCTGCCCGGCCTGACCCGCGGCGCCCGCCTTGGCGGCGCCCTCGCTGCCCTTGGCCGTGGCATCGCCGCCCGTGCCGACCGAGACCTCGCTCGGCGCCACAAGTCGCAGCCGACCACCCGGATCGGCCACGCGCGTCGGCGCGCCGCTGCGCTGGCGCCAATCGGCGACGGCGCGGTCGACTTCGCGCGCGACGAGCCTCGGTGGCAACGCCTCGAGTTCGGCGACATCGGGGATGCGCAGCACGGCCCCGGTGCGCAGGTCGTTCATGGTCGCACCGAAGGCCTCGGGGTTGGCCTGGTAGAGACCGACCAACGCTTGGGAACGCGTGACGCCGAGATCTCGGGCCACGCCCGCCGCGATGCGACCCAAAGTATCGCCGCGACGCACGTCGATGCTGCCTGCGGAGGTCGCTCGCGGGCGCGAGGGACCGGGCAGCGTCACGCGCTCCGGCGGGGCCGCCGCTCCGGCGTCCTGCTCTGCTGCGGATGATGGCGTCGCCATCGCCCCCTGCGCGGTGTCGCGTTCGATCGCGCCCTCGCGACCGGCATCGACCACCGGACCCTGCACCTCGACGGGCGGCAGACCCTCGGCGCTCTCGTTCGGACGGTCGACGATGAGGTTGTATTCGCGCAGCACGCGGCCGCGACCCCAGTTGGCGGCGATGAGCACCGTGATGAAGGGCTCGGAGACGGCCTGCTGGGTACGCAGCACCAGCACCGGCGTCCCGTCCCCCGAGGTGCGCAAGGTGACCGACGCGGTGGAGAGGAAACCCGGCCAATCAAGCCCGTAGCGCGTGAAGACGTCGCGCCCTGGGATCTCGGCGCGCAGCACGCGCAGCTCCGCGGGCGTGGCCTCGAGCACCGCGATCTCGGCGACCAGCGGCGCATTGAGGCCGGAGGTGACGCGGGCGTCGCCGAGGCTGAGGGCATCGGCCCGGACGGCGCAGAGCGCCATGGCGGACGCGGCCAGCACGGCGAGCGCGGCGCGCGAGACGGACCATGACCGGGACGATGTGGTGCGCACTGGCATCTTCAAAGGTGCTCCCGCACCAGCAGTTCGGCGATCTGGACGCTGTTGGTGGCGGCACCCTTGCGGATGTTGTCGGCGACGATCCAGAGGTCGAGGCCGCGCTCGTGGGAGATGTCCTCGCGGATGCGGCCGACGAACACCTCGTCGTGACCTGCGGCGTGGCCGGCCGCGGTCGGGTAACCACCCGGCTTGCGGGTGTCGACGACCTTGACGCCCGGGGCCTTGGCGAGCAACGAGCGCGCCTCGGCCACCGTGAGCTTGCGCCGGGTCTCGATGTGCACGGCCTCCGAATGCCCGAAGAAGACCGGCACGCGCACCGTGGTGGCGTTCACCCGGATCGAGGGGTCGCCGAGGATCTTCTGGGTCTCCCACACCATCTTCATCTCTTCTTTGGTATACCCGTTGTCGAGGAATTTGTCGATTTGGGGAACGACATTGAAGGCGATCTGGGCGGCGATGACCTTGGGCTTGACCGGCCCCTTGCCGCTCATCAGGGCCACGGCCTGCGCGGCCAGCTCGTCCACGGCTTCCTTGCCGGCGCCGGACACCGATTGGTAGGTGGCGACGTTGATGCGCTCGATGCCGGCGGCATCGTGCAGCGGCTTGAGCGCCACCAGCATCTGGATGGTGGAGCAGTTGGGGTTGGCGATGATGCGGCGCTTGGCGAACTGGGCGATCGCCTCGGGGTTCACTTCGGGCACCACCAAGGGGATGTCGTCCTCGTAGCGGAACTCGGAGGTGTTGTCGATGACGACGCACCCGGCCGCCGCGGCCTTCGGGGCATAGACTTTTGAGACCTCGCCGCCCGCCGAGAACAGGCCGATCTGCGCCTTGGCGAAGTCGAAGGTCTCGACGTCGATCACCGGGATGTCGCGGCCGCGGAACTCGACGCCCTTGCCGAGCGAGCGGCTGCTGGCGAGCGGGAAGAGCTCGCCCACCGGGAAGTCGCGCTCCTCGAGGACCTTGATGAGGGTCTCGCCGACGAGCCCTGTGGCTCCGAGCACGGCGACATTCCAACGGCGGGACATGATGCGGTTCCTCTAGGGCTTCGGGGCCTGGGCCGGGACCACCGGGGTCGGCGAGCGCACCTCGGCGTTCTGGCCGCGGTGGCGCAACAGATGGTCGAGCAGCACGATCGCCATCATCGCCTCGGCGATGGGCGTGGCACGGATGCCGACGCAGGGGTCGTGGCGGCCCGTGGTGACGACCTCGACGGGCTGGCCCGCGACATCGATCGTGCGGCCCGGGACTTGGATGCTGGAGGTGGGCTTGAGCGAGGCATGCACGATGATGTCCTGCCCGCTCGAGATGCCGCCCAGCACGCCACCTGAGTTGTTCGAGAGGAACCCGGCGGGCGTGATCTCGTCGCGGTGCTCGCTGCCACGCTGGCCGACGACCCGCACGCCAGCGCCGATCTCGACCGCCTTCACGGCGTTGATGCCCATCATCGCGTAGGCGAGGTCGGCGTCGAGCCGGTCGAACACCGGCTCGCCGAGTCCGGGCGGCACGCCCTGCGCGACCACGGTGACGCGCGCGCCGACGGAGTCGCCCTGCTCGCGCAGCGACCAGATGAGGTCTTCCAATTCCTGGACCCGCGTCGGGTCCGGGCAGAAGAACGGGTTGTCGTACGCGGTCTCCGGGGCGACCGGCGCGAGCTCGAGGTCGCCGATGCGGCTGAGGTAGCCGTGGATGCGGATGCCCGCGTGCTGCTCCAGCCATTTGCGTGCGATCACGCCCGCCGCGACGCGCACCACGGTCTCGCGCGCCGACGAGCGGCCGCCACCGCGGTAGTCGCGGAAGCCGTACTTCTGCTGGTAGGTGTAGTCCGCGTGGCCGGGACGGAAACGGTCCTTGATCTTGTCGTAGTCGCGCGAGCGCGCGTCGGTGTTCTCGACCAGCAGGCCGATCGACGCGCCGGTGGTGCGACCCTCGAACACGCCGGAGAGGATGCGAACGACATCGGCTTCCTTGCGCTGGCTGACGAATTTCGAGGTGCCGGTGCGGCGGCGGTCGATGTCGCGCGCGAAATCGGCCTCGGTGAGCTCGAGCCCCGGCGGGCACCCGTCCACCACGCAGCCGAGCGCCGGCCCATGGCTCTCGCCGAAGGTCGTCACCTGGAAGAGTCGGCCGATGGTGTTACCGGACATGGGTCGTGAGCTGCTCGCGGGTCAACACAAAAACGCCCCCGCCCCCGCGCTCGAAATCGAGCCACACGAACGGCAGCCGCGGCCAGCGGCGACGGACCCGGGTCTCGGTGTTGCCCACCTCGACGACCAGGATGCCGCCGGGGTTGAGGTGCCGAGCGGCCTCCCGAAGGATGACGCGCACCGAATCGAGGCCGTCCCGGCCCGAGGCCAACGCCAAGCGCGGCTCGTGCCCGTATTCGGGAGGCAGCGAGCGCAGCTCGCGCGCCCCGACATAGGGGGGATTCGAGACGATGATATCGTACCGACGCTCCTCAAGGGCCGAGAAATGGTCGGATTCCGTCAAACGCACCCGTCGCGAAAGGCCGAGCCGCCGGCGGTTCTCGCGTGCGAGCTCGAGCGCGGGACGCGAGATGTCGGTGCCCTCGATGCGCGCGTCCGGCAAGTGGTGCGCGCAGGCGAGCGCGATGCAGCCGCCGCCCGTGCACAGATCGAGCACGCGCCGCACCCGAGCAGGGTCGATCCACGGCCGGAACTGTCGCTCGATGAGCTCCGCGAGCGGTGAGCGCGGCACGAGGGCACGCGGATCGCTGCGCATCGGCAAGCCCGCGAAGAAGGTCTCGCCGGTGAGGTAGGCGGCCGGCAGGCGCGTCGAGATCCGCAGCTCGAGCAACGCCTCGTAGGCCGCACGCTGCGCCGGACGCAGGCGGCGGCGGTAGGCGGCCGCAGTCACCGGCCACGGCCACCGCAGCACGCTCCAGAGCAGCGCCGCGGCCTCGTCGTCGGGGTTGTCGGTGCCGTGACCGAAGAAGAGCCCGGCCCGGCCGAGCCGCCGCGCGCCGCTGCGCAGCGCCTCGGCGACGGTCGGCAGGGGCTTGCCGGGCGGCCGCGGAGCCTTGTGGGATAATCGGGCCATGGACGCCCATTCTGCCTCGCCCAGCCTCGGCGCGCGCGCCTTCGTCGCCTTGCAGCATGTGCTGCCGCAGCACGGCATCTCGCTCATCGTGCACGCCGCCACGCGCAGCGAGGTGCCCTGGTTCAAGGACCTGCTCATCCGGGGCTTCATGCGCGGCTTCGCGCCCGACCTCTCGGACGCCGTGCGCACCGACCCGCTGGCCTACGCGTCGTTCAACGCTTTCTTCACGCGCGCACTGCAGCCCGGTGCGCGACCGCTGCCCGCGGATCCTGCCGCCCTCGCCTGCCCGGTCGATGGCACGGTGAGCGAGCTCGGTGACATCGACGACGATCGCCTGCTGCAGGCCAAGGGTCGGCACTACACGCTCGGCGCACTGCTCGCCGGCCGCGAGGACTGGGTCGCGCGCTTCCGCGGCGGGCGCTTCGCGACGATCTACCTCGCCCCCTACAACTACCATCGCATCCACATGGCGCTGCCCGGCACGCTGCGCGATGCGTGGTTCGTGCCGGGGCGTCTCTTCAGCGTCAATCGCACCACCGCCGACGGCGTGGCGAACCTGTTCGCGCGCAACGAGCGGGTGAACCTGCTGTTCGAGGACACGGGCAGCGGCGGGCCCGGGATCTCCCCCGGGCTTCACCATGCGCTGCTCTTCATCGGCGCCCTGAACGTCGGCAGCATGGACACGGTGTGGCATGGCGAGGTCGCCCCGCGACGGCCGCGGCGCCTGACGCAGCTGCCCGTGGCGCCCGCGCCGGGTGCCGCGCCCTTCGCCGCCGCGCGCGGCGAGGAAGTCGGCCGCTTCAACATGGGTTCGACGGTGATCCTGCTGTTCCCACCGGGCGCCATCGAATGGCGCGCCGGGCTCGCCTCCGGGCAGACGGTGCGCATGGGCGAGCCCATCGGTCGCCGGCTCGGTGCCACGACAGGCGCTGCCCCGGGCACCGACCAGACCGCACCGGCATGACGGACTGGCGCCCGGGCGCGACCCGCGAGCGGCTTGCGCAACGCGCCTCGCTGGTCGATACGGTCCGCGGGTTCTTCGGCCACCGCGG
>JBIIVD010000087.1:0-5033 GCA_044339635.1 Steroidobacteraceae bacterium | reverse complement strand
CGTTGATCGCCGGACCGTGGATGATCGAGCGGCTCGCCGCGCTGCGGGTCGGACAGGTCGTGCGCGACGACGGCCCGCAGACCCACTTCAAGAAGGCCGGCACGCCGACCATGGGCGGTCTGCTCATTCTCGTGGCGGTCATCGTCAGCACGCTGCTGTGGGCGGACCTCAGCAACCGCTTCGTGTGGGTCGTGCTCGGCGTCACGGTGCTGTTCGGGATGATCGGCTTCTGGGACGACTACCTGAAGATCGTCCGGCAGAACCCGGCCGGCCTCATCGCGCGCTACAAGTATTTCTGGCAGTCGGTGGGTGGCCTCGCCGCCGCGCTCGCGCTCTGGTACACGGCCAAGTCGTCCGCGGACACCACGCTCTTCCTGCCGTTCCTCAAGAACTTCGCGCTGCCGCTCGGCATCGTCGCCTTCACGCTGCTCACCTACCTGATGATCGTGGGCATGAGCAACGCCGTGAACCTCACCGATGGCCTCGATGGCCTCGCGATCATGCCGGTGGTGATGGTCGCCGCGGCGCTCGGCGTGTTCGCCTACGCCTCGGGCAACGCGGTGTTCGCGCAGTACCTCGCCATCCCGGCGGTGCCGCAAGCCGGTGAACTGCTGATCTTCTGCGCCGCGCTGGTCGGTGCGGGCCTCGGGTTCCTGTGGTTCAACGCCTATCCCGCGCAGGTGTTCATGGGCGACATCGGCGCGCTCTCGCTCGGCGCCGCGCTCGGCACCATCGGCGTGATCGTGCGCCAGGAGCTGGTGCTGCTCGTGATGGGCGGCATCTTCGTGCTCGAGACCGCCTCGGTGATCCTGCAGGTCGCCTCCTACAAGCTCACCGGCAAGCGCATCTTCCGCATGGCGCCGATCCACCACCACTTCGAGAAGAAGGGTTGGGCGGAGCCGAAGATCATCGTGCGCTTCTGGATCATCACCTTCTTCCTCGTGCTCGCGGGGCTCGCGACCTTGAAACTGCGATGACCGACACCGTGCCCGCCACCGCCGCCGTCCAGACCGCGCTCATCGTAGGGCTCGGGCGCAGCGGTCTGTCGGCCGCGCGGCACCTGGCCGCGCGCGGTTGGCAGCTCGCCGTGACCGACAGCCGGGTCGACCCGCCCGGCCGTGCCGAGCTCGCGGCGTTCGCGCCGCACGCCACCTGCCGTTTCGGGGGCTTCGATGCCGCCTTGCTGGGCGCGGCGACGCTGGTCGTCGCATCGCCCGGCGTGTCGCTCGCCGAGCCGCTGCTGCGTGCGGCGGCCGAGCGCGGCATCGACATCGTGGGTGACGTGGAACTCTTCGCGCGCGCCCGTCGCGCCGAGGCGGCGCGGATCCCGGTCACCGGGATCACCGGCACCAACGGCAAGAGCACCGTGACCACCTGGGTCGGCGAGATGGTGGAGGCCGCAGGGCTGCCGGTCTGCGTGGGCGGCAACCTCGGCACGCCGGCGCTCGACCTGCTCGAGGCGCCGGCGCCGCGGCATTACGTCCTCGAGTTGTCGAGCTTCCAGCTCGAGACCACCGACAGCCTCGCGCTCGACGCCGCGGCGGCGCTCAACCTCAGCGTCGATCACATGGATCGTTACGCCTCGATGGAGGAGTACGCCGCCGCCAAGGCGCGCATCTTCCGTCGTTGCGGCACGGCGGTGGTGAACGCGGACGATCCGTGGACGCTCGCGATGGTGCCGGCCGGCCAGCGGCGGCTCACGTTCTCGATCCGCGAGGATGCCGCCGCCGATTACCGTCTCGCGGGCGCCGGGACGCCGGAAGGCGCTTGGCTCGTCGCACAGGGCGAACCGGTGTTGCCCGTCGCCGAGCTGCGCGTGGCGGGGCTGCACAACGCGGCCAACGCCCTCGCCGCGCTCGCGCTCGGCGATGCCCTCGGCCTGCCGCGTCCGGCGATGCAGGCGGCGCTGCGCGGCTTCACCGGCTTGCCGCACCGGTCGCAATGGGTGCGCGAACGGCGCGGCGTGCGTTTCATCAACGACTCCAAGGGCACCAATGTCGGCGCGACGCTCGCCGCCGTGGCCGGCCTGCCGGGCACCCTCGTGCTGCTCGCCGGGGGCGACGGCAAGGGCCAGGATTTCACGCCGCTCGCGGCGGCGCTCGCCGGCCGCACGCGGCTCGCCGTGCTGATCGGCCGCGATGCGTCACGCCTCGCCGCCGCACTCGAGGGCTGCTGCCCGGTGCGCACCTGCGCGAGCCTCGAAGAGGCGGTGGTCGCCGCGGCCGAGGCCGCGCAGCCCGGGGATACCGTGCTGTTGTCGCCGGCCTGCGCCAGCCTCGACATGTTCCGTGATTACACGCACCGCGGCGCCGTGTTCGCCGCCGCGGTAGGGAGCCTGCCCGCATGAGCACGATCACCCTTCCTGCACGCCACGGCGCACGGCCCGGCCAGGTCCACCTCGACCTGCTGACCATCGGCCTCGTGTCCGCCATCGTGCTGCTCGGCCTGGTGATGGTCACCTCGGCGTCGATGTCCATCGCCTCGCGTGACGGCGGCGATCCGTTCTCCTACCTGCGCGGACAGTTGCTGGTGGTCGGCATCGGCTCGGTGGTCGCCGCGATCGCTTTCTCGGTCCGCACCGAATGGCTCGAGCGCATGTCATTGCCCCTGCTCGGGCTCGCGATCGTCCTGCTCGTGCTGGTGGCGATCCCCGGCATCGGCTACTCGGTCAACGGCGCGCGCCGTTGGCTGCGCTTCGGCGGCATCAACCTGCAGGTGAGCGAGTTGACCCGCATCATGGCGCTGGTGTGGGTCGCGAGCTATGCCGTGCGTCGCGAAGCGGAGCTGCAAGGTTCGCTCATCGGCATGGCCAAGCCCTTGGCCGTGCTCGCCCTGCTCGCCGGCCTGTTGCTGCTGGAGCCGGACTTCGGTGCCGCCGTGGTGCTGATGGCCACCGGTTTCGGCGTCCTCTTCATCGCGGGCGCGCGCCTGCGCGATGTGATCGGTCTCGCCACGGTCGCGGCCACGGCGATGGCCGCCATCGCGTTGCTGGAGCCGTACCGGGTGCGACGCCTGCTCGCCTTCCTCGACCCCTGGGCCGACCAGTTCAACAGCGGGTTCCAGCTGGTGCAGAGCCTGATCGCGATCGGCCGCGGCGGCTGGACGGGCGTCGGCCTCGGCGAGAGCGTCCAGAAGCTCTTCTATCTCCCCGAGGCCCACACCGACTTCGTGTTCGCGGTGCTCGCCGAGGAGCTCGGCCTGCTCGGCATCCTGCTGACGCTCGGGCTCTTCCTCGCGCTCGCTTGCCGCGCGCTGTGGATCGCCAAGCTCGCCCACGACAGCGGTCTCAAGTTCCAGTGCTATCTCGCCGCCGGCTTCGGCATCTGGCTCGGACTGCAGGCGTTCGTGAACATCGGCGTGAACATGGGCGCGTTGCCGACCAAGGGACTCACGCTGCCGTTCGTGAGCTACGGCCGCTCGAGCATGATCGCGGCGCTCGCCTGGGTCGGCATCCTGCTGCGCGTCTTCCACGAGGCCGCCCACGCGGCGCGCGGGCCTGCTGCGGCCTCGCTGCGCGGCAGCCCGGCACGTGCCGTCGCCGACGATGAGGCCCTGGCGGCGGGAGCGCGCGGATGAGCGGCCGACGCGTGATGATCATGGCGGGCGGCACGGGCGGACACGTCTTCCCGGCGCTCGCCTTGGCCGAACTGCTGCGTGAGCGCGCCTGCGAGGTGGTGTGGCTCGGCACGCGTCAGGGCATCGAGGCGCGCCTCGTGCCCGCGGCCGGCATCCCGGTGGAGTGGATCGCCATCGGCGGCCTGCGCGGCAAGGGCCTGATGACCCTGCTGCGCGCGCCGTTCGCGCTGCTGCGCGCCCTCGTGCAGTCGATCGCGGCGGTCCGCCGTCAGCGTCCGGCGGTGGTGGTCGGTCTTGGCGGCTATGTCACCGGCCCCGGCGGCCTCGCCGCATGGCTGCTGCGCCGGCCCCTCGTGATCCATGAGCAGAACGCGGTCGCGGGCCTCACCAACCGCGTGCTCGCGCGCCTGGCGCGACCGGTGCTCGAGGCCTTCGCCGGCAGCTTCCCGCCGGCTCGCCACGCTGCGGCGGTCGGCAACCCGGTACGTCGGCCGTTCTTCGATCTCGCGCCGCCTGCGGTGCGCTACGGGGCGCGCAGCGGTGCGCTGCGGCTGCTCGTGGTCGGTGGCAGCCAGGGCGCGGCCAAGCTCAATGCCGCGGTGCCCGCGGCGCTCGCGCAGTTGCCCGCAGGCGCGTGGAAGGTGCGCCATCAGGCCGGTGCGCGCGGGCTCGAGGCGGCGCGCGAGGCTTATGCGCGCGCGGGCGTCACCGCCACCCTCGAGCCGTTCATCGACGACATCGCCGCAGCCTATGCCGACGCCGACCTCGTCGTCTGCCGCGCCGGTGCGCTCACCGTCTCGGAGATCGCCGCGACCGGCGTCGCGGCCTTGTTCGTGCCGTTCGCCGCGGCGGTCGACGACCACCAGACCCGCAACGCGCAGCAGCTCGTCGCGCAAGGAGCGGCCGCGCTGTTGCCCGAGGCCGCGCTGACGCCGGAGCGGCTCGCCGCGGAGCTCGCCCGTCTCGGTGCGGACCGCGCCGCGCTCGCGACCATGGCCGGACGCGCGCGGGCCTTCGCCCGACCCGAGGCGACGCGCGAGATGGCCGAGGCCGTGCTCGCCGCCGGGAGGCTCGCATGAAGCCCATGGAGCGCATGCGGCGCATCAACACCATCCACTTCGTCGGCATCGGCGGCAGCGGCATGGGCGGCATCGCCGAGGTGCTGCTCAACCTCGGCTACGCCGTGCAGGGCAGCGACCTCAAGCCGAACGCGGTGACCGAGCGGCTCGTCGGGCTCGGGGCGCGGGTCTTCCAGGGCCATGATGCCGCGCACGTCGAGGGCGTCGACGTGGTGGTCGTGTCGACCGCGGTGTCGCAGGACAATCCGGAGGTCGCGCGCGCGCTGGCGCAGCGCATCCCGGTGGTGCCGCGCGCCGAGATGCTCGGCGAGCTGATGCGCTTCCGTTCGGCGATCGCCGTCGCGGGCACGCACGGCAAGACCACCACCACGAGCCTCG
>JBIIVD010000086.1:0-5056 GCA_044339635.1 Steroidobacteraceae bacterium | reverse complement strand
AGCTCGAGGACGCGGGCAAGCTCGTCTCCTTCGAGCTGTCGGACCCGGCGGTGATCATCGGCCTCTTCATCGGCGGCCTCGTGCCCTACCTGTTCGGCGCCATGGCGATGGAAGCCGTGGGCCGCGCAGCGGGCTCGGTGGTCACCGAGGTGCGCCGCCAGTTCCGCGAGATCCCGGGGATCATGGACGGCTCGGGCAAGCCCGACTACTCCAAGGCGGTCGACCTGCTGACGAAGTCCGCCATCAAGGAGATGATCGTGCCCTCGCTGCTGCCGATCCTCGTGCCGGTGGTGGTCGCGTTCGGCATCAACGCCCTCATGGGCCCGGGCGAAGGCATCAAGGCGCTCGGCGGCCTGCTGATCGGCACCATCGTGACCGGCCTCTTCGTCGCGATCTCGATGTGCACGGGCGGCGGCGCCTGGGACAACGCCAAGAAGTACATCGAGGAAGGCCACTTCGGCGGCAAGGGCTCCGAGGCCCACAAGGCCGCGGTCACCGGCGACACCGTCGGCGACCCGTACAAGGACACGGCGGGCCCGGCCATCAACCCGCTCATCAAGATCATCAACATCGTCGCGCTGCTGCTCGTGCCGTTGCTCTGACGGGACGCGCTTCCGCGCCATCCAAGGAAAAGGCCCCGGAGACGGGGCCTTTTTCTTTGTCTCAGAAGATCCGGCCCGGTTCGCCGATGCGCGAACGGTAGGCACCGGGCGGCTCGCGCGGGTCATCGGCGCTGCGCGGCGGCACCGGGGAGGCGTTGGGGTCGGGCACCAGCAGGCGCCAGGCCTGCGTGGGCCGCGTCGCCGCCCAGATGAGGCCGCCGAGCCCTTGCGGCACGGCCCGCCGCTCCGGCAGGTCGGGCGGCTGGCGCCGGGGGCGGATCACCACCTCGTCGAGCTCCGCGGTCCATTGGGCGTTGAGCTCGTCGCGCGGCACATGGCGCCGCAGGTCGCCCGGGCGCAGGTCGAGGCGCGGAGTCGTGGGGGCGGGATCGACCGCCGGAGGCGAAGCGGCAGGCGGCGACCCCTCCTGCGCCACTGTCGGCGCACCCATCAGGGCGAGCACCAAAGCCACCCCGGCGCAAGCCCTTGCACGCCCGCGCAACCCGTATAGAGTCATCGCATCCTCGATCCTGACGGAGTGTTTGTCGTGCGCCATATCGTCCCACCGACCGCTTGTCTGACCGCCGCCGTTTTCCTGACCCTCGCGGCACCGCTCGCCGCGCCGGCATTGGCCGCCGACAAGCCGACGAAGCCTGCCGCCGCCGTCAAACTGCCGGCGCCGCAGAAGATCACGTCGGTCGAGGGCATCACCGAATACCGCCTCGCCAACGGCCTGACGGTACTCCTGTTCCCGGACGCCTCCAAGCCCACCATCACCGTGAACATCACCTACCTCGTCGGCTCGCGCCACGAGGGTTACGGCGAGAGCGGCATGGCGCACCTGCTCGAACACATGGTGTTCAAGGGTACGCCGCGGCACCCCAACATCCCGCAGGAACTGACCGCCCGCGGCGCGCGGCCGAACGGCACGACCTGGTACGACCGCACCAACTATTTCGAGACCTTCGCTGCCACCGACGACAACCTGCGTTGGGCGCTCGACCTCGAATCCGACCGCATGATCAACTCCTTCATCAAGGAAGAGGACCTCAAGAGCGAATTCTCGGTGGTCCGCAACGAGTTCGAGTCGGGCGAGAACGACCCGTCCGGCGTGCTGCTCGAGCGCGTCATGTCGACCGCCTACCTCTGGCACAACTATGGCAAATCGACGATCGGTTCGCGCGAGGACATCGAGCGCGTGCCGGTCGCCAACCTGCGCGCGTTCTACAAGAAGTATTACCAGCCGGACAACGCGGTGCTGACCGTGGCCGGCAAGATCGACGAGGCCAAGACGCTCGCCTGGGTCAATGAATTCTTCGGCCCGATCCCGCGCCCGCAGCGCGTCCTGCAACCCACCTACACCGTCGAGCCGGTGCAGGACGGCGAGCGGCACGTGGTGCTGCGCCGCGTGGGCGACGTGCAGGTCACCGCCGCGGGCTACCACATCCCGCCGGGCGGTCATCCCGACTTTGCGGCCGTGCAGGTGCTGGCCGACGTGCTCACCAACGAGCCCTCGGGCCGTCTCTACAAGGCGTTGGTCGAGTCCGGCAAGGCGAGCAGCGTCGGCGGCTTCGCCTTCAGCCTCAAGGACCCCGGCTACATGTACCTCGCCGCCGAGGTGCTCAAGGACAAGCCGGTCGCCGCGGCGACCGATACGATGCTCTCGGTGCTCGACGGCCTCAAGAGCCAGCCGGTCACCGACGAAGAGGTGCAGCGCGCCAAGAATAAGTTCCTGAAGTTCTTCGAGCAGGCCTACAACAACAGCGACCGGGTCGGCCTCGGCCTCTCCGAGTACATCGCCAAGGGCGACTGGCGCCTGTGGTTCCTGTCACGCGACCACATGGAGAAGGTGACGGCCGTCGACGTGAACCGCGCCGCCGCGGCCTACCTGAAGCCCGCCAACCGCACCACCGGCCTGTTCGTGCCGGACGCGACGCCCGACCGCGCCACCATCCCGCAACCCCCCGAGCCGGCCGTGGCGCTCGCGGGCTACACCGGCAAGCAAGCGCTCAAGCAGGCGGAGGCCTTCGACCCCTCGCCCGCGAACATCGACGCGCGCACCCGCAACGAGACGCTGCCGGGCGGCGCGAAATACAGCTTCCTCGCGAAATCCACCCGCGGCAGCGCCGTCACCGCGAACATCGTGCTGCGGGTCGGCAACCGGGCCGCGCTGTCGGGCAAGTCGACCGTCGCCGACCTCACGGCCGCGATGCTGCGCCGCGGCACCACCAACCGCACGCTGCAACAGGTCAATGACGAGCTCGACAAGCTGAAGTCGACCGTGAGCATCGGCGGCGGCGGCCAGACGGTGAACGTCACCGTGGTGTCGACCCGCGACAACCTCGCGCCGACCCTCGACATCGTCACCGACCTGCTGCGCAACCCCGTGTTCCCGGAGGCGGAGTTCACCAAGCTGCGCGATGAGACCCTGGCCGCGATCGACCAGCAGCGCAGCGAACCGCAGACCATCGCGGTGCGCGAGAGCTCCCGCCTCGCCACGCCCTGGCCGGCGGATGACTTCCGTCGCGTGAGGACTTTCGAGGAAGAGGCCACCGCCATCCGCAGCACGTCGGTCGCCGACCTGCGGCGCTTCCATGGCGACTTCTACGGCGCCTCGAACGCGACCGCCGCGGTGGTGGGCGACTTCGACGAGGCCACGACCCGCGCCGCGCTCGGCGCGATGCTCGCAGGCTGGACGGCGAAAGTGCCGTACGCGCGTGCGGAGGGCAAGGCCTTCGAGGTGCCGGGCAGCGAGCGCAAGATCGAGACGCCCGACAAGGCGAACGCCGTGATGTTCGCGCGCCTCAACCTGCCGCTGCGCGACGACGATCCGGATTTCGCCGCGCTCACGCTCGCCAACTACATGCTGGGCGGCGGCTTCCTCAACTCGCGGCTCGCCACCCGCATCCGCCAGAAGGAAGGCATCAGCTACGGCGTGTCGTCGTTCCTGCAGGCTTCGTCGCTGGACAAGGACGGCGCCTTCGGCACCTTCGCGATCTACAACCCGCAGAACTCGGCGCGCCTCATCGCGGCCTACCGCGAGGAGCTCGCCAAGATGCTGGGCGAGGGGTTCACGGAAGCCGAACTGAAGGACGCCCAAAGCGGCTGGCTGCAGGGCCGTGGCGTCAGCCGTTCGCAGGACCGTGAGCTCGTCGGCCGCCTCCAGAGCTACCGCTTCCTCGACCGCAACCTGGCCTGGGATGCCGCGCTCGAGGCGAAGGTCGCCGCGTTGACCACTGCGGACGTGAACGCCGCGGTGAAGCGCTGGATCAAGCCGTCGGACATCACCATCGTCGAGGCGGGGGATTTCGCGGGCAAGAAGGCGCCCTGACCGGCCTTCGGGACGAGGCCAAGCCGGGCTGCGGATCGCGGCCGCGCCCGGCTTGGCAGTCACGCCGAAAAGCTTTAACTTCGCGGCCCTCGAACAGGACTTCCCCCATGCAGACCGATACCGCCCGCGAACAGATGGTCCACCAGCAGCTGCGCGCCTGGCATGTGCTGTCACTGCCCGTGCTCGAGACGTTCCGGCGCATCCCGCGCGAGTCGTTCGTGCCCGGGGCCTTCCGTGACGTCGCCTACGCCGATACCGAGATCCCGCTCGGCGGCGGCGACCACATGCTCGCGCCCAAGGTCGCGGGACGCATCCTGCAGTCGGTGGCGCCCAAGCCCACCGACCGCGTGCTCGAGATCGGCACCGGCTCGGGCTTCCTCACCGCCTGCCTCGCCGCTCACGGCTGCACGGTGCGGTCCCTCGAGATCCGCGCGGACCTCGCCGCGCAGGCCGCAAAGAACCTGGCCGAGGCCGGGGTGCGCAACGCCGTCGTCGAACACCGCGATGCTTACGCCCCGGAGGCGCTCGGCAACGGCGAATTCGAGGTCATCGTGCTCACGGGCTCCCTGCCCGTCGCGGACGCCCGATTCGAACGTCACCTCGCCGCTGGTGGCCGCCTCTTTGCGGTCCTCGGCACGGGCGTGAACATGGAGGCGAGTCTCGCCGAGCGCGCCGCCGACGGCTCGCTGCGCTGGAGCGGGCTCTTCGAGACCTCCCTCAAGCCTCTGGTGGGTGCTCCGCTGCCCACGGCGTTCAGGTTCTGACCACCATGGTCCACGACCTCACCCCCGAAGAGCTGCAGTCCCGGCTGCAGGCCGGCGAATCCTTGATCGTGATCGACGTGCGCGAACCCCACGAACTCGAGATCTCGAGCCTCCCCTTCGCCCGCCCCATCCCGATGGGCGAGATCACGGCCCGCGTCGGCGAGCTTGACCCCGAGGCGACGACCATCGTCATCTGCCGATCCGGCGGCCGGAGCATGCAGGTCGCCCGATTTCTCGACAGCCGCGGATTTCGGTCAGTCAGCAACCTGACCGGCGGGATCTTGGCTTGGGGGGAACGAATCGACCCCAGCTTGCGTCCATACTAGGCGCCGGGCTGTCCCGTCCGCCCGCCAACTGTT
>JBIIVD010000085.1:0-5145 GCA_044339635.1 Steroidobacteraceae bacterium | reverse complement strand
CCCCCGGTGAAGTCGAGGACCGACGGCAACGGCACCAGCGCCTCGTCGGTCGGTCCAGCGGCCAGTGCGGGGCCCCCGACCGTCAGCGAGGCGAGGATCGCCAGGGTGCTCCAGCAGCGTGCGTTGAACGGGTTCATGCTCGTATCTCCCATGCAGAGTGGCGGCGGACGGTGCGCCGTGGATGCCGTCTGGGAGTGAGCATGGAGGGAGAAAGGGCGCCGCCTGTAGAATGGGCCGCTCGAGCGGTGCCGTCTCGGCACGAGCGGCAGGTTGTACGCATGAATGGCGCATACGGGGCGCCGCCGAGGTATCGACGATGACGATCTCCACCCTCTTCCAGCGCTGGGGGCTGTTCGCGGCGACGGTGTTCCTGCTGCTTGGCGTGACCTTGGCGTATCTGGAGGCCGGGCCGGTGGCGGGGTACGGCGTCGTGAGGCGCTACTCTTTCTGGATGGCGACGGCGGCCGCGGCCTTCTTGGCATGGTGGCTCAGCCAGTGGTGGGTCGTGTCGGGCCGGGATCGGCTGACCCGAGGGCTGCTCGTGGTCTCTTGCCTGCTCGCCACGTTGCTTTTCGTGCCGGCGTCGTTGTGGATCGACATGGTCTTCTCGTTGACCGAGGCCGAACCCTTCGGGTTTTCGCAGATCGTCGAAGAGTGGGCGGTCAGCGCGCTCCCCGTGTTCTCGGCCTGCATGATCGCGAGCCTGCCGGCCTGGCTGTCGATGAGCGAGCCCGCGCCGCTCGTGCGTGCTCCAGCGCCCGCGCCGGTCGCCCAGCCGGTCGTCGAACCGCTCAAGGACCCCGCGCGTGATCCATCAGTCGCTGTCCCGGTGACGTCCGCCTCGGCGATCCCCGCGGAACCGTCGGCGGGAACCCAAGACGTGTCCCGGAACATGCCGAGCGAGCCACCCGAGAGCGGCCTCTTGCCGATCGCGGTGCGTGGCGGGGTGCTTCGCGCCACGGCCGACCTGCAGTATGTCCACCTGCACAGCCCAGAGGGCATGACCACGGTCCCCGGCCCCATGCACCGTGTCATCGCCCTGTTGGGCGACCAAGGGCTTGAAGTCCGTCGCGGCGAATGGATCGCCGACAGGCATGTGAAGCAGGTGAAATCCGTTCGCGGACGCTGGGTCGTGCTGCTGAAGGACGGTCAGCAAGTCACGGTGAGCCGGCGCCGTTTGGCGGAGGTCAAGGAACGCTGGGGATCGACCCGGTACACCTGAGCTGCTGCCGACCACGCGGCCGTGCCGTTCGTTCATCGCTCCGACCATTCATCTTCACGCATCCTCAAGCGGTACGGCGCCGGGCTTACCATCGATCGTCAGATATCGGTCGCTCATGAAGGGGGGCGGTGATGACCAGATCGGTGGACAGTCCAGCAGGGCCGCTCGTCGGGTCCGATCGAGGGTGGCGGATGATTGCCAGGATCGCTGCCGTGCCGATCATCGGGCTCATGCTGTTCTTCCTGGTCGATGATGCCCTGCCTTACCTGGAGTTCAGCGAGGCGTCTTACGGGCGGTTCTGGGACCGTTCAGCATGGCTCATGGTCCATGTGGTCGCCGGTTCGGTGGCGTTGATCACGGGGCTGTTCCAGTTCTGGTCGGGTCTTCGCCGACGCCACACGTCGGTCCATCGCTGGGCGGGCAGGCTGTATGTCGCGTGCATCGCGCTGGGAGGCGCGGCCGCGCTCCATCTGGCGTTCCACACGCAGCACTGGACCTTCGGTGTCGCGCTGTTCGTCGCCGGCGTCGTCTGGATCTTGACCACGGCCATCGCGTGGGTCGCCGCCACGCGGCGGCGCATCGAGGCGCACCGTGAATGGATGCTGCGCAGCTACATCCTCACGTCGACGTTCGTCAGCTTCCGTCTGATCCTCGAGATCCCTTGGGTCGAGGCGCTCGGGACGGAGGCGGAGACCTCGACCACCGTCGGTTGGCTGTGTTGGGTCGCGCCCCTGCTTGTCTACGAGTTCCTCCGCGGGTGGCGCCGTTCCACTCGGGGATGAACGGGCGGCGCAGACGGACGAGAACCTCATGCGCGACGCCGCGGGGCATGGCATCCTCCGCGCATGACGACGACCTTCCCCGACCGGCTGAGCGTCCATCCGGACAGCCCGCACCATGACGCCGCGCTACTCGAGCGCGCCATCGGCATCCGTCTCGACGGCGTCGAGTACACGAACGTCGAGGAGTACTGCATCTCCGAGGGCTGGATCCGCGTGACGATCGGCAAGGCTGTCGATCGGCGGGGCAGGCCGCTCACCATCCAGCGCAAGGGCAAGGTGGAGCCGTTCTTCAAGGAATGAGTCTGAGGTCCACTCCAGGGGGCTGGGCCGCATCTACGGTCGACGGACACATGAGAGGCAAGCCACGATGATCACCGGCATCTATGCAGCGCTGTGCGGGCTGTTGCTCGTCGTGCTCTACGCGCGCGTCAGCCAAAGGCGGCTGGCGACCAAGATCGGTGCGGGTACGAGCGGCGACGCGGTGCTCGAGCAGCGCGTGCGCGCCCACGCCAACCTGATCGAGAGCGCGCCCCTCGTGTTGTTGCTGCTCTATCTCGTCGAGCAGACGGGTCTCGACGCGTGGGCCGTCCACGCTTTCGGTGCGGCGTTCCTGATCGCGCGCCTGTTGCATGCGCAGGGCATGTCAGGTTCGACGGGCCGGTCGACCGGCCGGTTCTACGGCTCCATCGGCACGCTGCTGGTCGTCGTCGCGCTGTCGGTGGTGCTGCTGGTGCGCAGCTTCATGGCCTGAGCTTTCAAGGCCTCAGCGCGACGGATGCGGCGGTCCGCAGCGTTGACCCTCCAAGCCCGCAAGTGTCCGGGCAGGGAGCGATGCATATGGCCGGAAGGGCACGGATGGCGTCGTCGATGGCGATGGCCGTGCTCGCAAGCCTCGTCGTCCTGGCACCCTGCGAAGCCGCGCCGGCCACGGTTTTCGTCGATGTGTCGGTGGTCCCGATGTCGCGGGAGACGGTCTTGCCGCGGCGCACGGTCATCGTCCGCGACGGCAGGATAGTCGCCATCGGCGAGAGCCGTCGCCTCAAGCCCCCGGCCGGGGCCCGGATCATCGACGGCCGCGGCCGCTACCTGATGCCCGGGCTTGCGGACATGCACGCCCACCTCTCCATGATCGACCCGAGGGACGCGCTGTTCCTGTTCCTGGCGAACGGCGTGACGACGGTGCGCATCATGGCCGGCAACCCGCGCATGCTGCGCCTGCGGGGCGAGATCGAGGCGGGCAGCGTGGCGGGTCCGCGCCTGTTCGTCGCCTCGCCGATGTTGGTGCAGCGCGTCCGCCTGCCCGGCTCCTCGGTGCAGGCGGCCGACGCCGCCGAAGCCGCGCAACGGGTGCGCGAGGCCAAGGATGCCGGCTACGACTTCATCAAGACGCACCAGCCGATCACGCCCGAGGCTTATCTCGCGGCGATCGCCGAGGGTCGCCGCCTCGGCATCCCGGTGCTCGGCCATGTCAGCCCGGAGGTGGGCGTGGCGCGGTCGATCGAGGCCGGCTACGCCACCGGCGAGCACTTCAAGGGCTACGACCCGCGCGGGCCCGACCCCGTGCTCGAGCGTCTTACGGTCGAGAGCGGATTCCGCAACTGCCCGACCTTGGTCGCGATGTGGACCAACGCGCAGCAAGACGCGCTGCTCGCGGACCCGCTGCCGGAGATGCGGTACCTGCCGCCGCGTTCGGCACGGGGCAACGCGGACTTCCGGCGTCGGAAGGAGGCCGACGAGGTCGATGTGCCGGGCTACCAACGGCTGCTGAAGCGCCTCGACGACCGGGGCGCGAGGTTGCTGACCGGGACCGACACCGGCATCTTCGCGGTGGTGCCTGGGTTCTCGCTGCACCGGGAGTTCGGGCTCTGGGCAGAGGCCGGTCTGTCTCCCTACCGGGTGCTGCGCGCCTCGACGGTGGAACCGGCCGTGTTCCTCGGCCCGCACGCCGACTCGGGCGTGGTCGAGGTCGGCCGCCGCGCCGACCTGCTGCTGCTCGACGCCGACCCGCTTGCGGATGTCGCCAACGCGCGCAAGATCGCGGGCGTCATGACCGCCGGACGTTACCTCGATCGCGCGGAGCTCGACCGCGGACTCGCCGACATCGAGGCGCGCACTGCCGCCGGCGATCCTCGGAAGGTCGTCGGGGGGGCACCCTAAGCCGACACCTGTCCGTCATCATCCCGCAGCCGACCTGTCATCTCGGTCGGCGACCCTGCACGCCCCGCTATCGAGGTCGTGCATGAACATCTCATCGAAGTCCGCTGCGGTCATCCTTCTCGCTGCTGCAAGCGGTGCCGTGCAAGCCCAAGAGCCGGCCGCGATCGCCGCCCTGGAAGAGGTGGTCGTCACGGCGCAGAAGCGCGAGACCGCGCTCCAGGACACGCCGATCGCCATGGATGTCGTGTCGAGCGAGAGTCTGGAGAACCGTCAGGCGATCTCGCTCGGCAGCCTGGCGGATGGTGCTATTCCGTCTTTGCGCATCGCGCCGTTCGTCGGTCGGTCGTCGGCGCTGAACCTCAGCATCCGCGGCATCGGCGCGTCCATGGATTCGAACCAGCCCGCCCGTGATTCGGGCGTCGGTGTCTATGTGGACGGCGTGTTCCTCGGCCGCGCCCAGGGCCTCGGCGTGGCATTGCTCGATGTCGAGCGCATCGAGGTGCTGAAAGGCCCGCAGGGCACGCTCTTCGGCCGCAACAGCGAGGGCGGCGCGGTGAGCATCGTCACCAAGGCACCGTCGGGCGATATGCGCGTCGACGCGCGCGTCGGCATGTCGAACTTCGATGGACGCAGCGGCGTCGTGCATGTCGATCTGCCGAAGATGGGCGATCTCAGCGTCAAGATCGACGGGCTCGTGAACGAGCGCGGCGGCAGTACGGTGAACAACGCCACCGGCACCACCGACTTCAACTCCTGGGACAAGCGCGGCATCCGTGTGGCGGCGAAGTGGCAGCCTGCCGACGGTCTTGACCTGCTGTACGCGTACGACGATTCGCGTGACGAGACCACCCCGTATCACGCGCAGCTCCTGGTGGCGGGCCCGTTCGCGAGCCCCCTGCAGCGCACGGGCGCGTCCTTGGACCGGCAGGACGTTTCCATCCTCGGTGCCGACCAGCCGGCGAGCGTCGGCAAGACGAGCGGTCA
>JBIIVD010000046.1:0-18290 GCA_044339635.1 Steroidobacteraceae bacterium | reverse complement strand
AGCATCCGCCGCACTTGCGCGGCGAAATTCTCGCCGTCGCGGAACATGAAGAACAGCGACACCATCGCGAACACCAGCTTGGCGAGGTTGCGGCCGACGCCACCCATCACCGCGGCCAGTTCGCCGGAGGACTGGTCGAAGAACACCTCCAAGGCCTTGCCGAGCGCCTCGGGGTTGCGGGCCCACTCGGCGAACCATTCCTGGATGCGCGGGCCCACCAGCGGCAGCTGCGTGATGAAGGCCGGCAGCTCGGTGCGCGCCAATAGCGGCGCCACTTCGCGATACACCGGCAGCGCCTCGGTCTGTATGAGGATGATCATCCAGACGATGGGCAGGATGATGCCGATGGCGAGCAGCAAGGTCATGATGAAGGCCGCGGCGTCGCGCTGGCCGCGCAACAGGCGCACCAGACGCGCATGCAGCGGCCAACTGACGTAGGCGAGGATCGCCGCCCAGATGACCGGCACGATGAACGGCTGCAGCACCTGGAAGGCGAGCAACGCGAGGATGGCGAGCAGCGCGGCAAGGATCAGCCGACGCAACCACTTGCCTTCGGTGAGCTCCTCCATCAATGCACCTCACCGGAAGCGATCACCGTCAGCGCCAACAGGGCGCAGACCGTCAACGACAGCGCACGCCGGAGCGCGAGATAGTCGGGCGGCAATGACCGCCCGAGGCGGTGATGCTCGTAGAGCCAGAACGAACCGAAACCCGCGACCAGCAACGCCACGCCGCGACTGCCGCCGAGCAGCAAGGCCCCCGCCGCCCAGACCGAGGGCAACACCGACCCGAGGACGGTGCCCGCATCCCAGCGCCAGAACCCGGCGAGCGCCAGACCCCAATGCACCGCCGCGATGAAGGAGAGGATCACGGCGCCCCAGGCGAGCGCGAGCTGCAGACCGAACTCGCGCAACCCCGGCGTCGGGGCGAGTGCCACGCACGCGAGCGCGAGACCGAACGGCAGCACACCGAGCCAACCGGCGAGGGCAGCGCCGGGCCCGAGACCGGCACGGGGCGATCCGCGCGGGGGATCTTGCGGGGTCGATGTCTCCATCGGTACATGATACCGCCCGTCCATGACGGACGCCCGGCCGGATGTGGAGACTCCGTCTCCGATCAGGCGTCGGGCTCTGCCGCGTACCAGTCCTCCAAAGCCCGCGCCACCTGCGATGGCTCCTCGTGGTGCATCATGTGGCCGAGCCCAGGCATCGTGCGCACCGTGAGCCGCCGGAAGCACGCGTGGAACGCGGCGGGCTCGCCGTCCGGCCCCAGATGCCCAAGGAATTCGGATCCGCTCGCGAGCAGCATCAGCACCGGCGCGGTGACGCCGCGCCAGGTCGCCTCGAGCTCCTCGCGCCGCGACTGGACGGGGTTCACCAGCCTGTGCCACGGGTCGAAACGGGCGACCCGACCGCCATCCGGGCCGGGGACGGTCCAGGCCGCGGCGATGAACGAGGCGTGCGCCGCCGGCAGACGGGGATTGCGCCGCTGCAGCTTCGCCGCGAGATCGTCCACCGATGCGTAGCGCGAACCGACGGGCGGCGAACGCAGTTCATCGAGCCACCGCCGCTGGCGTACGGGCGCGGCGGCCGGCTCCGAACGCGGCAGGCCGAAGCCCTCGAGCGAAGCGACCGAGCGGATCCGCTCCGGCCGTACGCCCGCATACATCGCCGCGATGTTGCCGCCCATGCTGTGCCCGATGAGCCGGACCGCGCATGACGGCGAGAGGACGTCGAGCAGTACATCGAGGTCCGCGAGGTAATCCGCGAACCAATAAGGCGCACCGACGTGGTCCGTACCGCCGAATCCCCGCCAATCCGGCGCGATGCAATGCCAGTCGTCGGGCAATTCATCGACCAGGAACTGGTAGGTGTCGGCGCAGTCCATGAAGCCATGCAGCAGCACGCGGGGCGGCGCATCGACGGGCCCCCAGCCGAGCAGGCGGTGGCGCAGGCCGCGCACGGTGACGAAGGACTCGCGCGGCGGACGTCGCGGCGCATAGGCGGGAGCGGTGGATCGCGAGGTCATGGGGCCACCGCCGCTCAGCCTGCGAGGAACAGCCGATAGGCCGGGTTGGCGGTCTCGTCCACCCACGGATACTGCAGCGCCGAGAGATGCAGCAGGAAATCCTCGCGCGTCGACGGCGGTACGACGATCCCCGCCACCACGCGACCGGTGTCGGAACCGTGGTTGCGATAATGGAAGAGCGTGATGTTCCATCGCGCGCCGACGGCCTCGAGGAAACGCAGCAACGCGCCGGGACGCTCCGGGAACTCGAAGCGCAACAGCGCCTCGTGTTCCACGCCGCCCGGCCGGCCGCCGATCATGTACCGCACATGCAGTTTCGCCAGTTCGTTGTCGGTGAGGTCGGTGACTTCGTGGCCTGCCGCGCGCAACGCCTCCGCCACCCCATCGCGATCGGCGCGGCCGTTCGACAGGCCGAAGCCCAGGAAGACCCGCGCCATGTCGGGCCTGTCATAGCGGTAGTTGAACTCCGTGACGCTGCGATGGCCGAGCGCGCGGCACAGGCCGAGGAAGCTGCCGGGCCGCTCGGGGATCTGCACCGCGAGCAACGCCTCGCGCTGCTCGCCGAGCTCGGCGCGCTCAGCGACATGGCGCAACCGGTCGAAGTTCATGTTGGCGCCGCAGTTGATGGCGACGAGGCGCTTGCCGGTCCAGCCCTCGCGGGCGACGACCTTCTTGGCGGCGGCCACCGCCAACGCGCCCGCGGGTTCGACGATCGCACGGGTGTCTTCGAAGATGTCCTGGATGCCGGCGCAGATCTCGTCGGTGTCGATGCAGACCATCTCGTCCACCACGCTGCGCGCGATGCGGAAGGTCTCCTCGCCGACGCGCCGCACCGCGACGCCGTCGGCGAAGGTGCCGACGCGCGGCAGCATCACCCGCTCGCCGGCCTGCAGCGAGTCGCGCATCGCCGGCGAGTCCGCGGCGTTGACGCCGATGATGCGGACGCGCGGATAGAGGTGCTTGAGGTAGGCCGCGATGCCGGCGATCAGGCCGCCGCCGCCGACCGGCACGAACACCGCATCGAGGTCGCCGCCCGACTGGCGCGCGATCTCCATGCCGATGGTGCCCTGTCCGGCGATCACGTCGGGGTCGTCGAAGGGGTGCACGAACACCATGCCCCGGTCGCGGGCCAAGGCCAAGGCGTGGTCGCAGGCGGCGTCGTAATCGTCGCCGTGCAGCACCACCTCGCCGCCGAGATCGGCGACGGCCTGCACCTTGATGCGCGGCGTGGTCACCGGCATCACGATCACCGAGGGTATGCCGCGGCGGCCCGCCGCGAGCGCGACGCCTTGCGCGTGGTTGCCGGCCGAGGCGCAGATCACGCCCCGGGCGGCGGCGCTCGCCGACAGGTTGGCGATCTTGTTGTAGGCGCCGCGCAGCTTGAAGGAGAACACCGGCTGCAGGTCCTCGCGCTTGAGGAGCACGGTGTTGCCCAAGCGTCTCGACAGTCGCGGCGCAAGGTCGAGCGGCGACTCGATGGCCACGTCGTAGACGCGCGCGCGCAAGATGCGCTCGAGATACTCGGCGGCGGGACCGGAAGGCATCTGCGAAGCATATACTGCGATGCGCATCGGCGTAATCGGGTGCGCGCGAGGCCACCCCGATGCGGCATATCTGGACATTGACCCTCGCCCAGGCGTTCGCGGCCTGCGGCACGATCATGCTCGTCACATTCGGCGGCATCGTCGGCGCGCAGCTCGCGCCGACGCCGGCGCTCGCGACGCTGCCGTGGTCGTTGTCGATCGTGGGCCTCGCCGCCACCTCCATCCCCGCAGCGCTGCTCATGCAGCGCCACGGACGCCGCCGGGTGCTCATCGCGAGCGCATCGCTCGGCAGCGTCGCTGCCCTCGCCTGCGCCCACAGCATCTCGCAAGGCAGCTTCTACGGGCTGTGCCTGTCCGCATCGCTGTTCGGGGTCCATGCCGCCGTCGTGCAGCAATACCGCTTCGCCGCCGCCGACCTGCTGCCGCCGGACGCGGGCGCGGCGCTCTCGGGGAAGGCCGTCGCGACCGTGATGCTCGGCACCTTGGCGGCCGCCGTCCTCGCACCGGCGATCGGCCAGCAGGCGCGATCGCTCGGCGGTTGGGCCGAATACACCGGCAGCTTCGTGGTGCTCGCGGGACTGCTCGGCTGCGCGGCGATCGTGCTGTCGCGGCTGCCGGCGATGCCGCCCGCGCCGCCTGCCGAGCGGCGGAGCGGTCGTCCGGTCGGCGAACTGCTCCGTATCCCGGACTACCGTCTCGCCGTGCTTGCGGCGCTGTCGTCGTATGCGGTGATGAGCTTCATCATGACCGCGACGCCGATCAGCATGCACGTGCACGACCATCACTCCGGCTCGGTGACCTCGAGCGTGATCACCGCACATCTGCTCGGCATGTACCTGCCGTCGCTCGCCACGCCGTGGCTGGTCGCGAAGCTCGGCATCCGCGGCCTGATGCTGGGCGGGCTCGCCGCGAACTTCGCCTGCGTCGGCATCGCGGCCGCCGTCGGCGCCGGCGTCGTGCACTACTTCGTCGCGCTGGTGCTGCTCGGCGTCGGCTGGAACCTGTTGTTCGTCGGCGCGACCACCCTCCTCGCCGGGACGTTCTCGTCGGCGGAACGCTTCCGCGCGCAAGGCGCCAACGACTTCATCGTGTTCGGCGCCCAAGCCCTGGTGTCGCTGTTGGCCGGCGTCGCCATCGAGACGCTCGGTTGGCGCGCGCTCAACCTCGCGACGCTGCCGCTCTTGCTGTGGACGTTGTGGGAGGTGCTGCGGCGCGATGCGCTGCCGGCTCGATGACGATCTTGCCTTCGCGGTCGACCCCGACCCGCGCCGCATGCTCGCAGGCGTCGACGATGCCTTCGAGCGGGTAGCGGGCCGCGATGCGCGCGACCAGCTCCCCGCCGGCGATCATGCCGGCGAGCCGCGCGTACAGCGCCCGTACCTGCCGCGGCGTGCGCCGCTGCAGTTGTCGCACGAAACTCAGCCCGTGCAGCACGACGCCTTGCCGGAACATGAGATAGAAGTCGATCTCGCAGGGGCGCGCGGACAGCGCGCCATAAGCCACGAGCGGCGCGCCCGGCGCGAGACATTCCGCGATGCGTTGAGTGGCGGCGCCCGCGACTGCATCGATGCCGAGACGCAGCGGCGCACCGCCCGCAGCCTCCCGCACCCGCAGAGCGAGGTCAGGGCCGTCGAGCAGCACCGCATCGGCGCCCAGCTCATGCAGTTCCTCGATGAGCTCCGGCCGCCGCACGACGTTCACCGTACGCACACCCGCCTGTCGCGCAAGACCGATCAGGTAGCGTCCGCAGCTCGCGTTCGCGGCGTTCTGCACCAACCAATCACCGGGCTGCAGCGCCGTGAAATCCTCCAGCAGCACCGCGGCCGTCGCGCCGTTGACCGTCAGCAGGGAGAGTTGCGCGGCATCGCCCTCGGGCGCCGGCAGGCAATCGCTGCCGCGGCATACGACCTGCTCGCGGAACGTGCCGCTGCCGAGCGCGGGGAAGACACGGTCGCCCTGGCGATGGCCGGACATCGCGCCCGCGCGCAGCACGCGACCGATGCCCTCGTATCCCGGGACGCGCGGCAGCGGATAGCGGAAGCCCTCGGCGCCCTCGAGCGCACGCAGGTCGGCGATATGCATCGCCGCCGCCTCGACCTGCACGACCACCTCGTCCGGCGCGGGGTCGGCCTGCGGATGTTCCTCGAGGCGCAGCGCCTCGCGGGGTGCGCCATAGGCGTGCTGGACGATCGCGCGCGGCACCGCAGCGGCGCCGTCAAAGGATCCCGCGATCGACCATGCGCGCGATGGCATCCGCCTGGCGCTGCTGGAAGTACGCGCGGTCGGGGATCAGCACCTTGCCGTCCTGCAGCAGACCGTTGCGACGCCGCAGGTCCGCGCGGGCGAACGAGTCGGCGAACATCTCGAGCGCCTGCCGCGACAGCATGTTCGACATCGACGGCCGGCGCCGATGGGCGCGCAGCCCGGCGAGGTCGAGCGATGCGGTCGCGACCGAAGAATTGCCGCTGCCGGCGACCACCATCTGGTTGCCGTTCCAGTCGATGATGTCGGAATAGCCGTTGCTGGAATCCGTCGGCACCGAGATGCCGCACAGTTCCGCCGTGTTCGCGGACACGACGTAAGCGAGGTTCTCGAGCGCCCGGGCGCGCCGCGCGATCTGCTTGATGGTCAGGTTGGGCGAGGCGACCTCGCTGGTCGAGTGCAGGAACACCTCGGCGCCGCGGATGGCGTGCGCGCGTGCGACCTCCGGATAGAGGATCTCCTCGGACGCGATCGCGGCGAGGCGGCCGATCACCGTGTCGGCGACCGGGAAGACGCCCTCGAGGCCGTAGATGTCGAGGTATCTGTCCCAGACATCGTGCGGCGTCGGCGCGAAGATCGAGATCAGCCTGCGGTAGGTCAGGACACGCGTGCCCGAGGGATCGAACACCCAGCAGGCCTGGAAATAGAGGCCGGGGAAATGCCGGTCGGTCTCATAGCCGTTGCCGGCCAGGAACACGCCGTACCGCTGCGCGAGCGCGGCCAAGGCTTCGTATTCGGGGCCATCCGGCGCGATCGCGCCCTTGGCGGCCCATTGCGGGATGGTCTCGCCCCAAGGCGGGCCGGAAAGGATGTACTCCGGCAGCACGACGAGCTTGAGCTCGGGCCCGATCCAGCGTCGCGCGCCCTCGAGCGCCTGGTCGATGCGCAGCAGCGAGGCCTGCATCCGGCGCGCCGCCGATGCCCGGTCGTGGTCGGGATGGACACCGTCGCAGTCGACCTGCAGGGCGAGCGCGGCATAACGGTCGAGACGCTGCGTCATGCGGCACCCCCGGCCAAGCGCCGTTCCGCCAGATCGCTCCAGGTCTCGAGACCGGTGATCCGTCCTTGGGCGACCTGGAACCGGTCGCACCAGCGCGCGCCGCCGAACTCGACCCCGTCGGCGAACGCGCCGCTGGCCGTGCCGCGCACATAGACCGCGATGCCGCCCGGCGCATCGCAGGTCTCGAAGGCATCGGCCTGCTTGCGCAGCGACGCATAGCGTCCGGCCGAGAACGCCGCGAAGTCCTCGAGCGCGCCGAATCCATGACCGCCCGAGATCGTGATCCGTGCGCCGGGCGCCATCAGGGCCGCGGCCGCAGCCAAGTCCCCCCGCGTCAGGGCGTCGAGCCAGTTGCGGGCGAGGTCGATGGCATCCGCGCGCTCGGTGCGCGCCGTACCGACCACGATCCGTCCATCGCCGAGGTTCAGTGTCATGGCGTCGAGTATGCCCCAGCCCACGCCGGCCCCGCATCCGCCGGACGATGCAGTGCAGCACCCCCGCCCGGTGGCCGGTCGCGCCGCAATCGCTTAGCCTCTGCGCTATGGCCCACACCGCCGGGGAACCGATGACCGAGAACACACGACTGGAAGCGCTCGAGGGCCGCCTCGCCCATCTGGAGCGCGGCCTGCAAGACCTGTCCGATGCCCTGTACCGGCAGCAACGCGAGCTCGATGCCTTGCGGCTGCGCAACCAGCAACTGATGGCGGAAGTCGAGGGCGGATCGCAGGCCTCGAGCCTGACCACCCCCGAACGACCGCCGCACTACTGAATCCCCGGAGCCGCCCATGAACCGCATCACCTCACTGCGCATCGTCACCCCTTTGGCGGTGGCCGTATGCACGCTGTCGGCCGCGCTGGCCACCCTTCCCGTCCATGCCCAGCAAACCGCGACCGGCTCGACCGGCACGGCAGCGCCGACGGCGCCCGCGGCGGAGAAAGGGTTCTCGGCCGAGAAGATGTGGTCGCTCGCGCGCCTCGGCGAGACGGCGATCTCGCCCGACGGCCGGCTGGCCGCCGTCACGGTGACCCGCTTCGACATCGCGGAGAACCGTGGCGCGTCGGACATCTGGCTGGTCCCGACCTCGGGCGGTCCCGCGCGTCCGTTGACCAGCGACAAGGCCGCCGACACCTCCCCCACGTTCAGCCCCGACGGGCGCAGCATCGCCTTCCTCTCCAAGCGCGGCGATGACAAGGAGACGCAGATCTACCTGATCGCCGTGGATGGCGGCGAAGCGCGGCGGCTCACGCAGGTCCCGACCGGCACCAATGCCATCAAGTGGTTCCCGGACGGACAGCGCATCGCGTTCGTCACGCCCATCTGGACGGACCTGGTCGAGTGGAAAGCCCAGGCCGATCGCATGAAGGAACGCGCCGACTCGAAGATGAGCGCCAAGGTCTGGGACCGTGCGCCGATCGCGTACTGGGACCGCTATCTCGACGACCGCGAGCCGCACCTGTTCTCGGTACCGGTCGGCGGCGGCGAGCCGCAGGCCATCACCCGCCTGTCGGGCTTCCACCTGTCGCGCAACGCCTACTCCGCATCGTCCTACGACATCTCGCCGGACGGGTCGGAACTCGCGTTCACCTCCAACACCGACAAGGTCGGCACGGCCTCCAACTACGACCTCGTGACGATCGCCGCCTGCGGCTGCAAGCCGGCGCGCAACCTCACCGTCGACAACGCAGGAGACGACGGGTCACCGGCCTACAGCCCCGACGGCAAATGGCTCGCCTACACCGCACAGGCCATCCCCGGCTTCTACGCGGACCGCGCCCGTGTGCTGCTCGTCGACCGCGCCGGCGGCGCGACGCGCGACCTCACGGGCACGTTCGACCGCTCAGCCGGCGAACTGCTCTGGCGACCGGATTCCAAGGCCGTCTACACCGCGATCGACGATGCCGCGACCAACCGCATCTACCGCTTCGATCTTTCCGCTCCCGGCAAGCCGCGCGCCGTCACCGACCGTCCGAGCTTCGGCGCGCTCGCCCTCGCCCGTGCGGGCGGCGCCAAACCCGCCGCGGTGGCCTTGCGGCAGAGCTTCTCGGAGCCGCCGACGCTGGTGCGCCTCGACCTCGCGAGCGGCGCCGCGACGCGCCTGACGGACTTCAACGATGCGGCGCTCGCCGACGTGCCGCTCGGCAAGGTGGACAGCGTCACCTATGCCGGAAGCGGCGGCGTGCCGATCCAGATGTGGGTCGTCTACCCGCCCGGCTTCGATGCCACCAAGCGCCATCCCGTGCTCATGCTGCTGCACGGCGGTCCGCACAACGGCATCCAGGACGCCGTGCAATGGCGCTGGAACGCGCATGTCTTCGCGAGCTGGGGCTATGTCGTCACGTGGCACAATTTCCACGGCTCGAGCGGCTTCGGCCAGGCGTTCACCGACTCGATCAACCCGGATTGGATCACCAAGCCCTACGCCGACACCATCGCCGCATCGCAGTGGGTGGCCTCGCAGCCCTGGGCAGACCCCTCGCGCATGGTCGCGGCCGGCGCGAGCTACGGCGGCTTCCTCGCCTCGACGCTGCTCGGCCGTGCGCACCCCTTCAAGGCGCTGGTCGCGCACGCCGCCGTCTACAACAAATACACGCAGATCGCGGCCGACTTCGGCGCCGAGACGGACCGTTTCTTCGAGTTCTGGGAGCGTCCCGAGGAGTTCGCGCGATATTCGCCGCACACCTCGGCCGGGAATTTCGTCACGCCGACGCTCGTCATCCACGGCCAGCAGGACCTGCGCGTGCCGGTCAACCACGGCGTGGAGCTCTTCAACACGCTGCAGAAGCGCGGCGTGCCGTCGAAGTTCGTGTACTACCCCGACGAGAACCACTGGATCCTCAAGCCGCAGAATTCGCTGTTCTGGTACAAGACCGTGCGCGAGTGGGTGGAGCAGTACGCGCCGCCCGGCGGACGTTGACCATGCGGCGGCGCCGTTTCCTGCAAGCCTCGGGCGCGATCGCGCTCGCCGGCCTCGCGCCCGGCCACGCCGCCGGGCCGGTGCAGCCCGCGCGTCGGCCGCTGCGCATCCTCATCCTCGGCGGCACGCGCTTCCTCGGACTGCACATGACGCAGTACGCGCTCGACCGCGGACATCGGCTGACGTTCTTCAACCGCGGCCGCACCAACACCGACCGCTTCCCGCAGGTCGAACGCATCAAGGGCGACCGCAACGGCGAGCTCGGCGGCCTTGCGGGACGCGATTGGGACGCCGTGATCGACAACTCGGGCTATGTGCCGCGGCATGTGCGGCTCGCGGCGCAGATGCTGCGCGCGTCGGTCCCCCACTATCTCTTCGTATCCACCTTGTCGGTATATGCGGGGTTCGCCTCGCCCAACGATGAGGATTCCCCGCTCGGCACCCTCGCCGAGCCGGCCACGGAGACCGTCGACGGCACGACCTACGGACCGCTCAAAGCGCTCTGCGAGACCGCGGCGCGCGACGCCTACGGCGCAGGCAACACGACCATCCTGCGTCCGGGCCTGCTCGTGGGGCCGGACGACAACACCGACCGCTTCACGTACTGGCCGGCGCGGGCGGCGCGAGGCGGCCGCTTCATCGCACCGGGCAAAGCCGCCGACCCGATCCAGCTCATCGACGCGCGCGACCTGGCCGCGTTCGCCATCGAGACGCTGGAACGTCGGGTGACCGGCACCTTCAATGCGGTCTCGGCACCCTCACGGTTCACGATAGGCGAGCTCGTCGACGAGTCGGTGGCGGCCGCCCGGTCGACCGTGGTGATCGCCGATGCGCCGCAACCGGTCTGGTTGCCCGCCGATTTCCTGGCCGCCCAAAAAGTCCTGCCCTGGTCCGACATGCCGGTCTGGGTGCCCTCCGAAGGCGAGACCGCGGGTTTCGCGGCCACGCGCATGCAGCGCGCTGCCGTCGCGGGACTTCGGATCCGTCCGCTCGCCGACACGGTGCGCGACACCTTGCGCTGGCACCGGCAGCGCCCCACGGCGGAACAGACGACGCTGAAGGCCGGCCTCGCGGCCGAACGCGAGGCGGCGGTGCTCGCCGCATTCCTCGCCGCCCCGAAGCCCTGACGGTCCCGCGCGGCGCGCGCGTCACTCGACCGTCAGCTTGAGCGTCTCCTCGCTCCAACCCACGGCTTCGAGGTATGCAGCGCGGACCGCCGACAGGTCCTGGAAACCCGCGGCCATCACGGCATCCCATCGTCCGCGCTCATAGGCCTCGACGGCCGCCAGCGCGCGCCCGATGGCGCCCTTGCGGGCGAGCAGCGCGTCACTGACCGCGGGGACGAGCCCGAGGCTGCTCACCGCCTCTTCCAGCGGCACCCCGAGCAGCGCATCCAGGTGGGACAGCATGCCCGCCATGAAGAACGCGCCCCCTTCGTGCTCGTCGCGCGACGAACGCAGCAGTTCGCACATGCGCGCGCGCATGAGCGTGTTGCCGAGCAGCCAGCTCGGCCGGTCACGGAACGCCGCGAGCGTGAGGATGGCGCAGAGCTTGAGCAGGTTGTCACGGCCGATCAGGTTGATGCCATGACGCACCGATGAGACCGGTGACGGGAAGCCGTAGTAGGCGGAATTGAGCGAGCGCAGCAGCCGGGTCACCAGCGCGACATCGCGCGAGACGAGCTTCTCGATCTCCTCGGCGGAGTAGTCCGAGATCTGCAGCGCCGCGAGCACCTGCAAGGTGGCAGGCTTGAAGCCTTCGGTGCGCTGACCTTTGAAGGTCTCGGGGCGCTGCAGGAAGAAGCCCTGGAAACCGGCGAAACCCATCGCCCGGCACCGGTCGAACTGCTCGCCCGACTCGACCTTCTCGGCGATGAGTCCGACCTCGCGTTCGCGGAGGTCGGCGACGAGGCCGGCCAAAGCATCGACCGGCTGGAGAAGGATGTCGATCTTCACGAGATCGGCGAGCGCGAGCAGCCGCGGGTCGCCTTGACCCTCCACAGCGGCGAAGTCATCCAGCGCGATGCGGAACCCGCGGGCCTTGTAGGTCTGGAGTCCGGCGATCACCGCATCGTCGGCCTGCACGTCCTCCAGGACCTCGAGCACCACCCGTGCCGGCGGCAGGGGGATGTCGATCGGGTCGCGGATCAGCTCCGCCGGGAGGTTGATGTGCACGTCGGCGTCGCCGACCAGGCGCTTGAGCCCGAAGTCGCTGATCGCCGCCAAGATGACGCGGGCCGTCGCCGTGGAGCCGCTCAGCGCGGCCCCGGTAGCGGCGTCTTCCGCCGTCGGGCGATAGAGCAGTTCATAGGCGATGACCTTCGAGAAGGCGTCGAAGATCGGCTGGCGGGCGACCAGCACGTCGTGGGAAGCAGACGCGGCGGCGAACGCGGCGGCGGCCTTTCGGTTCTCATCTCTGCGCATACGGCTGACCGGACAGACGGGGACGGGCGGGTCGGCTGGGACACAGGCCAACGGCGCCGGAGAATACACGGCTTGCGATGACCGGGGAACCCGGAGACCCGCCAGATCCGGAGCTACGTCACAATGATCGCCACCCGCCCGGACCGACCCGCTGCGCCTGCGGAGCCCTCGGCCGCGCGATGCAGATGATCAGGATGGGGCGCAGCCGGCTGAGGGCGCGACACCGTCGCCCGCACCGACCTCGCGCATCAGGCGCCGGTACTCGGGGTTCGTCGCGAGCAGCCGCCGCGCGGCGCACCGGAGCTCGTCCACATCACGGGGCGCAGCGTCGAATGCGGTCGGCAACTGCGTCAGCCTCCCGAACCGCGGATCATCGCGCAGTTCATCGAGATCGACCTCGACGATGTGCGCCCGCTCCGCGCCGGCGTTCCCGTCCATCCATCGACGCAGCGTCTCACGCAGCAGCGCCTTGGTCTCGACGGTGTAGCGGTCGACCGGCACGGTTCCGAGCAGGCGCAGCATCTCCATGGCGTCGGGCGGCTGCCGGGAACCACCGATGCGGCCCGCCTGCCAGTCCGAGGCGTTCACCGCGATGAACACCAGGCGCCGATGATGCGACACCGCGGCGGGATCCGGTCGCGCGGGGTCATCGCGGTCGGCGAGCGCGTCCATCGCGGCACGCACGCCGAGATTGTCACCGAGCGCGCCGTCGACGAGATGCAGCCAGCCGTAGCGGCCGGCGTCAGCATAGGCCTGCATCGCTGACGCTTGCAGGTGTCGACGGGAGTCGTCATGGGTCGAGGCAGCAGGCTCCACCCAGCGCGGCATGCGGAATCCGCAGCCGCCGGCGCGGTTGCGCAGCGTGATCGGCGTGAGCAACGCCGGCACCGAGGACGACGCGGCGACCGCGCGTCCGATCGGATAGCGGTCGAGGTCCCCGCACAGCAGGTCGAAGCTGTCCTGCGTGAAGGCGAAACGGGCGGCGGTGCCGATGTCGGTGGCGTTGAGGATCAGGAAGGGACGCTCGCCGCTGCGGTCGAGGTCGGCGAACCGCGCGCCGCGGAACAGCTTGCGATCGAGGTAATCGGCGTACACGTCGCCCCGGGAATACTCGGCCGAGGCGAGCCGCGCCCAGTTGCGCGGGTCGAGGAACACCGCACGCTTCAAGCCGCCAGAGACGTCGCGCGTGAGGAAACGCCGCCGGTAATCCGTGAACACACGGTCGCCGTGCAACACCCAATAAGCCGCGGTCACGGCGCCGCCCGACACGGCGGAGACGAGATCCACCTCGTCGAGCAGACGGCGCGGCTCACCGCCCCTGGTCGGAACGACGCGGTCGTCGGCGAGCTGCTCGAGCACGCCATACGCCAGCGCCGACGCGCGCATGCCGCCGCCGGAGAAACTGACCACCACCCGCAGATCGTCGGGCGCACGCCGCGGCAACACGTCCGCAGCCCGATAGCCGCCCACACCCGCAGGACGCACCAACGGCTCGCCGAGGAAGGCGCGCGGCGCGGCGCAACCCGCCAGGCACGCGAGCGCGGCCAGGCAGGCGGCGCGCACCTCAGCGCGACCGGACCGGCGCCACGCGTCGTGCATTGCGGGACAGGTAGTCGGCGAGGCCGTCGATCTCCGCGGCCGTGAGCACCGTGAAGCGCGCACCATGCGACGCTTGCAGACGTGGTCGGCGACCCTCGACGGCGTCCTGCACCTGCCTGCCCAGGTAACCGTGGTGCTGACCGGCGAGCCGCGGGATGCCGCGCGCGGCATCGCCCTGCCCCGTCGCGCCATGGCAGCCCGCGCAATCGATGACAAAGACGCGCGCGCCCGCAGCGAGCGAGTCGCCGGAGCCGATCGCAGCCGGCAACGACGGATCGAGCTGCGAGAGAAAGGCCGCGAGGTCGGCACGGTCGCGTGCTGCCTCGACGAGGCGCAGCCGCGACACCGGCTCCATCTGCGGGTCCCAACGCACGCCGACGCGATAGTCGGCGAGTTGCTTGAGCAGCACGAGCTCATGCTGACCGGCGAGAACGGGCGCCGGCCCCTCCGGCTGGCCCATGCCCGATGCCCCGTGACAGGCAGCGCAAGTGGCATAACGCTGCTCGCCGCGCGCCGGGTCGGGGGACGCGGCGGCATCGGCCGCGCCAGCGGTGACAGCGACGGGCCAGGCACAGGCGGCGAAGGCCAACAGCCCCCTCAAAAGCCATCCACAGACCGGTAGGTCGGACATGGCCGCCATCTTAGGCCGCGTGCAGTGCAGGCACGCATGCGGGTTTTCCACGATGCCTGTCCGAGGTGTGGTCGTTCCAGAGAAGGCCGTTACAGGCCGCGCGGCTGCAGCTGCGCGGTCACGAAGACCGCCGTCCGTCGGTCGCCCGGGTCTACCAGTTGCCGGTGTTCGGCATCGAGGCCCAAGGCTCCGCCGGCGGCAACGCCGGACCGTCCTGCAGCAACTCGATGCTGATGCCATCGGGCGAGCGTACGAAGGCCATGCGGCCGTCGCGTGGTGGGCGCAGCACCGTCACGCCGTGCTCGGCGAGGCGCTGGCAGGATGCGTAGATGTCGGGCACGGCATAGGCGAGATGCCCGAAGTTCCGGCCGCCCGAATACGCCTCCGGATCCCAGTTGTGGGTGAGCTCGACCTGGGCGGAGTGGTCGCCCGGCGCCGCGAGGAACACCAACGTGAACCGGCCCTGCGGATAGTCGCGCTGCGAAAGCAGCTCGAGCCCGAGCGCATCGCGATAGAAACGCAGCGAAGCCTCGATGTCCGCGACGCGCACCATGGTGTGCAGGTACTTCATGCCGGGGCCCTCAGAACATCTCGGACGGACCCGGCGCGGAGGTCTCGGTCGGCGGGCGTCGGGCCGCGATGAAATCGCCGGTGATCATGGCGTCGTAGGACTGTCCCGGGCCGACCATCGGATAGACGCCCGCATCCGGGTCGATGATGACCTCGAGGAACGCCGGGCCACGGAACTCGATGAACTCGCGCACCACACGCTCGATGTCTTCCTTGCGGTCGAGACGTACGGCCCATGGGAAACCGTCGGCCTGCGCGGCCTTCACGAAGTCCTTCTTGTGCAGGGATTTGTCGCTCGCCGACATGCGGCCCTGGAAGAACAGCTTCTGCCACTGCTTGACCATGCCGTCGCCGAAATTGTTGAGCACCACCACCTTGACGGGCAGGTCGTAGGTGGTGACGGTCTCGAGGTCGCCGAAGTTCATGCGGATCGAGGCATCGCCGTCGATGTCGATGACGAGCGCGTCCGGATTGGCGAACTGGGCACCGATGGCCGCCGGCAGGCCGAAGCCCATGGTGCCCATCGAGCCCGAGGTGAGCCACAGGCGGGGCCGCCGGAAATCGAAGTACTGTGCCGCCCACATCTGGTGCTGGCCGACGCCGGTGGAGATGATCGCCTCGCCCTTGGTCAGGCGATTGATCTCCTCGATGACGTGGTAGGGCTGGATCAGCGGGCTCTGGCGGTCGTAGTCCATCGCGTGCCGGGTGCGCAAAGCATCGAGCTCCGCGTGCCAGGCCGCGAAATCGCCGTGGAATCCCCGCTCGCGCCCGAACGCGGTGAGCGTCGTGAGGGCATCGCGCAGCTCACCGACGTGGCTCCAGTCGACCGTCTTGACCTTGTTGATCTCGGCGCGGTCGATGTCGAAGTGCGCGATGCGCCGGGCATTGGGCGCGAACTTGGCGGGCACGCCTGCCACGCGGTCGTCGAAGCGTGCGCCCACCGCGATCAGCAGGTCGCAGTCCTGGACCGCGTAATTGGCGAAGGCGGCGCCATGCATGCCGAGCATGCGCATCGACAGCGGATGCGTGGTGTCGAAGGCACCGATGCCCATGAGCGTGGTGACCACCGGCACGCCGAACGTGGTGGCGAACTCGGTGAGCGCAGCGGCGGCCTCGCCGTTGATGGCGCCACCCCCCACATAGAGCAGCGGTCGCCGTGACGCGGCAAGCATGCCGAAGAACGCCTCCGCCTCGTCGGCCTCGACGTGCGCGTGACGCGTCGTGAACAACCGCTTGCGATAGCCGGGCACCGGCAGCACGCCTTCCCCGCGGAACACGCCGCTCCAGTTCTGGACGTCCTTCGGCACGTCGATGACCACCGGACCCGGTCGGCCGGTCCGCGCGATCTCGAACGCGGTGCGCACGGTGGCTTCGAGCTTCTCCGGATCGGTGACGAGGAAGATGTGCTTGGCGACCGAACCCATGATCGCCGGCACCGGCGCCTCCTGGAACGCGTCCGTGCCGATCGCGGCGGTCGGGACCTGTCCGCAGATGACGACCATCGGCACGGAGTCGGCCATCGAGTCGCGCACGGGCGTGACGGTGTTGGTGGCGCCGGGCCCGGAGGTCACGAGACAGACACCGACACGACCGCTCGCCCGCGCATAGCCCGCCGCCATGAACCCGGCGCCCTGCTCGTTGGCCGGCACGATCAGCGGCATCTGCCGATCGCCGCGCTCGGCGCATTCCTGGTTGTGGCGGAACACCGCGTCGTAGGTGGGCAGGATCGCGCCGCCCGAGTAGCCGAAGATCGAGGTCGTCCCTTCGTCCGCCAGCACCTGCACGATCATCTCCGCACCGGTCAGGGTCTTGCCGGCGAGCGGGTGCGCGGCGGCGGCGGACTGGGGGACGGCGGGAGACGGCATGGCGAAGATCCGTGGAAACCGGACAAAAGGCTTTCCAGACTATCAGTTTACCGGCCTCGTGCAATATGCTTCCCGGACCCATGCGCCACATCATCGCCATACAGCTGCAGAACGAGGCCGGCGCGCTGACGCGCGTCGCGGGCCTGTTCTCCACCCGCGGCTACAACATCGAGTCGCTGTCGGTCGCCGCGACGGACGACCCCACGGTCTCACGCATCACCCTCGTCACCCGCGGTTCGGACGCGGCGGTGCAGCAGATCCTCGCCCAGCTGAGCAAGCTCATCGACGTCGTCACCGTCGAGGACATGACCGGGGGCGAGCACATCGAGCGCGAACTCGTGCTGCTGAAGCTCAAGGTCCGTCCGGAGCAGTCGGATGCAGTGCGCGGCTACGTGGTGCGCTCGGGCGGACGCGTGCTCGATCCCGCGAGCGAGGGGTTCATCGTGGAGTTGACCGCGGTCGAAGCCGAGGTCGATGTCTTCGTCGCCGACCTCGCCAAGGGCGCGCAGTTGCTGGAAGTGGTGCGCAGCGGCGCGCTCGGCATCAGCCGCCTCGCGAAAGCGGAGCGATCGCTCAGGGAGTGACCTGTCCGGGCCTGCCCGATCAGGGAGCGCCCGCGATCGCCGGCACCGCACGGACGAGCGGCTGCACGGCGGCGCGGATCGCATCGGGCACCGGGACGCTGCGGCGCGTCTGCGCATCCACGTAGACATGCACGAAGCGTCCGAGCGCCGCGCAATCCGGCGAACCGGCGACGAACACGCCGAGGCGATACGTCACGCTGCGCTCGCCGAGCCGCTCGACGACCAGCCCGATGTCGAGCGCCTGCGGGAAATGCACGGAAGCGAAATACACGCAGCCCGTCTCGGCGACCACGCCGATCTGCGGCAGCTTGCGGATGTCGGTCCCGAGGGACGCCATCAGGAAGGCGTTCACCGCCGTATCGAACCACGAGTAGTAGACGACGTTGTTGGCGTGCCCGTAGGCGTCATCGTCCATCCACCGCGTGCCGATCGGATGGAAGGCCGCGAACGCGTCGCGCGACGGCGGCGAAGGGCGTGATGTGCTCATGCGCTGCATTCTCCGTCGGCGGCCGCGCAGTTGCCAGACACCCCGGCAAGGCTTAGCGTGAGGGCATGAAGACGCGCGCTGCCGTGCTCACCCGGATGGGCGCTCCGGCCCCGTACGCCGGGTCCCGTCCGCTCGAGATCCTCGAGGTCGACCTCGCACCCCCGGGACCGGGCGAAGTGCTGCTGCGCGTGCGCGCCGCAGGCCTCTGCCATTCCGACCTCTCGGTGATCGACGGCAACCGGCCGCGCCCGCTGCCGATGGTGCTGGGCCATGAGGGCGCGGGCGTCGTCGAGGAGATCGGCGCCGGCGTCACCGACCTCTCGGTGGGCGACCACGTGGTCACCACTTTTGTGCCGAGCTGCGGCCACTGCAGCCCGTGCCA
>JBIIVD010000012.1:0-57283 GCA_044339635.1 Steroidobacteraceae bacterium | reverse complement strand
CGCACTGCCGCCTGGGCACATCGAGGTCGATGGCAACCGCCTGCCCCGGTTGGCGGACCTGCCGGGGGTCACCTCGGCACAGGCCATCGTGCGCGGTGATGCCACCCGACCGGCCATCAGCGCCGCGTCCATCCTCGCCAAGACGGTGCGCGATGCCTTTATGGAACAACTGCATACGCGGTTTCCTGCATACGGTTTCGCGATCCACAAGGGCTATCCCACGGCGGCACACCTCGCGGCGCTCAAGGCGCACGGCGCATCACCCGCGCACCGGATGACGTTCCGGCCGGTAAGATTCCTGTCGTCATGAGCGCCTTTGTCCACCTTCGACTGCACACCGAGTACTCGCTGGTCGACAGCGTGGTGCGCATCCCCGAGCTCGTGAAGGCGGTGGCCGAGGCCGGCATGCCGGCGGTTGCGGTCACCGACCAGGACAACCTGTTCGCGATGGTCAAGTTCTACCGCGAGGCCTTGGGGCGCGGCGTGAAACCCATCATCGGTGTCGACCTGCGGGTGGCCGAACGCGGCGAGCGTGTCGCCCCCACGCGCATCGCGCTGCTCTGCCTCGATGAGGCCGGCTACCTGAACCTCAACCGTCTCGTGTCGCGGGCGTATCTCGAAGGCCAGCAACGCGGGCTGCCGCAGATCGACCGGGCCTGGCTCACCCCGCAGAACCTGCAGGGCTTGCTCGCCCTGTCCTGCGGTCCCGATGGCGATGTCGGACGCGCCCTCGCCGCAGGGCGCCTGCCGGAAGCGCAGCGGCACCTCGAGGCGTGGCGCGCGCTGCTGGGCGACCGCTACTACCTCGAGGTCTCGCGCGTCGGTCGCGAGGGCGAGGAGGCCCTGGTGGCGGCGACCGCCGCGTTGGCGGCGTCCGCAGGTGTGCCGCTCGTCGCCACCAACGACGTGCGGTTCCTCGCGGCGGAGGATTTCGAGGCGCATGAGGCGCGGGTCTGCATCCACGAGGGTACGCAGCTCGCCGACACCTCGCGTCCGCGCCATTACACGCGCCAGCAATACCTGCGCACGCCCGCGGAGATGGCGGAACTGTTCGCCGACCTGCCCGAGGCGCTCGCCAACAGCGTGCAGGTCGCGCGCCGCTGCAGCCTGCCGCTCAAGCTCGGCGAGAGCCGCTTGCCGGCGTTCCCGGTGCCCGACGGTCGAAACGCGGAGGACTTCCTGCGCGCCGAGGCGGCGAGCGGCCTGTCGGGACGCTTCCTGCGGCTGCCCGGGGTCGACCGGCCGTCCTACGAGTCGCGGCTCGCCACCGAGCTCGACGTCATCTGCAACATGGGATTCGCCGGATACTTCCTCATCGTCGCGGACTTCATCCGCTGGGCGCGTGCCAACGGTGTGCCGGTCGGGCCGGGCCGCGGCTCGGGCGCGGGGTCGCTGGTCGCCTATTCGCTCGGCATCACCGACATCGACCCGCTGCAGTACGACCTGCTGTTCGAGCGCTTCCTTAACCCCGAGCGCGTGTCGATGCCCGACTTCGACATCGACTTCTGCATGGACGGCCGCGACCGCGTCATCGACTACGTGGCCGACAAGTACGGCCGCCGCCGCGTATCGCAGATCATCACCTACGGCACCATGGCGGCGAAGGCCGTGGTGCGCGATGCCGGGCGCGTGCTCGGGCATGGTTTCGGCTGGGTGGACCGCATCGCCAAGCTCGTCCCCTTCGAGCTCGACATCACCCTCGATGCCGCGCTCGAGAAAGAGCCGGAGCTGCGCAAGCTGCGCGACTCGGACGAGGAGGTGCGGGCGCTGCTGGAGCTCGCCCGGTCGCTCGAGGGGCTGACGCGCAACGCCGGCAAGCACGCCGGCGGTGTGGTGATCGCGCCCTCGGTGCTCGAGGATTTCGCGCCGCTCTACTGCGAAGCCGGCGGCGGGTCGGTGGTCACGCAGTTCGACAAGGACGACGTCGAGGCCGCGGGCCTCGTCAAATTCGATTTCCTCGGGCTGCGCACGCTCACCGTCATCGACCATGCCGTGCGCACCATCAACGCCGCGCGGGAGGCTGCGGGCGAGCCCGGTCCGCCGCTCGACATGGCGGACCTGCCGATGGACGACGCCGCGACCTTCGCTTTGCTGAAATCCTGCCAGACGACGGCGGTGTTCCAGCTCGAATCGCGCGGCATGAAGGACCTGGTGCGCCGGCTGCAACCCGACCGCTTCGAGGACATCGTCGCCTTGGTCGCGCTGTTCCGGCCGGGCCCGCTGCAATCGGGCATGGTCGACGATTTCATCCTGCGCAAGCACGGGCGCAGCGACGGGCCGATCGACTACCTGCACCCCAGCCTCGAGGCGGTGCTCAAGCCCACCTACGGCGTGATCCTGTACCAGGAACAGGTCATGCAGATCGCGCAGGTGCTCGCGGGCTACACGCTGGGCGGCGCGGACCTGCTGCGCCGCGCCATGGGCAAGAAAAAGCCCGAGGAGATGGCCAAGCAGCGCAGCGTGTTCGTGGACGGCGCGAAGGGGCGCGGGGTGCCGGAGGCACAGGCGGCGCACATCTTCGACCTCATGGAGAAGTTCGCGGGCTACGGCTTCAACAAGTCGCACTCGGCCGCCTATGCCTTGCTCTCCTACCAGACCGCGTGGCTCAAGGCGCACCACCCGGAGGCGTACATGGCGGCGGTGCTGTCGGCCGACATGGCGCACACCGACAAGATCGTCACGCTCAAAGATGAGTGCGACCGCATGGGGCTCGAGGTGCTGCCTCCCGACGTCAATGCCTCGGCTTGGGGTTTCGTGGTCGCCGGCGCGCGGCGCGTCCGCTACGGGCTCGGTGCCGTCAAGGGCGTGGGCGAGGGCGCAGCCGAGAACATCGTCGCGCAGCGCGTGGCTGCGGGTCCGTTCGCCAGCCTCGAAGACCTGTGCCGGCGCGTCGACCTCAACCGCGTCAATCGCCGCGTCCTCGAGGCTCTGGTCCGATCGGGAAGCCTCGATGGTCTCGGCGCCAATCGGGCGACGCTGATGGCGCGCCTGCCCGCCGCCATGCAGCTCGGCGAGCAGACCACGCGGGCCGTGCAGACCGGGCAGGACGACCTGTTCGGTCTCGGTGGCGCGGCGGGGGGCGGCGAGGGCGGCTCGCAGGCCGCGGCGGACAGCGCAGCCCCGGGACACTTGGCGGCCGCCCAGCCTGAATGGAGCGAGGCCGTGCGGCTGGCGGGCGAGCGCGAGACGCTCGGTCTCTATCTCACCGGCCATCCGATTAGCCGCTACGAGCGCGACCTCCCGCGATTCGTGAGCGGCCGCATCGCCGACCTCGTGAGCGACCGCCCGGCCACCGGCTCGCCCGAGCGCGGCTACTTCGGTGGTCGCACGGTGTCGGTGGCGGGCTATGTGCACGAGGTGCGCAAGCGCGGCAACCGCACCTCGATGGTGATCGACGATCGCACCGGTCGCATCGAGGTCACGCTGTTCGACGAGGTGATGCAGCGTCATCGTGAACTCGTCACCAAGGACGCGCTGGTGCTGGTCGAGGGGCAACTGCGCTTCGACGAGATGGGGGATGCCTGGCGGATGTCGGCGCGACGCATCTCGGAGCTCGACCGCGCGCGCGAGCAGCAGGCGCAGCGCATCGTGCTGATGTGGCCCCGCGCGCCGGGTGCCGACCACGGACTTTTGTTGCAGCGTCTCGCGGAGATCCTCGCGCCGCATCGGCCGGGCCACTGCGCCGTCGGCGTGCGCTACACGGGTGAGCAGGCGGCGGTGTCGCTGGAGCTCGGCGAAGAGTGGCGGGTGCGTGCGAACCCCGCGCTGCTGGAAGCCCTCGAACAACTGGTCGGCGCGGACGGGCTGCGCGTCGCCTACGGTCCGCCTGCGGGTACCGCGGGCTCGGCCTACGGTGTAGTCTGACCCCATGGGCATCAATTTCCTCGATTTCGAGCAGCCGATCGCGGAGCTGGAAGCGAAGATCGACGAGCTGCGCCACGTCACCAACGACGCCGGCGTCAACCTGCAGGAAGAGCTGAAGCGGCTGCAGTCCAAGAGCGACCAGCTGACCCGCAGCATCTTCGCCAAGCTCTCGCCTTGGCAGATCACGCAGCTCGCGCGCCATCCGCAGCGGCCGTACACCCTCGACTACCTGCAGCATGCATTCACGGAGTTCGAGGAACTGCATGGCGACCGCATGTTCGCGGACGACCAGGCGCTGATCGGCGGGCTCGCCCGCCTCGGCGGCCGGCCGGTGGTGGTCATCGGCCACCAGAAGGGCCGCGACACCAAAGAGCGCGTGCGCCGCAACTATGGCATGCCGAAGCCCGAGGGATATCGCAAGGCGCTGCGCCTGATGCGGCTCGCCGAGCGTTTCGGCCTGCCCCTCGTCACGTTCATCGACACCCCGGGCGCCTATCCCGGACTCGAGTCCGAGGAGCGCGGCCAGAGCGAGGCCATCGCCCGCAACCTCTTCGAGATGGCGCGCTTGCGCACGCCGATCGTGAGCGTCGTCATCGGCGAGGGCGGTTCCGGCGGCGCGCTGGCGATCGGGGTCTGCGATCGCCTCTTGATGCTGCAATACAGCACCTATTCCGTGATCTCGCCCGAGGGCTGCGCCTCCATCCTCTGGAAGAGCGCCGACAAGAAGGAGGCGGCGGCAGAGGCGATGGGCCTCACGGCCGACCGCCTGCAGAAACTCGGGCTCATCGACGAACTGCTCCCGGAGCCGCTCGGCGGCGCGCACCGCGATGTCGGCGTCACCTGCGCCACGCTCGGTGCCGCGCTCGCGCGGCAGGTGGAGGCGCTGGCCGCGAAGCCCATCGATGTGCTGCTCGCCGAGCGGCAGCGGCGCATCGCGGGATTCGGCGTGTTCGCCGAGGACGCGGGCTGAGCCGGGGCCGCCCGGTCGTGGTCGGACGTCAGCCCCCGGATCCTTTCGTCACGACGGTCGGTCAGCGTCTGGCCGATCTGCTGCAGTCCGTGCCGGCGACGCGCCTGTGCGTGGCCCTGAGCGGCGGTCCCGATTCGGTCGCGTTGTTGGCGGCGCTCGCCGCGTTGCCCGCGCCCTTGCCGTTGCGTGCGCTGCACGTGAACCATCACCTGCAAGCGCAGGCCGACGAGTGGATGCGCGGGTGCCGCAGGCTGGCGCGGTCGCTCGGCGTGCCGCTGTCGGTGCGGCACGTGGCGGTCCCCGTCGGTCGCGGCCTTTCGCCCGAGGCCGCGGCCCGCGAGGCCCGTCGTGCGGCGTTCCTGGCGGCCCTGCGCCCCGGCGAGGCGCTGCTCACGGCGCACCATCTGGACGACCAGTTCGAGACCTTGCTGCTGATGCTGATGCGCGGCTCCGGGGTGCATGGCCTGGCGGCGATGCCGGCCGCACAGCGTCTCGGTCGGGGGTGGCTGCTGCGGCCGCTGTTGGACGAGCCGCGCGCGGCGCTCGCCGCGTTCGTGGCGCGCCGCGGGCTGCCGCATGTCCTCGACGAGAGCAACGCGGATGAACGCTTCGACCGCAATTTCCTGCGCCGGCGTGTGACGCCGCTGCTCGGGTCGCGCTGGCCGGGCGCGGCACGCGCCGTGGCGCGCAGCGCGCGCCTGCTCGGCGAGGCGCGCGGACTGCTCGATGAGCTCGCAGAGGCGGACCTCGTCGCGCTCACGGGGCATGCCGGGGCCGGGGCGCCTCGCAGCCTCGAGCTTGCGGCGCTCGCCACGTTGTCGTCGGCACGTCAGCGCAACGCCTTGCGCGCCTGGCTGCGCGGACTGGGCGTGAGGCCGCCGGACGAAGTGCACCTCGAGCGGATCCGGCTGGAGTTGCCGCGCGCGCGGCGCGATGCCCAACCGGTCGTCCGTTGGCCGGACGGCGAGGTGCGCCGTTTCCGCGGTAGGCTGTATTTTTTGACCCCGGCGTCGGGTCGGTCGCGCGCCCACGAGGCAGGCGGCCTGTGGGACGGGGCCCCGTGGGATTGGAGCCCGTGGGATTGGACAAGGGCCAGGCCGTATTCATTGGGACCCGGACGCGGCGCCTTGCGATTGGTGGCCGATCCGGCGGGCACGATCTCACGGCAGGCCTTGCCGGCCCGATTGCAGGTGCGCACGCGCATCCCGGGCGCGAAGGTCGCCCTGCGCCAAGGCGGGGCGCGGCGCACCGTGAAGGAGCTGCTGCGCGCCGCAGGCGTGCTGCCCTGGGAGCGTGACCGCCTCCCGGTGCTGTGCGATGGCACGCAGATCGTCGCCGTGGGCGACCTTTTCGTCGCGGCGCCGTATCTGGCGGCCGGTCCGGGCCGCCGTGGCCGCCTGCGTCTTGAGTGGCTGGAGGCTCCGGAGCTCCGTGGACCAGGGGTGGCCGTGGGCCAGGGTCGGTCAGGGCCCGATTGAGCCGCCGCCCGCGATTTGCTAACCTGACTTCCCGTCGCGCCATGGCCGTCCCGGCCGCGGCGACACACAGCGGCGGTCCCTCATGCCTCGGTTCGTATTCGTCACCGGCGGTGTCGTTTCCTCTTTGGGGAAGGGCATCGCCTCCGCCTCGTTGGGCGCCATCCTCGAGGCCCGCGGCCTGAAGGTCGCGATGGTCAAGCTCGACCCCTACATCAACGTCGATCCGGGCACCATGAGCCCCTTCCAGCACGGCGAGGTGTTCGTCACCGACGACGGCACCGAGACCGACCTCGACCTCGGCCACTACGAGCGCTTCGTGCGCACCGTCACGGGCCGCAACAGCAATTTCACCACCGGCCGCATCTACGAGCGGGTGATCGCCAAGGAGCGCCGCGGCGACTACCTCGGCGCGACGGTGCAGGTCATCCCGCACATCACCGACGAGATCAAGCGCAACATCCTGCTCGGCGCCGGCGAGTCCGACGTCTGCATGGTCGAGATCGGCGGCACGGTCGGCGACATCGAGTCGCTGCCGTTCCTCGAGGCCATCCGCCAGTTGGGCGTCGAACTCGGCCGCAACCATTGCGTCTACATGCACCTCACCCTGGTGCCGGTGGTCGGCGGCTCGGGCGAGATCAAGACCAAGCCCACCCAGCATTCGGTCAAGGAACTGCGCGGCATCGGCATCCAGCCGGACATCCTGCTCTGCCGCGCCCACGACCCGCTGCCCGCCGAACAGCGGCGCAAGATCGCGTTGTTCACGAACGTCGAGGAGCGCGCCGTCATCTCGGCCGTGGACGCCAGGGACATCTACGAGATCCCGATGCTGCTGCACGCGCAGGGCCTCGACGACATCATCGTCGAGAAGCTGCGGCTCGAGGCGCAGGCGAAGGCGGCCGACCTCTCGGCCTGGCAGTCCGTGGTCGACGCCAAGCTGAATCCGGAGGCCGAGGTCGACATCGCGATGGTCGGCAAGTACGTGCAGATCCGCGACTCCTACCTCTCGCTCAACGAGGCGCTGACCCACGCCGGCGTGCAGACCCGCACCCGCGTGCGCATCCATTTCATCGAATCGACCGACATCGAGGAGCGCGGCACCGGCGTGCTCGAGGGCATGGACGCCATCCTGGTGCCGGGCGGCTTCGGCGAGCGCGGCATCGAGGGCAAGATCGCCGCGGTCCGCCACGCGCGCGAGAACGGCATCCCCTACCTCGGGATCTGCCTCGGCATGCAGCTCGCGGTCATCGAGTACGGGCGCAACGTGCTCCGGTTCGACGGCGCCAACAGCACCGAGTTCAACCGTGCGGGGCCGCATCCGGTCATCGCGCTCATCACCGAGTGGCAGGACACCGCGCGCGGCTCGCAGGCCCGCGACGAATCCTCCGACAAGGGCGGCACGATGCGTCTCGGTGCGCAGGATGTCCGGTTGGTCGATGGGTCGCGCGCGCGCTCGCTCTACGGCCGCGAGGTCATCCGCGAGCGGCACCGGCACCGCTACGAGTTCAACAACGGCTACCTCGAGCGCTACCGCGGCGGCGGCATGGGGATCACCGGTCTCTCGCCGGACGGCCTCGTCGAGATCGTGGAGCTTGCCGGCCATCCGTGGTTCCTCGCGACGCAGTTCCACCCGGAGTTCACCTCCAATCCGCGGGACGGTCATCCGCTCTTCACCGGTTTCGTCGCGGCGGCGCGCACGCGGCGCAGCCTCGTGTCGGGTGCCCCGGCAGCCGCGGCCGCGGCCACCACGGGGCGCGCCTGAGATGCGCCTCGGCGGCTTCGAGGTCGGCGCGCGCGATCCGCTGTTCCTGATCTCCGGTCCCTGCGTCATCGAGAGCGCCGCCCTCTGCGAGGAAGTCGCGGGTCGGATGCTCGAGATCACGCGCGCGCTCGGCATCCCGTACGTCTTCAAGGCCTCGTTCGACAAGGCCAACCGCAGTTCGCGTTCGAGCTTCCGCGGGCCGGGCCTCGAGGCAGGGCTGAAGGTCCTCGCGGACATCCGCAGCCGCTTCGGTGTGCCCGTGCTCACCGACGTGCACGAGGACACGCCGCTCGCCGAGGTGGCCTCCGTGGTCGACGTGTTGCAGACCCCGGCGTTCCTTTGTCGCCAGACCAATTTCATCGTCGCCTGCGCCTCGCAGGGCAAGCCCGTCAACATCAAGAAAGGCCAGTTCCTCTCGCCTTGGGAGATGCAGAACGTCGTCGACAAGGCACGTTCGACGGGCAACGAGCAGGTCATGGTCTGCGAGCGCGGATTCTCGTTCGGCTACAACAACCTCGTCTCGGACATGCGCTCGCTCGCCGTGATGCGCCGCACCGGCTGCCCGGTGGTGTTCGACGCCACGCATTCGGTGCAGCTGCCGGGCGGGCAGGGCAGCGCTTCGGGCGGCCAGCGCGAATTCGTCCCGGTGCTGGCGCGTGCGGCGGTGGCTGCAGGCGTCGCCGGCGTGTTCATGGAGACCCACCCGGATCCGGCGCGTGCCCTCTCCGATGGCCCCAACGCCTGGCCGTTGGACCGCATGCCGGCGTTGCTCGAGACCCTGGCCGGGCTCGACCGCATCGCCAAATCACGACCCTTCGAGGAAGACCAACCATGAGCCGTATCGCCGACATCCGCGCCCGCGAGATCATGGATTCCCGCGGCAATCCCACGGTCGAGGCGGACGTGATCCTCTCGAGCGGCGCCCGGGGCCGTGCTGCCGTGCCCTCGGGCGCGTCCACCGGCACGCGCGAGGCGGTCGAGCTCCGCGACGGCGACAAGCGCCGCTACTTCGGCAAGGGCGTGCTCAAGGCGGTCGCCAACGTCGACGGACCGATCCGCACGGCGCTGCGCGGCCGGGATGCCCGCGAGCAGCAGGAGATCGACGCCAGGCTGGTCGCGCTCGACGGCACGGAGAACAAGTCGCGGCTCGGCGCCAACGCGCTGCTCGCGGTGTCGATGGCCACCGCGCATGCGGCCGCGGCCGACGCCGGGCAGCCGCTGTGGCGTTACCTTGCGGGTGGCCGGCGTCCGTTGATGCCGGTGCCGATGATGAACGTCATCAACGGCGGCGCCCACGCGGACAACAGCCTCGATGTGCAGGAGTTCATGATCCTGCCGGTCGCGGCGAAGAGCTTCTCGGAAGCGTTGCGCCAGGGCGCCGAGGTCTTCCACACCCTCAAAGGCATCCTCAAGGGCCGCAAGCTCACCACCGCCGTCGGCGACGAGGGCGGCTTCGCGCCGGACCTCGCGTCCAACGAGGCGGCGCTGAAGCTGCTGATGCAGGCCATCGAGAAGGCGGGCTACAAGCCCGGGCGCGACATCTTCCTGGGGCTCGATGTGGCCAGCTCGGAGTTCTTCCGCGACGGCCGCTACGGGCTGCACGGCGAGGGGCGCAGTTTCGATGCCGCGCAGTTCACGCGGTATCTCGCCAAGCTCTGCGACAGATACCCGATCGTCACCATCGAGGATGGCATGGCGGAGGGCGACTGGGCCGGCTGGGCAGGGCTCACCCGTGCGCTCGGCAAGCGGGTGCAGCTGGTCGGCGACGACCTGTTCGTCACCAACCCCAAGATCCTCGCTGAGGGCATCACGAAGGGCATCGCCAATTCCATCCTCATCAAGGTCAACCAGATCGGCACGCTGAGCGAGACGCTGGAGGCGATCGCCTTGGCGCAGGGTGCGGGCTACTCGGCGGTGGTCTCGCACCGTTCGGGGGAGACCGAGGACACCACCATCGCCGACATCGCCGTGGCGACCGGAGCCGGCCAGATCAAGACCGGTTCGCTCTCGCGCTCGGACCGCATCGCCAAGTACAACCAGCTGCTGCGCATCGAGGGCGAGCTCGGACGCCGGGCGCGATACGCGGGCCGCGACGCGTTCCCCGTGAAGTTCTGAGGGTGACGCTTTCCTTTGTCCGGTCGCGGCGTTAACCTTGCCATCGTCATGAAGTGGTTCGCCGGCATCCTCGTCGCTGCGGTGTTGCTCCTCAACTACCGCATCTGGGTCTCGGACGACGGGCTGAGCGAAGTCCGGCGTCTCGAGCGCTCGGTCGCCGCGCAAGAGGCCACCAACGCCACGCTGGTGCGCCGCAACGACCAGTTGGCCGCCGAAGTCGCCGACCTCAAGAACGGCCTCGTGGCCATCGAAGAGCGCGCGCGCAGCGAACTCGGCATGGTGGGCCCGAACGAGACCTTCTATCAGGTCGTCTCAAAGGTTCCCGAGCCCGCTCGATCCGGTGACCCCTCGCAGCCCGGCGCGCCGGTCGGGTCGCCCAGCACCCGCACGGCGCAGCGCTGAGGCGCGATTGTCGGCCGCGCCGTACTGGCTGGTGATGCCGGCGGCGGGACGCGGCGAACGCCTCGGCGCGGACATCCCCAAACAGTACCTTCCCCTCGCGGGTCGACCGATGGTCGAGTGGTCGCTCACGCCTTTCCTCGGCGATCCGGAGTGCCGCGGCCTCGTCCTCGCCTTGGCAGCAGATGACGCCCGGTGGCCCGCGTCGCGGGCGCGGCTCGGACGGGCGGTCCACGAGACGAAAGGGGGCGCGACCCGTGCCGATTCCGTCCGTGCAGGACTCGCGGCGCTCGGCGAGGTGGGCGCCGCAGACGATGACTGGGTGTTGGTGCACGATGCGGCCCGCCCTTGCGTCACGGCGGCCGAGATCCGCGCGCTGCGCTCCGCGGTGCTCGCCGCAGACGGCGCGTCCTGCGGGATACTCGCCCTGCCGTTGGCCGACACCTTGAAGCGCGGCGACATCGGTGCTGACGGTGCCGTCCGCAGCGTCGCGACGCTGCCCCGCGAGTCGCTGTGGCGGGCGCTCACGCCGCAGATGGCGCGCCTCGGCGCCTTGCGCGATGCGCTCGACGCGGCGGCCGAGGGCGGCCGGAGTCCGACCGACGAGGCGCAGGCGATGGAGTGGCAGGGTGCTGCGCCGGTGCTGGTGCCAGGCGCCTCGACCAATCTCAAGGTGACGACGGCGGACGACGTGCGCTTGGCCGAAGCGGTGCTCGCCGCACGGGCCGCGGGAGACCGGACATGACGATACGGGTCGGATCGGGGTTCGATGTCCATGCCTTCGGGCCGGGCGATCACGTGATGTTGGGCGGGGTGCGCATCGCGCACGGCGCCGGCGTGCTCGCGCATTCGGACGGCGACGTGCTGCTGCATGCGCTGTGCGATGCCTTGCTCGGCGCGGCGGCGCTCGGCGACATCGGCCAGCATTTCCCGGACAGCGATCCGCGCTGGCGCGGCGCGCCGAGCGCGGGTTTCGTCGAGGCGGCGGTCGCGATGCTGGGCGAGCGCGGCTGGCGGGTGGTCAACGCGGACCTGACGTTGCTGGCGGAGGCGCCGCGCATCGGTGCGCATCGCGAGACGATCCGTGCGCGCATCGCCGGCCTGCTGCAGGTCGCCCCGGATGCGGTCAACCTCAAGGCCACCACCACCGAGCGGCTCGGCTTCGTCGGGCGCGCCGAGGGGCTCGCCGCGCAGGCGACCGTGCTCATCGCGGCGTCGGGCTGAGGCGCGCATGTCCGGCTGGGCCGAACTCGCGCTTGACCCGCCCCGCGCACATGGCGCACCCGTGGGCACGGCGGCGATCCGCGTCTCCCCCGAGGATTTCCAGGTCGACGAGCAGTTGGGTTTCGCGCCGTCCGGATCGGGCGAACACCTGCTGCTGCGCGTCCGCAAGCGCGGCCAGAACACGGCGTGGGTGGCGAGAGAGCTCGCGAGGCTCGCGGACGTCCGTCAGCACGATGTGGGGTATGCGGGCCTCAAGGACCGCAATGCGGTGACGACGCAATGGTTCAGCCTGCCGGCGCGCCGCCGGACCGCGGCGGAGTTCGTCGGCGCCGGCGGCGAGGGGTTCGAGGTGCTCGAGGCGCACGCCCATCGGCGCAAGCTGCCGCGCGGCGCGCTCACCGGCAACGATTTTCGCATCGTGCTGCGCGGGTTCGAGGGCGATGCCGCGGCGCTCGAGGCACGGCTGTCGCAGTTGCGTGAGCGCGGTGTGCCCAACTACTTCGGGCCGCAGCGCTTCGGCCGGGACCTCTCGAACCTCGCGGTGCTGCGCGGCGCGCCGGCGCCGGCGCCGCGCGATGGGCGCGGGTTCGCGCTGTCGGCGGCCCGCAGCCTGGTGTTCAACGCGGTGCTGGCCGAGCGCGTGTCGTCGCGGACTTGGGACCGGCTGCTCGCCGGCGACCGTGCGAACCTCGAGGGCCGCAATTCGAACTTCCTGGTGGAGACCCCGGACATCACGCTCGAGTCGCGCCTGGCCGCGCTCGATGTGCATCCGACCGGTCCGATGTGGGGTGAGGGCGATGCCGGCGTGCGTGGCGCGGTGGCCGAACTCGAAACGGCGGTGGCGGGCCGCTATCCGGCGCTGCTCGAACTGCTGGGCGCCGAGCGGATGGAGCCGGCGCGGCGTCCGCTGCGCGCCGTGGTACGGGGGCTTGCGCACGCCTGGTTGCCGCAGGGCGAGGCGTCGGGGAGTCCGGCGACGGACTCGCCCTCGAACGACTGCCCCTCAAGGGACTGCGAGTTGCGCTTTTCGTTGCGGGCAGGCAGTTTCGCGACCGTGGTGCTGCGTGAATTGGTGACCCTCGCCGGCGCTGCCACGGAGGATGAGCATGCTTGAAATCATCGATCATGGTTGTGTGCGCGAGATCCGCCTCGCCCGACCGCCGGTCAATGCCCTGAGTGCGGCGTTCACGGCCGCCTTGGACGACGCGCTCGCGGCGGCCTTCGCGGCGGGCGAGAGCGGGGTGGACGGCGCGCCGCGGGCCATCGTGCTGTCGGGTCAGCCGGGGATGTTCTCGGCCGGTCTCGACATCCGTGAAGTCACCGGATCCGAGGGGGGCTTGCAGGCGTTGATGTTGGGCTTCTGGCGACTCCAGCAGCGCCTCGTCCACGGTACCTTGCCGGTGGTGAGCGCGATCACGGGCCATTCGCCGGCGGGCGGTGCGGTGCTCGCGATCCTCTGCGACCATCGCATCATGGCGGCCGGCGATTTCCGTATCGGCCTCAACGAGGTCCGGGTCGGCCTCTATCCCGGCGAGATCATCTTCCGTTGCCTCGAGCGTCTGGTCGGTACCGGCCGTGCGGTGTCGTTGCTGTCGCGCGGCGCGATGCTCACGCCGGAAGAGGCGCTCACCTGCGGGTTCGTCGACGAGGTGGTCGCGCCCGGCGAGGTCGTGCCGCGGGCGCTCGCGCTCGCGCAGGAACTGGCAGCCTTGCCGCAGCAGGCTTACCGGCGCACCCGCGAGCTGACGCGACGGGACCTCGCCGCCCTCTTTGAGGTCTCTGCCGAAGCCGAGACCGCCGCGCTCGCGGCGGGTTGGGTGACCGACGAGACCCGCGCCCAGATGGCGGCAGCGCTCGCGCGGTCGTCACGCTGATCGGGCGTCGCGGCGGGTGCCGGTGCGCGGATCCATCAGCCGCGCAGCAGCACGTAGATCGCGCCGGTGCCGCCATCCACGCGGCGCGCGGAGCAGAACGCGAGCACCGCATCGTCGCGCCGCAGCACGATGTTGGCGACGTTCTTGAGCACCGGCCCGCGCGGCCCGGACCCGAGGCCCTTGCCGTGCACGATCCGCAGGCAGCGCATATGGCTCGCCACCGCGCGGGCGAGGAACTCGCGCAGGGCGGCCTTGGCCTCACGTTGGGTCATGCCGTGCAGGTCGAGTGCGTCCTCGACCCGGTAATGGCCGCGCTTGAGGTTGCGCATCACCGTGACCTGGATGCCTTCGCGGCGGAAGGAGAGCTCGTCGGCGGCCTCGACCTCGAGATCGGCCGGCGTGAGCACGAGGCTGTCCTCGAGCACCTCGGCCTCCGCCTGGCGGCGGAACCGCGCCCGCACGGGCGGCTTGCGCCGCTTGCGCGGCACGCGCGGCTCGCTCGCGAGCGGCTTGGTGCCGCGCACGGCGTCGCGGAAGGCCTGGATGTCATCCTCGGTCGGCTTGCGCATGATCCATGGTTCCCGGTGCGCCGCGGCGGGCGTGCTGTCCCCGGGTCGCGGCATTCAGTATATTGCCCCGCGCCATGAAGATACTCGTCTGCAACGATGATGGTTACCGTGCGCCCGGCATCCTCGCGCTGCGCGGCGCGCTGGAGGGGCTCGCCGAGCTCACGACCGTCGCCCCGGAGCGCAACCACAGCGGCGCCAGCAACGCGCTGACCCTCGAGATGCCGCTGCGGGTCACGGAGACGGGGCCCGGTTCGTACTTCGTCAGCGGCACGCCCACCGACTGCGTGCACCTCGCCATCTCCGGTCTGTTCGAGTTCGAGCACGACATGGTGGTCTCGGGCATCAACAACGGCGAGAACCTCGGCGATGACGTGCTGTATTCGGGGACGGTGGCGGCCGCCATCGAGGGCCGCTTCCTCGGCCTGCCGACCGTGGCTTTCTCGCTGCGCCGGCCGAGCGAGGGGGAGCCGGATTTCACCGCTGCGGCCCGGGTCGCGCGCCTCGTCGTACAGCGGCTGCTGTCCGCGCCGCTCGACCGCAACCTGATCCTCAACGTCAATGTCCCGCACCTGCCGTTCGAGTCGCTGCGCGGCTTCCGCAGCACCCGGCTCGGCGCGCGCCACCGCTCCGACCGTGTGGTGCCCGCGACCGACCCGCGGGGACGCCAGGTCTACTGGGTAGGTCCGGCGGGCGAGGGCGAGGACGACGGTCCCGGCACGGATTTCCACGCGGTCGCCGCGGGCTACGTCTCGGTGACCCCCCTGCAGGTCGATCTCACGCGCCACGCCGCGATCGAGCCGGTGGCGCGCTGGCTCGACGGCATCGGCTGAGACCGGACCGCGCGCGGCGCCTCCCCGATGGACACCCGGCTCGACGGCATCGGCATGACCTCGGCCCGCACCCGCGAGCGGCTGATCCGGCGTCTGGAAGAGCAGGGCATCCGCGACACTGCGGTGCTCGAGCGCATCCGCTCGGTGCCGCGGCATATCTTCGTGGACGAGGCGCTGGCGAGCCGCGCCTACGAGGACACGGCATTGCCGCTCGGCCATGGCCAGACGATCTCGCAGCCCTACATCGTCGCGCGCATGACTGAGGCCTTGCGCGAAGGGGGCGCGCTTCGCAGCGTGCTTGAGGTCGGTACGGGTTGCGGCTACCAGACCGCGGTGCTCGCGGGGCTCGTGCCCCAGATCTACACCATCGAACGCATCGAGCCGCTGCTGCAGCGCGCCAAGGCCACGCTGCGTGAACTCGGCATCGCCAATGTGCGTTTCCGCCATGGGGATGGCTACGAGGGTTGGCGGGCGATGGCGCCCTACGATGGGATCCTCGTGGCCGCTGCGCCGCCCGAGGTGCCGCAGGAGCTGCTGGCCGAGCTCGCGCCGGGAGGGCGGCTCGTGATGCCGGTCGGGCCGGACGGCCAGCAGCGGCTGGTGCGTTACACGCGCCGCGCGGGATCGGTCGATCGCGAGGATCTGGGCGCGGTGTCCTTCGTGCCGATGCGGACCGGGGTCGTCACCGGCAGCCGTTGACCGCCGCTGCCGCGGTGCGCGGCCGCCATCCGCAGCCGTTCGGGGGGCGTCAGGGCTTGCCGTCTTGGGACGGGAACAGCAAGGCCACCACGCGACGGCCGTCTTGCGCGAGCAGGTTGAAGGTCCGGCAGGCCGGGCCGAGGGCCATCACTTCGAGGCCGATCCGCCGCGTGAGGAACCACTGCCGCTGCGCCGCCGGCAGGAAGGTCTGGCCTCCGCCCCAGCCGACGATCACGAGTTCGGGCTGCGCTGCGAACACCGCATCGAGGTCGTCCTCTTGGAGATCGACCGGTCGCTGCGGGCGCAGCGTCGCGATCCGACCGGTGGCCTCGAGGCTGATCGCGGTGTCGTGGCGCTGCTCGCCGATGCGGATCACGCCGTCGGCGTAGCTGCGGATGAGGAACGCCGCGCCCGGCGGTGAAACATCGAGTCCCATGCTTCGGTACCATAGTCGATGTGCGCGACCTCGTGCTCGTCCTGCCTGATCTCTCCCTCTTCGATTCCGATGCCGTACCGGCCCACGGGTCGGGGCTTACACGCCTGCGATTCGCGCGTTCGTCGCCCTTGCGCGGCGGCTGGCGCGGCCTGATGGCCCGTGGCCTCGGGCGCTCGGATCTGGTGGCCGTCGATCCGGCCGAGGTCGTGGCGGCTGCGCTCGGGGCGGGCGAGGGCGGCGAGCCTTGGTTGGTCTCGCCGTTGCATCTCGTGCCGGGGCTGAAGACGGTCCATCTCGCCCCGGGCGGTCTCTTGTGTCTGCCGCCGGACGAGGCCGCGCAGTTGTGCGCCGACTTCGACCGGGAGTTCGCGGCGGACGCGCTGCGCCTGCGCCCGGCCGGTGACGCAGGCTTCCTGTTGCAGGGTTTGAGCGCCGCGGGTGCGCTCACCGTGGAGCCGCAGCGTCTGCTTGGCGACTCGCTCGAAGAAGCCTTGCCGGGGGGTGCCGGGGGCGGGGCGTTGCGCGCCTTCCTCACCGAATGCGAGATGTGGCTGCACGGGCTGCCGCTCAACCGTCGGCGCAGCGCACGCGGCGACCCGCCGGTCACGACGCTCTGGCCTTGGGGCGGGGGCACCCCCTTGCGTGAGCCGCTGGCGATCGTGCGCAGCGATGCGCACTGGCCCCGTGTGTGGGCCGACGAGACCTGGGTGACGGCGCTCGGTACGCTGGCCGGACAGACGGTCGAGCCGATGCCGCAGGACGCGACGGCCTTGCTGGCGGAGGGCGCCGAGTCGGGCTGCGCGGTGTTGCCCGTGATGGCCCATGGACTCGCGAGCCTCGATCGCCGCTTCCTCGCGCCGGCGGCCGAGGCGCTGAGGACGGGTCGATTGCGGCGCCTCACGGTCGCGGCGGACGATCGTGCCGTCAGCGTGACCGCGGGCGACCGTCATCGGTTCTGGCGACCGGAGCGGGATCTCTTGTCCGCGTTGCTCGAAGGCGTCGCATGAAGCTCAAGGTCGTCCACCGGCCGGTAGATCCGGGGCATCTCGAGGGGCTGCGGACCTTGCCTCCGGTACTGGCCCGCGCCTATGCGGCACGCGGCATCGACGGACCCGGGCAACTCGCGCACACGCTCGACCGGCTGTTGCGCGTGGGTTCGCTCGAGGGCATCGCGGATGCGGTGGCCTTGCTGCTCGCACACCGACGAGCCGACGGCCGAGTGCTCGTGGTCGGTGATTTCGATGCCGACGGCGCGACCAGTTCCGCGCTCATCGTGCGGGCGCTGCGCGCGTGGGGCTGGCCCGAGGTCGATTTCCTCGTGCCCAACCGCTTCGAGTACGGCTACGGACTCACGCCCGAGATCGTCGACTTGGCGGCCGCGCGCGCGCCCACGCTGATCGTGACCGTGGACAACGGCATCTCCAGCATCGCGGGTGTCGCCGCGGCCCGCGAGCGCGGCATCGACGTGCTGGTCACCGACCATCACCTCGCCGGCGCGGTATTGCCCGACGCCAACGTCATCGTGAACCCGAACGTCCCCGGCGCGACCTTCGGTTCGCGTTGCCTCGCCGGGGTGGGCGTCGCGTTCTACGTGATGTCGGCGCTGCATCGCGCGCTCGACGACCCGTCGTTGCCGTCGCCTGCCGGATGGCTGGACCTCGTCGCGCTCGGGACCGTCGCCGACGTCGTGCCGCTCGACCACAACAACCGTGTGCTGGTGGCGCAGGGGCTGCAGCGTATCCGGGCCGGTCGCTGCACGCCGGGCGTGCGGGCGCTGCTCGAGACCGGCAAGCGCTCGCTGCCGGGCCTCGTGGCCGCCGACCTCGGTTTCGCCGCCGGGCCGCGGCTCAATGCGGCGGGGCGCCTCGATGACATGTCGATCGGCATCCGTTGCCTGCTCACCGACTCGCCGACCGAGGCGCTGGCGCTCGCGGCGCGCCTCGACCAGTTGAACCAGGAGCGCCGTGCGATCGAGGGCCGGATGCAGGAGGAGGCGATCGCCGCCGTGCGTCACCTGCGCGATCCGGACGGCGACAGCGGCAGGGGCCGCCGCCGCCATGGGCTCTGTCTCTACGATCCGGGCTGGCACCAAGGCGTGGTCGGATTGGTGGCCGGCCGCCTGAAGGATCGTGTGCGTCGGCCGGTGATCGCCTTCGCCGACGCTGGTGCCGGCGAGCTGCGCGGCTCGGCGCGCTCGGTGACGGGCGTGCACATCCGCGACGTGCTCGATGCCGTCGCGACGCGCCATCCCGGGCTGCTGGGACGCTTCGGCGGCCATGCGATGGCGGCCGGGCTCACGCTGCCGCGTGACCGGCTCGACGAGTTCGCCGTGGCCTTCGATGCCGAAGTGGAGCGTTGGCAAGCCGGTGGTTCGCTGGCGGATCGCATCGAGACCGATGGGCCCTTGGCCGCCGACGAGATCTCCCTCGCCACCGCCGAGGCCTTGCGCGCCGCAGGCCCCTGGGGACAGGCGTTCCCGGAGCCCAGCTTCGACCAGCGCTTCAGGATCCTGCGCACGCGCACCGTGGGCGAGCGTCACCTCAAGATGTGGGTCGAGGTCCCCGGCGCGGGTCGGCGCTTCGATGCCATCGCCTTCAATTTCTTCCAGGGCCGCGAGGCCTCGGAGCCGGTGCCGGAGGAGGCGCTCTTGGTCTACCGCCTCGACGTCAACGAGTACGCGGGCGAGCGCCGGCTGCAGTTGCTGGTCGATCATCTGCTAGAATGACCGCATGATCGAACTCGGCCTCGTCAAGCGTTCCCTCGCCGACCTCCAGGAGCGCGTGCGCTCCTTACGGGGGTTTCTTTGACTACGACCTGAAGAAGGAACGGCTGGAAGAGGTCAGCCGCGAGCTCGAGGATCCGGCGGTCTGGCAGAAGCCCGACAAGGCGCAGGAGCTCGGCAAGGAGCGCGCCAAGCTCACCTCGGAGCTCGCGCAGATGGACGCCGCCACGCGCGCCGTCACCGATTCCGTCGAACTGCTCGAACTGGCCGAAGCCGAGGGTGACGAATCCGTCGCGGTCGAGGTCGAGCGCGACCTGCCGAAGGTCGAGGCCGAGGTCCGCAAGCTCGAGCTGCGGCGCATGTTCCGCGGCGAGATGGACTCCCACAACGCCTATCTCGACATCCAGGCCGGCGCCGGTGGCACCGAGGCCCAGGACTGGGCGCAGATGCTGTTGCGCATGTACCTCAAGTGGGCCGCATCGCGCGGCTTCTCCGCCGAGGTCATCGACTCGAGCCCGGGCGAAGTCGCGGGCATGAAGAGCGCGACCATCGAGGTCCGCGGCGATCACGCCTACGGCTGGTTGCGCACCGAGACCGGCGTGCACCGGCTGGTGCGCAAGTCGCCCTTCGATTCCGGCAACCGCCGCCACACCTCCTTCGCGTCGGTGTTCATCTCGCCCGAGATCGACGACGACATCAACATCGACATCAACCCGGCGGACCTCGAGACGGATGTCTACCGCGCGAGCGGCGCCGGCGGCCAGCACGTCAACAAGACCGAGTCCGCGGTGCGCATCCGCCATATGCCCTCGGGCATCGTGGTCGCGTGCCAGAACGAGCGCAGCCAGCACAAGAACCGCTCGACCGCCATGAAGATGCTCAAGGCCAAGCTCTACGAGCTCGAGGTCAACAAGCGCAACGCGGCGGCCAAGGTCCTCGAGGACTCGAAATCCGACGTCAGCTGGGGCCACCAGATCCGCTCCTACGTGCTCGACCAGTCGCGCATCAAGGACCTGCGCACCGACGTCGAGGTCGGCAACACCACGGCCGTGCTCGACGGCGACCTCGACCCCTTCCTCGAAGCTTCCCTCAAGGCGGGCCTGTGAGCGACGACGACAACCGCTTGATCGGCGAACGGCGCGCGAAGCTCGCGGCGCTGCGCACCCTGGGCGACCCCGCGTTCCCGAACGATTTCCGCCGCGATGCGCTGGCGGGCGAGCTCCTGCTCGGCTACGGGGACCTCGACGACGCCGCGCTCGAGGCGCAGGCGGTGCGGGTATGCATCGCCGGACGCATGATGCTGCGCCGCATCATGGGCAAGGCGAGCTTCGCCAAGCTGCAGGATTCCTCGGGGCAGATCCAGGCCTTCGTCCAGCGCGACGCGATCGGCGCGGAGGACTACGAGGCGTTCAAGGGCTGGGACATCGGCGACATCGTGGGCGCGGAGGGCGTGCTGTTCCGCACCAAGACCGGCGAGTTGTCCGTGCGCGTCGAGCGCCTGCGCTTGCTGGTGAAATCATTGCGGCCCTTGCCCGACAAGTGGCATGGACTCGCGGACACCGAGGCCCGGTACCGCCAGCGCTACGTCGACCTGATCATGAACGAGGACAGCCGCGCGGTGTTCCTCAAGCGCACGCGCCTCGTGCGCTTCCTGCGCGACATGCTCGATGCGCTCGGGTTCCTCGAGGTCGAGACCCCGATGATGCAGCCGATCCCGGGCGGCGCGGCGGCCCGGCCCTTCGTCACGCAGCACAACGCGCTCGGCATCGACATGTACCTGCGCATCGCCCCGGAGCTCTACCTCAAGCGGCTCGTGGTCGGCGGTCTCGAGCGCGTCTACGAGATCAACCGCAATTTCCGCAACGAAGGGCTCTCGACGCGCCACAACCCCGAGTTCACCATGCTCGAGCTCTATCAGGCGTACGCGGACTACCGCGACCTGATGGACCTCGTGGAACAGATGCTGCGCGGCGCATCGGAGGCAGTGCTCGGCACGCTCGAGTTCGAGTCGCAGGGCGTGCGCTACGACCTGCGCGCCCCGTTCGAGCGTGTCACGGTCGAGGACCTGATCTTGCGCCGCAACCCGGACCTCGAGCGCGCGCGATTGCGCGACGTGCCGTACCTGCGCGCGGCTTGCGAGGCGCGCGGCATCCCCTGGAAGCCCGGCGATGGCGCGGGCAAGCTGCAGATCGAGCTCTTCGAGAAGACCGGCGAGCACACCTTGGTGCAGCCGACCTTCGTCTACGCCTACCCGGCCGAGGTGTCGCCGCTGTCGCGGGCCAACGATGCCGACCCGTTCCTCACCGACCGTTTCGAGTTCTTCGTCGGTGGCCGGGAACTCGCCAACGGGTTCTCGGAGCTCAACGACCCCGAGGACCAGGCGGCGCGTTTCCGCGCCCAGGTCGAGCGCAAGGACGCGGGTGACGAGGAGGCGATGTTCTACGACGCCGACTACATCCGCGCGCTCGAGTACGGCATGCCGCCCACGGCGGGTCTCGGCGTCGGCATCGACCGCTTGGCGATGTTCCTCACCGACTCACCCTCGATCCGCGACGTGCTGCTGTTCCCGCAGATGCGTCCCGAGTGACGCGGCGGCCGTAAAGCGGCGACCGCAAAGCGGCGGCGGCGGATCGGCCGGGCGTTCAGTCCGGCAACGCGTAGGGCAGGGGCAGCGCGGTCGACTCGAGGGTCATGCCCGTCGCGCTCGTCGCTTCGGGATCGGTCTCGCCGACCACGAGCGGCGCGACCGCGAGGAATTCCGGGCGTCCATCGGGGCGCAGCGCAGCATCGACCACCCGTGCCGCGCGGCCGTCGTGCAGCTGCACCGTGTCGCCCGCGACGGGCATCGGCGCACCGACGGTCGGCACCGCCTCGAAGCGTTGCAGGCGACGCTTCACGCGCCCGCGGTAGTGGGCGCGCGCGATGACCTCCTGTCCCGTGTAGCACCCTTTGGTGAACGAGATGCCACCGAGCACATCGAGGTTGAGCATCTGCGCGACGAACGTCGCGCGCGTCGCCGGCTGCACCTCGGGCAGGCCGCAGGCGATGTCGGCGAGGCGCCAGGCTGAGCGCGCTGCTGCTTGTACGGGATCCGGCATCTCGCTCGGGGCAGGTGCGGGATCCTTGGCCACGATGAGCCGCAGGCAGCGGCCATCCGGGGCATGGCGCCAGACGATCGCGCCGGCGGCCTGCATGCCGGCGGCCTGCATGCCGGCGGTCGGCATTTCGGGGGTCGGCAGCGTCTCGCCGAGCGCCGCCACGTCGCAGGGTGTGTCGCCCCACAAGCCCTCGAGCCGCCACGCATCAGACTCGTCGTGCACCGTGGCCTTGGCTCTCAGCAGATACCGTTGCAGCAGCGTGCGTGTCTCGGCGACCAGAGCGCGCGGCAACACGCAGTGCACGGTGTGGCCGGTCGCATCGTCCGCCGGGGCGACCAGTCGCATCAGTGCGAGCAGACGACCTTGGGGGTTGTTCAGGCCGGCGAGGCGCACCCGCGAGGGATCGAGCGCCAGCACGTCCTGGGAGACTTGGCTGTTCAGGAATCGTCGGGCCTCCGGGCCACGCACTGCCAGCACCCCGTAGTCGGGCAGGGCCACGGGCGGGGCGTGTGGCGGCGCGGACTGGGGTGTCGGGGATGTCGAGAGCATGCGCGGCGGGTCCATCTGGGCGGTCGGGTGGTGGTCGGGCCGGTGGTCGGGCCGGTGGTCGGGAGAAGCGGATTCTGGCAGACTCCATGACGATGCAGAACGATCCCCAGGGGGTGGGGCAGCCCGCATCGTCGGCTGCTGTCGAGCCCCCCATCACGCCTCCGCAGCCTCCCGTACCCGCCTCGCCGCCGCGCGAGATCGGCGGCCCGAGCGGCCCCGAACCCACCCGCTACGGCGATTGGGAGAAGAACGGCCGCTGCATCGATTTTTGACGTCGGCCCGCACCGCACCAGGAACCGCTCATGAGACAGCGTCCGCTTTCGCCCCATCTCGGCATCTACCGGTTCATGTACACGATGGCGACCTCCATCGCGCATCGCATCACGGGCGTGGTGCTCTCGGCCGGCTTGTTGCTGCTCGTGGGGTGGTTGCTCGCGGCCGCGCTCGGCGCCGAGGCCTATGCGACCGCGGTGGCGGTGCTGTCCAGCGGGTTCGTGAAGCTGCTCATCGCGGCTTGGCTGATCGCCTTCTGCTACCACCTCTGCAACGGCCTGCGCCACCTTGCCTGGGACATGGGCCGCGGCCTCGAGAAGCCCGAGGCGCGCCGCAGCGCGACCTTCGTGGTCGTGGCGACGGTGCTGCTCGCGGCGGCGTTCATCTACGCCGCCTTCTTCGCGGGGGTGCCGCGATGAGCCTTCAGAGTCCGCTCGGCAAGGTGCTCGGTCGCGGGTCGGCGAAGTCCGGCGTGTCGCACTGGTGGGTGCAGCGCGTGACCGCGGTGGCGCTGGTGCCGCTCACGATCTGGTTCGCCTTCCAGGTGGTGCACCTGCCGACCACCGACCTCGACGCGGTGCGGGGTTGGATCGCGCACGGCGTCAATCCCGTGCTGCTCGTGCTCATGCTGCTCGCGCTCTGCTGGCACTCCGCGCTCGGCGTGCAGGTCGTGCTCGAGGACTACGTCCACACCAAGGGCCTGAAGCTCGCTTCGCTGCTGGCCTCCACCTTCGCGCACCTGCTGCTCGCCGCCGGCGGCGTCTACGCCGTGCTGCGCATCGCCTTCACCACGGGATCCGCCTGATGTCCGCCTACAACTTCATCGACCACACCTACGACGTCGTGGTGGTCGGCGCCGGCGGCGCCGGCCTGCGCTCGACGCTCGGCCTCGCCGAGGCCGGCCTCTCCACCGCCTGCATCACCAAGGTCTTCCCGACCCGCAGCCACACCGTAGCGGCGCAGGGCGGCATCTCGGCCGCGCTCGGCAACATGGGCGAGGATGACTGGCGCTACCACTTCTACGACACCATCAAGGGCTCCGACTGGCTCGGTGACCAGGACGCCATCGAGTTCATGTGCAAGGAGGCCCCGGCGGCCGTCATCGAACTCGAGCACTACGGCGTGCCGTTCTCGCGCACGCCCGATGGCCGCATCTACCAGCGTCCCTTCGGCGGCATGACCACGCAGTACGGCAAGGGCATCGCGCAGCGCACCTGCGCCGCTGCCGACCGCACCGGCCACGCGATGCTGCACACGCTCTACCAGCAGTCGATCAGGAACGAGGCCGAGTTCTTCGTCGAGTACTTCGCCATCGACCTCATCATGGAGGGCGGCGAGTGCCGCGGCGTGGTGGCGCTGAACCTCGCCGAGGGCACGTTGCACCGCTTCCGCGCGCACCTCGTGATCCTCGCGACCGGCGGCTACGGCCGCGCCTACTTCTCCTGCACCTCGGCGCACACCTGCACCGGTGACGGCGGCGGCATGGCGCTGCGCGCGGGCCTCCCGCTGCAGGACATGGAGTTCGTGCAGTTCCATCCGACCGGCATCTACGGCGCCGGCTGCCTCATCACCGAAGGGTCGCGCGGCGAGGGCGGCTACCTCACCAACTCGCGCGGCGAGCGTTTCATGGAGCGCTACGCGCCGAACGCCAAGGACCTCGCCTCGCGCGACGTGGTGTCGCGCTCGATGACCATCGAGATCCGCGAGGGGCGCGGCGTCGGCAAGGACGCCGACCACATCCACCTGCACCTCGAGCACTTGGGTCCCGAGGTCATCAAGGCCCGCTTGCCGGGCATCGCCGAGACCGCGCGCATCTTCGCGGGTGTCGACGTCAACAAGGCGCCGATCCCGGTGCTGCCGACGGTCCACTACAACATGGGCGGGATCCCCTGCAATTACCACGGCGAAGTGGTGACGCTGAAGGGCGGCGATGCCGAGTCCGTGGTGCCGGGCCTCATGGCCGTGGGCGAGGCGGCCTGCGTGTCGGTGCATGGTGCGAACCGGCTCGGCTCGAACTCCCTGCTCGACCTCGTGGTGTTCGGCCGCGAGGCGGCGCGCCACGCGGCGACGGTCGTGCGTCCCGGACAGTCGCACAAACCCCTGCCGAAGGATGCGGGCGACCTCGCCGTGTCCCGCCTCGACCGCTTCCGCAACGCCAAGGGCGAGCGGCCCACGGCGCAGGTGCGCCTCGAGATGCAGAAGATCATGCAGTCCGATGCGGCGGTGTTCCGCACCGGGGAGTCGCTGCAGCAGGGCTGCGAGAAGCTCGCCCGCACGGTCGATTCCTTCGCCGATGTCGGCACCAGCGACCGTGGGCTCGTCTGGAACACCGACCTCGTCGAGACGCTCGAGCTCGACAACCTGCTCGGCCAGGCCGTCGCCACCATCCGCTCGGCGGAGAACCGCAAGGAGAGCCGCGGCGCGCACGCCCGCGAGGACTTCCAGGACCGCAACGACACCGACTGGATGAAGCACACGCTGTGCTGGGTGGACGACAAGGGTCGCGCGAGCCTCGACTATCGCCCGGTGCACCTGACGACGCTCACCGCCGACGTCGACCCCATCCCGCCCAAGGCCCGGACTTACTGAGGACAGCAGCCATGGCCGAGTTCCGACTGCCCGAGAATTCCCGCATCAAAAAGGACGGCAAGGTGCACAAGGCGCCCGCGGACGCCAAGAACGTCCGCACCTTCAAGGTATACCGCTACGATCCGGACGGCGGCGAGAACCCGCGCGTCGACAGCTTCGAGATCGACATGGACGATTGCGGGCCGATGGTCCTCGACGCCCTGCTCAAGATCAAGAACGAGGTCGACCCCTCGCTCACCTTCCGCCGCTCCTGCCGCGAGGGCATCTGCGGCAGTTGCGCGATGAACATCGACGGCGCCAACACGCTCGCCTGCACCAAGAGCTGCGACGAAGTGAAGGGCGACGTCAAGATCTACCCGCTGCCGCACATGCCGGTGGTCAAGGACCTCGTCCCCGACCTCACGCAGTTCTACGCGCAGTACGCCTCGGTGAAGCCCTGGCTGCAGTCGCGCACGCCCGCGCCGCCCGACCGCGAGCGCCTGCAGTCGCCCGAGGACCAGGAGAAGATCGACCGGCCCTCGGCCTGCATCCTCTGCGCCTGCTGTTCGACGTCCTGCCCGAGTTACTGGTGGAACGGCGATCGGTACCTCGGTCCGGCGGCGCTGCTCGCCGCCTACCGCTGGATCATCGACAGCCGAGACGACGCCACGGGCGAGCGCCTCGATGCGCTCGAGGACCCGTTCCGGCTGTATCGCTGCCACACCATCATGAACTGCACCGAGGCCTGTCCGAAGGACCTCAACCCCGCCAAGGCCATCGCCGAGATCAAGAAGATGATGGTCGAGCGCGAGCATCTTTGAGCGCGGATGCGGCCACCGACCGCGGGCGGCTGCGCTGGCGCTGCCGACGCGGCATGAAGGAGCTCGATGTCCTGCTGGTGCGCTGGCTGGACGGGCCGGGGCGGGGCGCCGGGGCGGCCCTATTGGACGATTTCACCCGCTTGCTCGAGTTGCCGGATCCGGAGCTTGCGGGGTATCTCTTGCGGGATGAGACCCCCGCCGATCCTGGCCTGGCTGCGCTCGCGGCTGCGATCCGCGCGACGCCGGCCGACGTCTCGCGTTCCTGAGGCGCTCTCGCAGCACTGGGACCGCGCCGTCGAACTGCCGGGGCTCGGTTGGTGGGTCTACCGCCGGGGCGGCCCAGGGGGCGCAGAGGCCCGATGGTTGGGCCGTCGCCGCCTCGATCCCGCAGCGGCCGCCGAGTTCGGGCGTCGCTGGCGGGCTGCGGGGCCGCGCTGGCCGGGTCGGCCCGGGCGCCCGTCGGGCCCGGCATCCTGACGCCGCAGCGGGTACACTTCGGGCCGAGTGGGCCGGCACACGATCACAACTCCAGCAGATGTGCGATATGGCGAGAACTTTTCGCCACGGTCCCGGTCTATCCGCTCGCAGCGTCTCATCTGCGGCGGGGTCCCCCACGGAATCCCGCGGCCATGAGCGCCGAGGAGAGCGATCTCAGCCTGGTGCAGCGCGCCCAACGGGGCGAGACCGGGGCCTTCGATGCCCTGGTCCGTCGCTACCAGCACAAGGTCGTGAAGCTCGTGATGCGCTACGTCAGGAATCCGACCGAGGCCGAGGACATCGCCCAAGATGCGTTCATCAAGGCTTACCGCGCCCTGCCTCGTTTCCGTGGTGACAGCGCCTTCTACACCTGGCTCTACCGGATCGCGATCAACACCGCGAAGAACTCCCTCGCGTCGCGCGCCCGCAACCCCGTCCAGCTCGATGCCGGCGGCGGGGGCGATGACGACGACCGGCCGGGGCTGGAGGAACGCATGATCGATGCGGCCACCCCCGAGGCGCTCGCTCTCACGGAGGAGATCCGCGCCACGGTGACGGCCGCCATCGACCAACTGCCCGACGACCTGCGTACCGCGATCATGCTGCGCGAGCTCGAGGGGCTGTCCTACGAGGAGATCGCCAAGACCATGGACTGCCCCGTGGGCACCGTGCGTTCGCGGATCTTCCGTGCGCGCGAGGCGGTCGATGGACGGTTGCGCGAGATCTTCGATGGCGGGCTGGGTCGTGGCGAGGTGATCGGATGAGCGGACAGGAACGCGACAGCCAGCTGTCGGCGATGTACGACGGCGAGCTACCGGCAGCCGAGTGCGAGCTTCTGGCACGACGCCTGTCCCGCGACGAGGCGTTGCGCCGCGAGTGGGGCCACTATGCCCTGATCGGCGCGGTGATCCGCGGCGAACCCTTGGCCGGACAGTCCTCCGGCAGCGGTCGGGCCGACCTCGCCGCGCGGGTGCGCGCCGAGATCTCCCGATCGGGCGCGACCCTGGGCTCCGCGACCGACGACGAAGCCGGGCAGCCCGAGGCCGCCGCCCTGAGCGGAGGAGCGACACCGGGCGCGCGCGCGCCGCGTCTGCCGCGCTGGGCCGTCCCCGTGAGCGGGGTGGGCATCGCCGCCGGCGTCGCTGCAGCCGCCATTCTTTGGCTGCGCTTCGATGCGCCGGGGCCGGCAACGGCCGCCGGCGTGGTGTCGGCGCCGGTGCGTGCCATGCCCGAGGAAGTCGTGTTGCCCGCACCCGCGCCCGCACCTGCGCCTGCATCTGTGGCGGGGACGGTCGACCCGAAGTCCCGCGCCCCGGACAGTTACACGGTCCCGCCGCCGCCTTCCGATGCGCCCGCCGTGCTGTTGGGCGGCGCTGCGCTTGCGAACTTCGTCGTCGCGCACAGCGAGGTGGCGACGCCGCTGCTGCGCCGCAATGTGATCTCCGCGCTGGTCGCGGATCCGGAGGCGCGTCTCGAAGAGATCGACGCGCCGCCGGCGGGCGGATTGCCGCCGCCCGCAACGACCGGCGGCGGATCGGCGTCCGGTGCGGTCCGGTGAGCGCGCCGGCGCGCCTGTCCGCTGTCCTGGTCCTTGCCGCCCTCGGCTGCGCGGCGACGCAGGTCGCCGCCGATCCTGCGCGCCCTGCGGCATCCGCTCCGGATGCCGCGCCGGTCAACGAGGCCCGCGTGTTGCTGCGGCGGATGAACGCGGCCTTGGCCGGCCGCAACTACATCGGCACGCTGCGCCACGATCACAACGGCCGGTCCGAGACGTTGCGCATCATGCATCGCGTGCGCGGCGGTGAAGTCGCCGAGCGCATCGTGCCGCTCGATGGTTCGCGCCGGGAGTTCATCCGGCGGGGCCAGGAGCTGTTCTGTTTCCTGCCTGACCAGGGCATCGTGCTCGTCGAGCGCCGGGCTCGCTCCGGCGGACTGCTCGCCACGCTGCCGCAGCTCGACGCGCGCTCGGAGCAGGTCTATCAACTGCAGGCCGTCAAGCGGGTCCGCCAGCAGGGCAGGGTCGCGCATCTCGTGACGCTCACCCCGCGCGATGGTTACCGCTACGGTTATCGCATCTGGGTCGACGATCGCACCGCGATGCCCATCAAGACCGAACTGCGCGATGCGACCGGCAAGGTGCTGGAGGAGACCTCCTTCACCGAACTGAGCCTGCTCGCCGACATCCCGGACAGCGCTTTCCAGCCGGCCGTGCCGACCGCCAACCTGCGCTGGTACCGGAGCACACCGGTGCCCGTCGCGGCCGCAGCGCGCCCGGCGCCGCCGGGCTGGGTCGCGGGACAGCTTCCCCCGGGTTTCCGCTTGACGCAGAGCGGGCGCCAGAACCTGCCGGGCGCCGAGGGTCCCGTCGAGCATCTGGTGTTCTCCGACGGATTGGCCTCGGTCTCGGTGTTCATCGGTTCACCGACCGCGGCCACGCCCCGGGCCGCCGGCGCGGGTCTGGGCCTCGCGGGCGCGTCGACGACCTACGTCACCCGTGTCGAGGGTCGCCCAGTCACGGTGGTGGGCGAGGTGCCCCTGCGCACCGCGCGCTTCATCGCCGCACAGGTGCGCCGTGCAGCGCCCACGGCGGCGCCGCGCGACTCGACGAAGTGACCGCCTCGCCGCATCCGGGCCGCCTGACGCTGTTGACCCGCGAGGGCTGTGGTCTTTGCGAGGAGATGGCCGACGAGTTGGCTGCGCTCGGTGCTCGGCTCGACCTGCCGCCCGTCGATTCCTTGGACGTGGATTCCGATCCGGAACTGCTCCGTCGGCATGGCCACCGCATCCCGGTCCTGATGTGGGATGGCGTCCCGATCGCCGCGACCCGCCTCGACCCGGCGGAGATCGAGCGGCTGTTCCGCCTCCGCTGACCCGCTGCAGCCGGTATAATCCACCGGTTTTTCGCGTCCCGCGGCCTGCGCCGCGGGGGATCACCTGGACACGATGCAGAACATCCGCAATTTCTCGATCATCGCCCACGTCGATCACGGCAAGTCGACTCTGGCCGACCGGCTCATCCAGCTCTGCGGCGGCCTCGACGCGCGCGAGATGCAGAGCCAGGTGCTCGACTCCATGGCGCTCGAGCGCGAGCGTGGCATCACCATCAAGGCGCAGAGCGTCACGCTCTACTACGCCGCGAAGGACGGCCAGCGTTACCAGCTGAACCTCATCGACACGCCGGGGCACGTCGACTTCTCCTACGAGGTCTCGCGCTCGCTGGCCGCCTGCGATGGTGCGCTGCTGGTGGTCGATGCCTCGCAGGGCGTCGAGGCGCAGAGCGTCGCCAATTGCTACACCGCCATCGAGCAGGGTCTCGAGGTGCTGCCGGTCATCAACAAGATCGACCTGCCCTCGGCCGATCCGCCGAAGGTCATCCGCGAGATCGAGGAGATCATCGGCATCGACGCCCAGGACGCCGTGCGCGTGTCGGCCAAGACCGGCGAGAACGTGCCCGAACTCCTCGAGGCGATCGTGGCGCACATCCCGCCGCCCAAGGGCGATCCGCAGGCGCCGCTGCAGGCGCTCATCATCGATTCCTGGTTCGACAACTACGTCGGCGTGGTGTCCTTGGTGCGCGTGGTCAACGGCGTGCTGCGCGTCGGCGAGAAGATCCGCGTCATGTCCACCGGCCGCGCCTGGCAGATCGACAAGCTCGGTCGCTTCACGCCGAAGTCGGTCGGCACGCGCGAGCTCTCGGCGGGCGAGGTCGGCTTCGTGATCGCCGGCATCAAGGAGATCGACGGCGCGCCGGTCGGTGACACCATCACCTCGGACGGGCGGCCCTGTGGCGCGCCCTTGCCGGGCTTCAAGCAGGTGCAGCCGCGGGTGTTCGCGGGGCTGTTCCCGGTGAACGCCGACGACTACGAATCCTTCCGCGACGCGCTGTCCAAACTCCGCCTGAACGACTCGGCGCTGCATTACGAGCCCGAGGTGTCGGGCGCGCTCGGCTTCGGCTTCCGCGTCGGGTTCCTCGGGCTGCTGCACATGGACATCGTCCAGGAGCGGCTCGAGCGCGAGTACGACCTCGACCTCATCACCAGCGCGCCCACCGTGGTCTACGAGGTGGGGCTCACCGACGGCACCAACGAGTACGTCGACAATCCGGCCAAGCTGCCCGCGCAGAACCGCATCGCCGAGATCCGCGAGCCCATCATCGTCGCCAACATCCTCGTGCCGCCCGACTACGTCGGCGCCGTGCTGCAACTGTGCACCGAGAAGCGCGGCTCGCAGAAGAAGATGCAGTACCTCGCCAACCAGGTGTCCCTGCAGTACGAGCTGCCGCTCGCCGAGGTGGTGCTCGATTTCTTCGACCGCCTGAAATCGGTCAGCCGCGGCTATGCCTCCTTCGACTACGAGTTCAGCCATTTCTCCGCGGCGCCGCTCTCCAAGCTCGACATCCTCATCAACGGCGACAAGGTCGATGCGCTCTCGATCATCGTGCACCGCGACAGCGCCTACCAGCGCGGGCGCGAGCTCGTCGACAAGATGCAGGAGCTGATCCCGCGGCAGATGTTCGAGGTCGCGGTGCAGGCGGCGATCGGCACGCACGTCATCGCGCGCGCCACGGTCAAGGCGCTGCGCAAGAACGTGCTCGCCAAGTGCTACGGCGGCGACATCAGCCGCAAGCGCAAGCTCCTCGAGAAGCAGAAAGAAGGCAAGAAGCGCATGAAGCAGGTCGGATCGGTGGAGATCCCCCAGGAGGCCTTCCTCGCCGTGCTCAAGCTGGGGCGCAAATGAGCGCCCTGATCGGCACCGTCGCGACGCTGTTGTCGCTGCTGGCGGTGCCGGTGACGCTCGCCTGCGTGATCGACGACTGGGTGCTGCGGCCCCGGCGCCAGTTGCGCGCGCCGCCCGGGCAGGTCCCGCCGGATCCGCCGCTGATGCGCGTGCTCTACGGCCTGTTGCCGATCACCGTGCTGGCGATGTTCTACAGCCTCTATACGGCCGAGCGGGCGGATTTCAGCCTGGTGCTGGTGGCGGTGGTGGCCGTGTCGGGGGCCGTGCTGCTCATCGACCGGCTGCTGCTGCGTCCCCGCCGCGAGGCGGCAGCCCGCGCTGCCGGCCGCGACCCTGCGGCCATCGAGCTGCCGGGCACCGTGGACTATGCCCGCAGCTTCTTCCCGGTGATGGCGGTGCTGCTCGTCGTCCGTTCGTTCCTCTACGAGCCGTACCGCATCCCGTCGGATTCCATGATGCCGACGCTGCTCGACGGCGACTTCATCCTGGTCAACAAACACGCCTACGGCCTGCGCTGGCCGGTGCTCAACCGCAAGTTCGCGGAGAACGGCGCGCCGCAGCGCGGCGATGTGGCCGTGTTCCGCTATCCGCCCGACCGGTCCGTCAACTTCGTGAAGCGCGTGGTCGGCCTGCCGGGCGATCGGCTCGAGGTGCGTGACGACCAGCTGATCATCAACGGCGTGCCGGTGCCGCTCGAGCAGAAGGGCCGCTATTCGGACGGGTGCTACCTCAACATGCGGATCGCCGAGGAGACCCTGGACGGGCGCAAGCACCGGGTGCTGCACTGCCTCTCCGCCGATTACCTCGCGGTGGCGCCGCTCGCGGCCTGCAACCGCGAGATCCCGCAGGGCTACCTCTGCAACGAGGCGACATCGGGCATCAGTCCCGACACCGGCAACAAGGTCTTGCAGGTGCCGGACGGCCACTACCTCGCGATCGGCGACAACCGCGACAACAGCAGCGACGGACGGGCCTGGGGCTTCGTCCCCGAGGATCACCTGGTCGGTCGGGCGAGCCTCGTATGGTTCAACTGGGACCTGCAGCGCAGCGGCGGTCCGGACTGGTCGCGCATCGGGACCCGCATCGAGTGAGCGCATCCGCCACGGGCACGTCCGCGCGCTGGTTGCGCGACCGGCTGGCCGTCGAGCCGCAGGACATGGCGCTGTTCGAGGCCGCGCTCACCCATCGCAGCGCGCCCGGTCGCATCAACAACGAGCGCCTCGAGTTCCTGGGCGATGCGGTGCTCAACCTGCTGGTCGCGGAGATGCTCTACCAGCGTTTCCCGTCGGCGAGCGAGGGCGACCTCAGCCGCTTGCGCGCCCGGCTGGTGAGCACCGGGCCTCTGGCCGAGGTCGCCCAGTCGATCGCCTTGGGTGACGAGCTGCGCTTGGGTTCCGGCGAGCTCAAGACCGGGGGCTTCCGCCGCGAGTCCATCCTCGCCGACGCCCTCGAGGCCCTGATCGGCGCCGTCTACCTCGACCGCGGCCTCGAGGCCGCGCGGGCCTTGGTCGAGCGCCTGTGCGGCCCTCTGGTGGGCACGCTGCCCTCGCCGGAGGAGCTCAAGGACCCGAAGACCCGCCTGCAGGAGCTCTTGCAGGGCAGGGGGCACGCCCTGCCGGAGTACCGTGTCGAACAGGTGTCCGGCGAGCCGCATGCGCAGCATTTCGCGGTGAGCTGCGAGGTGCCGGAACTCGGCCTCTCGACGGCCGGCGAGGGCTCGAGCCGCAGGCGCGCCGAGCAGGACGCCGCACAACGCCTCTTGGACGCCTTGGAGGCACGATGACCGAAGACACCGTCTCCCGGCAGGACACGCCGTTCCGTGCGGGTTTCGCGGCCCTCGTGGGCCGTCCGAACGTCGGCAAATCGACCCTCCTCAACGCACTCGTCGGCGAGAAGCTCTCGATCGTCACGCCGCGGCCGCAGACCACCCGCCATCGCATCGTCGGCCTGGTGCACCGTCCGGACGCGCAGATCGCGTTCGTCGACACGCCCGGCCTGCACGATGGCGGCAAACGCGCGCTCAACCGCGCGATGAACCGCGCGGCCGCCACGGCCTTGGTCGATGCCGACCTCGTGGTCTTCGTGGTGGAGGCGCTGCGCTGGAACGCCGAGGACGAGGCGGTGCTGCAGCGCATCCGCGATTCCGGCCGGCCGGCGCTCGCCGTGGTGAGCAAGGCGGACACGGCGCAGCCGCGCCAACGGCTGCTGCCGTTCATGTCGGAGCTCGCGGCGCGCCATCCGTTCAGCGACATCGTGCCCGTGTCGGCGCGCCGCAGCGAGAACCTGGAGTCGCTGGTCGCCGCGATCGCCGCGTTGCTGCCGGAGTCGCCGCCGCTGTTCCATGCCGAGGACCGCACCGACCGCGACCTGAAGTTCCGGATGGCGGAGACCGTGCGCGAGAAGCTCACCCTCGAGCTCAACCAGGAAGTGCCCTACGGCATCGCCGTCGAGATCGAGCGGCTCGCCGAGGAGGATGGCCGGACGGTCGTCCACGCCGTGATCTGGGTGGACCGCGAGGGCCAGAAGCCGATCGTCATCGGGGCGGGCGGCGCCCGCCTGAAGCGGGTCGGCACGGCGGCGCGCCGCGAGATCGCCGACCTGCTCGGCGGACGTTGCCACCTCGAACTGTGGGTCAAGGTGCGCGAGAACTGGGCGGACAACGCCAACGCGCTGCGTTCCCTCGGGCTCGAGTGATGCCGCGCGGCCGCCGCGTCGAACTCTCCCCCGTCTTCGTGCTGCACCACCGCCCGTGGCGCGACACGAGCCGCATGCTCGAGGTGTTCGCCCGCGAGCAGGGCCGGCTCACCCTGTTCGCCCGGGGCGTGCGCGGGCCGCGCTCCCGCAGCGCCTCGCTGCTGCAGCCCTTCGTGCCGCTGCTCGCCTCCTGGACCGGGTCCGGCGAGACCGCGCAGTTGAACCAGGTGGAGGCGGCGCCGGAGATGTCGGCCACGGGATTGCCGCCGGCGGCGCTGATGCCGGCCTGGTACCTCAATGAATTGTTGATGAAGCTCGTGCTGCGGGCCGACCCGCAGCCAGCGGTGTTCGACCTCTATGCGGGCGCGCTTGCACGGCTGCGGCGCGGGGATGCGGTCGCCGCGGTGCTGCGCGGGTTCGAGCGCGACCTGCTCGGCCTGCTCGGTTTCGGCCTCGAACTGCGCCGTGAGGCGCAGGGCGGCGCACCGCTGCAGGACGACCGGTATTATCATTTCCATCCCGACCTCGGCTTCGTCGGGATCCACGCGGAGGCGGAGTCGGCCTATCCCGGCCGCTCGCTGCTCGCCTTGGCGGACGACGACCTGCAGGAGGATCAAGTGCTCGAAGACGCGCGACGGCTGATGCGGACGGCGCTCGATCATGCGCTGGAGGGCCGTGAGCTGCGCACCCGCGCCGTGGCGCGCGCGGTCACGCGCCGCGCGTCCCGCGCGGCGACCGAGGCTGCGGCGCGCACGAGGGCCACCGCCTCGGCGGACGACTCCGTGGCGTTCCCGGACGCTGCCGCCGGGGAGTCACGGTCATGACCTCCGTCATCGCCCTCGGCGTCAACATCGATCACGTGGCGACCCTGCGCCAGGCGCGCCGCATCCACTACCCGAGCCCCATCGAGGCAGCCCAGGTCGCCGAGCGCGCCGGGGCCGACAACATCACCTTGCATCTGCGCGAGGATCGCCGGCACATCCAGGACGCCGACGTCGAGGCCCTGAGGCCCTTGCTCACGACGCGCATGAACCTCGAGATCGCGGTCACCGACGAGATGATCGCTTTTGCGCGGCGCATCCGCCCGGCCGACTGCTGCCTCGTGCCCGAGCGCCGCGCCGAGATCACGACCGAGGGCGGGCTCGACATCGCCGGGCAGGTCGCAAGGCTCCGCGACCGTTGTGCCGCGCTCGCCGATGCCGGTATCCGGGTCGCGCTCTTCATCGACCCGGACCCTGCCCAGATCGAGGCCTGCGTGCAGGTGGGCGCCCCGGTGATCGAGCTGCATACCGGGCGCTACTGCGAGGCTACGGGCGCAGAGGCCGCTGCGGAGCTCGAGCGGCTGCGGCAGGCGTCGCAGCTCGCGGTCCGGCTGGGACTCGAAGTCCACGCCGGGCACGGCCTGAACTGCGACAACGTCGCGCCGGTGGCCGCGATCCCGGAAGTGGTCGAGCTCAACATCGGGCATTCGATCGTGGCGCGGGCGGTGTTCATCGGTTTCGCGGCGGCGGTCGCCGAGATGCGCGAGCGCATGACCGCGGCACGTGCGTCTTCCATCTTGGGGGTCCCGACATGACCGTGCTGGTGTTCGATATCGAGACGGTGCCGGACGTGGAGCTCGGCCGGCGCGCGTTCGGCCTCGAGGGGCTCTCGGATGCACAGGTGGGCGAGGCCATGTTCGCGCAGGCCCGGCGTCACGGCGGCAGCGACTTCCTGCCGCACGAGCAGCACCGCATCGTCGCCATCTCCTGCGTGCTGCGTCAGGCCGACACGCTGCGGGTCTGGAGCCTGGGCGACCTCGGCTCCGGCGAGAGCGAGCTCGTGCAGCGGTTCTTCGATGGCATCGAGCGCTACACGCCGACCCTCGTCTCCTGGAACGGCGGCGGCTTCGACCTGCCGGTGCTGCACTACCGCGCGCTCAAGCACGGCATCGTGGCGCGCCGCTACTGGGAGAACGGGCACGAGGACTCGAGCTTCAAGTGGAACAACTACCTCAGCCGCTATCACGAGCGCCACACCGACCTGATGGACGTGCTCTCGGCCTTCCAGCCGCGCGCCAAGGCGAGCCTGATGGACATGGCGCACCTGCTCGGCTTGCCGGGCAAGCTCGGGTTCTCCGGCGCTGAGGTCTGGCCCGCCTACCAGTCGGGCGATCTCGAGGGTATCCGCCGCTACTGCGAGACCGATGTCCTCAACACCTGGCTCGTGTACCTGCGGTTCGAGCACATGCGCGGCCGCATCGACGCGACGGAGCTCGCGGCCGAGCAGGCGCGCGTGCGGGAACTGCTCGGGGCCTCGCCGGAGCCGCACTTCGCGGAGTTCCTCGCGGCCTGGGGCGCACCGACCGCATGAGTCCCCTCGCATGAGTCACTGCGCATGAGCCGGGGACCGATGCCACCGGGTCCGCCCGAGGAGGGCGTCGTCGCCGCGCTCAACCACGACGGCGAGGGCGTGGTGCGCGGCGACAAGACCGCCTTCGTGCCGGGCACCTTGCCGGGCGAACACATCCGTTTCCGGCGCCTGCGCCGGCATCGCCAGCACGACGAAGGCGAGCTGATCGAGGTCGTCACGCCTGCCGCGGCGCGCGTGGTGCCGCCCTGCGCGCACTTCGGCGTCTGCGGCGGCTGCGCGCTGCAGCACATCGACCCCGCAGCGCAGATCGAGGCCAAACAGCAGGAGCTCGCCACGACGCTGGCGCGGATCGGTCGCGTCGAGCCCGCTCGCTGGCTCGAGCCCTTGCGCGGTCCGTCGCTCGGCTACCGGCGTCGGGCGCGGCTCGGCGCGAAGTTCGTGCCGAAGCGAGGACGCGTGCTGGTCGGGTTCCGCGAACGGGCGAAACCCTACGTCGCGGCGCTCGAGTCCTGTGCCGTGCTGGCGCCGCCGCTCGACACCCTGATCGCGCCGCTCTCGGCGCTGCTCACCGGTCTCGAGTGCCGACGCGCCATCCCGCAGATCGAGGTCGCGGTCGGCGAGGACGCCGTCGCGCTCGTGTTCCGCGTGCTCGAGCCGCCGGGCGAGGGTGATCTCGCCGCTTTGCACGCTTTCGGTGAGGCGCATGGCCTGCGCATCCACCTCCAGCCCGCCGGCATCGGCAGCGTACGTTGGCTGCGCGCGCCGCAGGCGGACTGGGCGGCAGCGGCCGCGGACGACGAGCCTTGGCTGCATTACTCGCTGCCCGCCGAAGGCCGGCCGGACGGCGTGCGGCTCGCCTTCCGTCCCACCGACTTCGTGCAGGTGAACGCGGCCGTCAACCGTCTGCTCGTCGCGCAGGCGATCGATCAGCTTCAGGTCGGGCCCGAGGACCGGGTGCTTGACCTCTTCTGCGGTCTCGGCAACTTCACGCTGCCGCTCGCCGCACGCGCGCGGGAAGTGGTCGGTATCGAGGGCGATGCGGGTCTCGTCGAACGGGGCCGGTACAACGCGCGGCTGAACGGCATCGACAACGCCCGGTTCCACGCCGCCGACCTCGCGACGCCCGACGGCGGGGCCGCGGCGCTCGCCGGCGGTTTCAGCCGCGTGCTGCTCGATCCGCCGCGCGCCGGTGCGATCGAGGTGTTGCCGCGGGTCATCGCGCTCGGCGCGTCGCGCATCGTCTATGTCTCCTGCCATCCCGGCACGCTGGCGCGCGACCTCGAACTCCTCTGCCACGGGCACGGGTATCGCCTCGAGGCCGCCGGGGTCATCGACATGTTCCCGCACACCACTCACGTGGAATCCATGGCCGTACTGGAGCGCAGCACATGACCTTGGGACCGTTGATGATCGACCTCGAAGGCACGGTGCTGCAGCCCGAGGAGCGCGAACTGCTGGCGCATCCGCTGGTCGGCAGCGTGATCCTGTTCGCGCGCAACTACGCCGATCCCGCGCAGCTCACGCAGCTGGTCGCCGACATCCACTCGGTGCGCTCACCGGCGTTGATCGTGAGCGTCGACCACGAAGGCGGTCGGGTGCAGCGGTTCCGCGAGGGGTTCTCGCGTCTGCCGGCGGCACGCCGCATCGGTCACGAGCACGACGCCGATCCGCGCGCGGGTCTCGCCCTGGCACGCGAACTCGGCTGGCTGATGGCGGCGGAGCTGCGTGCGCACGGCGTGGACCTCTCGTTCGCGCCCTGCGTCGATCTCGACTTCGGCGTCAGCGAGGTCATCGGCGACCGGTCGTTGCACGCCGATCCTGCCGTCGTCGGCGCGCTCGCGGTCGCCTACCAGGCCGGCATGCGCAGCGCCGGCATGGCGGCGACGGCCAAACATTTCCCGGGGCATGGCGCAGTGGTCGCCGATTCGCACCACGCCTTGCCGGTGGATCGGCGCAGCCTCGTCGATCTGGAGCCGGACATCGCGCCCTACCGCCTGCTGATCGCCAACGGGCTTGCCGGCGTGATGGTGGCGCACGTGCTCTATCCGGAGATCGATTCCGTGCCTGCCAGCGCCTCTTCGCGTTGGATCCGTGGCGTGTTGCGCGAGGATCTGCGCTTCCAGGGCGTGGTGTTCGCCGATGACCTGTCGATGGCCGGTGCGGCAGCGGTGGGCGGCATCGTGGAACGCGCCGAACGCGCGCTCGCCGCGGGCTGCGATGTGCTGCCGGTCTGCAACCATCGCGAGAGCGTGATCGCGGTGCTCGATGGCTTCAAGCCGGCGCCCGATCCGGCGGCCGCGTTGCGCCGTGTCCGGTTGCGGGGCAAGCGCGAGGCCGACACGCCGCTCGACCCTGCTGCCCTGCGCGGCTCTGAGCGTTGGCGCTCGGCGCAGCTCGCGCTCGAGCGTTGCACGGCACCGCCCGAACTGCGGCTCGCCTGAGACGGAACGGCGCCTGAGGCGGAACGGTGCGCCGGATCGCAGATCCGGCGGCAGAGGTGCCGCTCAGCCTCGGCTCAGCCTCGGCTCAGCCGCCCGGGGTGACCACGGCGATCACGCCGATCGACGGGTGGTCGTAATAGTTCCGCTCGTTGAAGCGGATGCGCCGGATCTCGTTGATCTGTGACGGCGGCCCGCCATCCGAAGAATGGCGCAGCGTCATGCCGAAATGCAGCAGCGAGCCGCGCTCGAGCTGGAAGCTCCCCGAAAGGCCCGGGACATTGATGCCGAGGCGTTCGAGCGGCAGGCCGCTGCGGGGCGCGCCCCAGGAGGCTGCCGTCTGCACCCAGCCGGTGTGGACGAGGATGCGATAGCCGCCGCGGGCGAGTTTTTCACGGGCGCCCCCGAGCTGCAGACGGCCGCCGGGCAGCGGGCCGATGTAGCGGGCCACCTGGGTGCCGGCGGTGTCGGCCGCGCCGCGCGAGGGCGCTGCGGACGGCGCTGCGCCGCCACCCCCACCGGGGGCCCGGAACACGATGACCTCGACGGCATAGGTGCCGCTGCCGCCCGCCGCTGCGGGCGCCGGCGATGCGGCCGCAGGCTTGGCCGATTGCGCGGACGCCGGCATGGCGGCGAGGGTCAACAGCGCGCAGGCGACAGCGGTCCGCAGACCCGAAAGGGCGCCGGATCGGGCGGTGGGGATCGTGAGGCTCGAGACGCTCATGGGCGAATGATAGCCGCAGCGCCGCCGAGACGCTGCAGCAGGGCAGCCACGAACTCGTAGCGGGTGGTCTCGTCGGCGAGGGGACGCGACACGCGCAGCTTGAGCGGGCCCTCCAGGCGGTATTCCCGCGGACTCGACTGCAGCAGGGCGATCACGGTCTTCGGGTCGATGGTGTTCTGCGCCTCGAACTGCAGGTGGCCGCCCTGGGCGCCGAAGTCGACGCGGCGCAGGCCGAGCCGGCGCGCGGCGAGTCGCAGCCGCGCGATGCGCAGCAGGTGGTGCGCCGGTGCGGGCAGTTCGCCGAAGCGGTCGGCGAGCTCGGCGAGCAGGCTGTCGAGCGCTTCGTCATCGGGTGCTGCCGCGACACGTTTGTAGAGCGCGAGGCGCACCTGCACGTCACCGACATAGTCCTCGGGCAGCAAGGCCGGCACCCGCAGGTCGACCTCGGTCTGGGCGGCGAGCGGCGCATCGAGATCGACCCGACGCCCGGCGCGCAGCGCCTTGACGGCACGGTCGAGCATGTCGAGGTACATCGCGAGGCCGACCTCCGCCATCTCGCCGCTCTGCTCCTCGCCGAGCAGTTCGCCCGCGCCGCGGATCTCGAGGTCGTGCGTGGCGAGCACGAAGCCGGCGCCGAGCTCCTCCAGCGACTCGAGCGCCTCGAGGCGCTTCAAGGCGTCGCCGGCGAGCGCCTTGCGCGAGGGCACGAGCAGGTAGGCATAGGCCCGGTGGTGGGAGCGGCCGACGCGGCCCCGCATCTGGTGCAGCTGCGCGAGCCCGAAGCGATCGGCACGGTCGATGATGATGGTGTTCGCGCTCGGCACGTCGATGCCGCTCTCGATGATGGTGGTGGCGACGAGGATGTCGAAGCGCCGGTGGTAGAAGTCCACCATCAACTGCTCGAGGTCGCGTTCGCGCATCTGGCCGTGACCGGTGCGGATCTGCGCCTCCGGGACGAGCTTGGCGAGCGACTCGGCGACACGGCCGATGTCGCGCACCTCGTTGTGCACGAAGTACACCTGGCCGCCGCGGCGCAGTTCACGCAGGATCGCCTCGCGGACGGTGGCATCGTGCCACTCCGTGACGAAGGTCTTGATGGGCAACCGCTCGGCGGGCGGGGTGGCGATGATCGAGAGTTCCCGCAGGCCGCCGAGCGCCATGTTGAGCGTGCGCGGGATGGGGGTCGCCGTCAGGGTCAGCACGTGCACCTCGGCGCGCAGCGCCTTCAGGCGCTCCTTGTCGCGCACGCCGAAGCGGTGCTCCTCGTCGACGATGACGAGTCCGAGGTCCTTGAAGCGCGGCTGGGCGTGCAACAGACGGTGGGTGGCGATCACGATGTCGACCTTGCCCGTCTCCAGCCCCTCGAGGACCGCCGAGGACTCCTTGCCGGAGCGGAAGCGCGACAGCGACTCGATGCGCACCGGCCAGTCGGCGAAGCGGTCGGCGAAATTGTTGTGGTGCTGCTGCGCGAGCAGGGTGGTCGGCACCAACACGGCGACCTGCTTGCCGGCCTGCACCGCGACGAACGCGGCGCGCATCGCCACCTCGGTCTTGCCGAAGCCCACGTCGCCGCAGACCACACGGTCCATCGGCTGTTCGCGGCCGAGGTCGGCGATCACCTGGGTGATGGCCTCGGACTGGTCGGCCGTCTCCTCGAACGGGAAGGCGTTGGCGAAGGCCTGATACTCGAGTTCGCCCGGCGCGAGGCGCAGGCCGCGACGCGCCTTGCGTTGCGCGTAGAGGTCGAGGAGCTCCGCGGCGACGTCGCGGACCTTCTCCGCGGCGCGTCGGCGCGCGCGCGCCCATTGGTCGGATCCGAGCTTGTGCAGCGGCGCGGATTCCGGTGCGCCGCCCGAATAGCGCGAGACGCAGTGCAGGGCATGCACCGGCACGTAGAGCCGGTCGCCGCCTTGGTATTCGAGCACGAGGAACTCGCCCGGCTGCCCGCCGACCTCCATCGCCTGCAGGCCGACATAGCGGCCGACGCCGTACTCCTCGTGCACCACCGGCGCGCCGGCCGTGAGGGATTGCAGGTCGCGGAGGATCGCGTTGGGGTCGGATGCCGCGGATTTGCGGCGCCGCCGCTCCTGCCGGGCGCGCGTACCGAAGAGCTGCGATTCCGAGAGCACCGCGATGGACGGCAGCGCGGCGTCGCCGCGACCGGAGCCCGGCAGGCTGAGGCCTTGGAGTTCCGGCGCGATCGTGAGGCCCACGCGGTCGGCGCCCGCGAGGAAGCTCTCCCAGCCCTCGCAGGCGGCGGCATGCAGCTTCGCGCCGCGCAGCAGCTCGGCGAGCACCTCGCGGCGGCCCGGCGAGTCCGCAGCGAGGAGCACCCGGCCCGGGAAGGCGCCGAGGAAGGTCTGTAGCGGCGCGAGCGGCCGTTCGGCTCGGGCATCGAGCAGCAAGGGTTGCGGCATCGCGGTGCCGAAATCGCAGTTGTGCGGCCCGGGCGCCGGATCGCGGAACGACAGGTTCTCGACCCGCGGGTACGCGGCGAGACCCGACTCGATCTCTTCCGGGGCGAGGAACAGTTCCTCCGGCCGCAGCAAGGGACGCTCGAGGTCGCCGCTGCGCTCGTCGTGCCGGTCGCGCAGGGCTTGCCAGGCACGCGTGAGCGCGCCCTCGCGGTCTTGGGTGAGGTCGGCGACCACCGTGCCGGCGGGAAGGTAATCGAAGAGCGTGCCGGTCCCGTCGAAGAAAAGCGGCGACCAGAACTCGATGCCCGCCGGCGCATAGCCGTCGCTCACGCCCGTGTAGAGCGGGCTGCGCGTGGGGTCGCCCTCGAAGCGGGTCCGCCAACGCCGCCGGAAGGCGCGTATGGCGTCCGGGTCGAGCGGGAACTCGCGCGCGGGCAGCAGCCGCAGCGCGGGCAGCGGATCGAGCGAGCGTTGGGTCTCGGGGTCGAACCGCCGGATGCCGTCGATGCGGTCGTCGAAGAGGTCGATGCGCAACGGGTGTTCCGCGCCCATCGGGAACACGTCAAGCAGCGAGCCGCGAACCGCGAACTCGCCGGGCGCGCCGACCTGCGCCACTGCGGCGTACCCGGCTTCCACGAGCCGCAGCCGGAACGCATCGAGCGCCAGCGTCTCGCCGACGGCGAGGTCGAAGCTCCGGGCCGCGACCCAACCTTTCGGCGCGAGACGCTGCAGCAGCGTGTCGAGCGCCACCAGCACGATCCCGCGCCGCAGCCCCGGCAACTCCGCGAGCGTGCGCAGGCGCTCGGAGACGATGTCCGGCAGCGGCGAGAACAGGTCCCAAGGCAGCACCTCCCAGTCGGGAAGCGTCAGCACCGGCAGGCCCTCGCGGGCAAAGAATCCGAGCTCGGCGCGGCGCCGCTCGAGGCTGCGGCTGTCGGGCTCGATGACCAACCAAGGACGATCGTCGGCGCGCGCGGCCTCGGCCAAGGCGAGCGCCGTCGCGCTGCCGTGCAGGCCCGTCCAGCGCACGAGCGGACGCCCGGCGGCAGGGAGCAGGGGAGAGAGTAGCCGGGACATGGGCGCGCAAGCTTACAGCGCCCGGGCGCCCGGGCAAGGGGCAGGGCGGTCGGGCGGCGTGTCCGATGTGGTTTAATCCTCCGCGCCATGTTCCAGCCCCTGCCGCTGTTCGTGGGCTTGCGCTACGTGCGCGCCCGGAACCGCAAGTTCTTCGTCTCCTTCATCACCTGGGTGTCGCTCGCCGGGGTGTGTGTCGGCGTGGCGGCGCTGATCGTGATCCTGTCGGTGATGAACGGGTTCGAGGGCGTGTCGCGCGAGCGGCTGTTGGCGCTCTCGGCGCACGCGCGGGTGATCGCCGCGCCAGGCGCGGCCGGCGCGGCCGCGGGGGCGCAGGCCGCGAACTGGCAGAGCGCCCTGGAGCGCATGGCCGCACAGCCGGGCGTCACCGGCGTCGCGCCCTATGCGGAGCTGCAGGTGCTCGCCCTGCGCGGCGCGGAGAGCCGGCCCGTGCAGTTGCGGGGCATCGACCCTGCCCTCGAGCCCAAGGTCTCCGAGGCGCTGCGCGCACTGCGCGAGGGGCGGCTCGAAGACCTGCGGGCGGGCGAGGCGCGCCTGCTGCTCGGTCGCGGCGTGGCGGCCTGGCTCGGCGCTGGGGTCGGCGATGCGGTCACCCTGCTGGTGCCCGGTGTCGATGCGGGAGGGACTCCCGTGCCGCGGCTGCGCGAGTTCCGTGTCGCCGGCATCTTCGAGGCGGGCCATCCGGAGACCGACGGTTCGCTCGCCCTCGGGCACATCGAGGAGGTGTTCGCGCTTGCCGGCGCGGAGCCCCGCGCGTTCGGCCTCAACCTGCGCTTCGGCGACGCGCTCGCCGCATCCGCCGGCGCACGGGCGGCTGCCGCGGTGCTGCCCGCCGGTCTGACGGTGCGCGATTGGACGCAGGACCACGCGAGCTTCTTCCGCGCGGTGCGCATCGAGAAGACGATGATGACCCTGATCCTGATGCTCATCGTCGGCGTCGCGGCGTTCAACATCGTCGCGATGCTGGTGATGGTGGTCACCGACAAGCGCACGGACATCGCCATCCTGCGCACGCTGGGCGCATCGCCGCGCCGCGTGATGGGCATCTTCCTGGTGCAGGGCCTCGTGATCGGCTGGAGCGGCGTGCTGCTCGGCGTGCTGCTCGGCGTGCTGCTGGCCTCGAACGCCACCGAGGCCGTCGCCTTGCTGGAGCGCGTGTTCGGCTTCCGGGTGATGGATCCCTCGGTGTTCGTGATCTCGCGCATCCCCGCGGAGCTGCGCTGGGGGAGCGTCGCGGCGGTGGCCGCCACCGCGTTGACGCTGACCGCGCTCGCCACGCTCTATCCCGCGTGGCGCGCCTCGCGCATCGCGCCCGCCGAGGCCCTGCGCTATGAGTAGCGGTCGTCTCGCCGCCGGCCTCGGTTGGGAATGGCTGATCGGCACGCGTTATCTGCGCTCGGCGCATCGGCGCGGTTTCGTGTCCTTCGTCGCGGCGATCTCGGCGCTCGGCCTGATGCTGGGCGTGGCGGTGCTCATCGTGGTGCTCTCGGTGATGAACGGGTTCGAGCGTGAACTGCGTTCGCGCATGCTCGCGGTCACCTCGCACGCGACGCTGACGGGACTCGAGGGCGCGTTGCCGGACTGGCGCGCCGCGCAGCGTCGCGCGCTCGCGATGCCTGGGGTCACCCATGCCGTGCCCTTCGTCGAGTCGCAGGCGATGGTCGCGAACGGCGCGCGGGTGCTCGGCAGCGCGGTGCGTGGCATCGACCCCGCGCTCGAAGCCGGCGCGTCCGGCCTCGCGGCCCACATCAAGGGTGGTCGCCTTGCGGACCTGCAGCCCGGCCGTTGGCGTGTCCTGCTCGGCACCGCGCTCGCCGCCGAACTCGGCGTCGGTCCGGGTGACAGCGTGGTGCTGATCGCCCCGGAGGGCAGCGCGACGCCCGAGGGCATGGTGCCGCGCATGCGGCGGGTGACGGTCATCGGGACGCTCGACTCGGGGATGTACGAGTTCGACCGCGGGCTCGCCCTGATGCACATCGCCGATGCGGCGCGGCTCTATCGGTTGGGCGACGAGGTGACCGGCGTGCGACTGACGCTGGCCGATCCGCTGCAGGCGCCGCAGGTCGTACGGGAGCTCGCGCTCACGCTCGGCGGCGGGTTCTTCGTCAGCGACTGGACGCGCCAGCATGCGACGTTCTTCGAGTCCATCCAGCTCACCAAGGGCCTGATGTTCGTCATCTTGCTGATGATAGTGGCGGTGGCGGCGTTCAACCTGGTCGCGACCCTGGTCATGATCGTCAAGGACAAACAGCCCGACATCGCCTTGCTGCGGACCCTCGGCGCCTCCCCGCGCGGCATCCTCGGCGCGTTCGCGCTGCAGGGGATCCTGATCGGGCTGGCGGGGACTCTGGCCGGTGCGGCGCTCGGCGTGCTGGTCGCGCGCAACGTGCAGTCGTTGGTGGCCGGGCTCGAGCGGCTCATCGGCGTGCGGTTCCTCGATCCGCAGGTGTATTTCATGAGCGACCTGCCGGCCGCGGTCGAATGGTTCGACGTGGTCCGGGTCTGCGGCGTAGCCTTCGCGCTCTGCGCCGTGGCCACGCTCTATCCGGCCTGGCGCGCGGCGCGGACCCAACCGGCGGAGGCCCTGCGACATGACTGAATCGCATCACGGATCGGTGGTGACCACGGGCGCTGCAGCGGACCCTGCGCCGACGGGCGGCGTCCCGGTGCTCGAAGCCGAGGGGCTCATGCGCGAGTTCCGCGAGGGCGCCGCGACGCTGCGGGTGATCGAGGGGCTCTCCGTGCGCATCATGCGCGGCGAGAGCGTCGCGATCGTCGGCGCATCCGGTTCGGGCAAGACCACCTTGCTGCAGATCCTGGGCGGCCTCGACCGCCCGACCGCGGGGACCGTGCGCATCGACGGGCGGGACATCCATGCGCTCGATGAGTCCGCGCGAGGCGCCTTGCGCAACCGCACGATGGGGTTCATCTACCAGTTCCACCACCTGCTGCCCGAGTTCTCGGCGCTCGAGAACGTGGCGATGCCGTTGCTGGTGCGCCGGATGCCGGTGGCCGAGGCGCGTGCGCGCGCGGCGGCGGTGCTGGGGCGTGTCGGTCTCGAGGCGAGGCTCGAGCATCGGCCGCATGAGCTGTCCGGTGGCGAGCGACAGCGCGCGGCGGTCGCCCGTGCGCTCGTCACCGAGCCGCTGTTGGTGTTCGCCGACGAACCGACCGGCAACCTCGACGGACGCAACGCGGCGCAGGTCTTCGAGCTCATGCTGGAACTGAACCGCGAACGTGGCACCAGCCTCGTCATCGTGACCCACGACGAGCGGCTCGCCGCGCGCCTCGATCGCGTGCTCGTGTTGCAGGACGGCCGACTGCAAGCTGCTCCGGGCGCCTGACGCGCCCCGATCCCGCCCCGCGCAAAACTGCACGAACACGGCAGTTCGGCGCATTGAGCGCCGACACCCTCTCCGGTAGTCCTGTGGGACGGGGCGCGCCGTGTCGGATGTCGCCCAACGGTGCCGGTTCGGCCGGCTGGGGGCGCGCTGCACATGTCGCAATCCGCCGAGGCTTCGCAGGGTCCTGCGTCGGCCCTGCCATGTAGTGCCGATGCGAGAGCGCCGCGTAGCGCCGACGTGAGAGTGCCGCGGAGCGCCGGCTTCGCGGCGCTCGCGGGATCGGCGGCGGTGTTGGCAGGGCCGTGGGCGGCCGAGGCTGGGCTCGCGGTCGCGTTGGGGGTGGCGACGATCCTCTGGTGCGTCGCTGGCCTCTGCGTTGCGGCCTTGCGCCGCAGCGTCGGGTGGGCGCCTCTGTTGCTGGCGCTCGGCTCCGCGGCGGTGACGGCTGCCGTCAGCTGGGACCACGCTGCGCAACGCTGGCCCACGCGCCTGAGCGGCGAGCGGGTGCTCGCCGAGGTGAGCGTCGAGACCCTGCCGTCGGTGCAGGGTGGCGCGCTCGAGGCGGAGGTCGCGGTGCGGGTGATCGCGCCGCGCACCGTACAGCCCGCGTTGCGCGCGCAGCTCGTCTGGCGTGGTGCGCCACGGCCTGCGCCGCAAGTGGGTGAGCGTTGGCGCTTGCTGCTGCGGCTCGATGCGGTGCCCGAGATCCGCAACCCGGGCGGACCTGACCTCGGACGCGCGGCCTTGCGCGGGCGGTTCCACGCACGCGCCACGGTACTGGCCGCGAGCTCCAACTTCCGGCTCGAGGCGGCGGGTCCAGGGCTCGATCCGCTGCGCGAGCGGATCGAGCGCGCGATCCGGGATCGTGTCGAGGACCGCGATGCGGCAGCGCTGTTCGCGGGGCTGGCGGTCGGTGCGACGGGGCGCATGTCGCGCGAGCAGTGGCAGGTGTTCGCGGCGACGGGCACGACGCACCTGGTCGCGATTTCAGGCATGCATGTCACGCTGTTCGCCTGGCTCGCCGCCGGTCTGGGTCGGCGGCTGTGGTCGGTGGCGGCGCGCCGCGCGGTACGAGGGTCGCCGCCTGTCGGCCGCGAGCCCTTCGCCGCGACGGTCGGTCTCTGCGCCGCGCTCGGCTATGCCGTGTTGGCCGGTTTCGGCATCCCGACGCAGCGCACGGTGGTGATGCTCGCGGTCTGGTGGGTGATGCGTCTTGGCGGCCGTGAGCAGGGCGGATTGGAGGTGCTCGGGTGGGCGTTGCTGGCGGTGCTCGCCATCGATCCGTTGGCGCCGTTATCCTCGGGTTTCTGGTTGTCGTTCGGCGCGATGGCGGTGCTGCTCACCGGCGATCTGGAGCGCGGCGCCGGGCGCCGCAGCGCCGCGCGCGAGCTGTGGGTGACCCAATGGCGCGTCGGTGTCGCGCTCGCGCCTTTGACGCTCGCCTGGTTCGGTACGGTCTCTTTGGCCGGGTTCCTGGTCAACCTCGTCGCAATCCCGGTGATCTCGTTCCTGTTGGTGCCGTTGGTGTTGGCGGGGATGGTGCTGCCGATCGCGTGGCAGGCCGCCGCCGCGCTGCACTCGATCGGTTGGCCCCTGCTGCAGCACGCGGCGGAGTGGCCGGCCGCGGTGCTGGCGCTCCGCGCCGATCCCGTGACCATCGCGCTGCTGGCGGCGTTGCTGCCGCTCTGGTTGCTCCCGGTGCCGCTGCGTTGGCGGCTCGCTAGCCTCGGCGCGCTGCTGCCGTGGGCGGCCTCTGCGATGGGTTGGCTGCCGCGGGCGGACCTGCCGCCGGCCGGCGAGGCGAGGGTGATGCTGTTCGATGCCGGCGATGGCTTCGCGTTGTCCGTCCAGACGCGGCATCACGCCCTGTTGGTCGACACCGCTGCATCACATGTCGCACCGTCGGCGGGCGTGCGGTCCCGCGTGTTGCCGGCGTTGCGGGAGGCCGGCATCGCGCGTCTCGACATGATGGTGCTGAGCCTCGCGCACGGTCCGCGGGCGGCCAGTGCGGCACAGGTCTCGGCCGCCCTCGAGGTGCGTGCCGTGCGGTTCGGTGGCGGTTGGCCGGGTGCGCCATCGCCGATGCAGCCCTGCGCTGCGCCCGAACGTTGGCGGTGGGACGCGGTGGACTTCGAGCTGCGCGCTGCGGTCCTGCCGGAAGGGTCCTGTGTGCTGCGCATCGCACCTCGCGACGGGCCCGTGCTGCTCGTGGCAGAGCGGCTGGACGCTGCCGAGGGCGCCGCCCTGATGGCCTCTGGTGCGCGGCTCGCCGCGGATGTCGTGATCGCTCCGCGTCGCGGCTCGCCCGCCGCGCTTGCCCCGGACTTCACGCGAGCGGTCGGCGCGCGATGGGTGCTGGTCGCGGCGCGCGAAGTCCCCATCCGGAAGCGCGCCGCGCTGGCGCAGGCGTGGGGCGTGCCGTCATCGCGCGTGCTGGCGACCGCAGGGCAGGGTGCGCTGGCCCTGCAGCTGCGCCCCGGGCTGCCGCCGCGGGTCTTGCGCCATTCGGGAGCCTGGCGCCCGGAACCCCCGCCGGGGGCGCCGCTCGGTTATGATTCGACGGCCTTTTGACGGGGGACGACCCGACGATGTGGGAAATAGTGCGGGCCGGCGGCCCGGTGATGTGGCCGATCCTGCTCTGTTCGGTGATCGCGGTGGCGATCACGGTCGAGCGCCTCTGGTCGCTGCAGACCGACCGCGTCCTTCCCGCAGGCTTGCTCGACAAGGTCTGGCAGATGGTGCAGGCCAACCAGATCACGAGCGAAGTCATCGACACCCTGCAGCGCAATTCCCCGCTCGGTCGCGTGCTGGCCGCTGGCCTCAAGAGCCGCCACCAGTCGCGCGACCAGATGATGGAGCGTCTCGAGGACACCGGGCGCCACGTCGTCCACGAGCTCGAGCGGTTCCTCAACACCCTGGGGACGGTCGCGGCGATCGCGCCGCTGCTCGGGCTGCTCGGCACCGTCACCGGCATCATGAGCGCCTTCAGCGCCATCAACGAAGGCGCCATCGGCGATCCGCGCATGCTCTCCGGGGGCATCAGCGAGGCCCTGATCACGACGGCTGCGGGCCTGCTGGTCGCGATCCCGGCGCTGGTCGCCTACCGCTACCTGCGCGGTCGCGTCGACGGACTGGTGGTCGAGATGGAAAAGCAGGCGATCGCGCTCGCCGATGCGGTCGAGACCGCGGGGCCGCGTCCGCCGGTGCGCGGCCGGAGCAAGTCCGCGGCATGAAGTTCCGTGCGCGACGCGTCGAGGAGCCCGAGGTCAACCTGATCTCGCTCATCGACGTGGTGCTGATGATCGTCATCTTCTTCATGCTCTCCTCCACGTTCACCGAGGAAGGGCGCCTCAAGATCCGCCTTCCCGAAGCGGGCGCGGTCGCCGTGCCGCGCAGCGCCCCGCAACCTATCGTGATCGCGGTCAGCGCCGAGGGCACCTTCCAGGTGAACGGCTCGACGCTCGCCGATGCGCGTAGCGAGACCTTGCGCGCCGCGCTGCTCGCCGCGGCGGGCGAGGCCCGTGATGCGCGCATCACGGTGCGCGCCGACGCGCGCGCCACACATCAATCGGTGGTCACGGCGATGGACGTGATCGGCCGGATGGGGTTCCGCGAGGTCGACATCGCGACGCTGCAGGAGCAGAAGCGTCCGTGAGCACGTCCCCCGTGCAGGTCGCTGATGCGGGGAAGGTGTATCGCCGGCTGCTCGGCTATGCGCGGCCGCACCTTCGCATGTTCATGGTCGGCGTGGTCGGTATGGCCCTCTTCGCCGCGACCGACGCCGCGCTCGTGCTGCTGGTGCAGAAGTTCCTCGCCGGTGCCTTCGTGCAGCCGGATCCGCGCATCGTCTGGGCGATCCCGCTCGGCGCGGTGCTGCTGTTCGTGCTGCGCGGCATCGGTGACTATGTCTCCAACTTCTTCCCGGGTTGGGTGGGGCGGCAGATCATCAAGTCCATGCGCGGCGAGCTGTTCGCGCATTACCTGCGGTTGCCGGCCCGCTACTACGAGACGGCGGCGACGGGCGATCTGCTCTCGAGGCTGACGCTCAACATCGAGCGCGTGGCCGAGGCCACCACCAACGCGGTCACGGTCATCATCCGCGACACGCTCACCATCCTCGGTCTCATCGGCATGCTGTTCTGGTACAACTGGCAGCTTGCGCTCTTCGTGATGGTGCTGGCGCCGCCGATCTCCTGGCTGATCCAGTTCATCAACCGGGCGTTCCGGCGCTACAGCGCGCGCATCCAGGCCTCGATGGGGGACGTGACGCGGGTCGCCAAGGAAGCGCTCGACGCGCAGCGGGTCATCAAGGCCTTCAACGCCGAGAAGCACGAGGAGGCGGTGTTCGAGGTCGCGAACGAACGCAACCGCCACAGCAACATGCGGCTCATCGCGGCGCGCGCCCTCGCCAACCCGGTGGTGCAGATGATCGCGGCCTTCGGTCTCGCCGGCGTGCTGTTCTTCTCCATCCGCCAGGTGTTCACCCGCGAGATGCAGGTCGACGAGTTCATGGCCTTCCTGACCGCGCTGCTGATGATCACCGCGCCGTTGCGGCGGCTCGTGCAGGTGTCGGGTCCGTTGCAGGAGGGCATCGCCGCGGGCGCGAGCGTGTTCGACGTGCTCGACACTCCCGTGGAGGACGCCGGTGGTCCGGTGCCTCTCTCTCGCGCGCGCGGTGAGGTGGAATTCCGGAACGTGGACTTCGCCTACGCCGCCTCGCAGGGCAAAGTCCTGGATGACGTCAGTTTCAGTGCGGCGCCCGGCCAGACGGTCGCGCTCGTGGGGCGATCGGGCAGCGGCAAGAGCACGCTCGCGAGCCTGTTGCCGCGCTTCTACGATCCGGACGCGGGCGCCGTGATGCTCGACGGCCGCGATCTGCGCGACTACCGCCGTGCCGACGTGCGCACGCAGGTGAGCGTCGTCTCGCAGGACGTGGTGCTGTTCGACGACAGCATCCGCAACAACATCGCGTTCGGCCTCTGCGACCCGACAGACCCCTCGGTCGAGGCGGCGGCGCGCGCGGCCTTCGTGATGGAGTTCGCGGCCGAGCTGCCGCAAGGCCTCGATGCGCCGGTGGGCGAGCGCGGCTTGCTGCTCTCCGGTGGCCAGCGGCAGCGGATCTCGATCGCGCGGGCCTTGCTCAAAGATTCGCCGGTGCTGGTGTTGGACGAGGCGACCAGCGCGCTCGACACCGAGTCGGAGCGGCGCATCCAGGCGGCGCTCGAGCTGCTGCGTCGCGACCGCACCACCTTGGTCATCGCCCATCGGCTGTCGACCATCGAGCATGCCGACCGGATCGTGGTGATGCACGAGGGACGCGTGGCCGAGACGGGCACGCACGCCGAGCTGATCGTCCGCGACGGGCTCTACGCACAGCTGCATCGTCTGCAGTTCGCGGCCTGAGGGTCCGCCGGTGTCGCGGGGGCTCGAGGGCTGGCTGCAGGGGGTGTGGTACGGCGGTCGGGGCGGCGGCGCTTGGCTGCTGCCCTTGTCTTGGCTGTACGGGCTCGGCAGCGCGCTGCATCGCGCCGTCCATCGTCTCGGATTCGCCCGAGTGCACCGCGCCGGCGTGCCGGTGGTGGTGGTCGGCAACCTCACCGCTGGCGGCACCGGCAAGAGCCCTTTGGTCGTGGCGCTCGCCACGGCGCTCGCTGCCCGCGGCGTCGCGGTCGGCATCCTCCTGCGCGGCTACGGCACGGGCCGGCGGACGCCGGTACGCGTGACGGCGGATGCCGATCCGGCGGCGGCGGGTGACGAGGCCGTGATGGCGGCGCGTGCCACCGGCCTGCCGGTGGTGGCGGGCGCGGACCGAGGGCAGGGTGCGGCCTTGCTCGAATCCCTCGGTGTGCGGCTGATCCTCTGCGATGACGGCTTGCAGCACCACGCGCTGGCACGCGACCTCGAGATCGCGGTGGTCGATGGACAGCGGGGGTTCGGCAATGGCCGACTGCTGCCGGCCGGTCCGCTGCGCGAGCGGCCGTCGCGCCTCGCGAGCGTCGACTGGGTGGTGGTGCACGGCGCGGAGCCGACATGGCAGGGGCGCATCGGCACCCTGACGATGCGCCTCGAGCCCGGGCTCGCACAGCCCCTGACGGCGCGCATGGCGCCGCGCGCCCTGGCCGATTTCGCCGGTTCGCCCGTGCATGCCGTGGCCGGGATCGGCGATCCCGGGCGGTTCTTCACGATGTTGCGGGCCGCGGGACTCGCGCCGCGCGAGCATGCATTCCCGGACCACCATCCGTACGCGCCGCAGGACCTGCGCTTCGGCGACGACGCGCCGGTGCTGATGACCGCCAAGGATGCCGTAAAATGCCGACGTTTCGCCGACCCGCGGTTGTGGGAGGTGCCGGTCATCGCCCGGCTCTCGCCCGCCGACGGTACGGCGCTCATCGACCGGATCGCTGCGCTCGCCGCGGCGCAGGAGGACGCGTGACCGACCACACCGATTCTGCCGCCGTGGGGCTCGACCGGCATCTCGCCGACATCCTCGCCTGTCCGCTCTGCAAGGGGCCCTTGGTCTGGCACGCAGCGCAGTCGGTGCTCGTCTGCCGCGCCGACCGGCTCGCATTCCCGGTGCGGGACGGGGTCCCGGTGATGCTCGAAGAAGAGGCGCGCAGCTTGTTGGCGGACGATCCGCTGCTCGCCCGTTGAGGGACGAGCCGGTGTACCGGATCGTCATCCCCGCGCGTCACGGTTCGACGCGATTGCCCGGCAAGCCGCTGCTCGAGATCGCCGGGAAGCCGATGCTGCAATGGGTATACGAGCGCGCGACCGGCTGTCTCGCCGACGAGGTGCTGATCGCCACCGACGATGAGCGGATCATGCGTTTGGCCGCGGGTTTCGGTGCGACGGCGATGCTGACCTCGCGCGACCATGCGAGCGGCACCGACCGCATCGCCGAGGTCGCTGCACTGCGTGGCTGGGCCGACGACGATGTGGTCGTGAACCTGCAGGGCGACGAACCGGGCATGCCGGGTGCGCTCATCGAGCAGGTCGCGGCGCTGTTGGCGGAGCGGCCAAAGGCCGACATCGCCACGCTCGCGACCCCGGTGCGCGATCGGGACGAGTATTTCGATCCGAACGCGGTGAAGGTGGTGACCGACCACGAGGGGCGGGCGCTCTATTTCAGCCGCGCGCCGATCCCCTGGTATCGCGACCCGGCCGGCCTCGAGGGGCCGGTGATCGGCGCCCGGCGCCACCTCGGGCTCTACGCCTATCGGGTGTCCGCGTTGCGGCGTCTTGCCGCGCTCGAACCATCCCCATTGGAACGCGCCGAGCAGCTCGAACAGCTGCGCGCGCTGGCGCATGGCTTGTGCATCGTGGTGGGTGAGGCGGCGCGACGGCCCGGACCGGACGTCAATACGGCCGAGGACCTGGCGCGTGCGACAGCGGCTTTGGCCGCGGATGGACCGTCGCTGTGCGAATGACGGCGCGGATGGCGTCCTATCCGCTGCGCGCCGCGCTCAGCGTGCCGGCGATCGTCGCCTTGCTGGTGCAGCAGGCCGGGCGTCTGTGGTCACCGCCGGTGTTGCTGTGGCTCGTTTTCTTTGAAGCGGCCTTCGTGGCGGCCGCTTTCATCGTCGCGCGGCGCTCGCCGCAGGCGTCGTGGGCCTGGGTGCCCGTGATGTGGGCCGGTGCAGGTCTCGGGGCATTGGTCGATGCGTTCTTGCTCGGCGGTCCCAAAGACGGCACCTTGCCGTTGGTGGGGCTCGCCGCGCCGGCGCTCGCGATCGGGTTTGCGCTGGCGCGCGCGTTTCCGGCCCGGGGAGACGGCGGCGGGGCGTCGTCCGCCCCGCCGCGCGATCCGGATCCCGGTCAGTAATCGTCGCGGCGCGTCGAGGCGCCGTAGCTCGTCGGGCCCGAGGACCACACGACCCGTGAGGGTTCGGTGCTTGCTGCTGCGGGTGTCGGCTCGGCCGGCGCCTCCGCAGGTGCACCCGTCGGCACCTCGGTGGGCGTCTCGGTGGGCAGCTCGATGGGCGACTGCGCCGCCAGCGCAGCGGCCGGCGGCGCGCCGTCGGCGATCGGGTCTGCGACCGGGTCTGCGACCGGTGCGGGCACCGCTGCTGCCACCGGCTCTGGCGCTGCGGCGGTGGCCGGTTCCGGCGTGGTCGCAGCCTCAGGCGCGGCAAGTCCCGTCCAGCTGTAGGCGCTCGCTTCGCGAGGCGGCGGCGGCAGCGTGTCGAGCAACGCCTCGGCCGACACGCCGTTCGAGGTGGGCGCTGCGCCACGGTCTTCGGCGAGATCGTCCGAGGCCTCATCGAGATCATCGAGGCCTGCGTCTGTCGCGTCGGTCGAGCCTGCCTCACCGGCAGCCGCGCCCTCGCGACCCTGGCCGCCACGGCGACCCCGACGGCCCCGACGACGCCGACGGCCGCGTCCGTCACCCGGTTCGCCCGTGCCTGACGCCTCGGTCAGGGATTCGCCGGAGGTGTTGGCCGACACCTCGGTCTCGGTCGACATGTCAGCCGGGACGGCTTGGGCGGCCATGCTCGAGTCCGCCGCGATGCTGCCTACGGCAGCCGCCACACCTGCCGCTGCCGCTGCGGTGCCTGCCGTCAAGGCATCGGCCTCGCCCGGCCGGTCCGGTGTCCGCTCGACGCCGCGATCCCTGTCCCGCCCGCGTCCACGACCGCGACCGCGGCCGCGCTGGCCGTCACGGTCCCGCTGGCCCGCTTCGTTGTCCTTGCGCGGTGCGGGTTCCGTCGTCGTGGTGCTCGTCGCGCTCTCGCGCGCCGGTTCACGGTCTGCGTCACGCGGACGCTCACGATCCGGGCCGCGCGCATCGCGATCACGGTTCCGGTCGCGATCGCGACCGCCACGCGCGTCACGGTCAGCGTTGCCGCTGCGCTCACCGCGCTCACCGCGGTCACGCGAACGGTCGCGGTCCCTGCCGCGATCACGGCCGCGGCCCCGATCGCGGTCGCGATCACGGTCACGGTCACGGTCGCTGCGGCCCGTGGTGGGCGGCGCGACGGGGAGGGTGAGCTCGGGGGTCGGCACCGGGTCGCCGAACAGCCAACGCCAGAGGCGGACGAACACCCCGAGGCGCGGACCCGCGGGGACGGCCGCGACGGCTGCCGCAGCGGCGGCGACCGGCGCCGCGACCGCGGCGGGCGGCGCTTCGACGATCGGCGCCGGCGTGGTCGGCAGGAAGGTCGGCACGGCCGCCGGCTCCTGCTGGGCCTGCTTTTCGCGCGTGCCTGCGGGGTCGACGACCTTGGCGGGCGTCGGCATCTGGTAGCTGGTGCGCTTGAACTCCGGCTGCTCGATCTCGTCGTCGCGGACGCGGCGGATCGAGTACTCCGGGGTCTGGATGTTGCGGTTCGGCACGATCAGCAGTTCGACGTCGCTCTTGTCCTCGAGCGTGCGCAGCCACTCGCGCTTTTCATTGATGAGGTAGGTGGCGACCTCCACCGGCACCTCGGCGATCACCTTGGCGGTGCGGTCCTTGCGGGCCTCTTCGCCGATCAGCCGCAGCAGCGCGAGCGCCATCGACTCGACGGTGCGGATGCTGCCGATGCCGGTGCAGCGCGGGCACATCTCGTGGCTCGAGTCGCTGAGCGAAGGGCGCAGGCGCTGGCGCGACATCTCGAGCATGCCGAAGCGCGACAGGCGGCCGATCTGGATGCGCGCGCGGTCCATCTTCATGGCATCGCGCAGGCGGTCCTCGACGGCGCGCTGGTTGCGCGACTCGTCCATGTCGATGAAGTCGATGACGATCAGGCCGCCGATGTCGCGGATGCGCAGCTGGCGGGCGATCTCGTCGGCCGCCTCGAGGTTGGTGTTGGTGGCCGTGGTCTCGATGTCCCCGCCGCGCGTGGCGCGCGCCGAGTTGATGTCGATCGAGACCAGCGCTTCGGTGTAGTCGATGACGATCGAGCCGCCCGAGGGCAGCTGCACCTTGTGCGCGTAGGCCGACTCGATCTGGCTCTCGATCTGGTAGCGGGTGAAGAGCGGGATGTCGTCGGTGTACATCTTCAGGCGGCGGCCGCCCTCGGCCGGCATGAAGCGCTGCATGTACTCGGCGGCGATGGCATGGGCGCCCGGCTCGTCGACCAGGACCTCGCCGATGTCATCGGAGAAATAGTCGCGCAGGGCGCGCGTCACCGGGTCGCTCTCGCGATAGACCAGGAACGGGGAGGGGCGCTCGAGCACCGCCTTGACGATCTCTTCCCACTGGATGCGCAGGTTGTCGAGGTCCCACTGCAGTTCCTCGATGGCCCGGCCTACGCCGGCGGTGCGCACGATAGCGCCCATGCCCTGCGGCACCACCAACGCGTCCATGATGCTCTTGATCTGGTCGCGCTCCTCGCCCTCGATGCGGCGGCTGACGCCGCCCGCACGCGGGTTGTTGGGCATCAGCACCAGGAAGCGTCCGGCGAGCGAGATGTAGGTGGTGAGGGCTGCACCCTTGTTGCCACGCTCCTCTTTCTCGACCTGCACGACGATGTCCTGGCCTTCCTGGAGGATCTCGCGCATGTTGATGCGCCCGCCCGAGGGGTTCTTCAGGAAGTATTCCCGGGAGATCTCCTTCAGCGGCAGGAAGCCATGGCGCTCGGCGCCATAGTCGATGAAGCAGGCTTCGAGCGACGGCTCGATGCGCGCGATGCGCGCCTTGTAGATGTTGGCTTTTTTCTGTTCGCGGGACGGAAGTTCGATCGAGAGGTCGTAGAGCTTCTGTCCGTCAACCAGGGCGACGCGCAGTTCTTCCTGCTGCGTCGCGTTCACGAGCATTCTTTTCATGGAGGGCCCCT
>JBIIVD010000084.1:0-5306 GCA_044339635.1 Steroidobacteraceae bacterium | reverse complement strand
GACGAGGCGTTCAGCGGCGTCAAGCCGGTCGAGTCCACCCATCGCCTCGATGAGGCGGCCCTGGAGCGCTGGCTCGGCGGGCACGTCGCGGGCTACGCCGGTCCGCTCACCGTGCTGCAGTTCAAGGGTGGGCAATCGAACCCCACCTACCGGCTCGACACCCCGACACGAAGATATGTGCTGCGCAAGAAGCCCGCGGGCATCCTGTTGCCCTCGGCGCATGCCGTCGAGCGCGAGCACCGCGTGATCGCGGCGCTGCACGACGCCGGCTTCCCGGTGGCCCGGCCGTACGCGCTCTGCACGGACAGCGCGGTCATCGGCACGCCGTTCTACGTCATGGAGATGGTCGAGGGACGCGTCGGTTGGGACGACCTGCTGCCCGGCGTGTCGCGCGAGCACCGAAGAGCCATCTACCGCAGTTCGATCGAGACGCTGGCGCGGCTGCACGCCATCGACCCCGACGCCGTCGGCCTCGGCGACTTCGGCCGTCCGGGCAACTATCTCGCGCGCCAGATCGACCGCTGGAGCCGGCAGTACCGCCAGAGCGAGACCGGTCGCATCGAAGAGATGGAGCGCCTCATCGCCTGGCTGCCGACCGGCGTGCCGGAGGGCGGCGTGACCCGCATCGTCCATGGCGACTTCAGGCTCGACAACATGGTGCTGCATCCGACCGAGCCGCGCATCCTCGCCGTGCTCGACTGGGAGCTCTCGACCCTCGGCGACCCCGTGGCGGATTTCACGCACTACCTGCTCAACTGGGCGCTGCCGCCAGGACTGCGCTCTGCCGTCGCCGGTGCCGATCTCGGCGCGCTCGGCATCCCGACGATGGACGAGGCTGTGGCGCTCTACTGCCAGCTCACCGGCCGCGACGGCATCGCGCAGCTCGACTGGTACCTCGCCTACAACGCGTTCCGCCTTGCCTGCATCGTGCAAGGCATCGCCGGCCGCGTGCGCGACGGCACCGCGACCAGCGCGCACGCCCTGCAGATGACCGCGCGCATGGGCGAGCTCGCCGCGTCTGCGCACGGCTTCGCGGTCACCGCCGGCCTGCGCTGAGGACACCATGACCCCCGCTTACCCGCACCTGCTCGCTCCGCTCGACCTCGGCTTCACGCGATTGCGCAACCGCGTGCTGATGGGCTCCATGCACATCGGCCTCGAGGACGATCCCGCGCACTACGACCGCCTCGCCGCGTACTTCGCCGAGCGCGCCCGCGGCGGGGTGGGCCTCATCGTGACGGGCGGTTTCTCGCCGAACGCCGAGGGCCGCACGGCGGAAGGGGCTGCGGTCCTCGATACCCTCGGGGCCGCGCGCCAGCACCGACCCATCACCGATGCCGTGCACCGCGAGGGCGGCAAGATCGCGCTGCAGATCCTGCACGCGGGCCGTTATGGCTACCACCGCGACATCGTCGCGCCGTCCGCCATCCAGTCGCCGATCACGCCCTATGCGCCGGCGGCGCTCACCGCCGAGGGCGTCGAGAAGCAGGTCATGGACTTCGTGCGCTGCGCGACGCTCGCCCGCGAGGCGGGCTACGACGGCGTCGAGGTGATGGGCTCCGAGGGCTACTTCATCAACCAGTTCCTCATCGAGGCGACCAACCGCCGCAGCGACCGCTGGGGCGGACCTTACGCCGCGCGCATGCAGCTGCCGGTGGAGATCGTCGCCCGCATCCGCGAGGCCGTGGGCCGGGACTTCATCATCGTCTACCGCCTGTCGCTGCTCGACCTCGTGCCGCAGGGCCAGGCCTGGGACGAGGTGATGCAGCTCGCCAAGGCCGTGGCCGCGGCCGGCGCGACGATCATCAACTCCGGCATCGGCTGGCACGAGGCGCGCGTGCCGACCATCGCGACCTCCGTGCCGCGCGCCGCCTTCACCTCCGTGACGGCGCGGCTGCGCCGCGACCTGCGTGCGGCCGGCATCGAGGTGCCGGTCTGCGCCACCAACCGCATCAACGCGCCCGAGGTCGCCGAGGCCGTTCTCGCGGACGGCGAGGCCGACATGGTGTCGATGGCGCGGCCGCTGCTCGCCGATCCCGAGTTCGTCAACAAGGCCGCCGCCGGCCGTGCGGCCGACATCAACACCTGCATCGCCTGCAATCAGGCCTGCCTCGACCACGCATTCCTGCAGCAGGTGGCGTCCTGTCTCGTCAACCCGCGCGCCTGCCATGAGGCCGAGTTCACCGCGCAGCCCGCCGCGCATCGCAAGCGCATCGCCGTGGTCGGCGCCGGGCCCGCCGGGCTCGCCGCCGCGACCACGCTCGCCGAGCGCGGTCACGAGGTCACGCTGTTCGAGCAGGCCGACCGGATCGGCGGCCAGTTCAACCTCGCCAAGCTCGTCCCCGGCAAGGAGGAGTTCCACGAGACGCTGCGCTATTTCGGGCGCAGGCTCGAAGCGACGGGCGTGCGGCTGCGGCTCGGCGCGCGCGTCGAGGCCGCCGCATTGGCGTCGGCGGGGTTCGAGGAGGTGGTGCTCGCGACCGGCGTCGTGCCGCGCGACCCGCAGATCCCGGGCCAGGACCACCCCAGCGTCTGCGGTTACCTCGATGTGCTCACCGGCCGCCGCCGGCCTGGCAAGCGCGTGGCGATCATCGGTGCCGGCGGCATCGGCTTCGATGTCGCGACGTTCCTCGTGCACGAGGGGCCCTCGACGACGCTCGACGCGGCGGCGTGGCGCAGGGAGTGGGGCGTCGGCGACCCCGCGCTCGTGCGCGGCGGCATCGACGGCATCGCGCCGCGGCCCACACCGCCCGCGCGCGAGGTGTACCTGCTGCAGCGCAGACCCGGCAAGCCGGGCGCGGGCCTCGGCCGTACTACCGGCTGGATACACCGCGCCGCGCTGCGCATGAAGCGCGTCGAGATGATCGGTGGCGTGCGCTACGACCGCATCGATGATGCCGGGCTGCATGTCACCCTCGACGGCGAGCCGCGGCGGCTCGCGGTGGACGACATCGTGCTCTGCACCGGGCAGGAGCCGCTCGCCGAGCTCGCGGCGCCGCTGCGCGCCGCCGGGGTCACGGTGCACCTCGTGGGCGGCGCCGATGTCGCCGCCGAGCTCGACGCCAAGCGCGCGATACGCCAGGCGACGCTGCTCGCGCTCGGCGTCTGACAAGCCCGGGTCCGTCGCGGCCCGGGCCCGCCGGGCGTGGCGAAGATCGTCCATCGGGTTCTTCCAAAGAAACGCGGGATGCGCTACCATCTCGCCGTGACATCAAGAGACGGGACTTCGGTCCCCGCCAACCTGCCCACCCGGGCAAGGTGGTCGCCGCGAAAGCGGGATGTGGCTGGTCCAAGCAAAGAAACGGGTCCGACGACACATCACTTGATCGCGCGCCGTTTGGCGCGGCTTTGATCGCGCGCCTTCCGGCGCGTGTGGTCTCCGTGCGCCTCGCAGCGCGGCGGCAACGGCCTCCGTCAGTGGCCGGACTCCGGAGAAGCCCGCGCGCAGGCGGGATCGAAGGGAAGGCGGGAGACACTCCCGCCGGGAGGACCCGGGATGACCGGGGCGCGGGACCGGCCCGCGCGGCAGGGGAGTGGCTACGACCCCTGTCGGCATACCGGTGGTCATCCACAAGACACTCCACAAATTCCAGGAGGACGCATATGGATCCATCGCTCACTGACCTCGCTCCCCATTTCTCCTGCGCGCTCGACCGCGCGGACATCCTCGAGACGCCGCCGGTCGGTGACACGGCGCTCGCCTCGCTGCTCGGCGCCGAGGTGCCCGAGGAGTTCCGCGGCGTGCATTGCCCGTGGCACTTCCTCTCGTTCGCCGCGCACGTCAAGCGGCTCGTCACCGACCCCGTCGAGGTGAAGACCATCGACGGCCTGCGTTGCGTGCAGGTGCTCGGGCAGGCCGTGTTCCGCGCCTTGCCCGACGGCAAGTTCAGCTTCCACATCTGGCAACGCGAGGCCGACGACGCGCCCGTCACGCTGGACGAGATCCTGCCGGTCGGCACGCCCTTCCTCGACTTCCCGCGCACCGACCTCTGGGCCGAAAGGCTGCTGGAGGCGCTGCAGCGCGAGGCGCGCCTGCGCATCGTCGCGGGCGGCCTCGGCGACGCACGGGTCGCTGCGGACTGGGCGGATTGGGTCTGGGCCTGGACCGCCCTCAAGGTCGTCACGCGCGTCGACCTGCGCCGCCTGCGCGCGCGCATCCGCGGCGCACTGCAGCTCGACCGCCGGGTGCTCGCGATGCTGCGGCTGCGCGGCGCCGCGCGGCCTGGCGTGCGCTGGTCGGTCTGCGACTACAACAACGAACGCGGCTGGCTCGACGCGACGCTGAAGGTGCAGCGCGAGGCGCCGGCCTTGTTGCCGGTCTTCTTCGGATTGCGCGATGAGCCCGACTTCGACCGCCGCCTCGAGCCCGTGAAGGCGCTGCGCCGGCTGACGCGCGCGCTCGGCGTCACGCCGCAGCAGTGGCGTGCGCTGGTCGGGTCGGGGCGCAAGGGCCTGCGCCTGCAGCGCGCCCTCAGCCGCGAGTTCCAGGGCGCGAGCGAGCACCGCAACGCCTGCGAGTTCCTCGCGCTGCTCGCGCTGCTGCGGCCGACGCGGCTGCCGTCCCTCGAGTTCTGGCGGCAGCTGCTGTCGATGACGGGCACATGCTGGAACATCCCGGACGCCGGCTATGCGGTGCAGCTCGCCAAGCGGCAGGTCGTGCTGCGCCACCTCGTGCGCGTGCTCGAGGAGCGCGCCCGTGCGGGCGAGGCGCCGCCGCCGGCGGAGGACCAGCATGCGGTCTTCACCTGGATCGCCGATGTCTGCCGCACGCGGCTGCATCCCTCGGAGCGGCAGGGCGGCTGGGCGTGGCTGCTGCGGCAGGGCCGCGAGCATCGCGAGATGCTGCGCCGCAAGGAGGGCGGCGCCCGGGGATGGCGGCCCTTGCTGCCCGGCTTCGAGCATGGCCGCTACCGCGTCGTGCCCGTGACCTCGAGCGAAGGTGTGTGGGCCGAGGCCATCACGATGCGCCACTGCGCCGACCAGTACGAGGCGGGCTGCGCCGAAGGCAAGGTGCTGATGTTCTCGGTGCAGCGGCATGGCGGCAAGCGTGTCGCGACCGCCGCGTTCGCCGCCACCGAGGATGGCTGGCGCGCCATCGGACTGACCGGCAAGGCGAACAGCGAACCGCCCGGCGATGCCTACGGCGTCATGCGCAAGATCACGGCACGGCTGCGGGCGCTCGCGCCGGTGCGCAGCCGCATCGTGGTCGAGTCGCTCGACATGGCCGACTGGACGCTCGATGGCCTCGCGCAGATGATCGGCGGGCCAGGCACGGGCGGCAGGCCCGACAGCATCATCATCGACGA
>JBIIVD010000082.1:0-5451 GCA_044339635.1 Steroidobacteraceae bacterium | reverse complement strand
CCAAGCTCACCGAGGCCAACGAGGCGCGGCTCACCGAGATCCGCAACACCCTCGAGACCAAGCTGCGCGAGCTGCAGGGCGAGAACGCCGCCAAGCTCGAAGAGATGCGCAAGACGGTCGACGAGCGGCTGCACGCCACCCTCGAGCATCGTCTGGGCGAGTCCTTCAAGCTGGTCTCGGACCGCCTCGAGCAGGTGCACCGGGGCCTCGGCGAGATGCAGACCCTGGCCGCGGGCGTGGGCGATCTGAAGCGCGTGCTGACCAACGTCAAGACGCGCGGTACTTGGGGCGAGGTGCAGCTCGAGGCGCTGCTCGAGCAGATGCTGGTTCGCGAGCAGTTCGAGAAGAACGTGGCGACGCGGCCCGGGTCGGGCGAGCGTGTGGAGTTCGCGATCCGGATGCCGGGCAGGGTGGACGGCACGCAGGTCTGGTTGCCCATCGACTCGAAGTTCCCGGCCGAGGACTACGACCGCTTGATCGCCGCGCAGGACCGCGCCGACGCGGCTGCCGTCGAGGAATCCGCGCGCGCGCTCGAGACCCGCATCCGCCTCGAGGCCAAGACCATCCGCGACAAGTACATCGAGCCGCCGCATACCACGGACTTCGCGCTGCTGTTCCTGCCGACCGAGGGGCTCTATGCCGAAGTGCTGCGGCGGCCGGGCCTTGCCGATGCGCTGCAGCGCGACTTCCGGGTGGTGGTCGCAGGTCCCACCACGCTCACGGCCATCCTCAACAGCCTGCAGATGGGCTTCCGTACGCTCGCCATCGAGCAGCGCTCGGGCGAGATCCAGCTGCTGCTCGGCGCCGTGAAGACCGAGTTCGGCAAGTTCGGCGAGGTGCTCGCCAACACCAAGAAGCAGCTCGAGACCGTCACCAACTCCATCGGCAAGGCCGAGGTCCGCACCCGCGCCATCGAGCGCAAGCTGCGCGATGTCGAGGCGCTGCCGGCGGGCGACGCGCAGGTGATGCTCGGCAAGGCATCCGATCCCGGCGACGAAGAGGAGGGTTGACCACCATGTCAGACATGATCCGTGACGGTCTTCGTGGACCTGCGTCGAGGATGTGGGCGATGGTGTGTCTGGGCGTGGCGCTCGGGTCAGCCGCACCGCTTTGGGCGCAGGCGCCCCGCACCCCGATCCAAGCGCTCGATCTCTACCGCCTCGAGCAGCCGGTCGATCCGCAGCTCTCGCCCGACGGCAAGACGGTCGCGGTGCTGCGCCAGACGCGCGACATCAACACCGACCGCGTCAACCACGAGCTCTGGCTGGTCTCGGTCGCGGACGGCGCGCGCCGGATGCTGGTCGGGGCGGACCGTTCGCCGGGCGGGGTGCGGTGGTCGCCGGACGGCGACCGTCTCGCCTTCATCGGCCGGGAGGGCGGCAAGCCGCAGGTGATGGTGGTCGATGTCGCCGACGGTCGTGCCCGCGCCGTCACCGATGCGCCGCAGCCGCCGCGATCGCTCGCGTGGTCCCCGGACTCGCGCGCGCTCGCCTATGTCGCGCTCGTCGAGCAGCAGCCCGAGCCGTTCTATTCGTTGCCGGAGAAACCTGCCGCCGCGCAGTGGGCCGCGCCGCCGCGCATCGTGCGCGACTATCCGTACCGCACCGACTCGTCGGGCTACCTGACGCCGGGTGAGACCCATGTGTTCGTCGTCGGCGTCGAGGGCGTCTTGGGTGCCGCGCCGCGGCAGCTCACCCGCGGCAAGGGCGATTGGGGCGCGCGCGACGAGGCGCCGGCCTGGTTGCCCGACGGTTCGGCGCTCGTGGTCTCGGGCGACACCGACCCCGCGGCGCGCCGTCGCGCCAACCAGTCCGATCTTTGGCTGTGGCCGCTCGCCGAGGGCGCCGCGCCGCGGCAGTTGACGCGCGACGATGGCACCGAGCAAAGCCCGGCGGTGAGCCCCGATGGTCGGCAACTCGCGTATGTCGGTTGGCGCACGCGCCGCAATTCCTACCAGCGCAACGACCTCTTCGTGATGCCGCTGGAGGCTGTCGCTGCGGGGGTGTCCCCGCGCGTCTCGACGACCGCCCGCAACCTCACGCAGGCGCTCGACCGCAACACCGAGCAGCCGCGTTGGCGCGAAGATGGCGCGGGGCTGCACTTCCTCTATCAGGACCTGGGCGTCAACCGCATCGGCTTCGTGGACGCGGCGGGTGCGGCAGCGCCGCAGCCGCGCGTCGCCGAGGTCGGCAACACCCGTCTGCTTTTGCCGAGCTCCGGCGGCGGCAGCTACTCGGCTGCGCGCGGGCTCTTCGCCTATCCGAGCGTCGAGGCCGACCGTCCGGCGGCGCTGGCAGTGGATCAGGGCAGCGGCGAGCGGATCCTGTGGGACCTCAACGCCGCGTGGCGCGAGACCCGCGACATCGGCCGCCTCGAGGAGATCTGGGTGAAGTCGGGCGCCGACGGGCGGCGCGTGCACGGCTGGATCCTCTATCCGCCGGGCTTCGATCCGTCGCGCAAATATCCGCTCGCGCTCGACATCCACGGCGGGCCGCATATCGACTACGGCCCGATGTTCTCGATCACGCACCACCTGTACGCGGCTGCGGGCTATGTGGTGCTCTTCACCAACCCGCGCGGCTCGATCGGCTACGGCGAGGCGTTCGCGAGCCTCATCAACCGGGCTTACCCGGGCAAGGACCACGACGACCTCATGAGCTCGGTCGATGCGGTCGTCGCCCGCGGCTTCATCGACCCGGCGCGGCTCTACATCGGCGGCGGTTCGGGCGGCGGCGTGCTGTCATCCTGGGCGATCGGCAAGACCGACCGCTTCGCCGCGGCCTCCGTGAAACGCCCGGTGATCAACTGGGCCTCCACCGCGCTCACCACCGACATCGGCGCTGCGATGGGCAGCTCGTGGTTCGACCGTTGGCCGTGGGAGGAACCCGAGAAGTATTGGGCGCGCTCACCGCTGTCGCTGGTCGGCAAGGTACGCACGCCGACGCTCATCATCACCGGCGAGCACGACTGGCGCACGCCGATGTCGGACTCGGAGCAGTACTTCCAGGCGTTGCAGTTGCAGGGCGTAGAGAGCGCGTTGATGCGCCTGCCCGAGGCCAGCCACGGGTTCGGCCGCCCGAGCCAGTGGCTCGCCGCGATCCTGGGCACGATCGGTTGGTACGACCGGCACCGCAAGGCGCCGGGGTCTGCGGAGCCGCCGAGGATCCGCTAGGCGGGGTGGTCTCTCAAGATCGCCAGTCGAGCGCGAGCGTCGCGCCGCGTGACGCCATCATCCAGAGTCCGACATGGTGCGCCGCGCGGCGATCGTGCCCGGGCGCGTCGAAGGTCTCGCAGTCGGAGACGAGCGCGATGATGTCGAGCGCAAGGATCGACGCGACGGTCTCCTCTCGGGTGGCATCCGGCGGCGCGAACAGCGCGTGGTTGCGCGCGGACAGCATCGTCAGCACGAAGTCCGCGACGCAGATGTCCGTGCAGTCACCCACCACCAACAGGCGGCGTACGCCCGTCGAGCGCATCCAGTCTACGACGGCGTTCCGGCCCGTGCGGCGATCGATCCCGCCCACGAAACCGTTGATGCAGTCCTTGCGGACGAGCGTGACCTGAGGGGCACGGGTCATGTCCTCGAGGAGCGGATCGATCTCCTCTTCGCCGGTGCCGATCACGCCGTGCGGCGGATAGGGCGGCTCGGGGATGTCCGCGTGATGCGTGTCGAGGAAATACAGCGTATGCAGCCGTGCGCCCAGCGCCTCGGTCAGGCGCCGGTGTGTCGCTGCGATGCGCTCCACCATGGGGACCATATGCACCGGATCGGCGAGGTTGCCGCGGCGCGTGAAGCCCACCGACGCATCGACGATCACCAGCCCGACCGGGAAGTCGCCATCGAGAGTGACGACAGGCGTGAGCGGGAGCGGCAGCAGGGTCGCAAGGTCGGTCATCGGGGCCTCCAAGGGGCGTCAGCCGTCGAGTCTGCGGATCAGTTCGATGAGGGATGCCGTCAGCGCCAAGCCGGTCGGACGCTCGTGGTCGATCGCCTGGACGGCACGCTGTCTGGCTTCTTCGAGGGCGACACGCGATACGGCTTCCGGCCGGTCGGTGGAAGGCGCACGTCCCGACCATACGCGCTGCAGCAGCGGCTCACCGTCCGGCGGAGGGGTTTCATCCGCGAGTCCGACATGGATCCGGTCATCCGGGGTACGCCACGCTTGCAGCCGCCCCGGCAACGATGCCTTGTCGGATCCCCGCGACAGCTTCATGGTGGGTTTGCCACCGATCTCGGAGAGCTTTGCCACGGCGCCCACGCCGGTCGGTGCATCCGGGCTGCAGACGATCCTTTCGCCGACGCCGTACAGGTCCACGGGTGCCTTGGCGAGCGCCGTGATGCCAACCTCGTCGAGACCCGAGGACACCACGATCTTGGCTTGGTGCGCGCCGAGGCTGTCCAATAGTCCGCGCGCCGCTGCGATCGACCCAAGATCGACGTTGGAGTCGAGACGGATGCCCGCCAGTTTGCCGTCGGTCGCCGCCACGGCGGCCCGGATGCCGGTGTCCGCTCCGAAAGGGTCGTAGGTATCGACCAGATGGATGTCTTGACCGGGGTAGGAACGATGCAGGGCGGCGAAGAAGGCGCGCTCGGTGTCGGCGACCGCGAGATCGGATCGTTCCCAGGCCTGGACCGCGAAATGATCCATCGTCCCGACGCAGGGTACGCCGAAGCGTCGCCAGGCCTCGACATTGGAGGTGCCCGAGCAACCGGCGAGGTAAGCGGCGCGGGCCGCATCCACGGCCGCATCGGGATGGACCCGCCGCGTCCCGAACTCGAGCACCCCGCGCCCCTGGTGTCGCGCGGCTGCCGCGACAAGGGCGGCTTTGGTGGCCACCATCGTCCCGTGGTTGATCAGGGAGAGGAGCGGTGTCTCGATGAGTTTGGCGGACAGCAGCGAACACTTCACCGAGAGGTAGGGGACGTAGGCCGATGGTCGCACCCTATTGAACTCGACCGGGCGTCCCGCGGTGTCCAGCGTGGGCCCTGAAAGCAGAAGACTGCCGTCCAAGGGGGCACGGATCTCACCCTCGAACCGCCATCTCTCCAGACTGTCGCGAAGCTGTCTCCCAGCCGGCGAGAGCAGCGCGGGTCCGAGCAGCGGATGGTCGTCGAGGGCTGCCAGGTCGGAGGGAGAGAAGCGCAACGACGAGAGCGTCTCGAGCGAACGCCCCAGCATGGACTGCAGCAGGAACGGGCGCGCGGGGCCATGGCTGGGATCTTCCCTCATGGGTAGCCGACGCGAGAAGAAGTCGAAGACGACTGGTGCCTCCAAAAGCCCCGCCTCGGCATGGGGGACCAAGGAAGTCAGTTGGTAGAGATCTACGCCGAGAGCGGTGGTCACGCGGCAAGTCTATTCGGGCGGCACCGTCTGGTGTGTTACAGGGACGGCAGCGACGCGCTGCCCGGAGGTCTCAGCCGCCCGCGTCGATCAGCGCGCGCACCTGCGC
>JBIIVD010000045.1:0-19249 GCA_044339635.1 Steroidobacteraceae bacterium | reverse complement strand
TGCCGTCCGCGAGGCAGGCGAGCGCCGCCGACCAGAGCGAACTGCCGGACGCCCGCGCCCGCTCGCGCAGGGATTCGAGGGTCTTGGCGCCGAGGCCGCGCGTCGGCAGGTTCACGACGCGCTCGAAGGAGGCATCGTCGTTGCGGTTCGACATCAAGCGCAGGTAGGCGAGCGCGTCCTTGATCTCGGCGCGCTCGAAGAACCGCAGGCCGCCGTAGACCTTGTAGGGCATGCGCGCGGAGATGAAGGCCTCTTCGAAGGCGCGCGATTGCGCGTTCGAGCGGTAGAGCACGGCGGTCTCGCGCCGTGTGCCGCCGCGCGACACCCATTCCTGGATGCGCTGCAGCACGAACTCCGCCTCGTCGCGCTCGTTGAACGCGACGTAGAGGCGCAGCGGGTCGCCCGCGGCGCCGCTCGTCCAGAGGTTCTTGCCGAGGCGGCCGGTGTTGCCGGCGATCAGCGCGTTGGCGGCGTTGAGGATGTTGCCCGTCGAGCGGTAGTTCTGCTCGAGGCGCACCAGCGTGACCTGCGGGAAGTCGTTGCGGAAGGTCTGCAGGTTCTCGACCCGCGCGCCGCGCCAGCGGTAGATGGACTGGTCGTCGTCGCCGACCGCGAACGGCGCGCCGTCGGAGCCGACCAGCAGTTTGGTCCAGGCGTATTGGATGGCGTTGGTGTCCTGGAACTCGTCGACCAGCACATGGCGGAAGCGGCGCCGGTAGTGCGCGAGCAGCTCGGGGTGGTCGCGCCAGAGCTCGAAGGCGCGCAGCAGCAGCTCGGCGAAGTCGACCACGCCGGCGATGCGGCAGGCTTCTTCGTAGTCCTGGTAGAGCTTGATGAACTGGCGGCGTGTCGGGTCGTTGCCGTCCTTCAGGGCCTTGGGCCGCAGCCCCTCGTCCTTCTGCTGGTTGATGAAGTACTGGATGTCGCGCGGCACCCAGCGCGTCTCGTCGAGCTGCTGGGCCTTGAGGAGCTTCTTGATGAGCCGCAGCTGGTCGTCGGAGTCGAGGATCTGGAAGGTCTGCGGCAGACCAGATTCACGCCAGTGCAGGCGCAACAGGCGGTGCGCGATGCCGTGGAAGGTGCCGATCCAGAGCGCGGCGCCCGGCATGCCGAGCAGTGCCTCGGCGCGGCCGCGCATCTCGGCCGCGGCCTTGTTCGTGAAGGTGACGGCGAGGATGCTGTAGGGCGCGGCGCCCTCGGCCTGCACGAGCCACGCCACCCGGTGCACGAGCACGCGCGTCTTGCCGCTGCCGGCGCCGGCGAGCACCAGCACCGGGCCGACCGGTGCCGTGACGGCGGCACGCTGCGCGTCGTTCAGGGGATTGAGGAGGGGGGAGATGTCCATGAGGGCGGCGATCCGGCGGGGGCCGCGATTCTACCGCCTCCGGGCGCGCCCGGCTGCGTCGGCTGCGGGGTGACGGACGCCGCGCTGCGGCGCCGCGCCGCTACTCCACCCGTCCGAGCTTCATCTCCTCGACGAAGCGCAACAAGGCCGACACCAAGGTCAGCAGCACCGGTCCGAGGATCAGCCCGACGCCGCCGAACGCGGCCGCGCCGCCCACCACGCCGACGAACACGGCGAGCGTCGAGACGTGCGCCTGCGCGGACACCAGCAGCGGCCGCAGGACGTTGTCCGACACGGAGATGAACGCGCCCCAACAGAGCATGAAGAGCGCCGCGCCGCTCTGCCCCATGCCGGCGAGCGCCAGCGTGGCCGGCACCCAGACGAACGCGGTGCCGCCCGCCGGTAACAGCGAGAACAGCGCCGCGAGCACGCCGAACACCACCGGCGAGGGCAGGCCCGTGAGCGCGAAGCCGATGCCGGTGAGGGCGCCCTGGATGAGGGCGGTGAGGCCTGAGCCGTAGACCACCGCGCGCGTGGTGCTGGCGACCAGCGTCAGCAGGCGTTCGCGGTGGGCGCTGTCGAGCGGTATCAGGTTCATCAGGCGTTGCAGCATCGCGCGGCCGTCGCGCAGCATGAAGAACAGCAGGAACAGCATCAGCATGAACGCCAGCGTGGTGCTGAGGACGTTGAGGACGAGGCTGCTGCCGAGGTTGGCGGCGAGCCGCAGCAGGCTCTGCCCGAGGCCGACCACCCAATCCGACACCTGCGCACCGTCGAGGTCGAGGAGCGTGATGACACGCGTGATGACCGGGCCGATCACCGGATACTCGCCGATGCGGCCGAGCGTGTCGGCATCGATGCGCCAGGGGCTGCGTTGCAGGGCGTAGACGAGACGCCGCCCCTGGTCGACGAACGCGATGCCCACCAGCGCGAGCGGCGCGAACACCACGAACGGCGTCAAGGCCGTCAGCAGGCCGGCAGCCGCGCCCGGACGGTCGCCGAAACGGCGCGTCAGTCTGTCCTGCAGCGGGGCGAGCAGCACCGCGAGGCAGATCGACCAGGCGAGGGCGCCCCAAAAGGGCGTCATCACCTTGAAGAGCGCGTAGCCCAGCACGGCGACGCTGAGGATCACGAAACCGCGGCGGTAGAACTCGTCCATGGGCGCACTATACTGAACCCATGTCCCGAACTGCGCGCCGTGCCGTCCTTCGCGGCCTTGCGGTCGGTGGCGGCCTGCTACTCGCGGGCTGCGCCGGCGCCCCGACCGCATCCACCTCCGCCCCCGCGACCTCTGTCCCAACGAGCCCATCGAACCCATCGAACAGGAAGAACGCCCGCGTGCCATCCGCCCTCAATCCCAAGGCCTATGCCTACGCCGTCATCAGCGTCGCCGACATGGCGCAGGCGCTCGCGCTCTGGTCCACGCGTTTCGGCATGCAGGTCGTGGTGCGGCGCGAGGGGAGCGATCCGGCGTTGGCGGCGGTCTGGGGGCTCGGGCCGGACGGCATCATCGATCAGGCGCTGCTGCGGACGCCGGGCATGGCGCAGGGCGGCGTGCACCTGGTGCGCTTCCGCTTGCCGGGATCGGCAGTGCGCGAGGGCGCGGCGGCCACGGACCTCGTGCCGAAGAGCGTCGACATCGCAGTGCGCGACCTGCCGGCGCGCCATGCTGAGCTCGCGGCCGCAGGTTATCGATTCCGCTCGCCGATCGGCCGCTTCGAGACCGACGGCGTGGTGGTCCATGAGGTGCATCTGCCGGGACCCGACGGCGTCAACCTCGTGTTCCTCGAGCAAGAGGGCAAGCCCGAGCCGGTGAGCCCCGAGGGCTATGGCGTCGCGCCGCAGATCGTCGCCACGTCGCCCGACAACCGGCGCGAGAAGGCGTTCTTTGAACAGGTGCTCGGTCTCGAGGAGACCTCCTACCACCGCTTCGCGGGGCCCGAGGTCGAGCGCACCATCGGTCTGCCGGCGGGCGCCGGTCTCGACATCCGCATCTTCGGCGATCCGGGCTACGACTACGGACGGCTCGAGATCGTGCAGTACGAGGGCGTGACGGGCGCGGACCTCTATCCGCGCGCGCGGCCGCCGGCGCGAGGGCTGTTGTCGGTCACGTTCTTCGTGCCGGACATCGCGGCGGTGTTGGCGCGTGCCGCGGCGCACGCCGCCCGGGCGGGGGAGGGCGCGATGCGCGCGCCGCCGGTCGATCACGGCCTGCGGAGCACGATCCACGGCGAGACCCGTCTGGCGACGATCACCTCGCCCGCCGGCCTGCGCATCGATCTCGTGCAGCGTTGACCGCTGCCGGGGGTGGTGGCTGTCATGTCGATGGCCTATGCTCCGCGGCTCCGGATCGCCGGAACAGTCCGTTCAACTTCTATATACGTGGAGACACCGCAGATGAGCATGCTCGAAGATCTTTTGAAGGGTGCTGTGGGCGCCTTGGGCCAAGGCCAGGGCGCTGCGGGTGGCGGCTCCGCTGACGCGCTGACCGGCATGCTCGGCTCGCTCCTGCAGCAGCAGGGTGGCGTCGCGGGTCTCGTCGGCGCGCTCGAGAAGGGCGGCCTCGGCGACATCGCGCAGTCCTGGGTCGGCAAGGGCGCCAACCTGCCCGTCTCCCCGGATGCGCTGCAGCAGGCCTTGGGCGGCGATGCCATCGGCCAGATCGCAAGCCAGCTCGGCCTCGACAGCGGCGCCGCGAGCGGCATGCTGGCGCAGGTGCTGCCGGGTCTCGTCGACAAGATGACGCCGGATGGCGCGCTGCCGCAGGGCGGTGGTCAGGACGCGGGCGACCTGCTGCAGGCCGGCCTCAAGGCGTTGCTGTCGGGTCGTTGAGGCGGGTGGCGAGCAGGATGCCGCGCAGGACGAGGTCAGGGATTACCTCGTCGAACACGCCTTCCTGCTCGAACAACCCCGCAAATCCGCCGGTGCCGAGCCGCAGCGGCGGCTGAGACACACCCTGGCCGGAGGACCTTTCTCCGGCAGGGCCCTCTCCGGAAGGGCGCTCTCCGGCAGGAAAGTTCTCGGCCTGCAACCGGTCGAAGATTTCGCGCACCGCGCCCAGCTGTCCGAAGTAGGCGCCGCTCTGCATGCTCTCGACCGTCGAGCGGCCGAGGCAGGCTCGGCCCTGTTGCGGCAGGATCTCCACTGCCGGCAGCCGTGCCGTGCGGGTCTCCAGCGCCTCCAGCGAGATCCGCAGGCCCGCGACGATGACGCCGCCCAGGTAATCACGCTCCGCCGTCACGGCGCAGAACGTGGTGGCGGTGCCGAAATCCGCGATCAGCAGGTCGCGCCCCGGGAACAGCTGGGTCGCCGCGACGGCGTTGGCGATGCGGTCCGCGCCGACCTCGAGCGGGTTGCGGTACTTGATGCGCAGGCCGGTGCGTACGCCGGCCTGCAGCACGAAAGGCTCGAGGCCGAAATACTTCTGGCAGGCGCCGCGCAGCGAGAACAACGCATCCGGCACCACCGAGGCGACGCCGATGCGGCCGATGTCCGCGGGGTCGACGCCGTTCTCGCGCAGCGCTGCGCGCAGGAACACGCCGAGCTCGTCGCTGGAGGCGCGCGAATCCGAGGTCTTGCGGAACTGCAGGAGCAGCGGCGCATCCACGCCCGCATGCGGATAGAGACCGGCATGCACCGTGGTGTTGCCGACGTCGATGCACAGGATCATGTCCGTCCCTCCGGGGCGGTCAAAGGTTCCAGCAGGGCTGCGAGGCGCGCGCCGATGCCTTCCCGGCCATCGAAGACCTCCGGCATCCCTGCGGGGTCCATCCAGAACTCCCAGCGCGGCCATTCCTTCAGGTCGTTGGCGACGACGGCGACGACGCCCTCGTGCGCGAGCACTTGCGCGACCTTGCGGCGACGCGTATCGGTGTCCGCACCCGAGGTCAGCTTGAACGCGATGATGCGCAGCTGCGGGTTGCGGGACCAGCCGCAGGCGAGCCCGACGAGTTTCGGCGTGCGCTCGAAGTGCAGCGTGAGCGTGTCGGTGTCCGGGTCGATCTTGCCTGCGGCCTGTGCCTCGGCCGCGCCGACGGGACGCCAGTCGCTGACGGCCGCCGCCTGCACCAGCACATCGAAGGTCTCCTCGGTGAGCAGCCTGCGCAGCGCGCCCTCGAAGGACCCGAAGTCGTCATAGCGTTCGAGACGCGTGATGTCCTCCGCGGAGGGTGCGCCCTCGGCGGTGAGCAGCGTCACCGCATGGCCGAGCGCAGCGAGGTCCGTGGCGAGGGCGGCGCCTGTGCGGCCCGTGGAGCCGTTGACGATCGAGCGCACCGCATCGAGGGGCATGCGCGTGCCGCCCGCCGTCACCAATATCTTGAGCGCGCCGCGGTGCGGCGGCGCCACGGGGCGGGTGGCAGGGCGGGTGGCAGGGGTCGTCGCCGCGGCGACGGGCGGCGCCTCGGGTCTGCGCCCCGCCGCATGCAACACCGCGTCCAACAAGACCTCGGGTTCGGCGAGCCGTCCGGCGCCGATCTCGCCGCAGGCGAGCGCGCCGCTGCCGGCCTCGACGATGGTGCAGCCCATCGCGCGCAGCCGCTCCAGCGATTCGCGGGTGGTCGGATGCTCGTACATGCGCGTGTTCATCGCCGGCGCGATGAGCCAGGGCTTGGTGAAGTCGTGGGCGAGGAACAGCGTGCAGACGAGGTCGTCGCCGATGCCGCGCGAGAGCTTGTTGAGGGTGTTGGCGGTGCAGGGCGCGGCCAGCACGACATCCGCCCAGCGCGCGAGGCGGATATGCTCCATGTAGTCGCCGGCGGCGAAGGTCTCCGAGCGTACGCGGCGGCCGGTGAGCCCTTCGAGGCTCGCCTCGCCGATGAAGGCGCGCGCGGCGGGCGTCATCACGACCTCGACCTCTGCGCCGACCGGTGCCTGCACCAGCCGCGAGACGAGCTGCACGACCTTGAAGGCGGCGATCGAGCCGCTCATCAACAAAAGGACGCGCAGCGGCCGCTCAGTCGAGTGCGACATTGTCGATCAACCTCACATCGCCGAGGAACGCGGCAGCATATCGTCGCGGCGCGACGGCAGGGGTCGCACCGAGCGCGCGGTCTTCCAGATAGTCGATGCGGAACCCTGCGGCTTCCAGCGTGGCGCGCGCCGCAGCGGGATCCGGCGCCTCGCGCAAGGCGCGCGCGAGCTGCGGCGCGAGCTGTCGTTGCGCTGCGGTCAGACGCGAATTGCGCGAACTCATCGCGAGTCCGTCGGCCTCGCGCACCGTCGGGCAGCCGACGACGGTCCACGGCAGGAAGAACGCCTCCACCATGCCGCGCACCAGCGTGAGCTGCTGGTGGTCCTTCTCGCCCATGTACAGGCGTTGCCGCGTGGCGTCGGGGCCGAGCTGCGCGAGCTGCAGCAGCTTCATCACCACGGAGAGCACGCCGTCGAAGTGCCCCGGTCGGGCGGCGCCGCAGAGCACCGTCGAGACGGCGGTCTCCTGCACCTTGTAGGTGTAGCCGTCCGGATAGAGTTCGGCCGGCGTCGGCAGTAACACGTGGTCGACGCCGGCCGCTTGTGCAACTGCGAGGTCCGACTCGAGCGTGCGGGGATAGCGCTCGAGGTCCGTCGGGTCATCGAACTGCGTGGGATTCACGAAGATGGACAGCAGCACCGTGCCGCAGTCCTGCCGCGCGCGCGCGAGCAGCGCCGCATGCCCGGCGTGCAGGTTGCCCATCGTCGGCACGAAGCCGAGCGCGCCGCCGGCGGTGCTGCCGCCGAGATCCGCCTTGCCGCCGAGGTTTGTCTTCGCGGCGAGCCAGGCGCCGATCCCGCGGTGGACGATCACGCCGTCGCCCGGATCCTGCGCGGCGTGCCTGTCGCAGGCGCGCGGCCGGCGTCGTCATCGAAGGTCTCTTGGGAGGACGGGAACCCGCCCGACTTGACGTCGCGGGCATAGGCCGCGAGCGCGTCGGTGATGAGCCCGGCGCCGTCGAGGTAGCGGCGCACGAAGCGCGGCTTGAACGTGGCGTCGAGCCCCAGCAGGTCGGTGACGACGAGCACCTGTCCGTCGCAGTCGGGCCCCGCGCCGATGCCGATGGTCGGGATCGCGAGGCTGCGCGTGACCTCCGCCGCGACCGCCCGCGGCACGCATTCGATGACGGTCGCGAAGACGCCGCAGTCCTGCAGACGCTGCGCCTGGTCGAGCAGCGCGGTGGCCGCCTCGGGGCTGCGGCCCTGCACGGTGAAGCCGCCCAGCGCATGGATGTGCTGCGGCGTGAGGCCGATGTGGCCCATCACCGGCACGCCGCTCTGCACGATGTGGCGGATGTCGGCTTCGGCGCCGTCCACGCCCTCGAGCTTCACGGCGTTGGCACCCGCGCGCATCAGCCGCTCTACGGCGCGCATCAATGCCTTGCGACCATGGCGATGGGCGAGGAAAGGCAGGTCGGCGACCATGAACCCCTCCGGCCCGAGGCCGCGACGCACCGCCGAGACATGCAGGGTCATCATGTCGAGGTCGGCGGCGACGGTGTCGCGGTGGCCGTGCACGGTCATGGCGACCGAGTCGCCGACCAGCACGGCATCCACGCCGGAGGCCGCGACCAGACGTGCGGTCAGCGCGTCGTAGCAGGTGACGAAGGCGATCTTGTCGCCGCGGCGCTTGGCGGCGGCGAACTGCGGGAGCGTAGTCATCGGGTACCTGTCCTCGGGATCAAGTCCGGGGACAAGGCTACACCGACCACCGGCGCGCCGGCAAATCGCGTCCGCCGGCCGCCCTGGGGGCGGGCGGGGTGGTCGGGCGCGGCGGTGGGGCGCCTACCAGGCGTTGCGCAGTTCGCGCAGCTTGAGGAACACCTGCCGCGGCTCGGGGCGGGCCGGCAGCTCCGGAAATCTTTGTCGCAGGCGGTCGATGAGTTTCGGGCTGTCGAGCCGGAAGAAGGCGTTGATGCGGCGCTCGTCGCCGAGCGTGGTGACGGGCGCCTCGGCACCGTCGCGCGCTGCGCCGTCCGCAGCCCCGCCGCCCGTGACCTGTGCGAGCAGCGCCGCCGCGGCCGTGTTGCCAGGTTCGACGTCCAGCGTGAAGGCGAGGTTGCGCAAGAGATAGTCGTGTCCCGGGTGCACCGTCACGGTGTCGGGCAGGTGCGCGAACTGGCCGGCGAAGGTGTCGTAGAGCAGTTCGGGGTCGCCGCCATTGTGGCAATTGCCGGCACCCGCGTTGAACAGGGTGTCGCCGCAGACCAGCGCCGGCCGGTCGCCATGCGCCAACAGGCAGACATGCGCGCGCGTATGGCCCGGAGTGTCGAGGCATTCGAGTTCGACGCTGCGGCCGATGCGGATGATGTCGCCCTGCGTGACGGCCTGGTCGAGCTCGTGCAGCCGTGGCGCCGCGCCGGGATGCGCCAATACCCGTGCGCGCGTGACCATGCGCAGCGCGTCGTTGCCACCGATGTGGTCGGCATGCTCGTGGGTGTTGAGGATGTGCGTGATGGTCCAGCCGTTGCGCTGGGCGGCGGCGTGCACCGACTGCCAGTCGAGCGGATCGATCGCCATCGCCTCGCCGGTCTCGCTGCAGGCGATGAGGTAGTGGTAGTTGCGCCAGGCGTTGTCCGGCCAGATGCGTTCGATGATCATCGCGGCTCCTGTTCCGGCTTTTCGCCGTGCGGCCCGTCGCCGTCCGGTGGGACGGCATCCGATCCTGCGGCGCTGCCCGTGCGCACCCCGCGCCGGCGCAACGCCTCGCGCAGAATGTACTCCACTTGGCCGTTGACGCTGCGCAGATCGTCCGCCGCCCAGCGCTCGAGCTCGCGCCAGAGCGCCGGGTCGATCCGCATCAGGAATGACTTGCGCTCGGCCACCGCGGGTCAGCCGTAGAGCGTGCCGGTGTTGATCACGGGCTTGGCTTCCGAGTCGCCGCACAGCACGACCATCAGGTTGCTGACCATCGCCGCCTTGCGCTCCGCATCGAGCTCCACGACGCCGCGGCGCGCGAGGTCCGTCAACGCCATCTCCACCATGCTGACCGCGCCCTGCACGATCTTCTGGCGTGCGGCGAGCACGGCCTCGGCCTGCTGGCGGCGCAGCATCGCCTGCGCCACCTCCGGCGCGTAGGCGAGGTGTGTGAGCCGCGCCTCCTCGACCACCACGCCGGCGGGCGCGAGGCGGATCTGGAGCTCCGCTTGCAGCGCCTCGGACACCTCGTCCACGCCGCTGCGCAGCGTGATCTCGTGCTCCTCGCCGTGGTCGTAGGCGTACTGGCTGCCGAGATGGCGTACGGCCGACTCGGACTGGATGTGCACATATTCTTCGTAGTCGTCGACGTCGAACATCGCTTGAGCGGTGTCCTGCACGCGCCAGACCACCACGGCCGCGATCTCGATCGGATTGCCTTTCTTGTCGTTCACCTTCAGGCGCTCGCCGTTGAGGTTGCGCGAGCGCAGCGAGATCTTCATGCGACCGTACCAGTTCGCGCCGTTCGAGTAGAACGGGTTGCCGAAGTGGAAGCCTTCCTTGCGTACCGTGCCCTTGTAGTCGCCGAACAGCACGAGGACGCGCGCCTCGTTGGGCTGCAGCGTGAAGAAGCCTGCGAGCGAGACGCAGAACGACACCAGCAGCACGATGCCGACGACCGCGAGCGACGGGGCGCCGTTCGAGGCGCCGTAGATCGTGGCGGCGAGGCCTGCGGCCAGCATCACGAGGGCGACGGGCAGCATCAGCCAACCGCTGGCGACGAGGGTCTCGCGTTCGCGGCGAGCGGGACGGGGAGAGTGATCGGTCATGAGGAGGCTCCTGTGACAGTGCGGAAGCGGGCGGGGCATCCCGGATGTGAAGATACTAAAGTGATATCAAAAAGGAATCAAATGACACCCCCGGTTGGAGGTTCGCCGAGGAAGAATCTCTAAGCCCGTGAATTTTCACAGGACGCATTTCACTGGAACCGGGTGTAGGATGAATCCGGGGGTGGAGAGCAGTGGATGTCCAGTTCGAACGGAACCATGGAGTCGGTTCCGGCGTCGGCGGCTATCGCCCCCCCGTCGGCCGTCGTCAACACCCTCACCTCGCGCGCCGCATGGCAGGCCGCCCGGGACGCCTGCGCGCGTGACCCCGGCGCGTACCACGCCGAACACGCCCGTCGCGATCTGCACTGGTTCGAGCCCTCGGTCGGACCGCAGGGCGCTTGGCTGAGCTTCGATGCCGCCGTCGGCGGCTGGCGAGGCTGGGATGCCCAGACCGGCGCGCCGGTCGCGCCGACGCTCCCTGCCGACCACGCGCCCTGGCGCACGGCGCTCGACGCGAGCGACGCGCCTTTCTACCGCTGGTTCGACGGCGCCCTCACCAACGCCTGCTTCAATGAAATAGACCGGCACGTGCTCGCCGGGCATGGCGCCGAGACGGCGTTCTTCTTCGAGGGCGACCGCTGGGACCAGTCGCTCGACGGCGGTCGTGGCGGGCCGGTGACCTCGTTCGGCGTGACGCGCCGCCGCTTGCTGCTCGAGGTCGCGCGCTGCGCGCTCGCGCTGCGGCGTCTCGGTCTCGCGACCGGCGACCGCGTCGCCATCAACATGCCGAACATCCCGGAGCAGCTCTACTGGACGGAGGCCTGCAAGCGGCTCGGCCTCGTCTACACGCCGGTGTTCGGCGGCTTCAGCGACAAGACGCTCTCGGACCGCATCCACAACGCCGGCGCGCGCGTGGTGATCACCGCCGACGGCGGTTACCGTAACGCGCAGGTCGTGGCGTTCAAGGAAGCCTATACGGACCCGGCGCTCGATGGCTATGTGCCCGCCGAGGTCGCGGTCGAGGCCGTGGCCGGCGCGTTGACCACGCTCGGGCTCGCGCCGGCGCAGGCCGAGGCGATCCTCGCCGGCGCCCGCGCCGCCACCGCGAACGAGATCACGCTCGAACGCTCCGACGTGATGCGCGGCGTCGGCCGCGCGCTCGAGGCGCAGGCCGGCATCGGCTCCGCCGAGGCGAGCCGCATCCGCACCGCCATCGCCTCGGCGCTGGTCGATGTGCCGCCGCGCGTCGATACGGTCATCGTGGTGCGCCATGCCGCGCAACCGGGCCTGTTGTGGCGGCCCGAGCGCGACCGCTGGGGCCACGAACTCACCGCCGCCGCCACCGACGAGATCCTCGCCGCAGCGCGTGCCGCGGGTTTCGCCGTGGACTCCGAGGACGCGCTGCTCGCGCTGCCTGACGCTTCGCTGGTCGCGGCGTTGTGGGCCGCGGTGCCGCCGGAGCCGCTCGACGCCGAGTTCCCGCTGTTCTTCATCTACACCTCGGGCTCCACCGGCAAGCCCAAGGGTGTGGTGCACGTGCACGGCGGCTGGGCCGCAGGCGTCGCGCACACCATGCGCGTCGCCTTCGACGCGCGTCCGGGCGATGTCATGTATGTCGTCGCCGACCCGGGTTGGATCACCGGCCAGAGCTACATGTACTGCGGTGCGCTCACCACGCGCGTGACCACGGTCATCGCCGAGGGCGCGCCCGTGTTCCCGGGCGCCGGCCGCTTCGCGAGCATCATCGAGCGCTACAAGGTCAACATATTCAAGGCCGGCGTCACCTTCCTCAAGACCGTGATGACCGACCCGCAGAACGTCGAGGACGTGCGCGCGTACTCGCGCAGTTCGCTGCGCGTCGCCACGTTCTGCGCCGAGCCGACCTCGCCCGCCGTGCAGCAGTTCGGCATGGACCTCGTCACGCCTTGGTACATCAACGCCTACTGGGCGACCGAGCACGGCGGCATCGCCTGGACGCACCACTACGGCAACGGCGAATTCCCGTTGTGCGCCGACGCCCACACCTATCCGCTGCCCTGGATCGCGGGCGACGTGTGGGTCGCGGACGGCGAGCCTGACGCGGCGGGCGCAGTCACGGCGCGCGCCGCCGAGGCCGGCGAGAAGGGCGAGATCGTCATCGCCGCGCCGTTCCCCTATCTTTGCCGCACCATCTGGGGCGACGAGGCCGGGTTCCGCGTCGAGGGACGGCGCATCGTGCGCAGCTGGCGCGGCGACTTCGACCGCTACCGCAAGACCTACTGGACGCGCTGGCAGGGCCGGCTCGCGTATACGCAGGGCGATTTCGCGGTGAAGTACCCCGACGGCGGGTTCTCGCTGCATGGCCGCTCCGACGACGTCATCAACGTCTCGGGTCACCGCCTCGGCACCGAGGAGATCGAAGGCGCGATCCTGCGCGACAAGCAGGTCACGCCGGACTCGCCGGTCGGCAATGTCATCGTCGTCGGCGCGTCGCACGCCCAGAAGGGCCTCACGCCGCTCGCCTTCGTGCGCCCAGCGCCCGGCCGCAAGATCGCGGCCGAGGACCGGCGCCGGCTCATCGAGATCGTGCGTCAGGAGAAGGGGCAGGTCGCGGTCCCGGAGGACTTCATCGAGGTCGCGCAGTTCCCGGAGACCCGCAGCGGCAAGTACATGCGCCGCATGGTGCGCGCGCTGGTCGAGGGCCAGGACGTCGGCGACACTTCGACGCTGCGCAACCCCGAGTCCATCGGCGAGCTGCGCCGGGCGATCGACGAGTGGCAGGAGCGCCAGCGCGTCGCCGACGAGCAGCGTCTGTTCGAGGACTTCCGCTACTTCCGCATCCATTACCACGCGCTCGGACCGCCGCGCCGCCGGCGCAGCGTCCGCGCGCCCGACCGCATCGCGTTGGTGACCGTCACCAACCCGCCGGTCAACGCGCTCAACGAACGCGCGCTCGATGAGCTCAACATCGTCATCGACCACGTGTCGCGGCGCGACGACGTCAAGGCGGTGGTGTTCACCGGCCAGGGCACGGCGGCCTTCGTCGCCGGTGCCGACATCCGCCAGATGCTCGAGGACGTGCACACGCTCGAGGAAGCGCTGCCGTTGCCGAACAACGCGCACCTCGCGTTCCGCAAGATCGAGGCGATGGACAAGCCCGCGATCGCCGCCATCAACGGCGTCGCGCTCGGCGGTGGCATGGAGTTCGCGATGGCCTGCCACGTACGCGTGGCCGAGCCGCTCGCCAGCTTCGGCCAGCCCGAGGTGCGATTGAACCTGCTGCCGGGCTATGGCGGCACACAACGATTGCCGCGCTTGCTGGAGCAGGCCGGGCACGCGGCGCCGTTGACGCGCGCGCTCGAGATCATCATGGGGGGGCGTACCGCCACGGCGGAGGAGATGCTCGCCGACGGTCTGCTGCACGCGCTGGCGGGCAGCGGGCCGGGCGGCGGGCCGGCCGGGCGCAGCGGTGAGGATGTGGTGTCGCTCGCCACGCGCCTCGCTGCGGAGTACGTCGCCGCGCCTGCGGGGCGCAACCTCGTTGCGCGCGCTTTTGCGGCCCGCAAGGCGGCGCATGCGGCGTGGCAGCAGCCGGGACGCGACGCGCTCGATGCGACGCTCGGCCAAGACGCGGTGCAGCGGCTCTTCGCGCAGGCCGAGCGGGTGGGCCGCGGCCCCACGGCAGCGCGCATCCTCGATGCCGTACGCACCGGTTGGGAGCAGGGCGTCGCCGCCGGGCTTGCGCGCGAGGCGCAGCTGTTCGCCGAGGCGGTGATCGACCCGCAAGGCGGCAAGGCCGGCATCCAGGCTTTCCTCGACAAGCGCAGCGCGCCGTTGCCGGTGCGCAGCGCGGCGATGCCGTCGCCCGCGGATGCGACAGCGACCGCGGCCCTGGTGCGCCGCGGTGAGCTGTTGCCGGTCGGCGCCGCGTTCTTCCCGGGCCTGACGCCGGTTCCGCGCTGGCAGTACGGTCACGCGGTCACCCGTGATCCCGCCACCGGCGCGCCGGACCACGGCCTCCCCAAGGACAAGGAACGCGAGATCCTCCTGCCGGTGCCGGAGCCGGGCCCCAACGAGGCCTTGGTCTACGTGCTCGCCTCCGAGGTCAACTTCAACGACATCTGGGCGATCACCGGCATCCCGGTGTCGCCGTTCGAGAACCACGACCTCGATCACCAAGTCACCGGCTCGGGCGGCGTCGCCTTGGTGGCGTCCGTCGGCAGCGAGGTGAAGCGCGAGGGCCGCATCAAGGTCGGCGACCTCGTCACCGTGTACTCGGGGCAGAGCGACCTGCTCTCGCCGCTCGCGGCGCGCGATCCGATGTACGCCGGCTTCTCGATCCAGGGCTACGAGACCGACACCGGCAGCCATCAGCAGTTCCTCGTGGCGCAGGGTCCGCAGTTGCATCCGCTGCCGCCCGATCTCACCTTGGAAGCGGCCGGCTCCTACGTCCTCAATCTCGGCACGGTGGTGCGCGCGCTGTTCACCACGCTGCGCATCCGCTCCGGCAAGACGCTGTTCGTCGAAGGCGCGGCGACCGGCACCGGGTTCGAGGCGCTCAAGAGCGGCGCGCGCAACGGGCTCACCGCGGTCGGGCTGGTATCGAGCCCCGAACGCGCAGCGTTCATCCGCCGCAACGGCGCCGCGGGCGCGCTCGACCGGCGCGATCCGCGCTGGGCGGCGGCGTTCACGCCGGTGCCCGCGTCGCCCGAAGCGATCGCCGCCTGGGAACGCGCGGGTGAGCCGCTGCTCGCCGAGATGCGCGCCCAGACCGGCGGTCGGCTCGCGGACTTCGCGGTCTCGCACGCCGGACAGGAATCCTTCCCGCGCTCGTTCCAGCTGCTCGCGGAGCACGGCACGCTGACGTTCTATGGCGCGACCAGCGGCTACTGGTTCTCGTTCGCCGGCAAGCCCGGCGAGGCCTCGCCCGAGGAGATGCTGCGCCGCGCCGGCCTGCGCGCCGGCGAAGCGGTGATGCTCTATTACGGCGTCGTGCCGGGCGAGGACGGCCGTACCGGGATCGGCCACGGCGCGCTGCTCGACCCCGTCGGCCTCGAGGCCATCGAGGCGGTGCGCGCCGCGGGCGGACGGCTCGTGGTCGCCACCTTGAGCGATGCGCAGCGCGAGTTCGTGCAGTCGCTCGGGTTCGGTGATGCGGTGCGCGGCGTGGTGTCGCTCGAGGAGATCCGCCGCAAGGAAGGCGCGGACTTCGATTGGCCGGACGCGCTGCCCGCGATGCCCGATGCCAAGCGCGAGACGGGCCGTTTCAAAGAATCCGTCCGGCAGTTCCAGGACCGCACGATGAAGCCGCTGGGCGGCGCCATCGGCCGCTGGCTGCGCTCGGCGGACAACCCGCGCGGCTATCCCGACCTCATCGTCGAGCGTGCGGGCCATGACGCGCTCGCGGCCTCGACTTCGTTGGTCAAGCCCTTCACCGGTCGCGTCGTCTATTGCGAACCGATGCAGGGCCGGCGCTACACGTTCTATGCGCCGCAGGTGTGGATGCGCCAGCGCCGCATCCTGATGCCGACCGCCACCATCGCCGGCACGCACCTCTGCAACGCCTACGAGGTCGCCAAGATGAACGACATGATCGCGGCGGGCCAGCTCGAGGTCAGCCCGCCGACGATGGTGCCGTGGGAAGGGTTGGCGCAGGCCCACCAGTCGATGTGGGACAACACCCACGCCGGCGCCAACTACGTGGTCAACCATGCGCTGCCGCGCGCCGGCCTGCGCAGCCGTGATGAACTGTTCCAGGAATGGGGAGCCCGCCCATGAGCCCTGCCGCCAAGCCCAAGAAAAGCCCTGCGAAGAAGTCCGCAGGCGCCAAGACGCCCGCCGCCATGAAGAAGGCGGCCGCGCCTGGCAAGCCTGCAGCGGCGCGCAAGCCCGCCGTGCCGATGCGCCCCGGGCGCCTCGTCGGCAAGGTCGCGATCGTCACCGGCGCCGCCGGCGGCATCGGTCAGGTGATCGTGCGCCGTTATCTCGAGGAAGGCGCCAAGGTGGTGCTGACGGGCCGCAACCCCGCCAAGCTCGAGGCGGCACGTGATGCCCTGCTCGCCGCGACGGGCGCACCGGCGGCGCATGCCATGGTGCTGGCGTTCGATGCCGCCGATCCGGGGCAGGCCCGCTTCGGCATCGAGGCGGTGATGCGCGGGTTCGGTCGCATCGACATCCTCGTCAACAACGCCGGGTCGGCGGGGCCCAAGCAGCCGATCCACGACCAGCCGCTGACCGCGGAGGAGCTCGAGGCGCAACGCGCCGCGGGGTCCACCGACACCGAGACGGTGCGTGCCGCCGCCGGCAACCTGCTCGGGCTCACCTGGAACATGGTGCGCGCCGCCGCGCCGCATCTGGGGCGTGGATCGAGCGTCATCAACGTCTCCACGATCTTCTCGCGCACCAAATATTACGGCCGCTCCGCGTACGTGATGCCCAAGGCGGCGCTCAACGCGCTCTCCAAGCAGCTCGCGCTGCAGCTCGGCACGCGCGGCATCCGCGTCAACACGGTCTATCCGGGTCCGATCGAAGGCCCGCGCATCCGCAACGTGTTCAGCGCCATGGACAAGGTGCGCAACACGCCGCAGGGCACCACCGCGAACGACTTCCTGTCGGTGATGGCGCTGTCGCGGCGCGACGAGCCCTCCGGCGAGGACTACACCTTCCCGACCATCGACGACGTCGCCAACTCCGTGGTGTTCCTCGGCAGCGACGAGTCGCGCGCGTTCAGCGCGCAGGGCTTCGAGGTCACGAACGGCATGCAGGTGCCGCACGAGTCGCGCTCGACCTGGGCGTCGCGCCCGGAGCTGCGCACCGTCGACGGCACCGGATCCACGGTGCTGGTGGCCGCGGGTGACCAGGTCGCCGACGCGCTCGCCATCGCGCGCGCCCAGGCCGGGTGCGGTGCGCAGGTGATCCTCGGCCTCGGTTCCGAGGAGTCGGTCGAAGCGGCGCGCGCAGGCCTGCGCGACACCGACATCGACCGTCGCATCCGACCGGCGCTCTTCGACCGTCGCCGGCCCGAGACCCTCGCGCAGGCGCTCGAGGCCATCACCGGCGAGCAGCTGCTGCACGGTGCGATCATCCTGCCGGCGTTCGGCACCTGGCGCTTCAATGCGCCCCTCGCCGAGGCGAGCGATGCCGATGTCGATGCCTTCCTCGGCGATGAGCTCACGGGCGGTCTTGCGATCGCGCGCGCGCTGTCGCGGCTGTGGCGCGAGCGTTCGCAACCGGGCGCGTGGCTGCGGGCGATGTTCATGTCGAACGGCTCCGACGGCGCCGGCAACGTCTACGCCGACATCCTGCGTGCGGGGCTCGAGCAGCTGGTGCGCGTGTGGCGCGACGAGAGCGAGATCCAGTGGCGCGCCGGCGAGCGTCCGGCGGCGGCCTGGTCCAACCAGGTGGTGCGTTGGGGCAACGAGGAGGACCACAGCCTGTCTTTCGCGGCGAACCAGGCGGCGCGCCTGCTGTTCACCAAGCGCCGGGTACCGCAGGTCAACCTCTACGTGCCTGCGACGCTGGTCGATGCCACCGGATCGGCGCGTCCCGATTTCGGTTGGATCGAATCCTTGATGGGCCTGCACCTCGGCAAGTGCGTGCTCGTGACCGGCGGCTCGGCGGGCATCGGCGGCCAGCTCGCGCGGCTGCTCGCGGTGTCGGGTGCGCGCGTCATGCTCGCGGCGCGCCGCGCGGGTCCTCTCGAGGGGCTGCGGGACGAGATCGTCCGCGAGCTCGAGGAGATCGGCTACAACCGTCCGAAGGAGCGCGTGCGTCTGCTCGCCGACATCGACGTGGCGGACGAGCGTGCGTTGGCGCGCGCCGTCACGGCGACGCTCGAGGCCTTCGGCCGCATCGACTACCTCATCAACAACGCCGGTGTCGCCGGCGCCGAGCAGATGGCGGTCGACATCCTGCCGGAAGACTGGCGCAACACCCTCAACGCCAACCTCACCTCGAACTATTCGCTGATCGAGAAGGTCGTGCCGCTGATGAAGCGGCAGGGGTCGGGCTACATCCTGAACGTCAGCTCGTACTTCGGCGGCGAGAAGTACATCGCCGTGCCCTACCCGAACCGCAGCGATTACGCGGTCTCGAAGGCGGGCCAACGCGCCCTCGTGGAGAACCTCGCGCGGTTCGTCGGACCCGAGATCCAGATCAACGCCATCGCACCGGGACCCGTCGAGGGCCAGCGCCTCAAGGGCAAGGACGGCAAGGCCGGGCTCTTCGACCGACGCGCCAAGCTGATCCTCGAGAACAAGCGGCTCAACCAGGTGCACGACGCGGTGCTGCGCACGCTGGCCGCCGGCGGCAGCCTCGACGATGCCTTGGAGGCGCTGCGCGCCAACGATGTCGGTCTCTTGCAGGCCGAGGGCGTCCCGGGCGCGTTGCGCGAGGCGGGCGCGCGCATCCGTGGCGCGGTGCATCATCTCGAGGAGGCGACGCATTCGTCCCTCCACTATGTGCTGACGCGCCCGATGGCGACGCGGCTCGTCGCGCGCTTGCGCAACGGCTGTCTGCTGCTCGATCCGGCGGCGCAGGCGAGGGCCGAGGCCTGGCTGATGGCCTTGCCCGAGCCGCCCGAGCCGTTCGTCGACCCGGCGCGCATCGACGAGGAGGCCGGGCGCATCCGCGACGGCGTGCTCGGCATGCTGCACCTGCACCGCATGCCGACCGAGATCGACGTCGCGTTGGCGACGGTGTTCTTCATGGCGGACCGCGCGATCTCCGGCGAGACCTTCGAGCCCTCGGGCGGCCTGCAGCAGGAACGCACGATCACCGAGCGCGAGCTGTTCGGGCGCGCCAAGCCCGAGCGGGTGCGGCGCATGGAAGGCGAGACGGTCTGGCTCATCGGCGAGCACATGACCGAACCGCTGGCGGCGGTGGCGCGGCTGTTCCTGGCGGAAGGCCACGTCGGCAGCATCGTCACGCTCACCCGTACCACGGAGGCGGGTGAGAGGATCCGCGTCCTGCTCGGGCGGGCGCTGGGCCACGATCGCGTGTCCTACCGGACCGTGGGCGATGATGGTCTGGAGGCCAGCATGGATGCGGCCTATGCAGAGGGCGGTGCACCCGCCGCGGTCATCTCGACGCCGTTCGCACCGATCCCCCAGGCCTTGTTCGGTGTCGCCGGCAAGGACCACCTCGATGCGGCTGGATTTGCGGAACTGGTCGAGACCAATCTGACGCACCACTTCCGCGTCGCCCGCAA
>JBIIVD010000081.1:0-5455 GCA_044339635.1 Steroidobacteraceae bacterium | reverse complement strand
TCGCGCCGGTGCGCAGCCGCATCGTGGTCGAGTCGCTCGACATGGCCGACTGGACGCTCGATGGCCTCGCGCAGATGATCGGCGGGCCAGGCACGGGCGGCAGGCCCGACAGCATCATCATCGACGACCAGGACCAGGACCAGGACCAGGACCAGGACGACAGGAGGGCGGCATGAGCAAGTCCATATCTTTGTTGTTGAAGGCCGCGGCGTTCGCCGCCGAACGCCACCGCCGCCAAAAGCGCAAGGACCATGAGGCGACGCCGTACATCAACCATCCGCTCGAGGTCGCGCGCCTGCTGGCCGAGGAGGGCAGCATGCGCGATGCCGAGGTGCTGGCCGCGGCGCTGCTGCACGATGTCATCGAGGACACGCGCACCACCCGGCGCGAGCTGGAGCGGCGCTTCGGTGACCGTGTCGCCGCCCTCGTCGCCGAGGTCACCGACGACAAGCGGCTGCCGAAGCAGGTCCGCAAGCGGTTGCAGATCGAGCATGCCCCGCGGATGTCGCGCGCCGCGGCGCTCATCAAGATCGCCGACAAGACCTGCAACCTGCGCGACATCCGTGAGCGCCCGCCCAAAGGCTGGAGCGCAGCGCGGCGCCGCGGATATTTCGCGCATGCCAGGGCCGTGGTCGACGGCCTGCCCGTGAAGAAGCACGCCGTGCTCGCGGCGTTCCGGCGCGTGGCCACGCCGCGCCGCGCGGCGACGCCCTGACTGGCATACACTCCGTCCGATGCCGGTCCGTCGGCCGGCCCGTGCCAATACAGGGTATCGCCATGATCCGTCACAACGCCGCCGTCTCCCTCCGCGTGTCGCTCGCCGCGTTCGCACTCGCCTCGGCCTCCTCGGTCGCCGTATCGCAGGGCTCGCCGCACACCGCAACGGGCGACGTGGCTGCGCCGCCGGCTTGCGCGACGGTCGTACGCGCCGGGCGGCTCGTCGATCCGCTCGCGGGCAAGGTCCGTCGCTCGCAGGCGATCCGCATCGGCGGCGGGCGCGTGCTCGCGGTGCTCGATGATGGTCCTGCGGCGCTCGCGGGCTGCGCGCGGGTCGTCGACCTGACGGCCGCGACGGTGTTGCCCGGGCTCATCGATACGCACACCCACCTGACCTCGGATCCGACCATCCTGCGCTACGAGCGTCTCGGGCTCTCCATCCCGCGCCTCGCGCTGATCGGCGCCGCCAACGCCCGTCGCACGCTGCAGGCCGGCTTCACCACCGTCCGCAACGTCGGGGCGGACGGCTATGCGGACGTCGCCTTGCGCGATGCCATCAACGCGGGTGACGTGCCGGGGCCGCGGTTGCAGGTATCGGGGCCGGGCATCGGCATCACGGGCGGACACTGCGGCAGCAACCTGCTCGCGCCCGAGTTCCGCCAGACCTCCCTCGGCACCGCGGACGGTCCGGACGAGGTGCGCAAGGTGGTGCGCCAGAACGTGCGCTTCGGGGCCGATGTCATCAAGTACTGCGGCACGGGAGGCGTGTTCTCGAAGGGCACGCAGCCCGGCATGCAGCAGTTCACGCCCGAGGAGGTCGCGGCGCTGGTCGATGAGGCGCGGATGCACGGCCGCAAGGTCGCGGTGCATGCGCACGGCGCCGCCGGCATCAAGGTCGCCCTGCGCGCGGGCGTCGACACCATCGAGCACGCGAGCCTGATCGACGACGAGGGCGTCGAGCTCGCGAAGAAGTACAAGGTCTACTTCTCGATGGACATCTACAACACCGACTACACCCAGTCGGAGTCCAAGCGCCGCGGCGAGCTCGAGGAGTTCATCCGCAAAGACCAGATGATCGGCGACATCCAGCGCCGCAATTTCGAGCGCGCACTGAAGGCGGGCATCCGAATGATCTACGGGACCGACGCCGGCATCTATCCGCATGGCGACAACGCACGGCAGTTCGCCGTGATGGTGCGCTACGGGATGACGCCCATGCAGGCCATCCAGTCCGCGACGGTCAATGCCGCGGATTCCATGGGCCTTGCGGGGCAGGTGGGCGAGCTCACGGCGGGCGCCCATGCCGACCTGATCGCGGTCGCCGACGACCCGCTCGCCGACATCCGCGCGCTTGAGCGCGTGTCGTTCGTGATGAAGGGCGGGGTCGTACATCGCGAGTGAGGCCCGGCGGCGCTGCCGCCGTACGCCGGCCCGCCGTACGTACGGCCGCCCCGCCGCGCCGGCTCATTTTTTGAGCCGGTCATGGGGCAGCATGGGCCGATGCTGAAGGTCGCTGCGTCCATCCTCCACCCGCGCCGGGATGACCGTGGGCGCGAGGTGCGTATCCTCCGTCCCTCCACGGCCTCCCCGGTCCTGCAGTGGCGGGATCCCGCAGCGATCGCGGTGGTCGTCCCGGACGGCACGATGGTGGAGGGTCTGCACGGTGTCCCGTTCGAGCCCTGGTCGGCGCCTGCGGGCGCGGTGGGGGCGGGCGTCTACGGCGGCGAGGCGGACAGCGCCCTGAACGGCGCCCTGAACGGCGTCGGCGACTTCGAAGAACCGCCCTTCTTGGCGACGGCGGGGCTTGCCCCGGCGGCAGGCGTCGTGGTCATCGAGCCCGATGACCGGGTGTGGGCGGTGGCACCCACCAACGGTTTCGGGGGCTACAGCCTCACCTTCCCGAAGGGCCGTCTCGAGCCGGGGCTCGATCTGCGCACGTCGGCGATCAAGGAAGCGCACGAGGAGACCGGCCTGCGAGTCGTCGTCACCGGGTTCCTCATCGACCTGCCGCGCTCGACGACCTTCACGCGCTATTACCTCGCCCGTCGCATCGGCGGCACGCCCGCCGCGATGGGCTGGGAATCCCAGGCGGTCTGGCTGGTGCCGCGCAAGCGCCTGCGGCAGGTCATCACCCACGCCAACGATCGACCCTTGCTCGACGCGCTCGACGCGCGGCTCCCGGAGGTGTCCTGATGTGGATCTGCCTGAACGACAGTTTTTTGAGCATCGTCGACAAGGGCGACCCGAGCGGCGCCACGCTGTTGGTGCGCGCGCGGCGCGAGGGCGACATCGCGCGGACGTTCCCGGAGGCCGTGGTCGAGGTCGGCACGGGCACGGATTACCCGTTCCGTGCGCGGTTGCCGCGCGAACGGGTGGCGTCACGCATCGCAGAGGCGCTGCGCGACCTGCGTTATCCCAACTTCAAGTCGTCGGTGCGTGAGCCGCGACGGCATCGCGTGTACGCCGAGCTGTGGGCGGTGCTCGCGCGTGACGAGGATCCTCTGCCGCGCTGAAAAGACGACGGCCGGGACCCTCGCGGATCCCGGCCGTCGCTCGGTCGGACGCGGGGCGATCAGGCCTTGGGCTTGCGCGCTTCCTCGATGACCTTCTCCGCGACGTTGCGCGGCACCAGATCGTAGTGCGAGAACTCCATCGTGTACGAGGCGCGGCCGCTCGACATCGCACGCAGCTGGCCGATGTACCCGAACATCTCCGACAGCGGCACGGTGGCCACCACGGCGATGCTGGTGCCGCGCTCGAGCTGGTCCTGGATCGAGCCGCGGCGGCGGTTGATGTCGCCGATGACATCGCCCAGGTAGTCGCCCGGCGTCACCACCTCGACCTTCATCACGGGCTCGAGGAGCACCGGCGAGGCCTTGGGGATGGCTTCGCGGAAGCAGGCCTTGGCCGCGATCTCGAACGTCAGGGCGTTCGAGTCGACGTCGTGGTAGCTGCCGTCGAACAGCGTCGCCTTGAAGTCCACCGTGGGGAACTTCGCGAGCACGCCTTCCTCGAGCTGCATCTTGAGGCCCTTCTCGACCGAGGGCACGTACTCGCGCGGCACCGAGCCGCCCACGGTCGCATCCTCGAACACGAAGCCCTGGCCGCGCTCGAGCGGCTCGAACTTGATCCACACCTCGGCGAACTGGCCGGAACCGCCCGTCTGCTTCTTGTGGACGTATTGCTGTTCGATGGGCTTCGTGAAGGCTTCGCGGTAGGCGACCTGCGGCTCGCCCATGATGCCTTCGACGTTGAACTCCGTGCGCATGCGGTCGAGCGTCACGTCGAGGTGCAGCTCGCCCATGCCGCGCAGGATGGTCTGGCCCGTCTCGCGGTCGGTCTCGAGGCGCAGCGAGGGATCGGCACGCACCATCTTGCCGAGCGCCGCGCCGAACTTCTCGAGTTCGCCCTTGACCTTGGGCTGCACCGAGACGCTGATGACGGGCTCGGGGAAGCGCATGCGCTCGAGCACCACCGGGTGGTCGGTGTCGCAGAGCGTGTCGCCGGTGTCCGTCTCGGCGAGCGAGACGAGGGCGATGATGTCGCCGGCGCGCGCTTCCTCGATGGGGTTGGCTTCCTTGGCGAACATCTCGACCATGCGGCCGATCTTCTCGCGCTTGCCGCGCGTGGTGTTGGTGACCGACATGCCCTTGGTGAGCACGCCCGAGTACACGCGCACGAAGGTCAGCGCGCCGTAGGCGTCGTTGATGACCTTGAACGCGAGCGCCGAGAACGGCTCTTCATCGGAGCACTTGCGCTCGCCGATGGCGTTGCCGTCGGCGTCCACGGTGTTGATGGCCGCGACGTCGGTCGGTGCGGGGAGGTAGTCGACGACCGCGTCGAGCACCTGCTGCACGCCCTTGTTCTTGTAGGAGGAGCCGCAGAGCACCGGGTTGAAGGCGCCGGACACCGTGCCCTTGCGCAGGCAGGCGCGCAGCGTCTCGACCGAGGGGTCCTTCTCCTCGAGGAGATAGGCTTCCATCGCGGCGTCGTCCATCTCGAGGCAGGTGTCGACCAGTTCCTTGCGGTACTCGAACACCTTGGCGAGGATCGCGCGGTCGGTCGGCACGGCGATGCCGAGCTTGTCGGCGAGGTCGGCCGTGACGTCGAGGACGGCCCACTGCGCGTCCTTGTCGTCGGAGTCCCAGACCAGGGCCTTCATCTCGACGAGGTCGATCATGCCCTTGAAGTTGTCCTCGGAGCCGATCGGGATCTGGATCGGCAACGGGCGCGCGCCGAGGCGCTTCTTGATCATGTCGACGCAGCGCGTGAACGAGGCGCCGCTGCGGTCCATCTTGTTGACGTAGCAGATGCGCGGCACGCCGTAGTTGTCGGCGAGGCGCCAGTTGGTCTCGGACTGCGGTTCCACGCCCGCCACGCCGTCGAACACCACCACCGCGCCGTCGAGCACGCGCAGCGAGCGGTTCACTTCGATGGTGAAGTCGACGTGCCCCGGGGTGTCGATGACGTTGATCTTCTTCTTGCGCCAGAAGGTCGAGACCGCGGCGGACTGGATGGTGATGCCGCGCTTCTGTTCCTGTTCGAGGTAATCCGTCGTCGTCGAAGTCTTGAGGTCCTTCGTGTCGTGGATGTCGATGATGGTGTGCTTGCGCCCCGTGTAGTAAAGGATGCGCTCGGTGGTCGTCGTCTTGCCGGCGTCGACGTGGGCGATGATGCCGATGTTGCGGATGTCGGCTAGGGCGGTTGTACGGGGCATGGCAGGTTCCGTGGCTGGGGC
>JBIIVD010000080.1:0-5498 GCA_044339635.1 Steroidobacteraceae bacterium | reverse complement strand
GACGCGGTCGCGGCAGCGACCGGCGCAGCCTGCGCCGGGACGACCGTCCCCGCATCGCCCGCGGTCGTGGTGGCCTCGGTCGCCGTTGCGGCGGCGCCTTCGGCAGCTGCGTCGGCGGCGGCCGGCACCGGCAACGGCTTGGCACGCTGCAGCTCCGGATAGTCCTTCGCCATGCTGGCGCCGCCGTAGGGCTTGTTCACACCCTGGTGGCAGGTCTGGCAGTTGACCTTGGCGACGTCGCCGGTCGGCCCGAGCCGATGCTGCGGGAACACGCCGGTGAGCGGGACCATGTACTCGTTGTTGAGCCCGCGCGCCATGCGGATGCCATGCCACGCCGTCGTGCGTTGCGGACGGCTCTCACCGTCCCACTCCGCGAACGCCCGCGAGTTGTGGCAGTAGGTGCAGTTGACCCCGAGCGAATCGGACATGTGCACCATCAGCGCGTAGGTCCACTCGGCCTGCTTGATGGAGTTGCGGTTGCCGGTCGGCAGCGCCGTCGGTCCGTTGACCCGGATCGGCAGGTTGCCGAGCAGGAACGGGCTGTACGGGTCGTACGGCAAGCTCGAGTGGCCGATGGTCGTGATGCCGAGGCCGGTGACCGCCGAGTTCTGCTCCGCGCGGGTTCCGACGAAGGCGTTCTCGCGGCTCTTGCCCGGATCGACGAACCAGACGTACGGCGGCACCGGCTGCCCGCGATGGCAGGTGTGGCAGGTGACGCCGGTCTCGCCCACGTGCGCCTGCCAGTTGCTGTTGATGTCGCGGGTCATCGTCAGCATGCGCCGCGCGACCTGGTACTGGTACTTGCTCTCGTCGGCGTAGTTCTCGGCGTTGTGGCAGTAGGTGCAGTCCTTCTGGTCGGCGGGGGCGACCCAGTCGACCATCGACAGCATCACGCGCGTGAACTCGCCGACCGAGAGGTCCTTGAGCACCTGCACGTTCTGGTACACCTCGGAGGCGAGCGGCCCGCTGCCGTCCGCCGCGGGCTGGATCGGCCCGGGCTGGTTGGCGGCCATCACCGTCTTCATGATGCGCGGGTTGATGTTCTGCTCCATCCCCGTGCCGCGGTATCCGAGTTGCTGCGTGTCGATCGGCGGCCGCTCGCCGCAGGCGGACAGCAGGCCGAGCGCGACCAGCGTCGCGACGCCATTCCTGATCAGGTTCTTCATCACGGGCCTCCCTGCAGCGTCGCCGGGTCGGGCAACGCCTCGAAGGTGGTCGGATAGGACGGCGCGACGCCGTGCTTCACCGCCCACAGGTACCAGTTGTCCACGGCCGTGCCGGTGAGCAGGATGCCGATGCCGCCCGTGAGCGTGCACAGCACCGCGAACCACCAGGCCCAACGATGGACCGACTCCATGGTGGCGTTGAACCCCATGGTCCAGCGCCAGAACAGTGCCGCGCGCTCCGAGGCGGTACCACGGTCCAGCGATTGCTCGACCTCGCGCTCGCCGCCGAAGCGGCTGACCGCCATGATGGTGCCGGCGTGCATCGCGAACAGCAGCACCGAGCCGTACAGGAACACGATCGACAACGCGTGGAACGGGTTGTAGAGCAGGTTTCCGTAGCGCAGCGAGAACGCCGCCGTCCAATCGAGGTGCGCGAAGATGCCGAAAGGCACGGCCTCCGACCAGCTGCCCATCATCACCGGGCGGATGAAGCCGAGCACGAGGAACAGCCAGATCGCCGAGGCGAACGCCCAAGCGGTGTGGGTCCCCATCTTCAGCTTGCGGGCCAGCGAGTAGGTGCGGATCCACCAGAAGATGACCGAGAGCGTCAGGAAGAAGCCGGCCATCAGCCACCAACCCCCGTGCGCGAGCGGCGGCAGGCGCAGCCCGTACTCCGGCGCCGGCGGCTCGAGGGCGAGCCAGAACAGCTGCCGCACGAACTCGAGCGGGTTCCAGTTGACCGAGGCGAGCATGTTCAGCCCGACGATCTCGAAGGCGATGATGAAGAACAGGATCGACAGCACGCCCGAGGTGCCGAGATAGAACGGCCCGATCTGCGCGTCACCGATCTTGCCCAGCCAGTAGTTGGTGCGCGCCTTGATGCCGCGCTGCCAGATGCCGCGCGGCTCGTGCGGCACGCCGGGGTAATGCGGCGCGTCGACCTGGACGCGGGTGAAGATGTTTTGGTATTCAGCCATGGTCTTCTCCTCAGTTCCAGACCGGAAGGTTGAGCCACCAGGCCCACCAGTCCGTCCAGCTGCGCGTCCAGAACGGTCCGCTCACCACGATGCAGATGGCGCTCCAGACACCCGCGTTCACCGCCAGCAGCAAGCCGAAGCGGTGGATGCCCAAGGTGCCGATGGAGTAGCCGATGTTGTCGCGGAAGAAGGTGTTCTCGTGCTCCGCACCCTTGACGACCTCGCCGTCCGGCGGGTTGAGCGCGGACAGCACCAGGGATCCGTGCAACGCCAGCGCGAGCACGGTGGTGAAGAAGAACGTCACCGCGATCATGTGCGCCGGGTTGTAGTGGAAGTGCAGGTACTGGTAGGCGACGTTCGACACCCAGTCGAGGTGGCTGTAGATGCCGTAAGGGAACGCATGCCCCCAGGCGCCGAGCAGCACCGGCCGCACCACCTGCAGCGTGACGTAGGCGAGGATCGCGCTGCCGAAGGCGATCGGGACATGGAATCCCATGCCGAGCTTGCGGCAGATCTCGACCTCCCGCAGCGCCCATGAGGTGAACGCGACGATGGCGCAGATCGTCACCAGCTGCCAGAGCCCGCCCTCGGCGATCGGCGCAAGGCCGAGCCCGTATTTGAGGTCGGGCGGCGCGATGCTTATCTGCCAGAGGTTCCAGGTCGGCCCGATGGCCGCGCCGTAGACCAGCAACAAGGTGCCGAGCACGGCCGACAGCGCCGCGGTGACGCCGAAGAAGCCGACGTAGAACGGTCCGACCCAGAAGTCGAACAGGTCCCCGCCGACCAACGTGCCGCCACGGACGCGGTATTTCCTTTCAAAGTTCAGCATTGCCATGACATTTCCCCGTCAACAGCTGCCAGGTGTTTCCGTTCGCGGTCAAACCGCCGCGGGCGACGGGACGGTCCAGGAGGAGCCGGCCCGCCACCCGTAGCGATCCGGGTCAGCCGCCCGGCAGCGGCGCGTTGTGCTGCACGTTGCGTGCAGCAGCCGGCGCCGGCGCGAGGCAGGTTCCGCTACCCGTACCGTCGAGCCAGCACGAGTACTTCGTGCTCAGCTGGACGAAGTGGTTGGTCGCGACGATCGTCGCCACGAGGGCACCACCGATGATGATCACCTTGCGGGGATCCATGAGCATCCATATACGCCACATAAGAATTCTCCTTAGCTTTCAGGCGATCAGAACCAGGGGACCCAGTTCCAGATCAAGAAGTGCGCGAGCACCGAGGTGGCGAACCACGCCCAGGTCGCGAGCCAGAAGAACCGGTTGATGGCGCGTGCCTCGTCAGGCGTCGCGCCGGATATGCTCTTTCCTTCAGCCATTACGGATTACCTCCTACTAAACAACGTTGCTTTTCCACGCACTCCCGCGCGGCAGGGATTGTCGGCTGCGACCCGGGTCGCAACCTGCGCCGGTCGCCTCTCGGCGGCCGTCGCCCGACAATGCTCTCCCCCTCTGATGCGGCTCCACGCCGCCGGCATGATCTTTCCCTTCATGCCGCACGCCCTCCGGCGAGCTCCGCCCGCGCGCGTGACACGCGGGCCGCCGTGACGCGCTCCTCCCCCGCCAGCCTCGCGTCGCGCTCGGCGCGGTCACGCAGGCGTTTGGCGGCGGAGATGCGCACCAGATAAGGTTCGCTCTCGACGTATTCATCGAGCAGGCGCCGGGCGTCGTCGTCCCAGGCGCTGGCTTCGCGCTCGGCGCGCGCCGGCGTGGCTTCCACGCGGTCCATGTCGGTGGCGAGCGGCAGGATGTGGAACAGCGCATCGAACAGCGCGTTGCAGACCTCCTGCACGAGGTAGGTCGCCCCCGCATAGCCCATGAAGGGCGTGCCGGTGTGGCGTCGTATGATCGCTCCCGGAAAGGAGGCCGGGATGTACATCGCACGAGGTCCGAGCTCGGCCAGGTACATGCGCTCGTTATAGCTGCCGAATAGCACGAGGGGGGTTTTCTCGCGTACCGCTTGACGAACGGCCGCGTTGTCGGGCTTGACACCGGGCCGTCGCGCAAACGAGAACGTGCACGGCAGACCGAGCTCGGATTCGAGGAAGTGGCGGATGCCACGCGCGTAGGTCTCGCCGGCCACGACGGCGAAACTCGCGGTGCCGAAGAAGTCCTGCGTGACGGATCGCCACAGGTCCCACAACGGCTTGATGGTGGTGTGTTTCTCGCGCTCGATGAACGGCTCGGGATCGAGCCCCAGGAGCTCGCCGAGCGTGCGCAGGAACTTGGTGGTGCTGTGCAGGCCGATCGGCGCCTGCAGCCAGGGCCGCTCCATGCCCTCGCAGAGCAGCTTGCCGAACTCGCGGTACATGCACACGTTGACCTCGGCATCGGCCAGCTTGGCGATGTCGGCGAGGTGCGCGCCCATCGGGAACGCCATGTTGACCTCGGCGCCGATGCCCTCGATGAGGCGCCGGATCTCGGCGAGGTCGCTCGGCATGTTGAACATGCCGTAGGCGGGACCGATGATGTTGACGCGCGGCTTGGCGCCCTCGGCGCGCGGCTTCGGCGCCGGCACTTTCTTCGGGCCGAACTCCGTCCAGAGCCACCACATCGCGCGGTTGGCGCACTGCCACTGGTCCTCGTCGATGGTCCGCGGCAGGAAGCGCTTGATGGCCGTGCCCTCGGGCGTGACGCCGCCGCCGATCATCTCGGCGATGGAGCCCGTGACCACCACCGCGGGCAGGTCGGGATCGAGCACCTTGTGCGCGCGCTTCATCGCCCCTTCGGTGCCGTGCTGACCGAGCTCTTCCTCGGCGAGCCCGGTGACCACCACCGGAAGTTCGTGCGGCGGCAACGCATCGGTGTAGTGCAGCACCGAAGTCACGGGCAGGTTCTCGCAACCGACCGGCCCGTCGACGATCACCTGCAGGCCCTTGATGGCGGCGAACACGTACACCGCCCCCCAGTAGCCGCCGGCACGATCGTGGTCGAGCACGAGCATCAGATCATCTCCTCCGCCTTGCGCGCCTTGGCCTGCTTGTCGAGCTTGCGACGGTAGGCGTCGCGGAACTCGGGCCGCGGCTGCGGGCGGTCCTCCCAGATGCCGGCGGCGTCGCCCTGCCCGGTCTCGCCGAAGAACGCCTTCATCTCGTCGAAGCGCGCCTTGCCGGCGAGCGCCGTGTTGACCAGTTGCGCGAGCGAACCCGCGCCGGCCGGGCCCATCAACGGACGCGACGAGATCAGGTTGGTGAAATAGAGCGCGGGCGTCGCGGCTTCCTTGGCCTTTTGCACGACGGGCGTCGTGCCGATGGCGAGGTCCGGCTTGAATTCGGCGAACGCCGCGAGGTCCTGTTCGAGCGAGGCGCGGAACTGCACGTGCACGCCGCGCGCCTCGAGCCACTCGCGGTCCG
>JBIIVD010000079.1:0-5537 GCA_044339635.1 Steroidobacteraceae bacterium | reverse complement strand
CCTTGGCGGCGCCCGGTGCCCTGGGGTCAGGTCAAGGTCACGGACGGGTGATGTCGACCCGACGAGCCTCGCGGTCGTTGATCGCGCCCGTCACGAACATCGGCGGCTGCATCACGATGCTGCTCTCAGCGACGCCCTGCGCCATGAGCGCATCACGCACCGCGAGCGCGCGCTGCTTGGCGAGTTCTTCGTTGGCCGCCGGGTCGCCGGTCTTGTCGGTGTGGCCGGTGATCACGACGTTGCCGCCTTCGGCAGCGACGATGGCTGCGGCACCGTTGATGTTGGCCTTGCCCTCGTCACCGATCGCAGCTGCGCCCGTCTCGAAGTAGACCGAGGCCGGGAGTGTCACGGCCGCAGGGGGCGTGACCGGAGCGGCGACCGGCGCTTCGACGGCCGGCGCAGGCACCGGGACCGCTTCAGGCTTGCTGCGGTTCGAGAACCAGTTCCAGAGCAAGAACAGGGCGAGCGCGCCGAGGATCCAGGGGAGCAGACGGCGCAGGCCCGACGTGCCCGCCGCTGCGGCCGCGCCGGTGGCGGCGGCGGCGGTGCGCGCCGCATCGCCTGCCGCGTTCGGCAGGCCACCGAGCATGCTCGACATGCTGTTGAAGCCGAGGGCGCCGGTGATGCGCGGATCGAGGTTGATGCCCTGCAGGTTCGACTTCTGGCCGAGCAATGCGTTCGCGAGACCCGACGCGTCGAGGCCACCGTCACCGACCATCTTCTTGACGACGCCCATCATGAGCGGCGCGCCGAGGCTCAGCAACGAAGAGGCCGAGGAGGGCTTGATGCCCGCGACCGAAGAAAGCGCGCTTGCGAGGCCGTTGGCCTTGTCGCCGCCGAGCAGGCCGGACAGCAGCGTGGTGCCGACCGACTGCAGCGCGCTCGCGCCGCCCGCGCCGCCGATGAGGCCAGCGATGTTGCCGAGCGAGCCCGTGTCGATGTTCAGGCCCTGCACCATCTTGAACAGGTCGCCCGCGCCCTGCGGGGTCGCGGCCTTGCCCATCATGCCGCCGAGCAGCGCCGGCACCATCGAGCCGACCGCCGACTGGATGCCGGAGTCGCTTTCGCCGAGCATCTTGCCGGCTTCGCCGATCAGTTGCTTGCCGATGCCGCTGTTGAGCAGCTCTAGGATATTGATGGACATTGTCGTGCTCTCCTCACCCGGAAATCGGGCGGGGCGACGCTATCGCCTGCATCGTCCCGGCGCTATCCGATAGGCGCATTTTTGGGCACCCCGGGGCTCCCGGAGAGCGCCAGACCCAAGATTTCGCGGTAGCGGAGGTCGCAGCCGGCGCAGCGGCCTTCGGGGCGGCACCAGCGCAGGCTGTGGCCGTTGAGGCGGCCCCAAAAATACCCGGCGGGATCGGCATCGAACTCGCGCAACAGCTCGAGGATGCTGCGACTGCGATCGAGCGGCGGATAACGGCGCATCTGGCCGGCGGTGTCCGCATAGTCGAGCGTCCAGTCGGCTTCGACGGCGTGCCAACGCAGGCGCGCGACCGGCACCGCCCGGCGGGTGCCCGGGATGCCGAGGATGGACCGCCATTCCTCGATCACCACATCGTCCGTCCCCATGCGATACGCGAGCTGCACCGCATGGCGCGCGGTGGGCGGGCAGATGCGCGCGCAGTACGCGTCGAGCAGGCGCGTCACGAGCCACCGGGTGTGCTGCGGGATCTCGCTCACGTCGCTAGCCTAGCGCCGCTCGTGGCGCAGCCGCTATCCTGCGACGCATGTCGCCCGCTGTCCCGGCCTCGTCCATCGCCACCTTTCCGGTCGCCCACGAGGATGTCCGGGCCGCGGTCGCAGCGGCGATCCCGCCGCGTCGCGTTCCGTGGCGCAAGCGCCTGTTCTGGGCCGCGGTGCTGCGCCTGCTGGCCAGCCCTCGCGGTCGGGCGTGGCTCGCCACGCGCTATCGCCCTTAAGGAAGCTCGCCCTCGGGCCCGCCATCCGCCTCACGCACCTCGACCAGGAATCCCACCATGCGCCTCTTTCCCATGCTGCTCGCGTTCGCCGTCGGCGCCGGCCTCGTCATCCAGGTCGGCATGAACATGGCCTTGAGCCGGGCGTTCGGCAGCCCGGTCGCCGCCTCGCTCGTGAACTTCATGGTGGGTACGATGGCCCTGGGCGCGTTCTTCCTGATGCGCCACGACCTGCCGGGGCGCGAGCAGGTGGCGGGTGTGCCGACTTGGGCCTGGTTCGGCGGGTTGCTCGGCGCCGCCTACGTGACGGTCGCGACGCTCGCAGGGCCGCGGCTCGGCGCGATGCTGCTCCTCGCGCTGACGGTGGCCGGGCAGATGGTCGCCTCGCTGGTGGTCGACCACAACGGTTGGCTCGGTTTCGCGCAACAGCCGGTGACGGCGCTGCGCCTGCTCGGCGTGGCCTTCCTCGTGCTCGGGATCGTGCTGATCGCGCGCTGAGGCCGCGTCCTTAGGCCGCGTGCTGGGGCCGCGTTCGGCGTTCAGCCGCCGCTGGCCGCGCAGTCGCTGCAGAGACCCTTGATCTCGAGCGAGGTGGGCTCGATGCGGAAGCCCATGGCGCGCGACTTCTCGGCGAGCGCGCGATGCAAGGCCGGGTCGTCGATCTCGGCGACGCGGTGGCAGCTGCGGCAGACCAGGAACTGCGCGACGTGGGCGTGTCCCGGTTCATCGCAGCCCATGAACGCGTTGAGCGAGTCGATGCGGTGCACGAGGCCCGCGCTGACGAGGAACTCAAGCGCGCGGTACACGGTGGGTGGCGCGGCCTTGTCGCGTTCCTTGGAGAGCTCGGCGAGGATCTGGTAGGCCCCGATCGGCCCGTGCGACCGCCACACGATCTCGAGGACGCGGCGGCGCACCGGGGTCAGGTTGAGCCCTTGCCGCTCGCAGAGCGCGACGGCCGATCCGACCGCGTGTTCGACGCAGGCGGCATGGTCGTGCGGAGCGGGCGTTTCGGCGCTGGGGTGGGCCATGGCTTACGGTATCATGCACCCATCATGCCTGCCACGGACCGTATACCTGTCACGGTGCTGACGGGATTCCTCGGGTCGGGAAAGACGACCCTCCTCAACCGTATCCTCACGGAGCAGCACGGCAAGCGCATCGCCGTCATCGAGAACGAGTTCGGCGAGGTCGGCGTCGACCACCAGCTCGTGATCGGCGCCGAAGAGGAGATCTTCGAGACCAACAACGGCTGCATCTGCTGCACGGTGCGCGGCGACCTGCTGCGCATCCTCGGCCAGCTGCTCAAGCGCCGCGACCGCTTCGACCACATCATCGTCGAGACCACCGGCATGGCCGACCCTGGCCCGGTGGCGCAGACCTTCTTCCTCGACGACGATTTCAAGCACCAGTTCACCCTCGATGCCATCGTCACGCTGGTCGATGCGCGCCACATGGAGCGCCACCTCGACGAGATGAAGGAGCCGGGCGAGCAGGTCGCCTTCGCCGACGTCATCCTGCTCAACAAGACCGACCTCGTGGACGAGGCGACGCTGGAGCGCGTCGAACGCCGGGTGCGCGCCATCAACGCCACCGCGCGCGTGTTCCGTACGCGCAACGCCGATGTCCCCATCGACGCCGTGCTCGGCGTGGGCGCCTTCGACCTGCAGCGCGCGCTGGCGGTCGATGCCGCGTTCCTCGAACCCCAGTACCCCTTCGAGTGGGCCGGTGTCTATGAATTGCCGGCGGGCCGCCATGCGCTGCGCACCGGCGACGACGGTCACCACGGGCACGATCACCACCATCACGGTCATGACCACGGTCACGGTGACCATCATCATCACGATCACGACGGTCATGGCCACCACGATCATCATGGCCACGACCATGGCGATGGCCTGGGCGTCGCGGTGTTGCCCTGCAGTGGCCGCGACGAGGCGGCGCTCGCCGCCTGCATCGAACCCGCGGTGCGCGCCTTCGCCGAGGAGCCGGTCAAGGTCGATTGCGGCGGCCTGCTGCAGGCCGGTCGCGCGCTCCATCGCATCGACATCTCGCATGAGGGCGGTGGCGCCGTGCTCGACATGCCGGCGGCCGGCACGGTCGCCGTGTTCTGCGAGCATGCGCCCGTCGAGTCGGGTCTGCGCCTCGCGGGGCACGCCCCGGTCGCGCAGCGCGCCTTCGCCTCGCACCATCACGACGAGAAGATCGCCTCCATCGGCCTCACCGACCCGCGGCCGCTCGACTTCCGCAAGTTCGAGGAGTGGATCTCGTACCTCCTGAAGAGCCGTGGCGAGGACATCTTCCGCATGAAGGGTGTGGTCTCGCTCGCGGGCGAGGACCAGCGCTATGTGTTCCACGGCGTCCACATGATGTACGACGGCCAGATCGAGCGGCCGTGGCCGGCGGGTACGGCCCGCCTCAGCACCCTCGTGTTCATCGGTCGCGACCTCGACCGGCACGAGCTCGAGGCCGGCCTCGAGTCCTGCATCGCGTGACCCGCGCATGAAGCGTCCCGCAGCGATGCTCGAGGCGCGCGGCGCCGTGGTGCTCGACGATTTCGTCGCCGACATCGCCTGGTCGACCGACGGCGCACGCCTGGCGGTCGCGGGCGGTGAGGGCAAGGTGTTCCTGGTCGACCGGGTCGCGGGCGCGGGCCCCAAGGCGCTCGCGGCGCGCGAGGTCGGTGAGCATCCGCTCGGCACCTTGTCCGTCGCTTGGCAGCCGCGCGGCGCCGCTTTCGTCTCTTGCGGCCAGGACGGCGCATTGGTGCTGCACGACGGGGAGGACGGCAGGCCGACGGCCCGGCAGCGGCCGCCGGCCCGCGGGCTGTCCTCGGTCGCGTGGTCGCCCGATGGCCGCTGGTTCGCCTCCGCGGCCGGCAAGCAGATCTTTCTTTGGACGCCCGCGCTCGAGCCTGCGCATGTGCTGCCCCCGCTCGATACCGTCATCGCGTCGCTCGGCTGGGACCGCGCGGGACGCGACCTCGCCGCTGCCGTCAACGGTGGCGTGGTCGCGCACCGCATCGAGCCGCCGCAGTTCGAGATGCGGCGCTATCCCTGGAACGCGCCGTGCCTGACGGCGGCCTACAGCCCCAACGGCAAGGTGCTCGTCACCGGCACGCAGGACGGCTCGGTGCACTTCTGGTACCTCGCCACCGGACGCGATTCACAGATGCGCGGTTATCCGGGCAAGGTCGATGTCACCGTCTGGAGCGGCGATTCGCGCTGGCTCGCCACCATCGCCGATTCGCAGGTGGTGGTATGGGATTTCGGCGGCCGCGGTCCCGAAGGGTCCCGGCCGCTGCAGCTCTCCGGCCACACCGACCGCATCGACTGCCTCGCCTTCCAGCCGAACGGCAACTTCCTCGTCTCCGCGGGGCGCGATTGGCGCCTGTCGCTGTGGCTGCCGGGCAAGACCCCGGGCGCGCTCGACGCGCACCTCGCCGACGCCGAGCCTTCGGCCTTGCGGTGGTCGCCGGATGGCCGTTTCGTCGCGCTCGGCGAACGCCGTGGGCGGCTCTCGATCTACGAGCTCGTGCGGCTCGGCTGACACCGGCCGCGGCCGGGCGTATCGTGGCGCTGACACCGTCCACCTGAGCCCGAGGTCCCCATGTCCGCA
>JBIIVD010000104.1:0-19502 GCA_044339635.1 Steroidobacteraceae bacterium | reverse complement strand
GGACAGGTGACCATCGTCGACCGTGCGGGTCTCGAGGCCGCCGCCTGCGAGTGCTACGAGACCGCCCGGCGGACCGTCGCACCCCGCCCCATGAACGAAGTGCGCCCGCGCCTCGGGTCGCTGCAGACCTTGTCTGCTTGAGCCATGGCCCGCGGCACCGCGCTGTCGTCAGGCCAGATCCGGGTGCTCGGCCTGCAGGCCGTGCTCATCGGCTGCTGCCTGCTGTTGGCGGTGGCGTGGGCGGTGGAGGACTGGCACTACGAGCGCCATCACTTCGCCACCGCGGGCGGCGCGCAGGCCGAGGAGTTCCGTGCTTGGCTCGAGCGGCGCGTCGTGCCGTTCGCGCTCGGCTCGGCGCTGCTCCTGTTGACGGTCAACGCCGGTTGGTACAGCGCGCGGTCGGCGCGTCGGTTGCAGCACGAACGACGGCGGGCACTGCAGGATCCCCTCACCCACTTGCCGAACCGGCGCGCCTTCGATCGGCGACTGCAACAGGTCGCGGACGGACGTCGCTGCACGGCAAGCCTGCTCTTCATCGATCTCGACGACTTCAAGGGCCTGAACGACTCCTACGGGCATCTGGTCGGCGATGCGGCCTTGCGCGAGGTGGCCACCGCCATGCAGTCCGTGATCGCCGAGGACGAGGGGCTGTGTTGCCGATGGGGGGGCGACGAGTTCGCCATCCTGCTGCCGGGTGCGGAACGCGCGCAGGCGGAACAGGTGGCCTCACGCGTGGCCTGCGCGCTCGAGAAGGTGCGCGTGTCTCCGGCCCCGGCCGTTGCGGTGCCGGTGCGCGGCAGCATCGGCATCGCCACCGTGGCGGACGACCGGCCGGAGGCGGCATGTGATCGCACCCAACACCTGCAGCGTCTGCTGGGCATCGCCGACGCCGCGCTGGCCGAGGCCAAACGTTCCCGCTCGGGCACGGCCAGTGCTGCCGTCCGCATCGGTCCAGGTCCCGAAGTCCAGCAGGGGCGAAGTTCAATAATTTGATTGATTGACGTATCCAAAAATGATTATCTTTGTCCACGGTCGGCTTTCAAAGGGAGCCTTCATGGACGATGCCCCGCCGCGACGCCCCACGCCCGTGATCCGCAACGCCACGCTGCGTTCGCTGATGGAGGTCGCCGGCGAGCGGATCGCCCCCGAACTGGAATGCGTCACCCTGAGCGCCGGCTCGGTGGTATTCGACAACGCCGATCCCGGTCCCTACGCGATCTTCCCTGCCGATTGCGTGCTGTCCTTGCGCGGCCTGCTGCCGGACGGCGGCTCGTCGGAGCTCGCGCTCGTCAGCCGTGACAGCATGGTCGGCCTCGGCGCCCTCGCGGGCAACAGCCCCGTAGGCGGCAAGGTCCACATGCGCTGGCACGCCATGCGCGCAGGTACGGCGTGGCGCCTGCCCATCCGCACGCTGCTCGAGCTCATCGAGACCTCAGCCGCTGCGCGCAGCGCGATCATGGCCTGCTACAACCGGCTCGCCTGGGAGTTCCTCGTGCGCGGGCATTGCAACCGGCATCATCGGCTGGAACAGCAGCTCTGCGGATGGTTGCTGCGGTTCCGCGCCTTGGGCGAGACCGACGAGATCGCCTGCACGCAGCAGGAGATCGCCGACGTCATCGGCGTCCGGCGCGAGGGCGTCACCGAAGCGCTCGGTCGCCTGCAGGCGCGCGGCGCGGTGGAATGCGGCCGTGGCCGCCTGCGCATCCTCGACCCCGCCGCGCTCGCCGAGCGCGACTGCGGCTGTCAGCGCGTGGTGGACGACCGCTTGAGCGCGAGCATCACGCAGCCCGTCGCCACGAACACGGCCGACAAGCCGGCGGCATTCCACAAGACGCTCGCGTAGCCTATCTTCGTCACGTCGAAGAACGGATAGGGGTACACCCCGGCGAGTTCGCCCCGCGCAAGCACGTACACGGCATAGGCGGCCGGGAACGCGAACGCCGGCCAAAGATCGCGCCACACGAGCGCGCCTCGCGGCACGGCGATCCACCACAGCAGCACGAACAACGGCGGCACGAGGTAATGCAGCACGACATTGCAGGCCCGTTCGAGGCCGACCGGATGATGGATGTCGCGCAACAGCAGGTGGTAGATCACGCCGACCAGCAGGATCGAGACCGCCGCCGCCGTGATCACCGCAGGCCGCCGCAGGGTCTGCCACGGCGGCGTGGTGCGATCGCCGAGCGCGAGGGCGGTCGCCACCCCCGCGCAGAGGGTGTTCGTGAGGATGGTGAAATAGCCCGTGTACATCATCACGCCGTAGGCCGCGCCGTTGCCGAGCGTGATGTGACGGGTGATGCTGAACCAGGCCTGCACGATGAGCGCGGCCCAGCCGAGCACGGCCAGCAGCCCGGCCAGGCGGTGCACGGCCGCCGACGGGGCCGACGCCGGATCAAGCAAGCGTGAAACCCTGCCGCGCGATCGGCAACGACCGCAAGCGCTTGCCGGTGGCGGCGAAGATCGCGTTGGTGAGCGCCGGCGCGATCAGCGCGGTGGCCGGCTCGCCCATCCCGCCTGGTGCCTCGGTGCTGTCGAGCAGCACGACATCGATGTGCGGGGATTCGGGCAGACGCAGCAGCCGGTAGCGGTCGAAGTTCTTCTCCTGCACCTGCCCGCCCTTCAGCGTGATCTCGCCCCACAGCGCCGCGGTGAGACCGAACAGGATGCTGCCCTCGACCTGCTGGTCGACGATGTTGGGGTTCACCATGCGTCCGCAGTCGACGGCGCAGGTGATGCGGTGGATCTTGAGGGCGCCGCCCTTCGCCGACACCTCCACGACTTGTGCGAGGTAGCTGCCGTAGCCTTCCATCAGCGCGATACCCTGATGATGCCCAGCCGGCGCCTTGCCCCAACCGGCCTTCTCGGCGGCGGCCTCGAGCACGCGCCGGTAGCGCGGCTGCTTGCCGAGCAGCGCGGCGCGGAACGCATAAGGGTCCTTGCCGGCCGCGTGCGCGAGCTCGTCCATGAAGCTCTCGGCCACAAAACAGTTGAGGGCATGGCTGACCGAGCGCCAATAGCCGACATCGATGCCGATCTCCTCGCGGTTGTAGTCGACCGCGACGTTCGGCACATCATAGGGATAGTTGGCGGCTGCCTCGACGGCGAAGGGATCGACCGCCGTCTCCACCACCGCCGGGAACATGCGTGCGGTGATCGAGGGGCTCGTGATGTGCAACTGCCAGGCGACAAGCTTGCCGTCGGCATCGAGGCCGCCTGCGACCTCGTTACAGGCCGGCGGCCGGTAGGCGTCGTGCGTCGTGTCTTCTTCGCGGCTCCAGATGAGCTTGACCGGCTTGCCCACGGCTTTTGAGGCCTCGACAGCCGCGGGGATGTAGTCGACCTCGAGCCGCCGCCCGAAGCCGCCGCCCAAGAGCGTGGTGTGGATGCGCACCTGCTCGGGCTTGAGCCCGGTCACCTGCGCGACCGTGGCCTGCGCGATGGTCTGCGTCTGCGTGTTGACGTGGATGTCGGCGCCGTCGGCACGTACGTCGGCCGTGCAGTTCTGCGGCTCGAGGGTGGCGTGCGCGAGCAGCGGCAGTTCATAGGTGGCGCGCAGCGTCTTCGCGGCGCTCTTGAGCGCTGTGGCGGCATCACCCTCGCTGCGCACGGACTTGCCGGGCCGTGCGGCGGCCGCGCGCAACTTGGCTTTCATGGTGGCGTTGTCGAGCCCAGCATTGGGACCCGCGGTCCAGGTGACCTTGACCGCGTCCAACGCCCGCTTCGCCTGCCAGTAGTGGTCGGCGACCACCACCACACCGTTCGAGACCTTCAGGACCTTGCGCACACCGGGCATCGCCTCGGCCGCGGCGGCGTCGAAACCTGCGACCGAGCCGCCGAGCGTCGGCGACTGCACGAGCGCAGCGTGCAGCATGCCGGGCAGCTTGACGTCGATGCCGTAGACCGCGCTCCCGTCCACCTTGGAGGCCGTGTCGAGCCGCTTCTGCGGCTTGCCGACCGTGGTGAACGCCTTGGGGTCCTTGAGGGCGACGTCCTTCGGGACCGGCAGCTTCGCTGCGGCCTCGGCGAGCTGGCCGTAGGTCAAACGCTCGCTGCCGTGCAGCACGGCGCCGTCCGCGGCGGTGAGCTTCGCGGCATCGACGCCCCAGTGCGCGGCGGCCGCCTGCACGAGCATCGTGCGCGCCTGCGCGCCGGCGAGGCGCAGTTTGTCCCAGGCGTCGCGCACGCTGGTGCTGCCGCCGGTGATCTGCGCACCGAGCAGTGCATTGACGTAGGCCGCGCCGACCGGCGCCGCCTCGACGAGCACTTTTGTGGGCGCGACGCCCAATTCCTCGGCGAGGAGCTGCGTCATCGCGGTGTAGACACCCTGCCCCATCTCGGAGCGGTCGACGAGCACCGTGATGCGATCGTCGCCGCCGATGCGCAACCACGCCACCGGCTGACCACCGGCGCCACCGAGCGCCGCAGGCTTGGCGCAGCCCGTGAGCGTGATGCCGAGCACGAGGCCGCCGCCGGCGAGCGCGCTGGCCTTGAGGAAGTCGCGGCGGGTGGTGGCGGACGCGGTATCGGAGGCGGCATCGGCACGGTCAGCGCGCGGGTCCATGGCTCAGCCCTCCTTCGCGGCCGATGCCGCGGCAGCGGGCGTGGCCGCTGCGCGCAGCAGCTCGGCGGCGCGGTGGACGGCCTTGCGGATGCGCGAGTAGGTGCCGCAGCGGCAGAGGTTGCCGGCAAGCGCGGTGTCGATGTCGGCATCGGTCGGCTGCGGGTTGGTGGCGAGCAGCGCGCTCGCCGACATGATCTGACCGGACTGGCAGTAGCCGCATTGCGGCACGTCGAGCTCGATCCAGGCCTGTTGCACGGCGTGCGAACGGTCGGGCGAGAGGCCTTCGATGGTGGTGACGGCGGCGCTGCCGACCGAGGACAGCGGCACCACGCAAGAACGCACCGGCTGGCCGTCCATGTGCACGGTGCAGGCGCCGCACAGCGCCTGTCCGCAGCCGAATTTGGTGCCGGTCAACCCGAGGTGGTCGCGCAGCACCCAGAGCAGCGGGGTGTCGGGCGTGGCGTCGGTCTCGAGCGGCTGTCCGTTGACGTTGATCGTGGCCATCGTTCGGCTCCCTGCGGCGGCATGGACGGGAGCCGATACTTAGCGCCGAAAGCGCGGATTTTTCAAGGGTCGAGCCCCGCCCAATGGCCCGTCAGCCGAGCAGGACCAACAACGCCGCTTTGTTTTCGCCGACAACGGCAGGGCCTTGATCGTCTCGATTGCCCGTTCGGGCGGCAATCCTGCGGGCATCGTCTTCATCTGATGGACCCGATCGACCATCTCCTCGACCCAGAACTCCGTGGCGCCACCTTCAGCATGGCTGGCCATCGCCTGCTGCGTCATCGCCTCTGACCGTTCTTCGGAAAGATGGAGGCGGATGCACGCTTCCTCGAGATAGCGGATCTCCGCTTCGGCCAGCACGCCATCGGCGAACGCCCGCTTTTCGCGCTGCAGCACCATGCCGAAGGTCTTCAACGCCGTGTTGTATCGGGTCAGTTTCAAGACGCGGATTATCCGGAAGATCTGCATGAACCTCAGGTCCATAACGAACAGGAATTGCAGATAGAACGGCACGATGGCGATGAGGTCTGACAAGCTGCCGGGCTCTCGGAAGAAGTTCCAGCGTGCCGCCGCGGTCGATGCGTCAGTCATGACCTCGGGGGCGGCATAGAACCTCCACAGATACTCCACGGTGACGACCGCGATCGCGATGACATCACGCTTCCGGAATTCCGCCTTGAACGGATCGTGTATCGAGGGCACGGTCTCGAGGACGACAGCGACGACGCTTGCCATGATGAAGAGGATGAGAATCAGGTCGACCTGCCGGCGTAGGCCCCTGATGTCGGCGTGTCGTTCATGACGGCGTAGACCTTGTATCTCACGCTCTTGCCGAGATTCTCCCGGCGGAACTGATGCACGGCGGGGACGAAGTCACGCAACAACTTCAACAGACGCAGCAGGCGCAGCGCCCGCAGAACCGCGGGGATCGAGCTCGACGATGCCGAGCAGATGCAGCCAATAGGGGGCGATGACGACCAGGTCGATCACGGCGAACGGACTGGCCGCGAACAACCGGAGCAGGTATTCGGCAGTGAAGAGATCTTTGTGGGGGCCATGGATCGCGGGCAGGTGCTCCAGAGCAAGCGGCGCCAGATTCACGACGATCAACCAGGTGATGAATGAATCGATCGCCTTGGCGGGCGATCCTCGCCGGTCGACATCGAACAGCCGGGAGTAGGCCGCCCGACGCTATGCCTGGATCGTGCTCACGTGGCTCCCAGCATCCCCTTTGCCCATGGATGACTGGATCGGTTGCGCTGCTCAGCGGAGGCGCATGGAAGGGGCGACGCTGCGCAAGCGTCGGGGATCGGCAAGATCAGGCTTTCTGGTCGACCATGATGCCGGTAAGACGTTCGATGTTGCGCGAGATCTGCAACGCGTCTTGCGACGGTATCTGGCGGACGGTATCCCCTGTCCGTTGATCCCTGACCTGGACGATGACGGTGCCGGAATCCTTGTCGTACGCCATGCTGATGCTCGTGCCGCGCCCCGAAAGGCGCTCGTTCGCGGCGTCGACCGACTCGCGGAAACTTTCCCTCATCGCCTCAAGTGACAGCTCGGCTCCCTCACCGGAAGTGGGTGGCCGGCCCGTGCCCGGCACCACACCGACTACCGAAGCCGCCGCCGGCTCCGCGACCCGCGCACGCGCGGGCACCTGCGAGGCATCAGCGGCTGGGCGGATGGATTCCATGCGGTCAAATTACCGCCAACACCTCATCCCTGTCCAGAGTAAAGGGCGGAGGGCGGCGATCCGGGACGGCGCAATCCGCGTTCTCGGGGCCGTCGGATTTTCGACAGCGCAAAGATCTCACTGGTCGTCGTCCCGCCATCTTCGCCAGAACAGGCCGAGGATCGTCCAGCTGATCAGCAACACGCCCCCGCTGACCACCCAATCCGAGTATCCATGGACCGAAGCGGCGTACGCGAACGAACCGCAGCTGACGATCAAGACGAGTGACAGCGCGGCGGAACGACGCGGCGGGCGCTTCATCGACGGCCTCTCATCGGAAGGCTCCGATCGGAACCGTCATTCGCTCAATACCACCTGTACGCCGGTCATCGCGGGTGCCACCAGATAGGTGATCCTGGAATCGACGACCTGGCCGCCATCGTACGCCACCTCAAACCGGACCGCGGCGCGACAACGTCGCGTCGCGACGGTGTCGTCGTGGAAGAGCGTGTCAATGGCGCCCGCCTTGGCAGATACGCTGGATTCTGCCCACCCGCGACATGCCGTGATGCACTGCGTCTGGCTTCCGTCGCTGTCGGTCGGGCATCGGGCCGCGACTGCTGGGATCTTCTCGAAGAGCTCACGCGTGCATTGGCCGGCAAGATCGGCGACCACGCCGCGCTTGGCGAGCTCAAGCATCTTGTCGACCGCCGCCGTGTCTTCACAGGTCACCTTCGGGCTGCAGGCCGACAACATCCCGGACAGGGCGATGATCGCGCCGGCCAACATCAGACGGGACGGATTCAGCGTCGAATTCATCGGACCTCACCTGCCTCGATCCATTGGAGCCGGCCCGGTTCGATGCGCCACGGGAGATAATGCCGGATCCTGCCTGGGGGCAGTATCTCACCGGTGCCATGGTCACACCACTCACCGCCATATCCGAGCCGCTGCAACATGGGACCGTCCATGGGATCGACGCTCGAGAACGCGCGTTCATCAGCAGGGATCTTCGGGGAGACACGGGCGGAGAAGCGGTCGTGGAAGCTCGCCCATCGACGCCCTGCCAGCAAGGCCGGAAGCTCTGCGAGTCGCGCCTCGTAATCCTCCCGTTCGAGCCCGAGCTGCCCGAGCACGTTGCAGAAGAGCACCGCCTGGCTGCCCGACGCCGCCAGGAAACGCGGCAGACAGTCCACGAAGTCCTCGTGGACCCAATCGATCGCAATGCCGGCACGCCGCAACGCCCGACCATGCCTCCAATGGAAAAAGAATGGTGCGGAGGTATCCAGTTCGATCAGGACCAGTCGACTGACACGATGCAGGAACGGACCGGGGATGAACCAACCCGCGCTGGGGCCGATGACGACAAGTTCGTTGCAACCGTGATCCCAGCCGGCGAGGAACCTGCCAATGCCACGCCGGAAGGGATCGTGTGTGCGCCGATGCCACAAGGCTCGCAAATGCCACCGCAGCCCGCCGCTCGGGCGCAGCGCGCCCCGCTTGGCCTTGGTCGACGACTGTCTGGCGGGCTGATCCATCGGACCACAAGATATCAATCGGAGCGGGTTTCAACCATGAGATCGATCAGCAAGCGGCGTCCGCCGGATGTCATGACAGGGCTCTTCTCGGCAACGCTGTGCATGATCCCGGTGACCGAAACCCATGCGACCGCGGCGTCTGCGGCCACGCCAGCGCCTCATGCCACCGAGAGCTGCGTGATGGCGACGACCGAGTCGATCGACGGGCTTTTCCGTACATGGAACCTCGCCCTGGCGACGCTCGATTCCGGACGCGTCGCGGCGCTGTACTGGCCGGACGCTGTGTTGCTTCCCACCGTCTCGAATGTGCCGCGGACCGATGCGTCTGCCATCAAAGAATACTTTGACCATTTCCTGCAGCGGCATCCGCGCGGGACGATCGTCTCACGCACAATATTCCACGGCTGCAACATGTCGGTGGACACGGGGCTCTACGATTTCGCGCTGATGGACCCGTCGGGCAAGGCCACCGTGGTGTCGGCGCGCTACACCTTCGTCTACGCCTACAAAGACGGCCAATGGAAGATCCGTCACCACCATTCGTCCGCGATGCCTGAAGCCACCGGCAGCGCGCCGGCGCATGCGCCGGCGCATCAGGATGAGCACGGCGCCGGCCCGGGTCCGGCCCCACACGCGGGAGCCGCCGCCGTTCGGCCGGGCGAACAACCCGACAATCCAGCGGCCGGCCGCGCAAGCGCCGCGCCAGCGGGCGGTCAGACGCCCGCCGGCAGCGTAGCGGATCCTACGATACGTCTCGGCAAGACGACCCGCACACCGCAGTCGTATCTGGCCCGTGGCCATCGACTCCAGTCGGAGCGCGAGACCGTCGGGATCAAGGTCTGCGCCTCGACCGCGCAAGGGCCCCGATCCTTCGATCTGACCGACCCGGCGCCGCAGGCCGAGGTCAACGATGCCGCGCTCCGATGGGCGCGGGCCTCGCGTTGGGACGTGAACGGCACGCCCACCGGGGAACGACCGGTGTGCGCTCAAGTGGTCGTGAGGTTCAACGCGTCACTGCTTTGACCGCTCCGGAAGCCGTCAATCGAGCGAATTGAACTCGCGCGGAAGACGATAGTCCTTCTTGAAGGTCGCGAGGATCGCCTTTGATCGTTCGCGCTGCTCTGCCGTGAGCATGGGCTCGATCAACGCGATGTTCTTCTCGACGGTTTCCACGAATTCGCTCTCCCATCCGCCCGCTGTGGCTTTCGCGGTGGACATCCACACATGAGCCTTGAGCGCATCGGGCGCCACGCCCTTGCCGTACGCGTACCGCTGGCCGATCTCGGCCCGCGCGCGAGCGTTGCCACGCAGTGCGGCGGTGAGGTACCAGCGGCTCGCGATCCTCTCGTCCTTCCGGACGCACAGTCCACGCGCATAGAGCTCCGCCAATCCGAACGGAGACGTCGAATCACCCGACTTCTCGCTCTTCAGCCAAGCCTCCTTCGCTTCGCAGTGCTTGCCCGCGCGGAAAAGATCGAATCCGCGGAGGAATTGCGCGTTCGCAGGCACGGAAGCCGCTCCGACGACGAGCGTCGTACAGAGCGCCGCCGCGATCCTCAGGTAGCGTGGGCTCATGGGGAAGGCTTGACCCCGTCGCGATAGAGCACGGTGATGCTGATGCGACGGTTGCGTGGATCGGCGGGGTTGTCAGGGTTCGCGGGCTGGGAGTCGGCCACACCTTCGATGCGCGAGAAACGGGAGTCGTCGACACCGATCGAGTTCAGGAATCTCCGCGTCGAGTCAGCACGGTTCGCGGACAAACTCCAATTGTTATTGCCGGAGCCGCTGAACTGCTGGTTGTCGGTATGACCACGTACGGCGATCTCGTTCGGGATCCCCTTGAGGCTTGCCCCGACTTTTCCGATTAGCTCCATCGCCTCGGGCGACAGCTGCGTGGTCCCCGAACCGAACATCGAGAAGTCCGCCTTGTCGATGATCTCGATCCTCAAGCCTTCCTTCTCCCGGACGAACTTGACCACAGAAAGGAGCTCAGCGGTCTGCTGGTCGGCGCCGATCTGCTTCTCGAGCTTGTCTTGCAGGCTTTCGAAGTTCATGTCGTCCTGGTCGGCGGCGGCCTTGCGGCGCTCTTCTTCGCTGAGGCCTTGCGGCAACGCCTGGTCCTCGGCGGTGACTTCCTGCTCTTCCGTGCCGGGTGCCGTCAGTTGCATGATCCCGGTCTGGGTCAGCGTGAGCGGCAAGGCCTTGGGATCGATCAGCGACATCCCGCCGAAGAACCCGCTGGAGCCGCCGGACATGTCCGCTCGCGGCGCATTTGTCGGCTGGAAGTACTCGGCGATGCTCTTTCGCTGATCGGCGTTCGTCGCGCCGAGCAGCCACATCAACAGGAAGAACGCCATCATGGCCGTCATCATGTCGGCGAGCGCGATCTTCCACGCACCGCCATGCGCACCGGCATGGCCATCGTCGATGATCTTCTTGATGATGATCGGCTGGAGAGGCGCATCCCCCGCCGGGGCGGCGGGCGCCGTCGCCGTCTCTGCTGATGATCCCGCCTCCGGTGCTGTGGCGGGCGGATCTTCGTTCGGCGTCACGGCAGGCCCCTCCCCCGCAGGCATATCACTTGCCCCGGAGACCATCGAAGACCTCAGCGAACGTCGGCGCGGAGTGATGGTCGATTGCGGCGCGGGCAGACTCGATGATCAGCGGCACCGGATCGCCGCGGACGTGGCCGATCAACGTGAACTTCGCCACTGCATAGATCTGGCCCTCCTCGTCGATGATCTGCGCAAGACGGGCGGCCAAGGGCCCGACGATACCGTACGCCATGAACACCCCGAGGAACGTCCCGACGAGGGCGCTGCCGATCAGCCCACCGAGGATGGCAGGCGGCTGGTCGATCGCCGCCATCGTCTTCACGACGCCGAGGACGCAGGCCACGATGCCGAGCGCGGGCAACGCGCCTTCGAGGTTGGCCAGGGCGGTCGCGGGCTTCAGCGCCGAGTGGTGATGGGTCTTGATGGCGACTGTCAGGTTGTCCGCGACCGTCTCCGGGTTGGGTGGCTGGTTGGAGGTCACCAACAGCCGGATGGTGTCGCAGATCATCCCGATCAACGCATGGTCCTTCAGCAGCTTCGGGTACTCGCCGAAGATGGAACTCGACTCAGGATTCTCGATATGCGGCTCCAGTGCCACCGCTCCCTCAGCCTTGAGCAGCTTGAAGAGTTTCGTGATGAGCGTGATTGTGTCCTGGAAATCCTGCTTGTGGTAAGCGGGTCCGCTCATGCACTTGCCGAGCCCCGCGCCGACTCCCTTGAGGATAGCCATGCTGTTGCCGATGATCATGGCGCCGATGCCCGCACCGAGGATGATCCCCATCTCGGTCGGGGCAGCTTCGATGATGGGGGCCATGGGGCCACTGTGCAGGATGTAGAACCCGAACACGCAGCCGAACAACACCACCAATCCGATTATCACGAACATGTCTGCTTCTCCTGGCCGGGCCGGGCCCGGTCATACGTTTATCTGACAGACCGACGATCGCCCGGCGCGGCGCTGCCAGCGGGCGGGGTCGAAAGTCCGCCTTCGTCCATGAGCGAACGGAGCTTTCTCGCGATGGCGGTCAGCATCTGGCTGACGCGCGATTCGCTGACTTCGAGCACCGCACCGATCTCGCGGAGCGTGAGCTCCCGATCATAATAGAGCGCGACGACGGTCTTCTCACGCTCAGTCAGTCCGGCGATGCCTTGTTTCAGGGCCGCGTGGATGCTCTGCTCGTCGGCGGCCTGCTCAGGCGTCGGTTCCTCGCTCGCGAAGTTGATCTCTTCGAGCGTCACCGTTCCGGCGAGCCCCTGGTTCCGGCCGCGCAGCTCGTTGTAACGCCCCACATCGATACCGAGCTCGCTGGCGATCTGACGATGGGTGGGTGGCACCCCATGCTCGTTGGCGAGGCGGTGGGCAGCAGCCCTCGCCTCGACCGCGACCTTGACGGTGCTCCGCGGTGCCCATGCCGCCCGTCGTATCTCATCGAGCATCGCACCGCGCACCCGCAACTTGGCGAAGGTCTCGAAATCGTTGCCGCGTTCCGGATCGAAAGCCTCGATGGCTTCCATCAGACCCACGATCCCGGCCTGGACGAGGTCCGAGTGCTCGATCGCCGCAGGCAATCGCCCGCGGAAGTGCGCGGCGACCCGCTTCACGAGCTTGAAGTGCGCGGCGAACTCCGCGGCCGGCGGCGGCGCGGTCGACCCGGCGACTTCGGCATAGGCATCGCCCAGACGTTTCATTTCCCGCCTGCCTGCACGGATGGCCCCAGCCTGTCGAGGAGGAATCTGGGGTCGGCGGCACCGGCCTTCGACCCTTCGAGTCGAGAGGCGATCTGCCGGATCGCGACGGCGGCTACGCTGTGCGGTGCGGTCGTCAAGAGCGTCTCCCTACGCCGCGTCGCCGTGACCGTCGCGGCCTCGTGTGGAACCACGCCGGCGAGCGTCAAAGGCAACCCGAGGAACCGCGTCGCCACCTGCTCCAACCGGAGGTAGACCGCTTCACCACGCTTCATATCCGTCGCGTCATTGACGACGATGTCGAAATCGCGGCTGCCGAAGTCCTGGTGCATGACTTTGATCAACCCGTATGCATCGGCGAGCGATGCCGGTTCGTCACGTACCACGACGACGATGCGGTCAGCCGTGCGGGCGAGCGTCGTGACCTGGCTGCCGATGCCCGCACCGGTGTCGATGAGCACGTAATCGGGTGCAGGGCTCAGCCCCCCGATCGCCTGGACCACCTGGGTCATCTCCGACATGGTGAGCTCAGCCATCCCACGGTTGCCAGAGGCGCCCGGGACCACCTTGATACCGGCCGGTCCGTCGAGCAGGGTCTGCGAGATCGTGCATCGCCCGGCGAGCACGTCGGAGAGATCGACCGTCGGGCGCATACCGAGCAGTACGTGCACATTAGCGAGCCCGAGATCACCGTCGAGGAGCAGCACCGAGCGGCCGCCCATCGCGAGCGCTGCTGCGACGTTCAGGCTCAGGAACGTCTTCCCCACTCCGCCCTTGCCGCTGGAGAAGGCGATGAAACGGGTCGATGGTCGGTTGGTATCCGTCATTCGACACCCGAAGCCGGCATCTGCAATGCGAGTTCAAACGCGTTCCGGACCGACTGGCCGACAGTCTGGACCGCAGCGCGGACCAAGGGCTCGGTCACATCGGGAGAAGCGGACAGTCCGGCAAGCGGGAGACGGCGCTCCGCCATCGCGCTCAGCAGGCCGATCGGCACTTCGGTGGACGACCAGTGCGTGAGGATCACTCCCGCGACCGGCCCGATGTCCTCGAACCAGCGCCGAGCGGCATTACGGTCGCTGTAAGCGGGGATACAGAGGTACAGATCATGGTCGGCCAATCCCGGAGGCATCGACGGCAGCCCATCACGCAGGTCACCGCCCATGTCCACGACGACGGATCCGGCCGTCACCGCGCCCCAGTTCGACTCGACCATCGCCGCGTCGGCCATGGCGAAGAACCTTTCCCGTACGCCGGCACGAAGGTCGCGCGCAGCGCTCACCACCGCCGGTACGCCGTTGGACGAGGCGATCAACAATGCCGATTGCATCGCTGCCGTGGTCTTGCCGACCGCGGCGGGACCCACCAACACTGCCTGGCGCAGGCCGAGCCTCGCGCCAGCGGCATCCAGATCGAGATCCGCCAACAGACGGGCTGACATGGACGAGGCGTCGAGCCCCGCATCGATCAAGCGACCGGCATAGGCCGCGGAGACGCCTTGCTCGAGGAGGGCCAATTTCTGGTCCGCGCCACGTGCGACGACACCGCCCGCTGCAAGCATCCTCTCGAGCGCCATGAACTCCTTGCGGATCATGTCCACCAACGCAGCGCCGTCCGCCCCGCCTTCGGCAGGTTTCACCCCCGGCTGCGACGGTGCAGGATCACGGCGCTGCAGGCGCGGATCCACGGTACGCGCCTGCATCTCATCTTGCAGGGCGGACACGAACTTCATGCCGACCTCGGGATCGACCGGGCCGCCTTCATCTTGGTCGTCTGTCGCATCCGTGCACAACAGCAGTTCGTGCACGTTCCCCACACGGCTCGAGGAGATCAACAAGACATCCGGTCCATACAGCTTACGGGAACGCTCGCTGGCTTCACTGAATGTCCCTGCAACCACCCGTTCGATACGCATGAATGCTCTCCGTTACGCTGCCGCGCTTTGACGCGCCTGCACTGTGATGCTGGTGGTCACCCGAAGATTCGTGTCTTCCGGGAGTTCTGAATAGGAGAGGACGGACAGCCCCGGGATGCGCGGCCGAAGGATCCGCGACAACCACGGACGCAATGTCGGCGAGGTGACGAGGATCGCCGGCCGGTCCGAGTTCATCTCATCCTGTGCCGCCTTCCCCACCGAGCGGAGCAAGCCCTCAGCAAGCTCGGGCTCGACGGGGATGTTTCCGCCCTGCCCACGACGGGCCGTGGCATGGAGCACCTGCTCGAGTTCCGGGTTCAGCGTCATCACCGCCAGCTCGTCACCGTGCATCGCATACTGCTGGACGATCATCCTGCCGAGTGCGATACGAGCGACTCCCGTCAGCTCGTCGATGTCTTGGACCTTCTCGGCCACGGGAGCGATCGCGAGCAGCACGCCACGCAGGTCGCGTATCGAGACGCTCTCGGCGAGCAGGTTCTGCAAGACCTGCGTCAATACGCTGACCGAGAGCTTCTTCGGGATCAGCTCTTCGACCAACTTCGGCGCGGACGCCGCCAGCTTGTCGATCAACTGCTGGGTCTCATCGTGACCGAGCAACAGGTTGCAGTTCTCCTGAAGGATCTTGTTGAGATGCGTCGCGATGGTCGTGCTCGCATCGACGACCGTATACCCGAGGGACCTGGCGTAATCACGCTGGGCGGGATCGATCCATACTGCGGCAAGCCCAAAGGTCGGGTCTTTCGTCCGCAGTCCTTGCAGCTCACCGTGCACCACGCCCGAGTGGATCGCGAGCTCACGCGTCGGCTTCACCTCACCGCGGCCGATCACCACACCGTTCACCATGATCTGGTAAGCCTCGGGACGCAGGTCGAGGTTGTCCCGGATGTGGACCTGCGGGATCAGGAATCCGAGCTCGTAGGTCAGCTTCTTGCGGATCCCACGGATCCGGGTGACTAGCGAGCCGCCTTGTTGCGCGTCGATCAAGGCGACGAGGGCGTACCCCACCTCGAGACCGATCGAATCGGCCTGCTGGACATCGGACCACGACAACTCACGCGGCGCAGCCGGCGCGGTCTCCGCGCTGACCTGCGCATCCCGTTTGATCCTGCGGCTCCTCCCCAATATCCAGGCGGCGGCAGCGGTCAGCGCTCCGAGCGAGAGGAACGCGACATGCGGCATGCCGGGGATCACGCCCAACAACGCCAAGATGCACGCCGTGAGCCACCAGGCCTCGACGTTGTTGAACTGGTCGGAGGTCTGCTCGTGCAGCGATGCCTCGCCGGAGACCCGGGTGACGATGATCGCGGTGGCGATGGACAACAGCAAAGCCGGAACCTGTGCGACCAGGCCGTCGCCCACGGCGAGCGTCGTGTATCGCTCCATCGCCGCGCCGATCGCCATGTCGTGCTGGAGTGTCCCGACGAGGATGCCGCCGAAGATGTTGATGAAGAGGATCAGGATACCGGCGATGGCGTCACCGCGTACGAACTTGCTCGCACCATCCATCGAACCGTAGAAGTCCGCTTCGGTCGATATCTCTCGGCGACGGGTCCGGGCCTGATCCTGGTTGATCAATCCGGCCGCGAGATCGGCATCGACGGCCATCTGCTTGCCGGGCATCGCATCGAGGGTGAAGCGCGCGGTGACCTCCGAGACACGGCCCGCACCCTTGGTGACCACGATGAAGTTGATGATCACCAGGATCGCGAACACCACGAGGCCGACGATGTAGTCGCCCGCCACGAGTACCGACCCGAAGGCCTCGATCACGTGACCGGCGGCATCTGTCCCCTCGTGCCCGGCGCTGAGCACGACCCGCGTCGATGCGACGTTGAGCGCGAGCCGCAACAAGGTCGCGAACAACAACACCGTGGGGAACACCGAAAACGAGAATGGTCGCGCTGCGGCGATGGCGAGGAACAGGATGACCAACGACAGCGCGATGTTGAAGGTGAAGAAAAGATCCAGGAGCAGCGGCGGGACCGGCAGCAGCAACATGCCCAGCAGCAGGAGGAAGCCCAGCGGTAGGGCAATCGAGTGCAGCGGCAGATTCTTGCCGAGCTGACGAATGTTCGACATCAAACCGAGAGGGATCGCAGACATCGGTAGTTCAATCGGATCAATGAGTTACGGGCTCTTTGTACAGAGGGCCTGGCGGCAAGCCGCTGCCCCCCCCTTCCTTTTGCAACCTGCGTGCCATGCGGAAAGCCGAGCCCCGGGAGGCGCTCAAGACGCAGCGCCATAGGCCGACTTACGGGGCATGAGTGTTCGTATCGCACCAGTACTGGCTCTCTTGGGTGGGCTGCTTGTCGCCGGCTGCAGCTCGGTGTCCGTCGTGGATCCGTTGGCGGAACGTGTTGTGAGGGCGCACCCCGCGAGTTCGAAGGCGGTCGTGACGGTGAGGCAGCTCCCGCAAGCGTCCCCGACCCCGTCCACTGGCAGCGTCCCGGTGACGGCAGACCTGCTGGCTTTCGGCTTTGCGTCCATCACTGCGCAACCCGGTGCGGATCCGGCACAACGGCGCTTGCAGGCAGCTCGCGCAGCGAAGCTCGATGCGTACCGGAGCTTGGCTGAACAGCTCTACGGCGTCCGGTTCACGAGCGACTCCGTCGTCGTCGACAGCCGCGTCCGCGAAGACCATATCCGCACGCGTATCGAGGGCGTGATTGCGGGCGCCGAGATCGTGGCCTTGGAACCCCTCGGCAACGACACCTATCAAGCGACCGTCAAGCTGCCGGCAGCACAGGCCGCTTTGCTGCAAAGACGGTCGCCATGAGCGCCCGCCGGAGCTCAGGATCGCTGCGGTGGATGTCGATCGGCACGGCCACCCTGATCGTCATGGCCACCGCGGTCGACTCGCGGTCGCAGGACATCACCGGTCCCCATGCCGATCCGGCACTACAGCGCATGGCCGATGACCTTCAAGGCTGCCTCGAATCCGGCCCCATGTCGACCCGGCTGGAGTCGACGGCGGCGGTGGCCGGCAGCCTCGTCGATACCACCCGTGTCATCCGCTGGGGCACCGCCAAGGACAGCCGCTGCAACGTCGACCGTTGCGACGCACCTGACGGCCTGCAACGCGTCGTGGACTTCGAGTTCGAGGCCAGCGAGCCTCACGCGTCTTGGTCCGCCGACGACCGTGCCAGGCTCGAAGAGCTGATCCCGGCCTTGCTCGCCCGCCTGCCCGGAACGACGAAGCTGCGCCGGAGCGATCCACGATCAGCCTCGCGTACGCCGGAAACGTTGAGGATCCGCCTCGACTACCGCGGACTCTCGCCGCTGCAACGCGATCTCGACGCATGGATCCGTCTGCCACGTCAGTTGCTGGTGACGATATCCCTCGTGGATACGCGGCATGGGGGACACATGCTCGCGGAGCGCGTCGTCAACGTCGGACAAGGCCTGCGGATGCGGGGCCGTAGCGCGGCGACCGCCGGCGACGCCTGGTACGCGCAGTTGTCGGCCACGATCGGCTCGGCCTCGCGAGAGGTCCTCGGCTCGATCGCCTGCCAAACCCCGTGGCTGGATGTCGCGATGGACCAGGGCAAGATGCGGCTCTCCACCCGCGGCCTCAGCGGTCTCGAGGGTGGCCGGGCGGTGCTGCTCATCCCGCCTCTCGAGTCCGGCGCTCCGGCGCGGTGGCCCATCGCCAAGATCCGCTCTGCATCGAGCCTCGACTCGATGGAACTGGAGCTGGTCCGAGGCTCCGCAGCCAGCTGTGCAGCCGGCTGCAAAGCCGTGTTGCTCTAACCGCCCGTCTTCCTGATCGCCGGGACCCCGGACTGCAGCTCGCTGGTACGACGCTCGATGAGTTCGCGCAATGACGCGATCTCGGTCTTCAGACGCGCGACCTCTGCCGTAGTGGCTTTGATGTCCTTCGCTTGGGCATCGGACAACACCGCCACAGCGGGTCTTGCCGCCGCACCAGAGCCTCCCGGTCTATTGCCGGCCGGCGTCTCCAAACGCGACAGCCCGCCCTGCACGCCAGCGACCGATCGCTCCAGAGCGACGAGCCTCGCTTCGACCTGAGACAGGACACGCTCGAGCTTGGCTGGTTCGTCACCCTGCCTGCCCCCACCGGCCTGCGAACCGGCGGCGATGCCGCCCCGCAAAGATGCGATCAGGTCGTTGATCCGGCGGGCTTCGAGCCCCTGCAACGCGATCCGGTCCGCCTTGACCTGCTCGCGCAGCGTGATCACGGCACGCTGCGTGGTGTCTTCGGCGACGCCCTTGAACTTCTCGAGATCCGCCCCGAGCACGGCAAGATCCTTGATCGTGCGTTGCAGTTTCTCGATGCCCTCGGTCTGCGTGGCGACCGCCGCCTCCAGCACCTGCGCACGCGCGTCCAAGCGCGAAAATGCCATCGCGACCACCACTGCCATGACGATGCCGACGCTCAGCATGATCGCCCCGAAGATCGCCGGTGCGTATCGGATCGCCTTGGTGGTCTGCTCGTTTGTCTCGACCACCTGCGACAGGCGCGACACCGCTTCCTGCGTGGTCTGAGCGCTGTCGTTCGCTGCATCAGCAGCGTCCAGCACCAACGATGTGAGCGTCTCCAAAGGGTTCGTCGCCCCAGGATCGCCCGCTTCGGTCTCCGATGTCGGACCGGTCTTGATATCGTCACTCATATGCTTGGCCTCCAACGACAACGCCCATCATCGGCGTGTCTGTCATTTGCGGAGCGTTGAACGCAGGCCGCGGGTCCGTGCCACGGTCGCTTCGATGCGCTCCCGTAAAGCGTCTCCGACCTGCAATGCCGCCGATATGCGCTGTGCCTCAGCGAGCATCGCCTCCGCCTTCTGATAGGTCTCCTCTATCTGCGCCCGTCGTTGCTCTATCGATTGGACGGTCTCTTCCACTTTGGCCATCGACGCATCCAGTTCCGCGACCGCATCGTCAGGCGATCGACCGGGCGGTGCCTGCTCCGGCTCTTCTGCCGGGCTTATGTTCGGCCTGGATGCTGCGAGCACCGTCTCTTCGACCCAAACACCAGACGGCACTTCCTCGATGCCGCGCGATACCGCGACCTCCGAGACGACCGAGTTAG
>JBIIVD010000078.1:0-5558 GCA_044339635.1 Steroidobacteraceae bacterium | reverse complement strand
TGGCACAGGCCGTCCCGGGCCCGTCGTGGACGACGTAGGTGACGGTCGACGTGGCCGCATCGAAGAAGGCCTGTACCTGCGGTGCCGGGACGGAAGTGGTCATGTCACGCTCCATTTATAGTATTTTTAATATTATATTTACAAGTATACTGTTTTGCAATACAGTCGCCGTCGCTTACCCGATAGCCCCACCGGAGACCCCGATGGCGACCGATACGCTCGATCTTGCGACCATGAAGGCCTCGGCCGGCCGCGCCTGCGGACTCATGCAGGTCCTCGCGCACCCCGACCGGTTGCTCATCCTCTGCCAACTCTCGCAGCAAGAGATGTGCGTGGGCGAACTCGAGACGACCCTCGGCATCGTCCAGCCTACGCTCTCGCAACAGCTCACCGTGCTGCGCAAGGCCGAGCTCGTCACCACGCGGCGCGAAGGCCGTAACGTCTTCTACTCGCTCATCGAGGGCCCCGCGCTCGAGGTGATCGACATCCTGTACCGGCATTTCTGCGCCCCCAGCCCCCGGAGGAAGAGACGATGACCCTCGACTGGACGAACTTCACGCCCTGGAGCGCCCTCGCGGGCGGGGTGCTGCTCGGCCTCGCCTCGGCGGCCTTCATCCTGCTCAACGGCCGTGTGCTCGGCATCAGCGGCATCTTGGGCGGTCTTCTGTCGCCCCGCCGTGGCGACTGGAGCTGGCGGGTGACCTTCCTGCTCGGCCTCTTGGCGGCACCGCTCGTTGTATCGCTCGCAGCGCCGGCCCTGCTCCGCGCACCGACCATCGCGGCGAGCGACCTCGCCATCGTCGCCGCGGGCCTCTTGGTCGGGTTAGGCACGCGCTACGGCTCCGGGTGCACCAGCGGCCATGGCGTCTGCGGCCTCTCGCGTCTCTCGCCGCGCTCGCTGGTGGCCACGCTCGCCTTCATGGCGGCGGGTTTCGCCACGGTCTTCGTCATCCGCCATCTCATCTGACGGCAGGCTCCTCCATGAACCGCATCATCGAATTCTTCGTCGGCCTGCTCTTCGGCATCGGCCTGTTGGTCTCCGGCATGACCGATCCCGCCAAAGTGCAGGGCTTCCTCGACCTCGCGGGGGCGTGGGACCCCTCCCTCGCGTTCGTGATGGGCGGCGCGATCCTGGTCGGTCTCGTCGCATTCTCGGTGGCCAAGACCCGTACCCGGAGCCTCCTCGGCGGCGCCATGCATCTGCCGACCTCGCGCGACATCGACCGTCGTCTGGTGGTCGGGTCCCTCATGTTCGGCGCAGGCTGGGGTCTCGCCGGCTTCTGTCCCGGCCCCGGCCTCGTAGCGATGGGTGCGGGCGAACCCAAGGCCGCGCTCTTCGTGGCCGCGATGGTGGGCGGGATGCTGGTGTTCGAGGTCCTCGACCGCCGCGCGCGGCGATGACGCGCGTCGACGGGCAGATGACCTGATGAAGGCGTGGCCGATGCCCGGATGGCTGCGCGGCTACGACCGCGCGACCTTGTCCAGCGACCTCGTGGCGGCGCTGATCGTCACCGTCATGCTGATCCCGCAGAGCCTGGCGTACGCGGCGCTCGCGGGCCTGCCGCCGCAGGTCGGGCTGTATGCGAGCATCGCACCGCTAGTGCTCTATGCGCTGCTCGGCAGCAGCCGCGTGCTGGCCGTGGGCCCCGTCGCGGTGGTGTCGCTGATGACTGCCACCGCCATCGGCGATCTTGCGGCGGTGGGCACGCCCGCCTACTGGGCCGCGGCGATCACGCTCGCGTTCCTCTCCGGGCTGATGCTGCTGGTGATGGGCGTGCTGCGACTCGGATTCCTCGCCCACTTCCTGAGCCACCCCGTCACCTCGGGCTTCATCACCGCCTCGGCGTTGCTGATCGCCGTCGGGCAGCTCAAGGTCGTCCTCGGCCTCGACACGGCGGGCGAGCATTTCTTCGGGTCGGTGTGGGGACTGCTGCGGCAGCTGCCCGACAGTCACCCGCTGACCGCCGCCCTCGGTCTTTCCACCCTCGTGTTCCTGGCGTGGACACGGCGCGGCCTCAAGCCGCTCCTGCAACGACTCGGCCTCAGTCCGCGCCTGTCTGACATCCTCCCGAAAGCCGCTCCGGTCGCCGCGATCGCGATGGCCGCGGTGCTGGTCTCCACCGGGCAGTGGCAAGAACAGGGCGTGCGCATCGTCGGCGCCGTGCCGCAGGGCCTGCCGCCCCTGACCTGGCCCTCATGGGATCTCGCACTGTGGCAGCAACTGGCCGCGCCCGCCTTGCTGATCAGCATCGTGGGCTTTGTCGAGTCGGTCTCGGTCGGACAGACGCTGGCCGCCAAGCGCCGCCAGCGCATCGTGCCGGACCGCGAACTCATGGCGCTCGGCGCGGGCAACGTGGGCGCTGCCTTCACCGGCGGCTTCCCGGTGACCGGCGGGTTCGCGCGCTCGGTGGTGAACTTCGACGCCGGCGCGCAGACCCCGGCCGCCGGCGTGTTCACCGCAGCCGGGATACTGCTCGTGGTGCTGTTCCTGACCCCCGCGCTGCACTTCATCCCGCAAGCCGCGCTCGCCGCCACCATCGTGGTCGCAGTGCTGTCGCTGGCCGACTTCGGCATCCTGCGCCGCACCTTCGCCTATTCGCGTGCGGACATCGCCGCCGTGGCCGTCACGCTGATGGCCACACTCGCGATCGGCGTCGAGGCGGGCCTCGTCGCCGGCGTCGTATTGTCGCTGCTCCTGCATCTCTACAAGACCAGCCGTCCGCACATCGCCGAAGTCGGGCTCGTGCCGGGCACCGAACACTTCCGCAACGTGCTGCGTCACACCGTGCGCACGAGCCCGCATCTGGTCGGTCTGCGGGTCGACGAGAGCCTCTACTTCGCCAACGCGCGCGTGCTGGAGGATCGCATCAACGCGCTGGTGGCCGAGCGGCCGGGACTGCGTCACGTCGTGCTGCAGTGCTCGGCGATCAACGAGATCGACGCGAGCGCGCTCGAGAGCCTGGAGAGCATCGACCATCGCCTGCGCGACGCCGGACTCGCGCTGCACCTGAGCGAGGTCAAAGGCCCCGTGATGGACCGGCTGGGCAAGACCGCTTTCCTGGCAGGGCTCAGCGGCAAGGTCTACCTCAGCCACTTCCAGGCTGTCGCGGAACTGGCGCCGGAGGTCGTACCTAAGGCACCGTGAAGCCCTACGGCGGTCCCGCAGCGATCAAAGGACGCCGGCCTCGGTGTAGATCCGACGCAACTTCTTGCGGTCCTCGGCAGTGAGGCCGATGGCCTTCTCGAGATATCCGTCGACGCTGCCGTACTGCTCGGTCATGCCATCGAACGCGGCCTCAAGGAAAGACGCATCGACGCCCATGAAGACCTGGACGACATCCGGCGGCAGCCGGCTGAAGAACTGCACGGTCGGATCGTCCGTCGCGGTCGCCGACATCGGCTTGGGCTTGTAATGGCGGTTGGAGAGCAGGTAGTCCTCCATCACGACCTCCCGCGGCACGCCGAGCGCCGTCAGGATCAACGCGGAAGCCACCCCGGTGCGGTCCTTGCCCGCCGAGCAGTTGAAGGCGAGCGGCGCATTGCCGGACAGCAGCTCGGCGAACATCTGCCGGTACTGATCGGCGAACTGCTGGGGGAGCCGCCGATAGAACGAGGCGAAGGCGGTGCGAGCCGTCTCCGCATTGGGCGTCCCCCTCATCAAGGCGAGGACTTCGCCGAACTCGAGGGCGTAGTCACGCTCGAGACGCCGGGGCGGCTCCTTGGCGAGCGGCCAGCGGGTCGGCTCACGCAACCGCTCGTCGGTCGAGCGGAGATCCATCAACACGGCGATGTCCAACTTCGAGAGCAGCTCGTAATCGGCGTCCGTCAGGTTCGCCATCGCGCCCGAGCGGTACAACATGCCCCGTCGCACTCGCCGGCCATCCACCGTCGGGTATCCCCCCAACTCGCGGAAATTGATGCCGCCCTCCAAGGGCAGGACACGGTCGATCGCCGCTTGAGCAGGGATCGCGGTGGCCGCCCGGGGGTCATCCGCCCACGCGGCGCTGATGGAGAGGGACAGACCCAGCGTCAGCGCAACGACGATGGCTCGAACGGCGCGCGGCGCCTGATCGGAACGGGACATCACCGGCCACCTCCGAAGCGCAGCCGCGCGTCGATGCCATAGGTACGAGGTTCGTTGAAGATGCCGTAGGTCCCGAGCGAGGAACTGACGCTCTTGTAGAACAGGTGCTCCTCATCAAGCAGGTTGCGGGCCCACAGCGAGAACTCCACCGTCGCATCGGACGACGGCATGGCGAGATCGACGATCGAGATCCGGGAGTTGACGATGACCGAGCTGTCCGTGAGGGTCTGCTCGACCTCGCTGGTGTACGCCCCGTCGGCCCAGTTGCCCGACAGGTGGAACTTCAGGCGCGCACCGCCAATCGGCATGATGTAGTCGATCGACGCGCTGCCCGCATTCTCGGGCGCATACAGCGGCAATACACGGGTGAGCGGGTTGCCGGTGACGTACGGGTTGGGCGCGAACAGCGGATCGGCCTTGATCAGGCTGTAGTTGAGGCCGACGGTGAGGTTCTCGAACGGCATCGCCAGGATCTCCACCTCCGCGCCGCGGGACTCGCCCTCGGTGGTCGCATTGGTGGTGTCCGCGACCGTCCGTTGGGAGCCTCCGATGACCAGCGGGAAAAAGAAGTCCATCTGCTTGTCCTTGATCGTCGCGTCGTACAGCGCGGCGTTGAGACGTACACGACCGTCGAGGAACTGGCTCTTCAAGCCGACCTCCGTCGCGACCACCTCTTCCGGGTCGAACGCACGGTAGCTCAGGGAGCGCGAGTTCGCGCCGCCGGCGCGGTAACCGGTGGCCCACTTTGCGTAGCCCATCACCTCGTCCGTGAAGTCCCAAGCCACAGTGACCATCGGGTCGGTCCGGCTCCAGGAACTGTCGAAAGCGAAGGTCGTAGGCGCGCCGTTCACGATGAAGAGGCGGCCATCCTTGGAATCTTTCGTGTAGCGTCCGCCGACCGTCAAGTGCAGCCGCTCGAGCGCGGCCGGCGTCCAGGTCGCCTGGCCGAAGATGCCGAGACTCTCGGCATTCGCCTTGCTGGCACGGTCGATCGTGACGCGGCTGAGATCGAGCGGTGTGGTCGCCGGGTTCCTGGTGTACGCCGTGCCGGTAGCGTTCCAGAGGTTCAGCTGCGGCGTCTGCGCGTCATCATCTGCCGTCTCTTCGAAGTAGAACGCGCCGAGTACGTACTCCCACCGGGCCGTGTCGCCGATCAGCTGGAACTCCTGGCTCGATTGGCGCTGGCCGACGTTGGCGACGCTCAGGCGCGCGAACGGCCGATTGGGCGCGAAAGTCGAGATCGCGTCGATCAATCCTTGGTCGAGCTGCGACTGGTCGAGCTCCCGGTATGAGGAGATCGACCGCAAGGCAAGGCCGTCGCGGATCGCCCAATCGAGCACCAGCGTTTGACCGCTCGTCTTGCCGACGCTCGCCGGCTGGTCGGCACCGAGGATGGAAACGTCCTGCCGGTCCAAGGACGCGCCCGTGCGCTGCAGGGGGCTCGCGAACGGGCCCGCCACCAGGAGCTGCGCGT
>JBIIVD010000044.1:0-19543 GCA_044339635.1 Steroidobacteraceae bacterium | reverse complement strand
TCTGCAGCGACCCGAGGCGCGGGCGCACTTCGTTCATGGGGCGGGGTGCGACGGTCCGCCGGGCGGTCTCGTAGCACTCGCAGGCGGCGGCCTCGAGACCCGCACGGTCGACGATGGTCACCTGTCCGCGGCGATGACGGATGAGGCCCGCGCGTTGCAGTCGGCCCGCAGCCTGCGTGACGCCTTCGCGGCGCACGCCGAGCAGGTGGGAGAGGAACTCCTGGGTCACGGTCAGCTGGTTGCCGGGCAGCCTGTCCTGCGCCATGAGCAGCCAGCGGCAAAGCCGCTGGTCGAGGCAATGGTGGCGGTTGCAGACGGCGGTCTGCGCGACCAGCCCCATCAGCGACCAGGTGTACTGCACCAGCGTCTGCTGAAGGTCCTGCGAGCGGAAGAACTCCCACTTGAGCGCCCGTTTGTCGATGCGCAGCGCGCCACCGCCCTGCAGCACCACAGCCCGGTCGGCGGTGGGGCGGTCGTTGAACATGGCGTCGAGCCCGACGGCACCTTCGCGACCGACGATGGCGAACTCGGCGGAGAAGCAGTCCTTGAGCACGTGGTGCAAGGTGACGACGCTCGCCGTCGGGAAGTAGACGTGCGCCGACCTGCGGGCCGCGTCGGAGATCACGTACCCGGTCGGCAGGTCGACGCGGTCGACACGCGGCAGCAGACGACGCCGCTGGTCTTCCGGCAAGGCACGCAACAGGTCGTTGCCCATCATCTCATCCATCACAGTCATGTCAGACTCCCTTTCTTTGAGTTGGCGGTCTGCAACCAAAACGGTTCACGACCGAACAGGGTTCCAACGCTACGCGCGGCCTGCAACGCTGTTCGGTGCGAAACCGTACCGGATGGCGGCCATACGCCTCGTGACTTGTGCGTATGTCCCTGCGTAGCTTGCGCAGCAGGCGGTGGGGTGTTCATCGACCCAGCGCCCGTCGATCGACCACCGCGAGGCGCTCACGAGCCACGGCGAGACGCTTCGCCGTGGTTTCCGGTCGGCTCGGCGCCGATCGCAGCGCGCGCTCGAGAAAATCGACCGCCGCCGGCCAGTCGCTGCGGCGCATCGCCTGTTCGCCGAGCCTTTGATAGGCCTCTGCCGTGTCGAGCACGGCGTGATAGGCCTCGAGCGCGTCCGGGTATTCGCCGGAACGCGCGAGCACATCGCCCCAGACGAGACGACCGGTCGTCGAGGGTGCCGCGGCCAGCGAGGCCTGTGCCTGGGTCCGTGCGCGCGGCAGATCGCCGCGTGCGAGATCGACGCGGGCGCTGTACGCGAGCAGCTCCGCCGACGTGGGGCGCAGCGCCAGCGCCTCGTCGTAGTGCATCCGGGCCGAGGTGACATCACCGCGTTGCTCGGCTGCGAGGCCGAGCCCCATGCACGATGCCCAGAGGGCTGGATCGAGCTGCAGCGCGCGCGTGAACTCCTGAGCGGCCCGCTCGGCATCGCCCGTGCGCAGCCAGAGATACCCCAGACGCTGCATCGCCAAGCCCTTGCGCGGGTCGCGCTGGGCAGCGACCTGGGAGGCGCGGATGGCAAGATCGAGCCGATCAAGCGTCTCGTGCAGCATCGAGATGCGCAGCAGGGCGACATCGCTCGTCGGGTCGGCGGCGGCCGCCTCGAGATAATGCCGCAGCGCTTCGTCGGGACGATCCGTACGCCATGCCGTATCGCCGCGCCGCAGGGCCGCATCGCGCAGGGCCGTACCCCGCAGGGCGGTATCGCGCGCCGTGCCGTCACGCGTCGCGGCATCGCGAGTTCCGGCATCCGCTCGGGTGGCCTCCGGCGAGGCCGTGTCGGTCGTCGCGCAGCCTGCAAGCAGCGTCGGTGCGAGGAGGATCGGCGCGAGCAGGACGGGCGCCCACCGGGCGGTCCTGCGGTCGGTGTGGATGGGTTTCATCGCGAGAACGCCTCCATGATGCGCAGCACGGCAGGTCCGACCGCGATCACGAAGAACGCGGGGAACTCGCAGAAGATCAGCGGGAAGACGAGCTTGGTGCCGATCTTGCCGGCGCGTTCCTCGGCCGCCTGCATGCGTTGGTCGCGGAACTCCGAGGCGTAGACGCGAAGGCTGTCGGCGATGCCGGTGCCGAAGCGCAGCGTCTGTTGCAGCAGGCTGACGAGCCCGCGGATCTCCCCGAGACCCGTGCGGGCGTTCAGGTTGTCGAGCGCGACCTCCCGGTCGACGCCTGCGCGCATCTCGGCGTTGACGATCGCGAGCTCGGCGGCGAGCTCAGGCTGGCTGTAGCGCAGTTCCTCGGCCACGCGCGCGATCGCCGAGGTCAGGCCGAGGCCGGCCTCGACGCAGATCACCAGCATGTCGAGCGCCTCGGGAAATCCGTCGCGCAGCCGCTTCTGCCGGCGCGCCACGCGGCGCTCGAGCCATCGGTTGGGCGCCAAGAGCCCCGCGAACAGGGCGATGCCGGCGAGCATCCAGCGCTGCCCGGGCGTCAGCATCGTCAGCGTGGGCGCTGCGAGCAGCCACGCCGCCGGCAGTGCCAGCGCGAGCACGGTCTTGATCCCGAAGAACACGCCCAAGGCGTTCGGGCCGCGGTAGCCCGCCAGGAACAACAGCCGCTCGAGCCGCGCCCGCTCGGTCTTCGAACCGGGCAGCAACCAACGGCCGAGGGGTGCGAGGTGGTCCGCCAAACGGGACGGACGAACGGGCATCACGGTCTGCGGCGGTCCCGCCATCGCGGCGAGGCGCCGCCGGGCGGGGTCCCGCGCACTGCTCACCAGGGATCCCACGACCCAGACGAGCATGAACGCCGCGCCGGCGAGCAAGGCGATGATGGGCCATTCGTTCAACGTGAAGGCAGGCAGTATCATGATGATCCTCCGGGATGCAGACGGCGAGCGGTGCTCAGATCTCGATGCGGATGATCTTGCGCATCCAGTAGATGCCCGCGACCATCAGCAGGCCGCACACGACGAGCATCGACAGCCCGCGATCGCTCTCGAACAAGATCCCCAGGTAATCGGGGCTGGTCAGTTGCAGCACGGCCGCCAGCCCGAACGGGACGAGCGTGAGCACCCAGGCGGACACCCGGCCCTCCGCCGAGAGCGTGCGGATCTTGCGATGGAAGCGGTGGCGCCCGCGGATGACCTGCGAGATGTTGTCGAGGATCTCCGCCAGGTTGCCGCCGGTCTCGCGCTGGATCAGCACGGCCGTCACGAAGCCCATCAGCGTGGCGCTCGGCACCCGCGCCACGAGACCGAGCAGCGCCGCGCGCGGGTCGCTACCGTAGGAGAAATCGGCCGCCGTCGCCGCGAACTCCTCGGCGATCGGGCCTTCCATGTCTTCGCCCACGAGCTTGATCGCAGCGATGAACGGATGTCCGGCGCGTACCGAACGCTTGATGATGTCGATGGCGTCGGGCAGGCGCGCCTCGATCTCGTTGATGCGCTTGGCGCGCTGCAGCACGAGGCGGATGAACGGTGTCGACGCCGTCACGATGCCGACAGCGAGCGCCGCAAGCCACCCCGACCCGAACAGCACGGAGCCTGCGCCCGCGACGACGCCCCAGATGATCCCCATCAGCACGAAGCGGTGCGCGGGGCGATCGATCCCCGCCTGTTCGACGACCCGTCGCAGGGTCGCCATGCCCGGCAAGGCCTCCACACGGCGCTCCAGGGGAGACAGGCGCTCGAGATACCGCCTTCGCAGCAGGGACGGCGCCGAATCCGCGCCGGGCTCCACCGACAGCTCCTCGAGCCGTTTCAGCAGCCGTCGGCGCATGCGGGCCCCGGAACCGAAGGCCGGCGCGACGAGGCCCTGCATCAGCAGGAACATCGCCACGAACACCAGCGCCAGGAAGATCGCGATCGGGTTGTCCATCATCGTTCGTCTCCTTCGGTCGCCGCGGGCGTGAACCGCTCGATGGGCAACGAGATGCCGCGTTGCTTGATGCGCTTGTAGAAGCCGGGGACGATGCCGGTCGGGCGCAGTTCGCCTTGCACCTTGCCGTCGGGCGACATGCCGCGCCGCTGGAAGGAGAAGATCTCGGTCATGGTGACGGTATCTCCCTCCATGCCGTTGATCTCCTGCAGGCTCGTCACCCGTCGGACGCCGTCTTCCTGACGCTCTGTGTGCACGACACCGTTGATGGCCGCGGCGATCTGCGTCCGCAGGGCGCGGATCGGGAACTGCACGCCGCTCATCGCGACCATGGTCTCGATGCGGCTCAAGGCGTCGCGGGCGGAGTTGGCGTGGATGGTGGTGAGCGAGCCGTCGTGACCGGTGTTCATCGCCTGCAGCATGTCGAGCGCTTCGGCGCCACGGACTTCGCCGACGACGATACGGTCGGGGCGCATGCGCAAGCTGTTGCGGACGAGGTCGCGCTGCGTCACCTGGCCGCGGCCCTCGATGTTGGGCGGCCGGGTCTCGAGCCGCACCACGTGCGGCTGCTGCAACTGCAGCTCCGCCGAATCCTCGATGGTGATGATGCGTTCGTTCTCCGGGATGAACCCCGAGAGCACGTTGAGCAGCGTGGTCTTGCCGGAGCCGGTGCCGCCGGAGATGACGAGGTTGAGGCGTGCCCGCACCATCGCCTGCAGCACTTCGGAGATCTCCGGCGTGAGGGTGCCGAAGTCGATCAGGTCATCCGGCGTCAGTGCCTCGACCGCGAAGCGTCGGATCGACAACATGGGACCATCGATCGCGAGAGGCGGGATGATCACGTTGACGCGCGAGCCGTCCTTGAGGCGCGCGTCCACCATCGGCGCCGACTCGTCGACCCGCCGGCCGACCGCCGAGACGATGCGATCGATGATGTTCATCAGGTGCGCATCGTCATGGAAGCACACGCTGGAGCGTTCGAGCTTGCCGCGACGCTCCAGGTAGACGTGGTCGTGACCGTTCACCAGGATGTCCGAGATGGTCGGATCGGCGAGCAAGGGCTCGATCGGTCCGAGGCCCATCACCTCGTCCTCGATCTGCCGCAGGATCAACTGGCGCTGCGCGAGGCTGAGCGGGGCGGAGTCCTCGAGGAACAGGCGGTTGGTGATCTCGCGGATCTGGGTGCGTGCGCTGCGATCGTCCGTGCGCGACAGGCGCGTCAGATCGAGCAGCGACAGCAGGCGTTGGTAGATGCGTTGTTTCCACTCGGCTTCCACCGGGTTGAGCACCCGCAGGCGTTCCACCGCCAGTTCGTTGCTTGCGGCGCTCATGCCTGCCGCCGCATCAACACGCTGAGCGCCTTGCGCAGCAGGCCTTCAGGCTCCGCGGGCGGATAGTCGCCGAGCCGCTGCCCGAGCTCGAGCAGCATCCGCGCCACGGCGGAGCCGCGGTCGAGATCGAACAAGGGGATCGCGGAATCCATGCTGTCGAGCGCGAGGCCGTACATGTTCGGGATCACCATGGCCGACTCGCAGCCGATGGCCTTGGCGGCCATGTCGGGCTGCACCGTCGCGCGTTGGACGTAGCGGTTGAGCACGACGACGATGCGCGTCGGGGCGACGCCCATCTGCTGCGTGAGCAGCCGATAGAGCCGCGCGGCGTTGTGGACCTGCGCGACCGATTGCTCGAGCACGATGACGATGTGGTCCGACTCGGAGATCGCGACCGTGGTCGCGGCGTCGAGCCAGCGGCTGCCCTCGACGAACACCTGTTCGTGCCCTTGGCGTATCAGGCGCAAAAGGGTGCGGAACGAGTCGCCGTCGATCGGTTGGGTGGTGAAGGTGCCTTCGGGGCTCGCCAGCAGTTCGAGACCGCTCGGATGCTTGGTGATGTAGCCTTCGAGGGCGGTGGTGTCGAGCGTCGCGAGCTGCTGCAGGGCCTCCAATACGCCACGCTCGGGCTTGAGCCCGAGCGCCGTGGCGAGCGGGGAATAGACAAGATCGAGGTCGACCAGCAAGGTGTGCCGGTGCCCGACGGCGGCGCTCAGGTGCGCGAGGTTGCAGGCGACGAACGTCGTGCCGACGCCGCCGGCGGCACCGATCACCGTCACGAGGCGACCGCGCTCGGTGGTGCGGGTGCGTCCGCCGTTCTGCTGGGTCGCATGGCGCAGCGCCACCAACAGCTCGGCGAGCGCGGGCGCCGCCGGCAGCAGGTCGATCGCCCCGGCGCGCAGCGCAGCCCGGTTCGCCTCGGCGCTCTTCAGCGTCCCGCAGACGATCACTGGCGGCCGCTGCCCCGCATCCATGGCGGCGAGCGCATCGAGATCGGCGAGATTCTGGTCGTCACAGGCGAGGACGAGCGCCGAGATGTGCGTGCTGCCATCCGCGGCAGCAGAGAGCGCATCGATCAGGACACGCGGCGTGGCGGTGACGAGACTCGTCGCGCGCCACGCGGCCTGGTCGCGCAGCGAGGCGACGAGGGTCCCGACGGCGGCGGCGTTGGATCCTGCGACCAGGATGTCGGCAGGTGGGCTCAGGTCGACGGTAGGCATGGGAGGATCTCCGTAGGCGAGACGCCGAAGCTTTCGGCAGGCTGGATGGACGACACGGGGTCCGGTTCGTAGGTGAGGTCGAGGAAGGGCAGGAAGAGCGGCAGTTCGTAATCCGATGTGGTCACGCGCACGAAGCGGATGTCGGTGAATCGCGCGTTGGGATCGGCGATCGGGATACCGTTGATGTCGAGGTACTGCACGGCGACCTGTGCCGCGGTGACACCCGGCAACAGACGTGCACCCCAGTCGTCCTCGGCGAAGCGCGCCGCCGCCGCGACATAGGGATCGTTCACGGGACAGACGGCCCCGAGCCGGGCGGCGCGTCGCACGCCTTCCTCGAGCATCGCGCGCGCAAAACCGGCGCGCGCCACCTCGACGACCCCGAAGATCAGGATGAACACGGTGGCACCCGCCACCGCGAACTCGACTGCGCTCAGGCCGCGTTGCCGCCTGCGCGTCGCGCTGCGTCGTCCGCAGGCCGTCGTGCGATACGGGCTCACAGCGGCCTCATGGTGTAGGTGACCGTCATGGGCAGGTCTTCCAGGGTCAGGTCGGCGGCGAAGCCGAGACCGGGCAGTCGACCGCCGAGCTGCAGCATCGACTGGTAGGGGTGCGTCACGCTCAGCAGCACATCGCCGCCCGCGGTGATGACGGGCGGTGAGACTTCGGCGATCGACAGGCCCGGGATGATCGGTTCGGCGCCGCCGGTCGGCATGCCGTACACGACGATGTTCTGTGCAGCAGCGGTGAGCGCGGGGGTGATCACGGGTTTGCCGGTGGTGTTGCTGATGGCGCGCTCGGCGACGTAGCGCACGGCGCTGCGTGTGTGATGCGCGAGCACCGAGTACTGCACGAACACCCGCGTGATCTCGCCCACCGGGATCAGCAGCAGCAGCACGAGCGGCAGCGCGATCGCCGCCTCGACGAGCGCCATGCCGCGCGGGGTGCGCCCGGTGCGTCGGCCGCGTGGGTCGCGTCGATCGTTGCCGGTCGGGGTGTTCATGAGTCGGGGCTCGCCGGATCGCGATAGAGCTGGATGACGTAGACGCCGCCTGGCGTGCCTGGGGGTACCGGGCCCGGTCGGCCGCCGGCCTCGCACTCGGGGGCCATCTCGATGAAGATCCGTGCGTTGCTGCCTGAGGCATCGGCGCGCTGCAGCAGGAAGAGGCAGCGCAGGCCGATGATCGGCACGGTCTTGTTGATCTCATCGCCGCAATCGACCACCGGTGCGGCGACCACGCGGCGCTTGAACACACCGGCGCCTGCCGGGCTCGGCTGGATTTCATAAGGGCCATCGCGCGTCGCGGCGGCGTAGGCCGCGTAGCCGTAGCCGATCTGGCTGATCAGCGTGACCACGGTGCCGTTCTGGCGGATGGTGCCGGTGCCGCTGTGAAAGCTGAGCAGCGGGCTCGGTTGGCGCTGGATGACGTCCGGCGGGAAGGTCTCCGGCGAGAGCCCGGAGGTGTATTGGTTGAAGCGCGTGTTGAGGCCCTGGGTCGCGGGCCCCGAGTTCACGCCGGACTTGACCGGCACGCGCGTACCGTTGGCGGCGCACTGGTCGTAGCCGCCGGCGAGGTTGTCGCGCACCGCGCTCGCACCGCCTGTGTCGTCGAACTGCAGGTAGCGGTAGAACCCGGGCGTGGTGCCCGAGCCGGAGTTGATGGCGTGGATCCGGTTGGACGGATAGCCGAGGTCGGCGCCGCCGTTGCCGCAGAGCGCGATCGGCACGATGTTGCAGGCGACACCCACCGCCGGGCTCGGCCCGGCGATGGCGCTGGCGCGCGCGGGCATCGATCTCACGCCGACGATCCCGAGCAGTCCGCCGCCCCCGCCGCCGCCCGCACTCGCGACCTCGGCGCGCACATAGTGCAGGCCGAGCGTCCCCGCCGGTTGCGCCGTGAAGGGACTGATGCCCGTGGAGTACACGAGCGTCGGCGTCGCGCCGCTGCCGAGCGCGCGTCGCAGCTCGGGGAAGCTCGCGAGGTTCGCGGTGAACACGGCGTTCGCGGCTGCGGTCGCCTGCGCGTCGGAGCCGGTCTGGTCGAGCATCTTCGCAGCGGTGAGGGCGGTCGCATCGATCACGCCCTGCAGGCGCGATTTGTTGTAGGTGATGCGGCTCGTGTAGACGGCGAGTCCCGCCACCGCGAGGATGGCGAGCAGCCCCGCCGCGATGACCACCATCACGATCCCGCGCTGCTGCCGCCGTCCGCGTTGAGGCCGACGCGCCATGTCAGCGGCTCCCGCTCCCGTTGATGAGGTCCAGCATGCTGGGCCGCGACGACGTAGCTGCGCCGCGCGCCGCGGGCGCGCGCACGCCTTGCACGGCCGCGTTCACGACATCGGGGTCGGTCCCCTGGGGCGTGGTCGTGCCATGACGCGCCGTGGCCGACGGATCGTGGGTCTGCTGTTCGATCAGCTCGCGCACCGAGGCGCCGTCGGCGAGCGTCGCCTCCGGGGCGCTCGCGCAGCCGGTGACCAGCATCGCGGTGGCCGCGGCCACGGTCATCGAGACACGGGCGATCGGGATACGGGTCGTCGCAGACGGGGTGTTCTGGGCGTTCATGGGGCGCTCTCCGGGGTGGTGGCGGGGGTCTTCGGTTCCGGTGCCTGCAACAGGCCGCGGAGGTAGAAGTCGGTATCGCTCGGTTCGCGGTAGCCGTCGGTCGGCAGCCGCAGGCGCTTCGGATCCACCGGCTTCGCCAAGCGCGGCGTCACGAGGATCACGAGCTCCGTCTGGCCCTTCACGAAGTCCTGGCTGCGGAAGAGCGAGCCGAGGATCGGCACCGAGCCGAGCCCCGGGAACTTCGACACCGCCGAGCGCATGTTGTCGTTGATGAGGCCGGCGAGACCGATCGTCTGGCCGTCGGCGAGCTCGACCGTGCCGCTGGCGCTGCGCTTGGTGAGCGAGGGTACGACGAACGAGCTGTTCGACTGGCCCGGGCTCAGCAGCACCGTGGTCGCGTTGGAGAGCTCGCTGACCGAGACTTCGATGCGCACGTTGATGCGCCCGGTGCCGAGCACCGTAGGCAGCACGCGCAGGCCGACACCGAAATCCTTGAACTCGATGCCGACGCTGTCGACACCGCGCGGTACCGGCACCGGGAACTCGCCGCCCGAGAGGAACGAGGCCTCCTGGCCGGTGAGCGTGGTGAGCGTCGGCTCCGCGAGCACCTTGGCGAGGCCCTTGTCCTTGGCGGCGTCGATCGCGATGTTGAGCGCGAAGCTGCCGCTGAGGTAGCTCGCGAACAGCCCCTTGTCCTGGATGAAGAGATCGCTCGGCGCGAACTCGTCCACCGCCGGACCCGACGAGGCGCCGCCGCCGCCCGGGAAGACCGGCGCGCGCAGACCGTCGACGCCGAACAGCGTGTCCGGGAAGGACGCGCCGCCGTTGACGCCGCCCCAGCCCCACTTGCCATCGACGCCGAAAGCGTTGAAGCGCGGGTCGATGCGGCGCAGTTCGGAGCGCGCGATCTCGGCGACCTTCACCTCGAGCATCACTTGCTGTGCGCCGGCGACCTCGAGCAGGTTGATGACGCCGCCGACGCTCTTGTCCTCGCGCCGGGAGCCGGATTCCTGCTGGAACTGCTCACCTTTGCGCGAGATGATCTGCGCGAGGTAGCCCTCGGCGATGCGCACCGCCGCGTTCATCGCCGTGGCGCTCGGCACCGCGCCGGTGAGCACGATCGAGCGCTGCGCGGAGCGGGCTTCGATGTCGGCGCCGGGCACCAGGAGGTGCAGCTTCGATTTGAGGCCCTCCAGGTCGTGCGTGATCTCCACCTGCACCGCGCTGCGCGCCTTCGAGCCGCGCTCCCAGACGAGCAGGTTGGTGACGCCGATGTCCTTGGCGAGCAGGTAGAACTCGGTCGGGGAGATCACAACGATGTCGGCGAGGTCGGGGTTGGCGACCGACACGCGGGCCGCTGGCCGATCGAGCGTGATGACGCGCGACTGGAACAGCGGCACAGCGATGCCCGCCGCAGCTTCGGGGGAGGGGATGCGCAGCGTGCCGGCGGCACCGTCCGGCATCACGACCGGCGCTGGCGCTGGCGCAGCGCCCTCGGCGAGCGTGGCGGGCAGCATCGCACCCGCGGTGATGCACAGGATCGTGGCGGATATCTTGGAGTGGCAGGTTTGCATGGGAGCCTCTGGTGATCAGTAGTCGGAGCGGCGCGTCACTTCAGTGCCGCGGATGACGCTGACGCCCTCGGGGGACGGCGGCGCGCGACGGATGCGCGGTACGGTGCCGCGCAGCGCTGTCGTGGAGGCGGCCGGGGCGGGTGCCGCCTCGGCGACGACAATCGGCGCAGCCGCGACCGGCGATTCGACGTGTGCGGCGTGCACCGATCGGTCCGTGGGGTTGCGCAAGGACAGCTGCAGCGCGCCCAGTTGCTTGGCACGGGCGAGTTCCTCGGCGCCGTCGGGTGTGACCTCGAGCGTCACCGCGCGCACCACCACCGGTGCGTTCTTGTCGGAGCTCGCCTGCTGGTCGACCGCGAGCACTTTCACGTTGCTGAGGATGGTGTCGGCATAGGCGCGATCGCCGGTGGCACGCGCTGCCACCACATCCACGCGGTTGCCGGGCAGGATGAAGCCGCCGACGCCGACGACATCGTCGACACGCACGCTGACCGCGCGCATCTCGGGGGCGAGCACCGCGGCGAGCGGACTGCCCGGGCCCGGCGTCACGAAGCGGCGGTCGAGCAGGACCTCGTTGGAGAGGATCTCCGAGGTCGCGACCTTGCCGACGACCTGCGCGGGGTCGGTGAAGCTGCCGGGCGGCCGCTGCCGACCGAGGACCTGCAATTTTTTGAGGTGGCGCGCTTCGATCACCGCGCCGAAGGGGATGTCGGTGGCGGCGGCGACCACGGAGATCTGGCTCTGGCGTGTGGCGTCGACCGCCGCGGCGCGGTTGGTCACCCAGCGGTTGGCGAGGACCGCGGCGGCGGTGGCCAGCGCCAGCGAGATGAAGATGAGGACGATGCTGCGACGGGTTCTGGGCGTCATGGCGACACTCCGTGGTGGGGGATGGGCGGGATCATGTCGAGGGGGGCGGCGGCTGCGGACTGCGCGAGCCAGAGCGCGGCGACCGTGCCGGTGGCGATCGCGATCGCGTAGGGCACGCCGTGGCGGCGACGGCGGGCGAACCAGAGCGCCATGCCGAGCACGCTGCCGGCGAGGCAGGTGAAGATGACGGCCCAGGCCGACAGGGCCGGTTCGAACCAGGCGCCGGCGGCGGCCATCAGCTTGATGTCGCCGGCGGCCATGCCGCGCAGCAGGTAAAAGGGCAGGAGGCAGGCAGCGCCGATCAGCGCGCCCGTGGCGGCAAGACCGAGGCCGCGCAGGCCGAATTCGAGTGTCTGGATGACGATGCCCGCGACGGCGAGCGGCGCGACGAGGGTGTTCGGGACGCGTCGGGTGCGCCAGTCGATGATCGCGGCGGCGGCCAGCGAGGGCAGCAGCACGCCGATCTGGGCGGCGAGGGTGAGTCGTTCCATGGGCGGCATCCCTGGAGACGAGCCCGGCCGGCGCGACGCGCCGACCGGGTCGCGTCCGTGCTTCAGGTCAGCGCGGTGATGATCGCTTGGATGATCGCTTCCACACGGGCGCCGAGCGCCGTGAAGGCCGCGACCAACGTCGCCACCACGAGACCGCCGGCGACCGCGTACTCGACCGTCGTCAGGCCGCGCTGGTCGCGCAGGAACTTTGCGATGAACTTCTTCATTTGAACCACCTCTTCAGTTGGGTTGTCGTCGAAGGCGATGCACGGCGTGCATCACCCGTGGGGACACCTTACGGCCGGGGGCGGTGGATCAATGCGCGATGACGCGCCGGTAGAAACGCCTATTCTTTGCGTGTAGTACGGGCTACGATCGCCCGCATGAGTTCCAGATCAAGGCATTTTCGGTGGATGTGCTTGCCGCAGGCGTGTTCTTTGTCGCCCACCCGTTTTCGGTCGGACCGGGAGCGGGTGGGACGGCGGTTCAGGTCGTGAGGCGCGGCCTCTTCCAAAAGATTTGAGATCTTCCGGTCGCGGGTGAGACTTCACCCTGAAGCCAAAATCATCCGAAAACAGAAGCCTGATCCCCTCGTTGCCGGCTCGCGCGAGGACAGTCCATGGACGAGGACGGCGCTCCGATGGGCTGGCGCCCTCGCCATAGAGTCCGGGATCACCGCCAGTCCGACCCCGGAATGCTGCGTTTCATGAACCTGTCGAACAGCGGCACGGTGAACGCCGTGTCGCCGTGGCTCGGGCTCCAGATCATCCCCTTGCGGATGAGGGCACTGCGCGTCGGGGCGAGTGCGGTGACCTCGCGGCCGAGGCGATCCGCGATCGCGCCTGAGCGGTGCGGTCCGGGGCCGAGTTCCGCCATCGCACGGAGGTACTTCTTCTCGGCGGGCGTCAGACGGTCGAGCCGTACGCGGAAGAAACTCTCGTCGAGTGCGGCGATGGCGGTGATGCCTGCCGCCCGGACATCGCCGTCGTCGATCGGTGAGGCGTCTGCGGCATCCCAAGCATGCTTTCCCCATTCCTGCAGGAAGTAGGGATATCCCTGAGTCTCATCGATGATGCGCTCGATGGCGGCTGGCGTGATCTCGGCGCCTTGCTCGACGACGGGTTTGCGGATCGCGGCGGCCGCGTCGCCGGGCTGCAGCGGTCCGATCTCCGGGAAGTCGAACAGGCGCTCCGCGTAGGACTTCGCTTCGCCCATCCGGCCCCGCAATTGCGGCAGACCTGCCCCGACCAGCGTCACCGGGACGCGGCGTTGGGAGCAACGATGCATCGCGGTGATCAGCGCGGCGAGCTCGCTTTCCGGCACATACTGCAGCTCATCGATGAAGATGACGAGCGCCGTGCCGGCTTTTTGCGCCGCCAGGCCGGCCGCCTCCAGCAGGGCCGACAGGTCGTGCTCGAGGTCGCCGTTGTCGGCGAGCCCGGGTTCGGGTTCAAGATCGATGCCGATCTCGATGTCCTGGTAGGTGACGCGCAGCGCCTCGGCAAAGCCCGCGAGTCCCCGCAGCGCGCGCTGCGCAAGGTCCTTCGCCTGTTCGGAACGGCTCAATCGCAGCAGCGCTTGGCGCAGTTGCGGCGCGAGCATCGCAGGCAGCGAGCGACCCTCGGGCGCTTCGATGCGCAGGGTCTGGATACCCGAGGCCTCGGCGTCATCGCGCATCTGGTCGAGCAGCACCGTCTTACCGACGCCGCGCAGGCCGACCATGATGATGCTCTTCGCCGGATTGCCCCGCCGCACGCGCGCGATGGCGACCCGCACCACTTCACGCAAGTCGTCGCGGCCGGCCAGTTCAGGCGGACGGGTGCCCGCACCCGGTGCGAAAGGGTTGGTGACGGGATCCATGGGACCTCCGAGCTTCGGTTATACCCAGTTTTGATAAGTTATCTCTATAAAATAAACTTGTAAAGGTTTTTATAATTCGGGGTGAGGTCTATTTCCCGATACAAAAGCTCCCGAAGATCCTGCCGAGCAGGTCCTCGGAGCTGAATTCGCCGGTGATCTCGCCGAGCGCCTGCTGCGCGCCGCGCAGTTCCTCGGCGACGAGTTCGCCGCGCTTGTCGGCGAGCAGCGCGCAGGCGGCATCGAGGTGGCCGCGGGCGCGGGCGAGCGCATCGAGGTGCCGCGCGCGGGCGGACAGCGCGCCGGTGTCGCCCGGGGCGTAGCCGATCGCGGCCTGCAGGTGGGCACGCAGGTCCGCGAGGCCGGCGCCGCTGCGGGCGGAGACGCGCAGCGGGGTGGTGCCGGCCGGAGCGACCACCGCATCACCCCCCTCCACCAGATCGACCTTGTTGAACACCAGCGTCAGGGGCACGCCCTCGGGGAGGGTGGCGCGTTCGGCGGCGAGGGCCTCGGCCGTGGGGTCGGCGGCGGCGTCGACCACGAACAGCACGAGGTCGGCCCGGGCGATCTCGGCGCGGGTGCGGCGGATGCCTTCGGCTTCGACGGCATCGGCGGGGCCTTCGCCGGCGATGCGCAGCCCGGCGGTGTCAAGCACGGTCACGGGCAGGCCATCGAGCTCGAGGTGCTCGCGGACCACATCGCGGGTGGTGCCGGGGAGGTCGGTGACGATGGCGGCGTCGTGGCCGGCGAGGGCGTTCAGCAGGCTCGACTTGCCGGCATTGGGGCGGCCGGCGATGACCACCGTCAGGCCGTCGCGCAGCACCCGACCTTGGCGGGCGGCGCGGGTGACCGCATCGAACCGGGCGCGCAGGGCGGTGACCCGCGCGGCGAGCGCGGGGTCGGCGAGGAAGTCGATCTCCTCTTCCGGGAAGTCGATGGCGGCCTCCACCCAGACCCTGAGGTCGATGAGCCCCTCGACGAGCGCGTGGACCTCACTCGAGAACGCCCCCTGGAGGGAGCGCAGCGCCGCCCGGGCGGCCGCCTGGGAGCCGGCGTCGATGAGGTCGGCGACGGCCTCGGCCTGGGCGAGGTCGAGCTTGTCGTTGAGGTAGGCGCGGCGGGTGAACTCGCCCGGTTCGGCGCGTCGGGCGCCGAGCTCGACGGCCCGCTCGACGAGCGCCGCGAGCACCGCCGGACCGCCGTGGCCGTGCAGCTCGAGCACGGCCTCGCCGGTGTAGGAATGGGGTGCCGGGAAGTAGAGCGCGAGGCCGGTGTCGAGCGCCTCGCCGGCACCGTCGCGGAAGGTCGCGAGCGTGGCGTGGCGGGGTTCGGGCAGGCCCCGAGGCAGCAGCCCGGCGGCGATCGCCGGCACCCCCGGACCCGACAGACGCACCACGCCGATGCCGCCGCGGCCGGGCGCGGTGGCCGGGGCGACGATAGTATCGGAGGGGTTGATTAGCGTCATTTGTGGAACAAAACGGTCTATTTGTGGGTTTTTGGCTTGATTATTACCATCAATTGCAGCACGTCAGGGCTTGACACCCATACGCCCACATAATAATTTACGGTCGCCCATATGAAAACCACCATCGACATCAACGACGACCTCTTCGCCCGGGCGCGGCGCCTCGCCGAGGGGCGCGGCATCACCCTGCGCGCGTTGGTTGAAGAGGGGCTGCACCGGGCGCTGCAAGCCCATGAACAACCCGCCCGACCGCCCTTCGTCCTGGTCACCTTCGGCGAGGGCGGACTCACGCCGGAGGCCGAGGCCAAGGGCCTTCACCGCGTCATCCTCGACACCTACGACCAAGCCTACACGCCCGGCGCGGACATCGCGCCGCCCATGGCGCACGACCGCGGCCGGGCGCCCTGAGCGCCGCCCATCGAGGGGCTCCGGATGATCGCCGTCGACACCAACATCCTCGTCTACGCCCACCGGTCCGACTTGCCGTTCCACGCGGCGGCTGCGCGCTGTCTCACCAGCCTCGCCGAGGGGCCCACGGTGTGGGGCATCCCCTGGTCCTGCGCTCACGAGTTCCTGTCGGTGGTGACGAACCCGAGGGGGTTCCGCATCCCGACCCCCGCCGCCCAAGCGCTCGCCTTCCTGGGCGGCCTGCGTGACAGCGGCCGCTGCGTGCTGCTCGCCGAGGGCGAGGCGCATTGGGAGAACTTGTCTTTGTTGGTGACCGCCGGCGAGGTGCGCGGCGGGCAGGTGCACGATGCCCGCATCGCCGCGGTCTGCCTCAGCCACGGGGTGCGGGAGTTCTGGAGCGCCGACCGCGACTTCTCACGCTACCCGGCGCTGCGGGTGCGCAACCCGCTCGGCTGACCGCCCCGGGCTTCAGCCCGAGAGCGCTCTCACCCCACCCGTCCCACCACCGGCACCAGGGCGCCGGTCACGCCGCTCGCGGCGGGGGACAACAGGAACGCGACCACCTCGGCGATCTCGGTCGGCGTCACCCAGCGGCCGGGGTCGGCGTCCGGCATGTCACGCCGGTTGGCGGGGGTGTCGATGACCGACGGCATGACCGCGTTCACCCGCACGCCGTTCGCGAGCTCCTCGGCGGCCAGCGCCTCGGTCAGCCGCGACACGGCCGACTTGGCGGCGGTGTAGGCGCCCATCCCTGCCCCAGCGCGCGCCGTCGCCGCCGCGGACACATTGACGATGGCGCCCCGCGAGGCGCGCAGCGCCGGCAGCGCGAGGCGCGTGGCCTCGAACGCGGTCTGGACATTGATGCGGTACATCCGCTCCCAGGACGCCCAGCCGCCCTCGGCCACGGTTTCCCACAGGAAGCCGCCGGCGACGTTCACGAGGCCGGTCAGAGACCCGGCCCCGGAGGTTCCGGTGAGCTGCGCGATGAGCGCCGCCCCGGCCGTCGCGTCGGCGAGGTCGGTGCCACCGACAGACAGCCGCTGCCCGGCGGGCGGGACGGCAGGCGCGAGGTCGACGGCCGCGACCATCTCCCCGCGGGCGACGAGTGTCGCGATGACCGCCTGGCCGAGGACGCCGGCGGCGCCGGTGACGAGGATCACGACTCGAGCAGCGGCAGCCGCCGCGGACGCTGGCCGGTGAGCGCGGCGAGCGCATTGGCGAGGGCCGGGGCGACCGGCGGTACGCCGATCTCGCCGACGCCCGTCGGTACCGCGCGGCTGTCGATGATGTGCGTCTCGATGGCGGGGGTCTCGCTGATCCGCATCAGTGGCACCGAATCGAAGTTCCCCTCGCGCACCACGCCGCCTTCCATCGTGATCCGGCCGGTGAGCGCCGCGGAGAGACCCCAGATGACGGAGCCTTCGATCTGCTGGCGGATGAGGCCGGGGTTGACCGGCGTGCCGCAGTCGACGGCCGTGACGACGCGGTGGATGCGCGGCGTGCCGGTCGGGGACAGCGACACCTCCATCACCATCGCCACCGGGCTGCCGAAGCTCTTGCAGAGCGCGACGCCACGCGCCACACGGGCGCCATCCGGCGCCGGTGCGGGCGGCGTGCGCCAACCGGCCTTTTCGGCGGCGAGCTGCAGTACGCCATGTTCGCGCGTGGCGGGATCGAGGTGGGCGAGGCGGAACGCGACCGGATCGGTCCCGGCGGCCGCTGCGAGTTCGTCGATGAAGCTCTCGTGGAAGAACGACTGGAACGAGAACCCCACCGAGCGCCAGACGCCCGCAGCGATGGGCAGCGTGAGGATCTGGTTGTCGACGCGCATGTTCGGGATCTGGTAGGCCTGGTCGGCCGTGCCTTCGACGGCGGATTTGTCGGGGCCGGGCGGCGCGAAGCCGATCATGCGCGTGGTGAGTTCGACGGTCGCCGACTGGCAGGCCGACCGCGAGTGCAGCGCGACGATGCGGCCGTCCGCGACCGCGCCCTCGACGCGGGCGACGGCGCCCGGCCGGTAGAAGTCGTTGCGGGTGTCGTCCTCGCGCGTCCATTGCAGCTGCACCAGCTTGCCCGGGTGCTCGCGCGCGATGCTCACGGCCTGCAGCAGGATGTCGAGCTCGGTGCGGCGTCCGAACGCGCCGCCGAGCGCGACGCTGCGGATCTCGACGGCCGTCTCCTCGAAGCCGAGCAGTTTCGCCACGGCCTTGCGGGCCACATCCGGCGCCTGGTGGCCCATGTGCACGACTGCGGTCTTGCCCTCGACCTTGGCGCAGCAGGACATCGGCTCCATCGCCGCGTGCGCGAGCCAGGGGAGCTCGTATTCGGCGGTGATCTTCTTGAGGGCGCTGCCCGTGGCAGCCGCGCTGGCCCCCGCGAGGGTCTTCAGGGCATCGCCGTCGTTGCGGAAGGTGTGGGCGTCCGATCCCGAGCGCACCGCCGTCCAGAGCGCGGCGGTCATGACGGCCGTATCGGCCGTCACGGGTGCGGCGCCTTTGTTTTCTTTGGCGTCCGGTTTGGCACCGGTAGCCGGGGCCTGCCAGGTGGGCAGCAGTGCGGCTGCCGCGCGGCGCGCCTGCCAGGTGCCGTCGGCGACCACGCCGACCGCCGCTGCTGACCCTGCGAGCGAGGGCAGGCGGAACACGCCGCGCACGCCGGGCAGCGCGAGCGCCGCCTTGTCGTCGAGCGCACCGAGCGTCGCGTCACGCTGCGGCGCGTGCACCACGGCGGCGTAGAGCATGCCGGGCTCGCGCACATCGCAGGCATAGACCGCCGAACCGTCCACCTTGGCCGGCGCATCGAGCCGCGTCAGCGGCCGACCGATGAACTTGAACTGCGCGGGATCCTTGAGCGCGACCTCGCCGACCTCGGGCAGCGGCCGCGGCTTGCCGCCGCTGTCCGGACCGGCGGCATTCGCTGCGGCGATGAGCGCCCCATAGCCCCGGGAGCCGAGCCGCGGATGCGTGACCGCCCCGGCCGCCGTCGAGCACTCCGCCACGGGCACGGCCCACTCGCGGGCCGCGATCGCGATCAGGGTCGCGCGGGCCGCGGCGCCGGCTTCGCGCATCGTCAGCCAAAGATCCGGCATGCTGGTGGAGCCGCCGGTGACCATCATGCCCATGAGGCCGGTGGCTTTGTCGGCGACATTGCGGCCGACGCGGTGCAGCGTGCCGTCGCCGTCGGTCGCGAAGGGCAGCATGCCCTTCGTCATGAAAAAATTGCGGTAGATGACGTCGATCGGCGACTGCTCGATGCCGACCTTGCGCCAATCGCAGTCGAGCTCCTCGGCGAGCAGCATCGCGAGGCCGGTGTGTATGCCCTGGCCCATCTCGCAGCGCGGCACGATCACGGTGACCGAGTCGTCGGCGCCGATCTTGACCCAGCCGTTGAGGGCGAGCTGCCCGTCCTTGACCGGCAGCGGTGTCTTGCCTTTCAGTCGCGACGGCGCCGGCAGCACCGCCCACCCGACCACCAGGGCCCCGATCCCGCCGAGGCCCGCCAACAACACCGTGCGTCTTTTCATGGGGAAACGATACCACGCCGGGGCCCGAACCCGCGGCGGCAGGCGTCGCTGCAGTACTTCACCTGATCCCAGTCCCGCTCCCATTTCTTGCGCCACTCGAAGGGGCGCCCGCAGTGTTGGCAGGTCTTGGCGGGGCGGGGGGCGCCGCGGGGGCGTCGGACCGGGGTCACTTCCGCCAGAACGCGGCGGTGAAGAGGATGAGGACGCTGAAGATCTCGAGGCGTCCGAGGATCATGCCGACGGTGCAGATCCAGGTCTGGGCGTCGGTGAGGACCTGGAACGTCCCGGAGGGGCCGGTCGGTCCGAGCGCGGGACCCAGGTTGTTGACGCTCGCCACCACCGAAGTGAAAGCCGTGACCAGCGGCATGCCGGTCAGCAGCATCGCGAAGGTGAGCACGGCGATGGTCT